>JBGVCF010000033.1:0-163888 GCA_045226315.1 Candidatus Cryptobacteroides sp.
GCGATGAATGTAAACTTTATTAGGGAGAATGTAAACTCGTTTAGTTGAGTCCCCTCAAATCTGTCAACCTTTTTCAGGGAAATACATCATAAAAAACAGCTTGGGCAATGGTTTGGCGCAAGGTGGCTGTACCTTTGCATCAGAAACTTAAAAGAACAACGTCATGCGTAACACAGATTTCAACATGGATGCCCTGGATAACTTCATTTCCTCTTCCACTTCCTTCCAGGCCCTGAAGGATATCATCGACGACTTAGGTCTCGAGTTCGAAGACGCCGCCAGTCTCTAATCTTCTTTCAGTTCCACCACTGTGGACTCCCTGTCGGGGGATAGTCCCACCCGCAGGGTCCGGAGCTGCCCGCCGTCCTTTTTACGGGACTGCAGAATCCGGTCGCTGATAATGAACTCAGACACGGGATCCTCCACATAGCGCATTACGGCCCTCTTTAACGGCCGTGCCCCGTAGGCGGGATCATAGCCTGCATCGGCAATCAGGCGTTTGGCGGCAGGCGTGATGGTGAGCTTGTAACCGGTCTCCAGCGCCCGGGTGCGCAAATCTTTCAGTTCAATGTCAATGATGGCCTCGATGGACTCCTTGTTCAGGGCGTTGAAATACACCTGATCGTCCACGCGGTTGATGAATTCCGGCGGAAATGCCTTCTTCACGGCTTTCTCCACCACGCTCCGCCGGTCCGTGTCCAAGTTCTTCCCGGCCGTGGCAAAGCCAATCCCGCTGCCATATTCTTCCAATTCCCGGCTTCCCACGTTGGAAGTCATGATTACAATGGTATTCTTGAAGTCCACCGTGCGGCCGTTGCTGTCCGTTAGCCTGCCCTCGTCCATCACTTGCAAAAGCAGGTTGTAGATATCCGGATGGGCTTTTTCAATTTCGTCCAGCAGTACCACGCAGTAGGGTTTGCGGCGAACCCTTTCGGAAAGCTGTCCGCCTTCTTCGTAGCCCACATAGCCCGGAGGCGCGCCGATCAGGCGGCTCACGCTGTGTTTCTCCATGTATTCGCTCATGTCCAGGCGCACCAGGTTATCCTCGCTGTCGAATAAGTATTCGGCCAGCGAACGCGCCAGTTGCGTCTTGCCCACGCCTGTGGGGCCAAAGAAGAGGAAAGTGCCGATGGGCCGGTGCGGGTCCTTGAGTCCCGCCCGGTTGCGCTGGATAGCGCGCACCACCTTATCGATGGCTTCGTCCTGGCCGATGATACGCTGCTGCAGGCGCGTGCGCATCTTCACCAGGCGGTTGCCTTCGCTTTCGGCCACCTTGTTCACGGGAATGCCAGTCATCTTGGACACCACGGAAGCGATGTCTTCGGCCTCCACCACCTGTGCACGGCCTTTTTTCCGGGCCAGGGACAGGCGTACCATGGAACCAGCCTCATCAAAAGCGTCAATGGCTTTGTCCGGCAACGATTTGTCTGTGATGTAGCGGTCGGTCAGGCGTACTGCAGCCTCCACGGCTTCGTCGGTATAGCGGATGCCATGGAATTCTTCATATTTGGGCTTGAGCTGCTGGAGGATGGTGATGGATTCCGGCACGCCGCAGGGTTCCACCACAATCTTTTGGAAGCGACGGTCCAGGGCACCGTCCTTTTCCACAATCTTGGTAAACTCATCCAATGTGGTGGCTGCAATGCACTGGAATTCGCCGCGCGCCAGCGCCGGCTTGAGCATATTGGCCGCATCCAGGCTGCCGGAAGCGCCGCCCGCTCCAACGATGGTATGGAATTCATCGATGAACAGGATCAGGTCCGGATTTTCAGATGCCTCCTGGATGATGCCCTTTAAGCGTTTTTCAAAGTCGCCGCGGTACTTGGTGCCGGCCACTACCGAAGCGATATCCAGCGAAAGGATGCGCTTCTTGGCCAGGGCGGCCGATATGTCCCCGGTGGCGATGTGCTGCGCAATGCTTTCCACGATGGCGCTCTTGCCCACGCCCGGTTCTCCGATGAGCATGGGGTTGTTCTTTTTCCTTCGGCCCAGGATCTCGATTACGCGGGCAATCTCTGTGTCGCGGCCCACCACCGGGTCCAATTTACCCTCACGGGCGGCCCGGGTTAGGTCGTAGGCGAATTCTTCGATATCCAGCTTCTTATCCTCTGTCGGCTGTTCTTCTTCCGGTCCCTGGGACGGCTGCTTGGGTTCGTCCTGTTGCTGTTGCTTGGGGTGCAAGAGGCCTTCGTCTTCCATGTAGGCCAACAGGCGTCCGTAGTCGATACCATGCGAGCGCAGGTACACCTGTCCATAGCTTTCCGTAGTGCGGCACAGGGCCAGCAGCAAATGCTGCGGAGCGGCGGCTGCGCTTTTAAGCCGCGTGGCTTCCATCACCGTAATGCTAAGGACATTCTGCGCCTGACGGGAGAAGTTGATATGTTCCAGTTCTTCGTAGGGGATGGTTTCCCCGGTGACGATCCGTTGGTCAATAAATGCTTTGAGGTCGGCCGGTTCAATGCCCAGGTTCTGCAACGTGGTGAACGCCGCATTTTCCTCGTGCCGGATGATGCCCAGAAACAAATGGTCCGGGCCGATCCCATAACTGCCTGTGCGCATGGCTTCTTCCTGCGCGTATTTGATGACCTGGTTCAGGTCTTCCGTCACTTTCAACTGCATGGTACAAAAATAATAAAAAAAGCCTTCGACCCAAAGGCCGAAGGCTAAAGATTTGGTTGAATCGGGGTTTACTGACCTACGATACCATTCCATTTTTCATAATCGGCCTGGTACTTCGGATCCACGTTGCGGAGCTGGAAGTTCAGGCGCTTCAGGAAGTCGGCGGCGGCGGCTTTTACGTCCGGGTTGGAGCTTACTTCGTAGCACTTCTCGAAGGGCTCGATGGCGCCCTTGTAAACCTCTACCAGCTGGGCGTTGAGTTCGTCGTACTTCTTCCAATCACGCACATCCAGGGCGTTCATCTCTTCCACCAGGGCCTCGCCCTTCTTCAGGGCTACCTGAGCCAGACCGTAATAAGCCATGTCGTATTTGGGATCAATTTCCAGACCCTTGTTGTAAGCGGAGGTAGCAGCGTCGAAATCCTTGATGCCGGCATAGATGTTACCTTCTACATAGTAGAGGGAAGGGTTATCGGGCATGGCTTTCTTGGCTTCGTCCAGCAGCTCCACGATCTTCTTGGGATCCTCATTGGTCTGCAGATACAGGTTGATGAGGTTGGTCAGGATGGAGGCGTTGTCCGGATATTTGGTGAGACCGGTGGCCAGATAGTTCTTGGCAGCCAGGGTATCGGCCTTGGCGAGGGAAACCTCGGAGAGGGCGGCAAAGATGTTACCTTCGGAGGTGTAGTCCTTGGACAGGCAGATGTTGTAGTATTCCTCTGCGCGGGTGTAGTTCTTGGAGGCCAGGGCAGTGAAGGCGCAGTTGTAGGCGGCGTCAACATTGGCTTCCGTGTTGGGAGCGGTGATGGACCAGTCGTAGGCGCCTTTGAAGAGGTCGCTGGCTTTGGCCATGTTGCCCAGGGAATAGGCTGTGAAGGCATCGTTGTAGTAGGCCTCGGAGATTTCCTTGAGCTTGGGGGCGATGTCCTTATCCTTGGCACCCAGTTCAAAAGCCTTTACATAGGCCTTGCCGGCTTCGCCCAGCAGGTCTCCGGGAACGGAGGGTTTGGTTACATCCACGATGGCCAGCAGACCGGCACCGTTGAAGTAAACATCGATGTGGGAGAGCTGCATCTTTTCGTAGGCCTCGCCGCCAAGGGTGACGTTGGATACGGAAGCGGGCTTCTCCTTGTTCATCATGCCGAAAGTGGCCTTGTCCAGACCGGGAGCGATGTTGGAGATGGGGTTGTTGTAGGCCGTCATATACGCTTTGGCCAGATTCATCCAAGTGGCGGACTTGGTTGCTTTCTTGGCATCCTGAGCGGCAGCAAGGGCTTTGTCAACAGCCTTCTGCATTTCCTCATCGGGCTTCTGTGCATACGCAAGCTGCAGCGAGCAGACGAGCGCGAGGGTGAAAAACAACTTTTTCATACTATTAAAGGATTATTAGATTAATTATTCCTGTGGTGTATCGGTGATTTCGGTTCCTTCTGCGGCCTGGCTTTCTTCATCGTCGCTGTGGGCGACTACGGAAACGGCGGCGATGGCGTCCTTTTCCCGGATGTTGATGAGCTTTACGCCCTGGGTGGCACGTCCGGCAACACGGATGGTGTTGACAGGCATTCGGATGGTGATGCCGCTACGGCAGATAATCATGAGGTCATCGTCGTCGGTGACGTTCTTGATGGCCACCAGATAGCCGGTTTTTTCGGTGATGTTCAGGGTTCTGACACCCTTGGCACCCCTTGCGGTCTGACGGTAGTCCTGCGGGTCTGAGCGTTTGCCATAGCCATTCTCGGATACGGCCAGCACCTGGTGCTTCGCTGCGTCTTCGGCCTGGAAGTCCTGGCAGACTACACCCACCACATAATCGCCTTCATCAAGATTGATGCCACGGACACCGGTGGAGGTGCGGCCCATGGCGCGGGCATCCCTTTCGTCGAAGTGGACGCAGCGCCCGCCGTGGGCGGCAATCATGATATTGCAGCGTCCGTTGGTGAGGATGGCTTCCAGCAGTTGGTCGTCTTCGCGGATGTTGATGGCATTTACGCCGTTGGTACGGGGACGGGAGTAGGCTTCCAGGGAAGTCTTCTTCACGATGCCCTGACGGGTAACCATCATGATGTAATTGTTGTTGATGAATTCCTCGTCCTTGAGCGTCTTTACGTTAAGGTAGGCGCGGACTGCGTCGTCCGGATCTATCATGAGGATGTTCTGGATGGCGCGGCCCTTGGAGGTACGGTTGCCTTCCGGAATTTCATATACCTTGAGCCAGTAGCACTTACCCTTTTGGGTGAACAGCAGCATGGTGCTGTGGGTATTGGCAATGTAAATGTGCTCGATGAAGTCTTCGTCGCGTGTGGCGCTGCCCTTGCTGCCCACACCGCCGCGGTTCTGGGTGCGGAATTCGGTGAGCGGGGTGCGCTTGATGTAACCCAGATGGGAGATGGTGATCACCTGGTCTTCATCGGCGTAGAAGTCTTCCGGGTTGAATTCGTCTTCGGAGAGGGTGATTTCCGTGCGGCGGGGATCGGCGTAGCGGGCCTTGAGGTCCATGGTTTCCGTCTTCACCACATTGAACTGTTCCTCCACGCTGCCCAGGATCTGGTTGCAGCGGTCGATGAACTTCATGAGTTCGTCGTATTCGTTCTGGAGTTTTTCACGCTCCAAGCCGACCAGCTGACGCAGGCGCATTTCCACGATGGCGGCAGCCTGTACATCCGTGAACTGGTAGCGGTCCACCAGCATCTGACGGGCTTCGTCGATGCTCTTGGCTTCGTAGCGGATGATGTGGACAATCTCGTCGATGAGGTCCATGGCCTTCAGAAGGCCTTCCAGGATATGGGCGCGCTTCTGGGCTTTGTCCAGTTCGAAGCGGGTGCGGCGCACTACAACCTCATGGCGGAAGTCTACGAATTCCTTGATGATTTCCTTGAGACTCAGGGTGCGGGGACGGCCTTTTACCAGGGCTACGTTGTTGAAGGAGAAACTGCTCTGGAGAGGGCTGTACTTGAACAGCATGTTCAGGACTACGCCGGAGTTGGTGCCCTGCTTAAGGCGGATCACTACGCGGGTTTCGCCGCGGGAACTTTCGTCGTTGATGTAGGAGATACCTTCGATTTTCTTGTCATCGGCCAGTTGGGCGATCTTTTCGATCATTTCCCGCTTGTTCACCATGTAGGGGATTTCCGTTACCACGATGGTTTCGCGGCCGTGCTCGTCCACCTCGATTTCCGTCTTGGAACGGATGACCACGCGGCCACGGCCGGTTTCGTAGGCTTCCTTGATGCCGGAAACGCCCATGACGATACCGCCGGTAGGGAAGTCCGGGCCCTTGATGTGGTACATCAGTTCCTCGGTGGTGATTTCGGGATTATCGATATACGCGCAGATGGCGTCGCAGCATTCGCCCAGGTTGTGCGGGGCCATGTTGGTGGCCATACCCACGGCAATGCCGGAGGCGCCGTTAAGCAGCAGCAGGGGAGCCTTGGTGGGCAGTACGGTGGGTTCTTCCAGGGTGTCGTCGAAGTTAAGCGTCATGTCCACGGTGTCCTTGTCCATGTCGCCCAATACATCCTCGGCCATCTTCTGCAGTTTGGCCTCCGTGTAACGCATGGCGGCGGGGGAGTCACCGTCTACAGAGCCGAAATTACCCTGGCCCTTGACCATGGGATAGCGCTGGTTCCAGTCCTGGCCCAGGCGCACCATGGCGTCGTATACGCTGGAGTCCCCGTGGGGATGGAATTTACCCATCACCTCACCCACGATACGGGCACTCTTCTTGGTTTGACCGTTATAGCTTAGGCCCATGTTGTCCATGCCGAACAGAACACGGCGCTGGACCGGCTTGAGGCCGTCACGGGCATCCGGAAGCGCACGAGAAACAATCACCGACATGGAATAGTCGATGTAGGCGGTGCGCATCTCATGATCTATCTCCACTTGCTCGATGTAGCCGCTTCCCTGCGGCTCCTCGAGCCCGTTCTTCTCTTCGATATTATCCATATTCTACTTACCTTTCTATAAACATACAAAGATAAGTAAATTTTCCGGGATTTCAATACCTAATTTAGGGTAAGGACGTAGGTTGTGGAAATGCCGCCGAACTCTTCCAGGACCATGGTGCTAAGCTGCCCGTTTTTCTTGTAATCCAGCTCCATGCCGGAATAGCCTTTGGGAAGCGTCTGACGCACTTTGATCACTACATGTTTGCCGCCGTCCTTGGTGGGGGTGACAGTGAGGTCGGCGTCCATTTCCTGGGCGATTTCCTCATATCGGCCGGCGATGCCATAGAGGATGGCATTGCTCTGGGCTTTTATCGTTTTGTTGCTATCCATGTTCATGTCCAGCGACACGCCGCGCAGGTCCATACGCAGCATAGAGCCGTCGATGATGAAATAATCCCCGTCCGGCTTGGTATACAGCATGGCCAGTTGGTCGGGGGCGGTATAGGTGAGGGTGCCTTCGCTTTTGATGACTTTTCCGGTGACCTTCAGGGTTTTGGCCTGGGTGAACGTCCCTTCCAGGGTTTGGGCTCCGGCGGTGAGACCGCAAAGGAGCAGTACGAATGTCAGTATTTTTTTCATAGCGGAAAACTATTCTGCAAATTATTTGCCAATCTTATCTTCAGTTTCTTTTTGATCGAAAGCTTTGACGATTTTGGTGACCAGCGGGTGGCGGACGATGTCTTCGTTGGTAAAGCGGATGGTAGCGATGCCTTTGATGCCTTCCAGCAGGGCGATGCCCCGTAGCAGGCCACTGTCTTCCCGGCGGGGAAGGTCGATCTGGGTGGCGTCGCCGGTGACGATGAACTTGGCGCTGGAGCCCATGCGGGTGAGGAACATTTTCAGTTGCCCCAGGTTGGTGTTCTGGGCTTCATCCAGAATCACGCAGGCGCGGTCCAAAGTGCGGCCTCGCATATAGGCCAGGGGCGCGATCTGGATAGTGCCATCGGCCATGAATTCCTGCAGTTTGCGGGAAGGAATCATGTCCGAGAGGGCATCGTACAGCGGTTGCAGGTACGGGTCCAGTTTTTCCTTGAGGTCTCCCGGCAGGAAACCCAGGCGCTCGCCGGCTTCTACGGCAGGACGGGTGAGGATGATTCGCTTGATTTCACGGTTCTTGAGGGCGCGCACCGCCAGGGCGATGGCCATATAGGTTTTGCCGGTTCCGGCCGGGCCGATGGCGAAAATGAGGTCGTGGTCGAAATAGGCGTTCACCAGTTCCTGCTGGGTTTTCCCCCTGGCGCGGATGGGCTTTCCATCGGTGCCGTGGACGATGATGGCGTCCGGGCCGGGATGGAAGTGGCCGTTCCCGCTGCCGGAAAAAATGTCCTCTACGTCGTAGACGGTGAGGTTCATCTTATGATGGCGCCGCTCCACCAGTTCGGCAAAGCGGATGTTGAATTCGGCGATGTCGCTTTCCTGGCCCTCCAGGATGAGCTGGTTGCCCCGTGCCACCACTTTCAGGTGGGGGAAGTACGAGCAGAACTCGCTGAGAATTTTGTTGCCAACCCCAAAGATTTCGATGGGGTCGATGGCGTCCAACGTGACGGTTTTCTTCATATAGTGCGCAAATATACTACTTTTATTTGGCTTGATTTTGGAAAAAAGAGTAATTTTGCAGATTATGGAGGATTATGTATGAAAAAGACCTTGATCCTGTTTCTGGCTCTTGCGCTCCTGTGCACAAGCAGTTGTGACTTCATCCGCACGCTGGCCGGGCGCCCGACAACGGCGCAGGTGGAACAGCTGCGGCAGGAGCGGATAGCTGCCGAGGAAGCGCGGCATCAGGCGCGGCTGGATTCCCTGGCCCGCGCGGAAAAGGCTTTGGCCGATTCCCTGGCCGCCCTGGAGGTCCACTTGCTGGACTCCCTCTCCCAGTCCAATGGAACCATCCTGAACCCTGCCAAATTGGGCGGGCTGTTCACTACTAAACTGGAATCCAGATATTATTTGATTGTGGGTGCGTTCCGTGGCCGCTATTATGCCGAACGAAAACTGAACGCCTGCAAGGATGCCGGTTATTCAAACGCTACTATCATCAGCTTCCGTAACGGCCTGCTGGCTGTGGGTATCTGTCCTTCCAATAGTCTGAACGAAAGCCTGAAAACCCTTAATCAGCTGCGTGGAACGGGGGTTTGCCCCAAAGACAGCTGGATCCTTGTGAACGAATGATGAAAAAACTTCTGTTCCTGCTGCTTGCCCTGCTGACGGCAACTGGGCTTCACGCACAGTATCGCGTCTCTCTGGAAGACCTGGACGACTCCGAAACCGTCCGGGCCTTCAAGGAACATGTGGCCTATTGGGCCGGCGCTCAGTTGGAAGGCCGCAAGGCCGGATCAGAAGGGGAGCGCATGGCGGCCGATTATCTGACGGAAAAACTGAAGGAATACGGTGTGGAAATGCTCTCCTCGGGATGCGAGTTTAAATTGGCCGGACAGGCCGATACCCTTACATCCCGCAATGTGATGGGCATTATCCCGGGTTGGGACAAGAATTTGAACGAGCATTATATAGTGGTGGGAGCACGCATGGACAACCTGGGCATGGATCAGTATACCGTGGACGGAGAGCGGGTGAACCGCATTTATTTCGGCGCCAACGGCAATGCCTCCGGCATGGCCATGTTGGTGGAACTGGCCCGGAAGCTGTCTCTGGCCCGGACCCAGCTGAGGAGAAGCATCCTGCTGGTGGGATTTGGCAGTTCCTGCGAGTCCTTTGCCGGCGCCTGGTATTTGCTGAACCGCTCCCTGGCCGACGAAGTGGCCAACATCGACGCCATGGTGAATCTGGATATGTTGGGCCTCGCGTCCAACGGATTCTGGGCCTACACCGCTTCCAACATGGACTTGAACACCATCGTCCAGTCCCTGCAAGGGGAACTGCTTCCCATCCAGGCGCAGATCGCCACCCAGGAGCCTTATCCCGGAGACCATATGGTCTTCTACGACAAGCAGATTCCCTCCGTCCTATTCACTACAGGACGCTATCCGGAGCACGATACTGGCCGGGATACCTATTCCCTGGTGGATTTCGAGGGCATGGAACGCGAGCTGGAATACATTTACAGCTACGTCCTGCACCTGGCCAACGGACAGCGTCCTCTGTTCCACGGTACCACGGAAAACAAGAAAGAGCGTCCCATCGGCGTGTACGCATACAGTGATGTGGAGGTAAAGCCCATGTTCCTGAATTCCCCCGACCCTGCCACCTTCATGGAACGCTGGGTATATCAATACCTGAAATATCCCAACTATGCGGTGGATAATGGTATCCAGGGCCGTGTGCTGGTAGATTTTATCATTGATGAAAAGGGAGAGGTGCAGGATGTGAAAGTATCGCGCGGAATCCATCAGGTGTTGGACGATGAAGCCGTCCGGGTGGTGAGCGCTTCGCCCAAGTGGCGGCCGGGCCGTCACCATGGCAAGAAAGCCAAGGTGGCCATGACCATCGCTGTGGATTTTAAACTGAGTAAAGACAAAGGCAAATTCGGTATCAACGGAAAGACTTTGAAATAAGCTATGGATTATAACTTTTTAGAGATTGAGAAGAAGTGGCAGCAGTGGTGGGCCCATAACAAGACCTACCGTGCCAGTGTAGATTCCGACAAACCCAAATACTACGTGCTGGACATGTTCCCGTACCCCAGCGGTGCGGGTTTGCATGTGGGCCATCCGCTGGGCTATATCGCCAGCGATATCTTTGCCCGCTACAAGCGGCTGAAAGGCTTCAACGTGTTGCATCCCATGGGCTACGATGCCTTCGGCCTTCCGGCCGAGCAATACGCCATCCAGACAGGACAGCATCCGGAAAAGACCACCCACGACAATGTGGCGCGGTACCGGCAGCAGCTGGACCGGATCGGCTTCTCATTCGACTGGGACCGCGAATTCCGCACCTGCGATCCGGATTATTATAAGTGGACGCAGTGGGCTTTCCTGAAGATGTTCGGCTGCTGGTACGATAAAGATGCCGAAAAAGCCCGTCCCATTGAAGAGTTGGTAGCTGCCTTTGAGAAAGGTGGCTCCACTTCGGTGAACGCAGCCTGCAGCGAAGGCCCGGCCTTCACGGCAGGGGAGTGGAAGGCCTTCTCCGAAAAGGAAAAGGCCGATGTTCTCATGCGCTACCGTATTGCCTATCAGGGCGAAAGCACCGTGAACTGGTGCCCGGCCCTGGGCACCGTGCTGGCCAACGACGAAGTCAAGGACGGTTTCTCGGAGCGCGGCGGTTTCCCGGTGTTCCAGAAGAAGATGACCCAGTGGCAGCTGCGCGTATCGGCCTATGCCGGTCGCCTGCTGGACAGCCTGGAGCGTCTGGACTGGACGGAATCCCTCAAGGAGATGCAGCGTAACTGGATTGGTCGCAGCGAGGGCGCCGAAATGGTATTCCAGGTGGAATGCGACGGCGTTCAGCACGATGTGACCATCTTTACTACGCGCGCCGATACAGTTTTCGGTGTCACCTTCATGGTGCTGGCTCCGGAAAGCGAATGGGTGGAAAAACTCACCTCCAAGGCCCAGAAGGCCGAAGTAGACGCCTACCTGGAGCAGGTAAAGAAGAAGACCGAGCGCGAAAGGATGGCCGGAAAGGCCGTCACGGGCGTGTTCTCCGGTTCCTATGGCATCAACCCGCTCACCGGCGAGAAAGTGCCGGTGTGGATTGCCGAATACGTGCTGGCCGGTTATGGAACGGGTGCCATCATGGCCGTCCCGGCCCACGACAGCCGCGACTACGCTTTTGCCAAGAAGTTCGGCCTGCCCATCATCCCCCTGATCGAAGGGGCCGATGTGTCCGAGCAGAGCCTGGACGCCAAGGAAGGCATCATGTGCAACAGCGGTTTCCTGAACGGCCTCACGGTGAAGCAGGCAATTCCCGCTGCCATCGACTACGTGGAGAAACACGGAATCGGCCGGCGGAAGGTGAATTACCGCATCCGGGATGCCATTTTCTCCCGTCAGCGCTATTGGGGCGAGCCGTTCCCCATATACTATAAGGATGGCATTGCCACGCCCGTGGATTTTGAGGATCTTCCGCTCACCCTGCCGGAGATCGACCAGTACAAACCCACCGAGGACGGTCAGCCGCCGCTGGCCCGTGCCAAGGACTGGACGTATAAGGGCTATTCCCTGGAGAAGAGCACCATGCCCGGTTTCGCCGGCTCCAGCGCCTATTATCTCCGCTATATGGATCCGCACAACCAGCAGGCCCTGGTTTCCCAGGAAGCCAATGCCTACTGGCGCAATGTAGACCTTTACGTGGGCGGTACGGAGCATGCCACGGGACACCTGATTTACAGCCGTTTCTGGAACAAATTCCTCTTCGACCTGGGCTATGTGTGCGAAGACGAACCTTTCTGCAAGCTCATCAACCAGGGCATGATCCAGGGCCGTTCCAACTTCGTATACCTGATCCCCGGAACCAATAAATTCGTATCGGCCGGCCTGAAGGATCAGTACGAGACCATTCCGGTCCATGTGGACGTGAATATCGTTTATAACGACAAACTGGATATCGAGGCTTTCCGTGCCTGGCGCCCGGACTACAAAGATGCCGAATTCGTGCTGGAAGACGGCGAGTACATCTGCGGCTGGGCTATCGAGAAGATGTCCAAGAGCATGTACAACGTGGTGAACCCGGACAAGATCTGCGACACCTACGGAGCCGATACACTTCGCCTGTACGAAATGTTCCTGGGCCCCATCGAGCAGGCCAAGCCTTGGGACACCAAGGGCATCGACGGTGTGAACCGCTTCCTGAAGAAGTTCTGGCGCCTGTTCTGGGACCGCGATAAATGGCTGGTCACCGACGAAGCACCCACCAAGGAAGAGCTCAAGGCCCTTCACAAGCTCATCGGCAAGGCGCAGGACGACATAGAGCATTTCTCCTACAATACCACCATATCGGCCTTTATGATTGCCCTGAACGAACTGGGCAACTGCTCCAAGCGGGCCATCCTGGAGCCGCTCACGGTGGTGCTGAGCCCCTTCGCCCCGCATATTGCGGAGGAACTGTGGCACCAGCTGGGCCATGAGGAATCCGTGGTTTACGCCACCTTCCCGGAGTACAAGGAAGAGCTTGCGGCCGACAATACGGTGAACTATCCCGTTTCCTTCAACGGCAAGACGCGTTTCTTCCTGGAGGCACCGGCTGCGGCTGCTCCCGCGGAGGTGGAGGCTTTGGTCCGTTCACACGAGAAAACGCCTCAGTATGTGGGTGATATGAGCATTGCCAAGGTGATTGTGGTTCCGGGTCGTATTGTTAACGTGGTTCTTAAGAAATAGGCGATGGGCAACAAGAAAATCCTGATAGGTATCTTCGACTACATCGTCATCACGATAGGGACCCTTCTCTTCGTGATGGCCTGGACCTCCTTCCTGCTGCCTAACAACATGATTGACGGTGGCATGACGGGCGCATCGGCCCTTCTGGCCATGGTGACGGGCGTTTCGGTGGATATCTGGTACTTTGGAATCAATATCGGCCTCCTGATTCTGGCTTGGTTTGTGCTGGGACGCGGATTCGGAATCAAGACTATCTACTCCATCCTGCTGTCCACGGCCCTGTTCCGTATTTTGGGCGATGAAAGCATGCGCTTCCTCTGGTCTGTGGAGGGAGAAGTGCTCTATGTGGGAGACGGCATTCTCGTTCCCATTATCGGCGGTCTGCTGGAAGCGGTGGGTCTGTCACTCATCATTCTGCGGGGTGGATCCACCGGTGGTACGGATATCCTGGCCCTCATCGTGAACAAGTTCTGGCCCATCACCATCGGCCGCTTTTACGTAATGGCCGACCTCGTGATCATTTCGCTCCTGATTCTGGTCCCGGGTCACAGCTTTACGGATGTGGTTTACGGTTATATCACCATGGGCGTGTGCGCCTATGTGCTGGATCTTATCTTGCTTGGTAAGGAATCCACAGTGCAAGTGCTCATTTTCTCCAGCCGTCTGAAGGAGATCGGGGACTATATCAACAAGGAGATGGGGCGTGGGGTAACGGCCCTCAAGGCCCTGGGCTGGTATACGCAGTCAGACCGGCAGGTGCTTTTGGTCATGCTGCGCAAGACCGAACTGCCGGACCTGGTGAAAGTAGTGAAGGATTTGGACGAAAAAGCCTTTGTGACGGTGGTTCCGGCCAACAATGTATACGGCGAAGGCTTCGACGAAATGAAGACGGGAATCAATAAAAAGAAGAAGAAATAGTTATGGCGACATTGCAAAAATCCACTTTCACGCTGGTCAAGGAGTGGCTGCTGGTCACCCTGGGTATCCTTATCTACGTGCTGGCGTGGGCTATTTTCCTGATTCCGAACAACCTCATCGGCGGGGGCGTTTCGGGTATCAGCTCCATTATCCAGTACGCCACGGGCGGTACCATCCAGATGGGTTACACCTACTTTGTGCTCAATGCCATCCTCGTGGCGGCGGCCATGGTGATCCTGGGTATGGGCTTTGGCGCCAAGACCATCTATGCTATCATCCTTGCCTCCGTGGCCCTGCGTTTCCTGCCCGGGCTTATTCCGGAGAAATTCATCACCGACCTGGTATTTGCCAACGGTAAGCTCCTGAGCGTGCTCATGGGCGGCGTGATGGCCGGTATCGGCATCGGCATGAGCATCTCCAACGGAGGATCCACGGGCGGAACGGACATTATCGCCCTTATTTACACCAAGTATCATAATGTTTCGCCCGGCAAGGTGATCCTTTTCCTGGATTTCATCATCATCGGCTCCTCGCTGCTCATCCCTTCCTACGCCAATTCCATCGATCCGGTTACGCATGAGCCCATTCTGGACGCTATGGGAAATCCGGTGATGTACAAGCTGCCTTTCGTGGAAAAGATCACCACCGTGTTGTACGGTTTCATCCTGGTTACCGTGAACAGTTCGGTGCTGGATATGTATATCTCCGGTTCGCAGCAGAGCGTACAGCTTTTCATCCTGTCCAAGGAATATGAAAAGATAGCCGATGTCATTACGCACGACATGCACCGCGGCGTTACCGTGCTGGACGGCAAGGGCTGGTTCACCAAGCAGGACACCAAGGTGCTGATGGTCCTTACCCGGAAAACCGATTTGAACCTGATGCTCCGCTATATTAAACAATTGGATGACAAAGCTTTCCTGTCCGTAAGCTCTGTGAATGGCGTATACGGAAAGGGCTTCGATACCATCAAGAAATAAAGTTCTTTGACATAGGGGAAACGCGCCCGTCCGGCCTGCTTTCTACCCCATGAACCTGTTAGTGTTGTCCTTGGCTCTGGCCTGTGTGCTGGCTGTGGCTGCAGGCATCGGCCTGTACATACGCCTGCGCAGGAAAGAAGCCCATTTGAAGACTCTCCTGGAACAACCGGGAACCAAAGATGAAGAGTCTGCTTCCTATGAGATGACGGCGATCGATCAGATGCTTTACGACAGGTGCTGCCGGTATATGACACAGCATAGGCCTTTTCTGGTGGAATCCTTCTCCCTCCAGGACCTTGCCAATGCTGTTTATACCAACAAGGGATCGCTGAGCAAGACCATTAGACGTTTTTCCGGCCGCAATTTCAGGCAGTACGTAAACTATTATCGGATTATGTATGCCATGGATCTGTTCCGGAACAACATGGGGCTCAGGGTAACCGAGTTGGCCCAGCTTTCGGGTTTCCACACGGTAACTTCGTTCTTCCAGAATTTCAAGTATATCATGGGAGAACCACCCAGTCACTGGTGTGCCCGGATGCGTAGGAAACAATCCAAGAAACCTTAATGGGCTTGGGCGGGCGACGTTACCCCTTTATTCCTTTCCAGTTCTCCGGAACCGGAGCGGTTACATCCACCTCGGTCTTCTTGACGGGGTGGATGAATTGTATCCGGCGGGCCAGCAGGCTGATGCCACCGTCCGGATTGGAACGCTTGGCTCCGTACTTGAGGTCCCCTTTGATGGGGCAGCCCATGTGGGCGAGCTGACAACGGATTTGGTGGTGCCGACCGGTGTAAAGCTCCACTTCCAGCAGGAAATACCGTTCCGTGGACTGGATAAGGGTATACTTCAGGCGGGCTTCTTTTCCGTTTTTGGAGACATAAGATTTGTTCTGGGCTTCGTTGCGGGTGAGGAAGTCTGTGAGGATATCACTTTCTTTTGGCGGACGGTTGGCCGTAAGTGCCCAGTAGGTTTTGTGCACCTGCCCGTTTCGGAGCATATCGTTCAGGCGCTCCAGGGCTTTGGAGGTCTTGGCAAAGAGGCAGACACCGCTTACAGGCCGATCCAACCGATGGGGAACCCCCATGAACACCTGGCCGGGCTTTTCATCCCGTTGGGCGATGAACGCCTTGAGCGTTTCGCTCAGGGGTTCGTCGCCGGTTTTGTCGCCCTGGACAATCTCGCCGGTACGTTTGTTAAACACCAGCAGATGGTTATCCTCATAGAGGATTCTGCCTGCGATATCCTGGAATTCTTCCAGGCTCATGTCTCTGTAAACTGCCATATGGACGCAAAGTTAAGTTTTTTTGGCAGGAAAATTGCTGCGAATGAAATAAATTATTAGATTTGTGCCTATGAAACGAATCATTCCTATTATAACCTTTGTGGCTCTGTTGGCTTCGTGCGGTGTGGCCGCACAACAATCCGACGTAATTGAGACCAGTCCCAGTGAGGAAGTCGTGGATATCGGTTATGGAAAGGAAGTGCGTGGCAGACTCACTACTTCTGTTTCCAGCATCCCGCTTAAAGAAGATAATCCTATTCCTTACAGGACTATCTATGAGATGATCGAGGGCCGTTGCCCCGGTGTAACGGTGCAGGGCGACAAGATTCTCATCCGTGGAATCAGTTCCATCAACAGCAGCACGGAGCCTCTAATCATTGTGGACGGTACTCCCCAAACGAACATCGACTGGATCAATCCCAATGATGTCAAGAGCATCGATGTTCTAAAGGACGGCGGTTCGTCGGCCATCTACGGTTCCCGAGGGGCCAACGGCGTCATCATCATCAATTTGAAATAAAAAAATGGGAGGCCCTAGAGGTCTCCCATTTCAAATCCACCGCCGAAGCCGCCTCCGCGTCCTCCGGGTCCGCCAGGACCTCCGGGGCCACCGAAGCCACGGGGACCGCCCATGCGGTCCTGCATTTCCCGTTCACGCTTTCTCTGGTCTTTGCGGTAGGCTTTGAACTGATCTTTGTCAAGGATTCCCTTGAGCGCTTTGTCGTATTCTTTCTGGTCTTTCTGGATTTGCTGCTGCCTTTCTTCCATTTCGGCCATGCGCTCCTGCATTTTCTCGAAGAAAGCCCTGCGTTCTGCTTCGCTCATCTGGCGGGGGTCTTTCCTTTCTCCCTCCTGGCCGAATCCTTCGGGCCGGAAGTCCAGTTTCCCGTCAAACTGTTTGTTCAGTTCCAGGACGGCTTTCTGCTGTTCGGGGGTGAGGTTGTAATCCTGAGCCATGAGGGCCGTTTTCTCTTCCGGACTCAGTACTTCGGGCAGCTTCATTTCAGGTCTTTCCTGCCCTTGGGGGCCACGTCCGCCCTGCGGCGGCTGGGCGCTAAGCACGGCGGTGCCTAAGATTACTCCTGCAACCGCCATCATCAGTTTCTTCATATTGTTTTTCATTTGTTTTAGTTGCGCACAATCTTTCAAAAAAAGTACCATTTCCCGAATAAAAAGCAATCAAGCACTCACATTTCTGTAAGTGCTTGATTTCCTTGAAGTCTGGATGACTGGACTTGAACCAGCGACCTCCTGGTCCCTAACCAGGTGCGCTACCAACTGCGCTACATCCAGAAGAATGGGATTGCAAAGGTACTACTTTTTTGGAAAAATGCAAAGCTTCTGGCAAAAAAACATCTTTTCTAAAAGAATGTTGTATCTTTGCAATCCATAACGAGTTGTTACACATGAAAATAATGAAATTCGGCGGAACCTCTGTTGGGTCCGCATCAAGGATACAGGCCGTTGCCCGTCTGGTAACGGATGCCGGCTGCAACCTGGTGGTCTTATCGGCCATGTCGGGTACCACCAATACGCTGGAGGAAATTGTGGCTTATTTATATAACCGCAATGCCGATGGCGCTAAGGACACCATCTCTCGCCTGGAAGCCAAGTATCAGAAGACCATTCAGGAACTCTTTGCCACTGAGGAGGCCCGGCAGCAGTGCAGCGCCCACATGCAGACTGTTTTTGACGGTCTGCGGGCTCTCACGCGGGAACTCTTCGGCCCGGTGCAGGAAAAGATGGTCCTGGCGCAGGGCGAACTGCTGTCCACCAAGATGATGGAACTCTATCTGAAGGAACAGGGCGTGAATGTCCTATTGCTTCCGGCGCTGGATTTCATGAGACTGGACCTGCAGGGAGAACCGGACCAGGATTATATCCGGGAGCATTTGCTGCCGCTTCTGTCGGCCAAGGCCGATGTTTTCCTTACCCAGGGTTACATCTGCCGGAATGCCCACAACGAGGTGGACAACCTGCAGCGTGGCGGCAGCGACTATACCGCTTCGCTGGTGGGAGCGGCTATCGGCGCTGAAGAAATTCAGATTTGGACCGATATCGACGGCATGCACAACAACGACCCCCGCGTGGTGAAAGAAACGCGCGCCGTGCGGCATCTGCACTTTGACGAGGCGGCCGAGCTGGCTTATTTCGGCGCCAAGATCCTGCATCCCACGTGCATCCAGCCGGCCAAGTATGCCAACATTCCCGTCCGCTTGCTCAATACCATGGAGCCTTCGGCCCCTGGAACGCTTATCGATAATCGGCCCGATCCCGGCACCATTAAAGCGGTTGCCGCCAAGGACAATATTGCCGTCATCAAGATCAAGAGTTCGCGGATGTTGCTGGCGCATGGTTTCCTGCGCAAAGTGTTCGAGATTTTCGAAAGTTTCCGCACTTCCATCGACATGATCTGCACCTCCGAGGTGGGTGTGTCCATGTCCATCGACGATACCCGTTTCCTGAACGAGATTGTCCATCACCTGAAAAAGTACGGCACGGTTACCGTGGACCTGGACATGTGCCTCATCTGTGTGGTGGGCGACATGGATTGGGAAAACGTGGGCTTCGAATCCAATGTCCTGGCCGCCATGAAGGAGATTCCCGTGCGCATGGTGGGCTACGGCGGAAGCAATTACAATATCTCCTTCATCGTGAAGGAGGAGGATAAGAAGCGGGCGCTCCAAGCCCTTAGCAATCAGCTGTTTGCGTAATGCTGAAAGGTTCTTATCCGCTGGAACGGTTTGAGCAGCTTCCCACGCCGTTCTATTACTACGACACAGCGCTGTTGCAGCAGACCCTGGATACGGTATGTGCCCAGGTGGCCGACCGTCCGTCGTGGCAGGTGCACTATGCCATCAAGGCCAACCACAATCCGCAAATCCTGCAGCAGATTGCAGCCGCCGGACTGGGCGCCGACTGCGTGAGCGGCGGCGAGGTTCAGGCCGCACTGGATGCTGGTTTCGCTCCGGAGAGCATCGTCTTTGCCGGAGTAGGGAAGGCCGATTGGGAAATGCGCCTGGGCCTGGAAGCCGGTATCGGCCGCTTTAACGTGGAATCTACCGCTGAATTACAGGTACTCTCCGAACTGGCCACGTCCATGGGAAAGACCGCGCTGGTGAGTATCCGGGTGAATCCTGACATCGGCGCGCATACCCTGGCGGGCATTACCACCGGCCTGGCCGAAAACAAATTCGGCATCTATCACGGCCAGGTGGAGGAGGTGATCCGTGAGGCACTGTCGCTGCCGTCCATCCGTTACTGCGGGCTCCATTTCCATATCGGCTCGCAAATCCTGGACATGGCCGATTTCGCCGCCTTGTGCAACCGCATCAACGACCTTTGCACCCGGCTGGAACGCCGCCGTCTGCCGGTGGGTGACCTTAATGTCGGTGGCGGTTTGGGTATCGAATATGGTCATCCTAACCACCTTCCGCTGGCCGATTTCAAGTCTTACTTCAATACTTTTAAGCAGTTGCTGCCGCCAAAATATCCCGTTCATTTCGAACTGGGCCGAAGCATTGTGGCTTCTTGCGGTACGCTGATTTCCCGCGTGCTATATGTGAAAGAGGGCCTGGCCCGGAAGTTTGCCATCCTGGATGCCGGTATGAACGACCTGGTCCGTCCGGCCATGTACCATGCCACGCACCGTATCGAAAACCTGTCCTCCGATGGCCCCGAACTGCCTTATGATGTAGTGGGCCCCATCTGTGAAAGTTCCGATGTCTTTGGCAAGGGCGTGGTGCTGAACGAATGCCATCGCGGCGATTTCATCGCCATCCGATCGGCCGGCGCCTACGGAGAGTCCATGGCCTCCAACTACAATTGCCGCCCCTTCGCCCCCGCCGTCTTTTCTAATGCGGTATAAGTCGCTTATCCTCAAATATTTACAAAAATCAATCGTTCAAAAAATGAACGATTGATTTTTGTAATTGGCTGACTGTCAGGTGTTTGTGCCGCATTAAGTTAGCGGGTGAAGGTGCAGTTCTGGATGCTGACGGAGCGGAAGCCAAGGTCGTTCCAGGAAACGATGGGGGTGAGGGCACCGGTAATTCCTGTGGCCGATACATTCTGCAGGGTGAGATCCTGGGCGATAGAGCCTTCGCGGACCGAAGTGGCCACAGGGGAGGAAAGGTTTTCCATACTGAGGTTCTGCAGCAGGATGTGCTGCATGGTGCCGCTGGCCTTGCCCCAGGCACCGGGCTCCAGCGAAACGCCGAAGAGCATGTTGTTGCGCCGGGCTTCGCCGCTGGTACGGTGAGGATAGACTCCTGGTCCGTAGAAGCGGCTGTTCCGAATGATTACCCTGTCGCAGGGCATGATGATACGGATCCCGTTGCAGGAGGAATTGATCTCACAGTATTCGATGAGCATGTTTTCCCAATAGCCGCCGGCAATGGAGTCGTCGCCGGTTTGGAACGAACAGCTCTTGATTATTGCATCCTGCGCGCCGCGGATATGAATGCCGTCCCAACCTTCCGTGATGGTAACGCCTTCAAAAACAGGTTCTTTCAACGCATAGCCCAGGAAGGCGTAGTTGGAGGCTCGGGTAATGTGCACATCCCGCATATGGAAGCGGGTAGCTTCGGCCACGATAATGGTATGCGGACCGCGCATGTTTTCTTCTCCGCGTTCATCGAAGACATGGCTGCCGTCAATGGTCCCGGGACCGCTGATGGATGCATTGTTCACGCCGTCGCCAATGATGAAAGCCTTCATCCATTGGCGGTCGTTGACACAGTTGGCGTTGGCGGTTCCGTTGCCGCTGTCGTATTTGGAAAGGTCGTTATGCGGGATATAGGGCTGATAAGCATCCGGGTCTTCAACTCCTTGTAGCACAGCACCTTCCTCCAAATACAGATCCACGTGATCCCGAAGGTAAAGCGTACTGCTCAGGAAGGTGCCGGCAGGGATGGTCACCCTTCCGCCGCCTTGGGCGGAACAGGCGTCCAGGGCCTCCTGGATGGCCGAAGTGCATCTTTCACCGGGCACGGCGCCATAGTCGCAGATGGAAATGGACTCGGATGTGGTGGTGCAGGCCTGGATCAGGATCAATAGGGGGAGAATCAGACGTTTCATAGGAGGATTTGTCGGATAAACGGGGTTTGGTACTGGTAGGCAAGGCGGGTGAGGTCCCAGCCGGGATCCGTGAGGATGAGCGCAGCTTTCTTGCCGCGCGTGATGGAGCCATAATCGGCCGATACACCCATGGCATAAGCGCTGTTAAGGGTGACGGCGTTGAAAGCTTCCACCGGCGTGAGGCGCATCTTGATGCAGCCCTGGGCCATCACAAAGCGCATGTCGCCGCAGGGGGATGAGCCGGGATTGTAGTCGCTGGCCAGGGCAACACCCAGTCCGGCCTTGATGAAATCTTTGGCCGGACCATAGGGGAGTCCCAGGAAGAAGGACGAGCCCGGCAGCATGGTGGGCATGGTCCAGGTCCCTTTCAAGGCCGATATCTCGGCATCCGTGGTGCGCTCCAAATGGTCCACCGACAGCGCCAGATGTTTGACGCCCACCTGCACGCCGCCGCTCACGGCCAGTTCATTGGCATGGATTTTCGGGGTGAGCAAGTGCTGGGCGGCCGATAGGATTCTGTCCGTATCATCTACCGTAAAGAAGCCTTCGTCGCAGAAGACATCAATAAAATCGGCGTATTCCGCAGCCTGAGGAATCAGGTCGATCACCGCCTGAACATACTGCTCATGCGTATAACCGCGTCCTATGGCGTGTGCCCCCAGGAAGGTACTTTTCACCGTTGCCGCTACATTTTCGCCGATGCGGCGGATCACGCGCAGCATCTTCATTTCGCCTTCCGGGCACAATCCGTAGCCACTTTTGATTTCCATAGCCACGGTGCCTTTGTCCATCATCTCCTGCACGCGTACCATGGATTGCCGATACAACTCTTCCTCGGACGTTTGGTTCAGGAGGTCGCTGGAATTCAGGATGCCGCCGCCTCGGGCTGCGATTTCCTCATAGCTAAGGCCATTGATCTTGTCCAGAAACTCTCCATCCCGGCTGCCGGCATACACCACATGGGTATGGCTGTCGCAAAAACCGGGCATCAACATGCCGCCGTTAGCGTCCAGAGATTCTTCGCCAAGCTCAGAATGACAGACCTGGCTCATCGGCCCATAATCGGCAATCCGGCCGTCCTTGATGGCCAGCCAGGCATCGTTAAGCACGCCGGTCCGGCCCTGCGCCTCGCCCTCTACGCGCAGCACCCCCTCCGGCTGAATGCCAACTAGCAACCCGATATTATAGATTAACATACCTGATAATTAATTATAAAACATGTTCTTCAAAAACCTGTGGCCACCCTTGGCCTCATAAAAGGGAGGGGCCCAACCGGAAGGTTGGGAGGGGTCGCGAAGCGACGGTTTTTGAAGAATATGTTTTATAAATATTGTTCATTCTTAATGAAATCAATGGTTTTTTGGATGAGGGGACTCATGTAGGTGTCGGTGTCCACGAAAGGTACTACTTTGCGGTAGTCTTCAAAAATGTGCTCGATTACGGGCGAACTTTTAAGCGGGCGGCGGAACTCCAGCGCCTGGGCGGCGTTGAACAGTTCGATGGCCAGGACGGTCTCTACATTGTCCACTATGCGCACCAACTTGGTGGCACTGTTGGAACCCATGGACACGTGGTCTTCCTGACCCTGGGAGGAGGGGATGGAGTCGCAGGAAGCCGGCCAGCACAGGCCCTTGTTCTGCGAAACGATGGAAGCCGCCGTGTACTGCGGAATCATGAAACCGCTGTTGAGGCCCGGTTCCATCACCAGGTATTTGGGCAGGCCCCGGTGGCCGTGGATGAGCTGGTAAGTGCGTCGTTCAGAGATACTTGCCAGTTCGCTCATGGCAATGGCCAGGGAATCCATGGGAATGGCGATAGGTTCGCCGTGGAAGTTGCCGGCCGATATCACCATGTCTTCGTCGGGGAAAACATTGGGGTTGTCGGTGGCCGAATTGATTTCGTTTTCAATTACCGACTTCACGTACATGATATTGTCTTTCACCGCGCCGTGCACCTGCGGGATGCAGCGGAAACTGTACGGGTCCTGCACGTGCTCCTTGGGCCGACGGATGAGCTGGCTGCCTTCCAGCGTATCCATGAATTTCTTGCCGGTAAGGATCTGCCCGGTGTGCGGCCGAAGCTGATGCGTCAGGGGAAGGAAAGGCTCGATGCGACCGTCATAGGCATCCAGCGACATGGCGCCGATCCTATCGGCCCACCGGCTCAGGCGAATGCTCTTGAGGATGCTCCAGATGGCGTGCGCGCTCATGAACTGCGTGCCGTTGAGCAGGGCCAGACCCTCTTTGCTCTGAAGTCTGATGGGCTCCCAGCCCAGTTCTTTCCATACCTCGGCGGCCGGACGTTCCTGTCCTTTGTACAGTACTTCGCCCATGCCGATGAGAGGCAGGGACAGGTGGGCCAGGGGAGCCAGGTCGCCGGAGGCACCCAGCGAGCCCTGCTGATAAACCACGGGCAAAACATCCTCGTTGAACATGTCCACCAGACGCTGTACAGTGCTAAGTTGAGCGCCGGAATGGCCGTAGGAGAGGTTCTGGACCTTCAGGAGCAGCATAAGCTTTACAATTTCCGGCCGTACTCGCTCTCCGGTGCCGCAGGCGTGTGACATCACCAGATTGTGCTGCAACTGGCTAAGGTCTTCCTTGGGGATGTTCACGTTATACAGGGAACCAAACCCCGTGGAAATGCCGTAAAGAGGCCGGTCCAGATTCTCCATTTTGCGGTCAAGATACTCGCGGCATTTGACAATGGCAGCCTTCGATTCCAACGAAAGCTTGATCTTCTCATGGTTTTCAAGGATGGCCTTCAGTCTTTCCAAAGACAGATGGGCGGGGGAAATGGTATGCATATTAGTTTAAGCTTTTGCGGATTAAGGATTCATCGGCTTCGTTGGGGAGGGTAACCTGCAGGCCGGGGGTGCGGGCCATTTCGCGCTCGATGGCAAAGCGGGCACCGGCGTTGCGGGCCCAACTGCGACGCGCGATACCGTTGTTTACGTCCCAGAACAGCATTTCGCGGATATGGCGGGCGCTGTCTTCGGAGCCGTCGATCACCATGCCGAAACCGCCGTTGATGACCTCGCCCCAGCCCACGCCGCCACCATTGTGGATGCTCACCCAGGTGGCGCCGCGGAAGCCGTCGCCAATCACATTCTGTACGGCCATGTCGGCACAGAACTGACTGCCGTCGTAAATATTGGAGGTTTCGCGGAACGGGGAGTCGGTGCCGGAAACATCGTGATGATCGCGTCCCAGCACAATGGGGGCCGATATTTCACCCTTCCGGATGGCCTCGTTGAAGGCCAGGGCAATCTTGGTGCGGCCTTCGCAGTCGGCGTAAAGGATGCGCGCCTGCGAGCCCACCACCAGGTGGTTGCGGCCGGCTTCCTGGATCCAGTGGATGTTGTCGCGCATTTGCCCGGCAATCTGTTCGGGGGCCGATGCCGCCATTTCGGAGAGCACTTTCACGGCCAGTTCATCGGACTTGGCCAGGTCTTCGGGCTTTTCACTCATGCACACCCAGCGGAACGGGCCGAAACCGTAGTCGAAGTACAGAGGTCCCATGATATCCTGCACGTAGGACGGATAACGGAAACGGCCGTCCGGCAGCAGGATATCGGCCCCGGCGCGGGAACTTTCCAGCAGGAAGGCGTTGCCGTAGTCGAAGAAGTACATCCCCTTGGCTGCCAGTTTGTTAATGGCGACCACCTGACGGCGCAGGGAGGCCTGCACCGCTTCTTTGAAGCGTTCGGGCTCTTCGGCCATCATGCGTTTGGATTCTTCCAGGGAGTAGCCCACGGGGTAATAGCCGCCGGCCCAGGGATTGTGAAGGGAGGTTTGGTCGGAGCCCAGGTCCACGCGGATGCCTTCATCGGCCAGGCGTTCCCACAGGTCCACCACGTTTCCCACATAGGCCAGTGAAACCACTTCTTTGGCCGATACGGCCTTGCGGATGCGGGGGATGAGTTCATCCAAATCCGTATGTAATTCGTCCACCCAGCCCTGCTGGTGGCGTTTTTCGGCCGCCTTGGGATTGATTTCGGCCGTAACGCTTACTACGCCTGCAATATTGCCGGCCTTGGGCTGTGCGCCCGACATGCCGCCCAGGCCTGCCGTTACGAAGAGTTTGCCGGCCGGGCTGCCGCCCTGTTTCCGGGCGGCGTTCATCACCGTGATGGTGGTGCCGTGCACGATACCCTGCGGGCCGATGTACATGTAGGAACCGGCGGTCATCTGGCCGTATTGGCTCACGCCCAGGGCGTTCATGCGCTCCCAGTCGTCGGGTTTGGAGTAATTGGGAATGACCATGCCGTTGGTTACAATCACGCGCGGAGCATCCTTGTGGCTGGGGAAGAGACCCAGCGGATGACCGGAGTACATCACCAGCGTCTGCTCATCGGTCATGGTGGCCAGGTACTGCATCACCAGCCGGTACTGCGCCCAGTTCTGGAAGATGGCACCGTTGCCGCCGTAGATGATGAGTTCGTGCGGATGCTGGGCCACTCTTTCGTCCAGGTTGTTCTGGATCATGGCCATGATGGCCGCCGCCTGCCTCGAGCGTGCAGGATATTCGTCAACGGGCCGTGCAAAGATCTTATAGGAGGGCCGATACCGGTAAATGTAGATGCGCCCATAGGCTTTCAGTTCTGCTGCAAACTCCGGTGCTAACTGGGCGTGAAGTGTCTCCGGGAAATAGCGGAGGGCGTTTTTCAACGCCAGCACCTTCTGCTCCGGCGTAAGGATCTCCTTCCGCTTGGGGGCATGGTTAATCTCCGGGTCATAAGGTTTAGCTTCCGGCAATTTATCGGCCGGAATTCCCGCTAATATTTCTTCTTGAAAAGTTGTCATAGGGTTGGGTATCTACAGATCCTTCGTCGTTTCACTCCTCAGGATGACAAAAAGGTTGTTATGGATCAGGATGATAATTCTGTCATTCTGAGCGATGCGAAGAATCTACAGGCAGATGTGATTATTTACTGTTGTAAGAATTTGTTTTTCAATTGTTTCTGCTTCGGACACGATGGAATCGGCGCGGTCCAGCAGGGGCTGGGCGGCGGTTTTGTCCTGGAGACCGGCGGCGTTGATTCGCACGTTCAGGCGGGCGCCTTTAATGGCTGCTACGGCGGCCAGGGCGGCTACGCCGGCGTCGGAGGCCGATGCCGGATTGCCTTTTTCGGCCATCTGCAGGGCCAGGGGCAGGGCTTTGAGCGTGGCCTCCATGGTGCGCAGCGGAACCTGGGCGGCATAAAGTGTGGCCTGCTCCAGCGCCTGGGCGCGGGCGGCTTTTTCGGCATCCGTTCCCTTGGGCATGGAGAAGCAGTCCATGATACGGTTGAAAGCATTGGTGTCTTCGTCTATGAGCAGCAGTAGTTCGTTCAGGAGCAGCTGACCCTCTTCGGCCACATCCGAAAACTCCTTCCAGCGGGCGTCCCAGCCGCGTTTGTGGGCCGAGAGGTTGGCCACCATGGTGGCGAGGGCTGCCGCAAAAGCACCCATGCAGGCCGATATGGAGCCGCCGCCCGGGGCGGGGGATTCGCTGGCGGTTTCCCGCACGAAGCCTTCCACAGTGAGTTGGGCCAGGCCCTTAGGAGCATCGGCAATCAGATATTCGATGACTTTTTCCTGGGGATTGAAAGGCTTCAAATCGTCCAGGGACATGCTCTTGACAGCGATTTTAACGATTTCTTCCTCGCTGATACCCAGTGAGCGCTGCTGCTTTTCCAGGTAGAATCGGCCGGCTTCAATGAGAACCCGCTTGGGCACCAGGCCCACTATTTCGGCTCCGGTAACCCGGAGACCCCGGGCGGCTGCGGCGCGGGATACTTCCTCGAAGGCCACGTGCAAAGGTGTTGCATCGATATCCGTGATGTTCATGGACACCTGCGCAATGCCATATTCGTCTATATACCAGCCGATAGCCTTGGTCCCCTTGAGCGTGCCGGGAATCCAGCCTTCGCCCGAAGGGTTCTTCCGGCCCTTTTCCCGCACGTCGAAGGCCACGGCCATGGCTCGGCGGGTGCTGGTGGTATTCAAGTTATAGTTGACAGCCACCAGGAAGCCCCGGGCGCCCACATTGGTGGCACCGGCCTTGGCCACGGTTTCATTCCAGGAACCTCCGAAATCGGGTTTCTTATCGGCCGAAGCCAGCTTTTCCGGCAGGGCTTCATATTCGCCCTCACGGCATACGGCCAGGTTCTTGCGTTCCGGTTTCAGGGCGGCGGCTTCATAGCAGTAGCAGGGGATGCCCAGCTCTTTCCATAGTCTTTCTGCCAGGCCCCGCGCTAAAACGGCGCATTCCTCCAGCGTGGTGCCGGCTACCGGCACCAGTGGCAGAACGTCGGTGGCGCCGCTGCGGGGATGGGCTCCGTGATGCTGGCGCATGTCGATGAGTTCCTGTGCCTTTGCGGCGCCGCGGAAAGCAGCTTCACAGACGGGCTCGGGCTCACCTACGAAAGTGACCACGGTACGGTTGGTGGCCTCGCCGGGGTCTACATCCAGCACTTTAACACCTTCTACGGTTTTGATGGCCGCTACAATGGCCTCAATCACACTTTTATCGCGTCCTTCACTATAGTTGGGGACGCACTCGATGAGTTGTTTCATGCTTCCTATTTAACTTCGGGATGTTCCTTCATGATTTTGTCGGTGAGGCTGCGGAAATCACTCCAGCGGTAATACTTGCCTTGAACGGGGGTGAGATCCGGCAGCGTGGCTTCGTTCTCGTTGAGCACCACCTTGAACAGTATGTCGTTCTGCTTGTTCTTGTAAAAGACGAAAAGCAGGGTTGCTGCCATAGGGATGTTATAGTTCTGGAACCAGTACTTGGCCTCTTCCGACTTGGCGGGGATGGTGCCCATGCTGTTCACGTTGAGCAGGGTTACCAGCCCTTCCAGGATATAGTCGTGACCGAAGCGCAGGTGGGCTGCCCGGTTGGGATCGCCAAAGGAAGCCTCCGCTTTTCCAATGATGTCTTCCAGAAGAGGAATGACACCGTAACGGGCGGTGATGTCACTATAGAAAGAAAAGTAGCTGGCGGCTTCCCAGAACTTCAGGCGCTGCTCCTGTGAGAGAAGATCGTCGAAGAGGGGTTCCTTCACATAGTTATGATAGCCGCACAGGAGTTCGAAAAGCTCGTCAAGGAAGACTTCTTTTTTGTCTTGGAGAAAACTGCTGTCAGTGAACAGTTTATCCAGGACTTCCTGGGGATTGCAGGTGCGCTTGAAGAAATCCCCCGGCGTTTCCATCTGGGGCGTATCCTGCTGTCCCTTGAACGTACGGCGGATGGCTCGGGGAGCACTGGGCGGGGCGATGATGCCCATGCCCATGTGGTCCGACTGCATGCGGATTTGCAGTTTGGGATTCCCGCTCATGAGACCGGTGTTGAAAGCGCCCATGCTCACTATGCAGCGCTGCCCGGTAGATGAAAGGGCATCCACTTTTTTGCGGCCTTTGAAGACCTGCGGGAATTGCTCGTACACGAAGGTGCCGATGGCCAGATGCTGGTCAAAGCCCAGCGGAACCAGGTCTCCGGTGTTGATATAAGGTTCCTGATAAAAGGCTTCGTATTTAGCGGCGAAAGCCTTGCCGTAGGGCGTAAGGAGATCCTTCTCTTTTGCTTCCTTGAAGACATCCCGGATGAGCGTATAGGTGTCCGCATTCCAGGCATAACGGGAACCGTGACGGCCGTAGTGGCTGATATAGAAGGGCTTGTAGCCCGCCGGCGCCTTGCTCATGGTGCCGAATTCATCCAGCCGGTGCGGTCCCTCCATCCCGTAGGACTTGCGGACATCGGCCTTTACTTTGTCCAGTACATCATATTGTTGAGCACTGAGTACGATGCAGGAAAGCAGGATTCCTGCCAAAATGGTTATTAGTTGTTTCATAGCCATCAAAGATAGCTATTTTTTCGGGAAAGTGGAATGGGTGCGTGAGAGGAAGCAGGCGATGGTATTTTTCATAAGCATGGCGATGGTCATGGGACCTACGCCACCGGGGACGGGAGTAATCCAGGAAGCAACAGGCTGGGCCGATGCAAAGTCCACATCGCCGCAGAGCTTGCCTTCCTCATCGCGGTTCATTCCCACGTCGATGACCACGGCTCCGGGTTTGATCATGTCGCCGGTGATGAGCTTGGCTTTCCCTACGGCCAGCACCAGAATGTCGGCAGTGCGGCACACGGCGCCCAGGTCGGCGGTGCGGGAATGAGCGATGGTCACGGTGGCATGACGGTCCAGCAGCAGTTTGGCCACGGGTTTGCCCACAATGTTGCTGCGGCCCACCACCACGGCCTGTTTGCCCTTGAGTTCCACGCCCACGCTGTCTATCAGGCGCATGATGCCGGCGGGGGTGCAGGGCACGATGCAGTCCTTGCCCAGCCAAAGGCTCGCCACGTTGCCGGGGTGGAAGCCGTCCACGTCCTTTTCCCTGGCGATGGTGTCAATCACCTTTTCCTCGTCAATGTGCTTGGGAAGAGGCAGTTGCACCAGGATACCATCCACCAGCGGGTCGTTGTTCAAGGCCGATATCTGCTCCAACAGGGCGGCCTCGGAAATATCGGCCGGCAGTTCCACCAGTCGGGATTCCATGCCGGTGTAGGCGGCGGCCTTCACTTTGTTGCGGACATATACCTGGCTGGCCGGGTTCTCTCCCACGATGATCACCACCAGGCAGGGCTTGCGGCCATATTGGGCTTCCAACACAGGCACTTCGGCCTTTACTTCGTCTTTGACAACCTGACTTAATGCTTTTCCGTCAATGATGTTTCCCATATTATTCAAATGCTATATGTGCGATGTCGTTTCTGTAGAATAAATTGTCACACTGGATTTTAGCCACTTCGTTGTATACTTTGCGGCGGGCATCGGCCAGATCCGAACCGCCGGAGACCACCATCAGGACGCGGCCGCCGTTGGTGAAGAATTCTCCGTTGCGGAAGCCGGTTCCCATGTGGTAAACCTGGGCTTCCACCTGCTCCAGGCCGCTTATTCCGTAGCCTTTCTCATAGTGGCCCGGATAGCCTTTGGAGGCCAGGACCACGCCCAGGGTCACGCCATGGGTCCACTCCGGCTGTGAAACCGGCCGGCCCAGTGCCACTCCCTCGAAGATCTCATAGATGTCGCTTTTGAGCAGGGGCAGCACCACCTCGGTCTCGGGATCCCCGAAGCGCGCGTTGAACTCAATCACCTTGATGCCCTGGGGCGTCTTCATGAGGCCGCCGTACAGTACGCCGGAAAGGGGCAGTCCTTCGGCCACCATGGCTTCTGCCGCCTTGCATAAAATCTGTTCATAGGCAAACCGGCGGTCTTCTTCCGTGATGAAGGGCAAGCCGGTATAGGCGCCCATTCCGCCAGTGTTAGGACCTTTGTCGCCGTCGAAGGCGCGTTTGTGGTCCTGGGACAGCGGCATGGGATATACGCGGGAACCGTCCACAAAGCAGAGGAAGGAGAATTCCGGACCGGTGAGGTAGTCTTCCACCACCACCTTACCCTGGCCGAAGGTCTTGTCCAGCAGCATATCGGCGAGTGCCTTGCGGGCCTCATCCACGTCCTGGGCAATCACCACGCCCTTGCCGGCAGCCAGGCCGTCGTACTTCAGGACGGCGGGGAAAGGACGGGCCGATACATAGGCGAGCGCCTCCTCAAAGTCCGAAAAACTGCGGTAGGCGGCCGTGGGAATGCCGTACCGGGCCATCAGTTCTTTGGCAAACTCCTTGGAACTTTCGATGGCCGTAGCAGCCCGCGTGTGGCCGAAAATGGCCAGTCCGGCAGCACGGAAGGCATCCACAATGCCGGCGGCCAGCGATGCTTCGGGGCCCACAATCGTGAGATCCACCTTGTTCTCCAGGGCGAAAGCCTTCAATCCCTCTACATCCGTATCCTTCAGCGGCACGTTGATGGCCTGCTCCCCAATACCGGCATTGCCGGGGGCGCAGTAGATCTTGGACACCTGCGGAGAACGGCTCAGGGCATCCACGATGGCGTGCTCGCGGCCACCGCTGCCAACGACCAAAACGGTTTTCATATCCTAATGTTTGAAATGACGAACTCCGGTGAAAAGCATGCAGATGCCCAGTTCATCGGCCTTCTTGATAGCATCGGCGTCGCGGATGCTGCCGCCGGGCTGCACAATCACGGTTACGCCGTATTGGGCGGCCAGGGCCACGGTGTCGTCGAAGGGCAGGAAGCCGTCCGAGGCCAGGATAAGCCCTTCAGTGAACCCGGCGTTCTTGGCTTCTTCCAGGGCAATGAGGGCCGATCCAACACGGTTGGTCTGACCGGCGCCGATGCCGATGGTATGGTTGTCGCGGACCACGGCGATGGCGTTGGACTTCACATGCTTGACGATCTTCCAGCCGAAGTTGGCGTCGGCGAGCTGCGCCTCCGTGGGCTTCACCTGGGTCACGCACATTTCCGGGGTCACCTTCTCTACCTGGGTGTCCAGCTGCTGGGAAAGCAGACCGCCGTTCACGCTGATGTACTGGGGAATGACGGCCTGGCTGCGGCTCATGTCCACCTGCATCACGCGCAGGTTCTTCTTGGAGGAGAGGATTTCCAGGGCTTCGGGGGTGTAGGAAGGGGCAATCACAATCTCCAGGAAGATGGGCTTCATGCCCAGGGCTACCTCGGCGGTGAGTTCGCGGTTCACACCCACGATACCGCCGTAGATGCTCACCTTGTCGGCCTCATAAGCGGCCTGCCAGGCTTCCTCGATGGTGCTGCCCACAGCGGCGCCGCAGGGATTCATGTGTTTGAGGGCCACGCAGAAGGGCTCCTCGAAGTCCCGCAGTACGTTCAGGGCGGCGTTGGCATCCTGGATGTTGTTGTAGGAAAGTTCTTTGCCTTGAATCTGTTTGGCGAAGGCCAGGGAGAACGGTGCAGGCTCCAGGGCGGAGTAGAACTTGGCACTCTGGTGCGGGTTCTCTCCGTAACGCAGGCCCTGCTTGAGGTCGTACTCCAGGAAGAGTTTCTCGTTCAGGCCGGCCTGTGCGCGCATATAAGTGGCAATGCAGGCATCATATTCGGCCGTGTGGGTATAGGCCTTGGCCGATAACTGGAGCCGGGTCTGGTCCGAAGTCTTGCCATTGGCCTTGAGTTCATCCAGCACCTTGTCATAATCGGCGGGGTCGCACACGATGGTCACGTCCTTCCAGTTCTTGGCGGCGCTGCGCACCATGGAAGGGCCGCCGATGTCAATATTCTCGATGGCATCTTCCAGAGTGACGCCTTCCTTGGCGATGGTCTGGCGGAAAGGGTAGAGGTTCACGCACACCAGTTCAATGGTCTGGATGCCGTTTTCCTTGAGGGTTTCCATGTGGGCCGGAACATCGCGGCGGGCCAGGATGCCGCCGTGTACCTTGGGATGCAGGGTTTTTACCCGGCCGTCACAAATCTCCGGGAATCCGGTCACCTCGCTGATGCCGATGGTCTTTACGCCCTCGGATTCCAGCAGTTTCTGGGTTCCGCCCGTGGCGATAATCTCCCAACCCAGGTCCACCAGGCCCTTCACGAAGGGCACAAGACCTTTTTTGTCACTAACACTTACTAACGCTCGCATAATATTTTATTGATTGTTTCTACATATAATTCGTGTTCAATCTTCTGGCCGATACGATGGACCTCGGCGGGATCCGACCCTTCGTAGGGGAATGCGCGTTGGGCAATAATCTTGCCGCCGTCCAGGTCGGCGTTCACCCAGTGGATGGTGATGCCGTAAACCTTCACGCCGTAGGCCACTGCGTCCTCCACCGCGTGCGCTCCCTTGAAGGACGGCAGCAGGGAAGGGTGGATATTGATGATCCTGCCTTCATAGGCCTGGAGCAGGGTTTCTCCAACAATGCGCATATACCCTGCCAGGCACACCAGGTCAATCTTTTTACTGTCCAGCAGCTGTACGATTTCGGCCTCGTAGGCTGCTTTACCGGCGTAATCCTTGGGGGAGAAGACGAAGGTCTCGATGCCCATTTCGCGGGCACGGTCGATGACGGCGGCCCCCGGACGGTCGCACACCATCACGGCTACATCGGCCTGGATGATGCCCTTGGCGCAAGCCTGGGCAATGGCCACGAAATTGGTGCCGGTTCCGCTGGCAAATACGGCTAAATGATGCATACGCCCTCCTGATCAGTTACTTTTCCGATGACAGTAGCTTTTTCTCCGTGGGATTCCAGGATGGAGATGGCCTTGGGAGCCTCGGCGGCATCCATCACGGCAATCATGCCCACGCCCATGTTGAAGATGTTGAACATCTCGCGGTGCGGGACACCGCCCCATTTCTCCAGCATCCGGAAGACCGGGAGGATTTCCCAGGAGCCTTCGTGAATCTCCAGACCCTGGCCGGGCTGCAGCACGCGCGGAATGTTCTCGTCGAAACCGCCGCCCGTGATGTGTGCCACGCCATGCACGTCGCAGTGACGGATGACGTCCAGCATCTGTTTCACATAAATCTTGGTGGGGGTGAGGAGTACCTCGCCCAACTTGCGGCCTCCGAACTCAGGAATGGCATCCTGATAGGAGAGACCGGCATCGGCCACGATTTTACGAACCAGGGAGAAACCGTTGGAATGGACGCCGCTGGAGGCGATGGCCACCAGCACGTCGCCTACTTTCACCTTGGAGCCGTCGATGAGGCGGGACTTCTCCACCACGCCCGTGGTGTAGCCGGCGATATCGTATTCGCCGTCCTCGTACATGCCCGGCATCTCGGCGGTTTCGCCGCCCACCAGGGCGCAGCCGGCCTGGCGGCAGCCCTCGGCCACACCGGCCACAATGGCTTCCACCTTGGCGGGAATATTGTGCCCCAGTGCTATGTAGTCCAGGAAAATGAGGGGCTCGGCGCCCTGGGCCAGGACGTCGTTCACGCACATGGCCACGGCGTCGATGCCGATGGTGTCGTGCTTGTCCATGGCAAAAGCTATCTTGAGCTTGGTGCCCACGCCGTCGGTCCCGCTTACCAGCACCGGCTCCTTCACTTGCAGGGCCGACAGGTCGAACATACCCCCGAAGGAGCCGATGTTGCCCATGGAGCCCGTGCGGGCGGTGGAGGCTACGTGCTGCTTGATGCGCCGAACCACTTCATAGCCGGCTTCCAGGTTCACGCCGGAGCTTTCATAAGATTTTGCCATATCAGTCTTCGCTATTGGATAAATCGTCGTACAGGAGGGTGGGATAGACACCCGTGAAACACGCCTGGCAGGGATCGGCGCAGCCAAAACAGGAGTCGCGTGTGGACTCGGGGCTCAGGTAGCCCAGGGAATCGGCCCCGATGGCTTCGCAGGCCTCTTCCAGCGTGCGGTGGGAACACAGCAGTTCCTCGGGGGTGGAGGTGTCCACGCCATAGTGGCAGGTGAAGCGCATCATGGGGCTGGCGATACGTACGTGCACTTCCTTGGCCCCGGCTTCCCGCAGCATCTTCACAATCTTGAGGGAGGTGGTGCCGCGCACGATGGAATCATCCACAAGGACAATCCGCTTGCCATTAACTATGCTGTGTACGGGGGAAAGCTTCATCTTCACGCCCAGTTCGCGCATGGACTGTACGGGCTGGATGAAAGTGCGGCCCACATATTTGTGCTTGACCAGGCCCATCTCATAGGGGATGCCGCTTTGCTCGGCGTAACCCATGGCGGCGCTCAGGCTGGATTCCGGTACGCCTACCACCAGATCGGCCTCTACGGGACATTCGCGGGCCAGGCGTCGGCCGGCCTCCTTGCGGTAGGCGTGTACGTTGCATCCGTCTATGTCGCTGTCCGGACGGGCGAAGTAGATGTACTCCATGGCGCACATCTGGTGGCGGCTGAAGCGTGAGTACAAGGTACTGCGGATGCCGTGGTGGTCCAGGGATACAATTTCTCCGGGCTTTACGTCGCGGAGGAAGCGGGCGCCCATGATTTCGAAGGCGCAGGATTCGCTGCTCACCACGAAACCGTCGTCCAGCGTGCCCAGGCACAGCGGCTTGATGCCGTGCTTGTCGCGGCAGGCATAGATGCGGTTGGGCGTCATGATGACAAAGGCGAACCCTCCTTCTATCATGTTGAGGGCCTTGACGATGTTCACGATACGGTCCTCGCCGGCGTTCTTCTTGATCAGGTGGGCCAGCAGTTCGCTGTCCGTCCCGGTCTGCAGGATGGTGCCGCGTTTTTCCAGGTAATCGGCAATCTGGCGGGAGTTCACCACGTTGCCGTCGGCGGCTACCACGAAGTCGCCGCTGCGGTGGTGGAAGAACAGGGGCTCCACGTTGTCCAGGCCGCCCTTGGAGGCATTGGCATATTTGACGGAGCCGATACCCAGGGTGCCCGGAAGGTGGTTGAGCTCTCCGTTGGTGAAAATCTCGCTCAGCAGGCCCAGGCCGCGGTATCGGCAGAACTTTCCATCGTTGTCGAAGGTGGCAATGCCGCCGCCTTCCTGGCCACGGTGCTGCAGGTTATGCAGGCCGTAATAAATGTGTGTAGAGGCGTCTTGGACGCCATAAACTGCAAGGACTCCCATTATTGTATCGATTCCAATTTTTCAAGAACAGCGGCATAGGCCGGGATGACATCGCCCAGGTCCAGGCGGAAACGGTCTTTGTCCAGCCGCTCGCCGGTTTCCTTATCCCACATGCGGCAGGTATCCGGGCTGATTTCGTCGGAGATGATGATTTCGCCGGTGTCGGAGGCACGGCCGAATTCAAACTTTACGTCCACCAGCTCGATGCCCGCCCGCTCCAGCAACTCAGTGAGCTGTTTTCCGGCGCGCTTTGCTATGGAGAACATGGTCTCCAGGTCTTCATAGGAGGCCAGCCCCAGTGCTACGGCCTGATCGCTGTTTACCAGCGGATCTCCCAGCTCGTCGTTGTTGTAACAGAGGTCCACGATGGTGTTGCCCGGTTTGTATCCGTCTTCTATGCCCAGTTTGGAGGCCAGTGTGCCGCACATGCGGTTGTGCACTACTACCTCCAGCTGGATGAGCTCAATCTTGCGGCACAGCTGTTCGCGATCGTCCAGCAGGCGGATGAAGTGGGTGGGGATGCCGCAGCTATTCAGATAACCCAGCAGGAGGGCCGATATCTTATTGCTGTACACGCCCTTGTATCTGAGGCGGGCGCGCTTGACGTTGTTGTAGGCCACCGTAACGTCCGTGTAGTGGAAGATCACCTGGTGAGGGTGGTCGGTGGCATAAACTCTTTTTTCAGTTCCTTCGAAGATGAGTTCTTTTTTCATCGGTCTTTTCTGAAATAATGAACAGCGTTATCGAACAGGGGTTGGCGGCAGTTGCCGCTGATATTCTTGTAGAGGTTTTCTTCAAAGCGCTCGGAGTGTCCCATTTTGCCCAGTATGTGACCGTCGGGGCTCAGGATGCCCTCGATGTCGTAACAGGAACCGTTGGGATTATCCACATAGCGGAAGGCCACCTGGCCGTTGGCAAAGAGCTCTTTGGCCAGGTCCTCACTCACCACAAACTTCCCCTCGCCGTGACTGAAGGCAATGCTGTGCTCCTCGCCCATTTGCATACCGGCAAGCCAGGGGGAATTCAGCGAAGCCACCCGGGTACGGGCGATAAGGGAAATGTGGCGGTTGATGTCGTTGCGGAAGAGCGTGGGGGAGTGAGGCGTTACGCTGCCGGCCTTTCCGTAAGGCAGCAGGCCGCTCTTGACCAGGGCCTGGAAGCCGTTGCAAATGCCCAGGATGAGGCCTCCGCGCTGTTGGAGCCGGCCGATGGCGGCGCTCACCGAGGCGTTGCAGATGACGCTGGCGATGAATTTGCCGCTGCCGTTGGGCTCGTCGCCTGAGGAAAAACCGCCGCAGAAAGCCAAAATGTGGGCCTGGTCAATGCAGGCCGATAATTCCTCGATGGAGCGGAGGACATCCTCGCCGGTGAGATTGCGGAAGACGAGGGGGCGCACCTGAGCCCCGGCTTTGCGGAATGCCTTGGCGGTGTCGTAGTCGCAGTTGCTGCCCGGGAAAATGGGCAAGCATACTACCGGATGCTCCACGGGAGCACCGGGATAAACCAGGTTGGAGGGCTGCTTGGGACTGTCAGTGACGGAAATCTCCTGGCGTGCGCTTTCCACGCGCGGCGGATAGAGCTGAAAATATCGGCCTTCATAAGCCTCTTCCAGTTTCTGGAGGGACAGTGTTACCCCGTTGATGCAGATGCCGCCGGCCGTCACTTCTCCCAACAGGGTGGCGCCTTCCAGCGGCTGGGTGGCTTCCAGCACCACGGAGCCGTAGCCTAGGGAGAAGAGCTCTTCTTCCTGGAGGTTCACTTTCACGCCCAGGCAGTTGCCCAGGGCCATTTTTACCAGGGCTTCGGCCACGCCGCCATGGCTCAGGGACCAGGCCGATACCACCTTGCCGGTGGCTATCTGCGCGTGGAGCCAGTTCCATTGGGCTTTGAGCTGCTGGGTATCCGGCATGTAATCCGGAAGAGGGGTATGACGAAGCAGATATATCTTATTGCCAGCCTTCTTGAATTCAGGGGAGATCACCTCCCTGGCATCGACGGTGGTGATGCCGAAGGCCACCAGGGTTGGCGGCACATGGATGTGCTCGAAGGTGCCGCTCATGGAGTCTTTCCCGCCGATGGAAGGCAGTCCCAGGGCCTCCTGCATCTTGAGGGTGCCCAGCAGGGCGGCCAGCGGTTTGCCCCAGGTATGGGGATCGGCGGTCATGCGCTGGAAGTATTCCTGGTAGGAGAAGCGCATGCGGGACCAGTCCGCGCCGGCGCAGGCCACTTTGGTACAGGCCTCCACAACGGCATAGGCAGCGCTGTGATAGGGGCTCCAGAGGGCCAGGTCGGGGTTGTAGCCATAGGCCATGATGCTGGCGGTATCCGTATAACCGTCAACCGGCAGCTTCTGGACGGAAACCTGGGTCTCCGTGGTCTGGCGGGCACCGCCGTAAGGCATCAGCACGGTGGATCGGCCGATAGTAGAGTCGAACATCTCCACCAGTCCCTTCTGGGAAGCCACATTGGGTGAGGCCATCGTGGAGAGCATTTTCTCTTCCAGGGTGGCACCTGCCGGTTCCCGGAGGAAGGGATTGCGGTTTTCCACCGCTTCTACGGCAGCCTTGGCGAAGTGCCTGGCGCCGGCGCTGTCGATGAACTCGCGGGAAAGGTCGCAGACCTTCTCTCCGTGGAAGAACATGCGCATCCGGCCGCTGTCAGTGACATCGGCCACGTGCGTTACCTCTATATTATCCAAGGCGCACAGCTCTTGGAAATGCTCTTTGGAAGCGGCTTCTACCACAACGGCCATTCTTTCTTGAGACTCGCTGATGGCCAGCTCCGTTGCATTGAGGCCGGCGTATTTCACGGGGACGCGGTCCAGGTAAATGTCCAGGCCGGGGGCCAGTTCGCCGATGGCCACGCTCACGCCGCCCGCGCCGAAGTCGTTGGACTTTTTGATGAGGCGGGTGACTTCCTTGCGGCGGAAAAGGCGCTGGAGCTGACGCTCCTGAGGAGGGTTGCCTTTCTGCACCTCGCTGCCGCAAGTCTCCAGGGAGGCCTCGGTGTGCTGCTTGGAAGAACCGGTGGCACCGCCAATGCCGTCACGGCCGGTGCGGCCACCCAGCAGTAGGATCACATCGCCTGCAGCGGGGGATTCGCGCCGGACGGCCGATGCCTTCACAGCACCCACCACGGCACCGATTTCCATGCGCTTGGCGGTATAGCCCGGAGAGTAGATTTCCCGTACGTGTGTGGTGGCCAGGCCGATCTGGTTGCCGTAGCTGGAATAACCTTCGGCCGCCTTGTGGGAAATCATCCGCTGGGGAAGCTTCCCGGGGATAGTATCGGCCACCTTGGCGGTGATGTCTCCGGCGCCGGTCACGCGCATGGCCTGATAGACATAGGCACGGCCGGAGAGCGGGTCACGGATGGCGCCGCCCAGGCAGGTGGCGGCACCGCCGAAGGGCTCTATTTCGGTGGGATGGTTATGGGTTTCGTTTTTGAACTGCAGCAGCCACTGTTCGTCTTTTCCGTCCACGTTCACCGTGACGAAGATACTGCAGGCGTTGTTTTCCTCGCTCTGTTCCAGATCGTCCAGCAGGCCCTTGGATTTCAGGTAACGGGCGCCCAAAGTGGCCAGTTCCATCAGGCACAGGGGTTTGGCTTCGCGGCCCAGGGAAGCGCGCATGCGGGCTGCCAGGGAAAGGCTGGCCTCGATGTCCGGCTTGATGAAGGAGTCCTCCACGCGGATGTCCTCCAGGGTGGAAGTGAAGGTGGTGTGGCGGCAGTGGTCGCTCCAATAAGTATCCAGGATGCGCAGTTCGGTCTCGCCGGGGTCACGGCCTTCTTTGCGGAAGTAATGCACCACTTCCCGCAGGTCGTCTTCGTTCATGGCCAGGCCGTGGCTTTTGCAGAAGGCCGGGAAATCCTTTTCCTCCATCCGGGTGAAGCCGGAGAGGTCTTCCAGGGGCTTCACATCGGCCTTGTCCTGCAGGGAGAGGACGCTCAGGTCCTTGCGACGACATTCCACGGGGTTGATGTAATAGGCGGCGATACGCTCGATGACCGCGTCCGGAACGTCAGCTTCAAAAACAAGCAGGCGGGCGCTTTTGATGCGGATATCGGCTTCCGGATCCAGGAGATGTACGCAGTCTTCGGCCGATGAGGCGCGCTGGTCAAACTGTCCGGGAAGGTATTCCACGGCCAGGTATTTCCCGCCCTGGGGCAGGGTGTCGGTGACCAGGTCCGTCACGGTTTCCCCGAAGACGCTGTACCGGCATTTCTCCACCAGGCTGGGGGAGAAGCCGAAAAGGTCGTAGACATTGACCAGTCTCAAGCTCCTGAGGGACAGCGAAAGATTCCCGTTGAAATCCCTGAGCAGGCTTGCGGCCTCTATGCGGAAGGCTTCCCGCTTTTCTACAAACAGACGTCTTGCTTGTTCCATTCTATAAAAAAGTTAGCCCACCGGCGCGCAGGCGAGGTGGGCATATAGGGTTATATCACTGTATTAAGTACTTTATCACTCTGTTCCTTGCGGAATTGCTGGAGTTGGAGCGCCAGGGCGTTGTTGTTCAGGGCCAGGATAGAGACTGCAAAAAGGGCTGCATTTTTGGCTCCGTCGATGGCCATGGTAGCCACGGGGATACCGGAGGGCATCTGGACGATGGACAGAAGGGAGTCCATGCCGTTAAGCGCCTTGGATTTCACCGGAATTCCGATGACAGGAAGGGTGGTGAGGGCGGCGATGACTCCGGGGAGATGGGCAGCTCCGCCGGCGCCGGCGATGATAATCTCACATCCTTTTTCCGGGAGGGAAGCCACATACTGGGCCAGGGGACCGGGGTTGCGATGTGCGCTGAGCACGCGTTTTTCGTAAGGGATGCCGAAGTCTTCCAGTGTGGTGCAGCACGGGGACATGACGTCCCAGTCACTGGCGCTGCCCATGATAACCGCTACTTTCATGACAAGAGAGATTATACCTACTAAAACAAGTTGCAAAGCTACAACGAATCTGCGATACTTACAAGATTAATTGTGAACAAGGGCGTGTTAATAAAGAATGTGGAGAAAAGACTTGCGCAAAATAGAATTGGGTTATACCTTTGCAGATAACTCTCTATTTCCCATGAAAGCAGTTGTAAAAACCAACTTCCGTCTTCCCGGTCAGGAATCCAAATATACGGGAAAAGTCCGCGATGTATATGCTTTAGACTACGGTTACCTGGTGATGGTGGCTACGGACCGTATTTCGGCCTTCGACGTAGTGCTGCCGGAGGGCATTCCCTACAAGGGGCAGGTGCTCAACCAGATTGCCGCCCAGTTCCTGGATCTCACGCAGGACATCGTACCCAACTGGAAGGTGGCGGTGGTGGACCCTATGGTTACCATCGGCCTGCGCTGCGAACCTTTTATGGTGGAAATGGTGGTGCGCGGTTATCTGGCCGGTCATGCCTGGCGGGAATACAAAGCCGGGAAGCGCATTCTTTGCGGAGTGAAGCTCCCCGATGGCCTCAAGGAGAACCAGAAGCTGCCTCACCCCATTATCACACCCACCACCAAGGCGTGGGAAGGGCACGACGAAGACATCAGCAAGGAGGGAATCCTCATGCGCGGGCTTCTTACACCCGATGAATACGATCAGGTGGAGAAATATACCCTGGCTCTGTTCCAGCGGGGAACGGAGATTGCCGCCAAGAAGGGCCTGATTCTGGTGGACACCAAGTATGAGTTCGGCAAACGGGACGGCCAGATCATCCTGATGGACGAAATCCACACTCCGGATTCCTCCCGTTATTTCTACGCGGACGGTTATGAGGAGCGCCTGGCAAAGGGAGAGCACCAGAAACAACTCTCCAAGGAGTTTGTGCGCGAATGGCTCATGGCCGGCGGCTTCCAGGGCAAGGAAGGACAGAAAGTGCCGGAAATGACCCCCGAAGTGGTGGCCGGCATCACAGACCGTTACATCGAACTCTACAATAAGCTGAGTGACATTCCCTTCCAGCGTACGGAATGCGAAGACGTCCCTGCCCGTATCGAAAAGAATATCCTGAACTTCCTTCAAAAGAAATAAGAGATGATCGAACGCTATTCAAGGAAAGTAATGCGGGACGTCTGGACTGAGGAAAACAAGTTCGGCGCGTACTTGGAGGTGGAAATCCTCTCCTGCGAAGCCTGGAGCAAACTGGGTGTAATTCCGGCCGCAGACGTGGAAAAGATCCGTGCCAACGCCCGCTTCGATGTGTCCCGTATCCAGGAAATTGAACAGCAGACCCGCCACGATGTAGTGGCTTTCACCCGTGCCGTGAGCGAAAGCCTGGGAGAAGAGCGCAAGTGGGTTCATTACGGCCTCACCTCCACCGACGTGGTGGACACCGCCAACGGTTATCTGCTCAAGCAGGCCAACGCCATCCTTCTCAAGGACCTGGAGGAATTTCAGGAGGTGCTGCGTCGCCGTGCATTGGAGTTCAAGGACACGCCTTGCATCGGCCGTACACACGGAATTCACGCCGATATTACCAGTTTCGGCCTGAAATGGGCCTTGTGGTACGAGGAAATGAAACGCAATATCGAGCGCTTCAAATATGCCGCCGCCGGCGTAGAGGCTGGCAAGATGAGCGGCGCAGTGGGCAACTTTGCCAACATCCCGCCTTTTATCCAGGATTATGTGTGCGGTAAGCTGGGCATTCAGAGTGCCGCCATCTCTACACAGGTGCTGCAGCGGGACCGTCACGCCTGCTATGTGGGCGCCCTGGCCCTGGTGGCCGCTACTTTGGAGCAGATGGCCTTCGAGGTACGCAACCTCCAGCGCACGGAAGTGCGGGAGGTGGAGGAGGCTTTCGGCAAGGGTCAGAAGGGCTCCAGTGCCATGCCCCACAAACGCAATCCCATCTCCAGCGAGAACATTTGCGGGTGCGCGCGCGTGATGCGTGGTTATATGGCCACCGCCTATGAAAATGTGGCCTTATGGCACGAACGTGATATTTCCCACTCCAGCACAGAGCGTATCGTCCTGCCGGATGCCACGGAACTTCTGGACTATATGCTCACTCGTTTCAAGGGCATTTTGGAGAATCTGGTGGTGTATCCGGAGAATATGCTCTCCAACATCTACCGCACCCGCGGCGTCATCTTCGCCCAGCGCGTGATGAACGCACTCATCGCCAAAGGCCTTTCCCGCGAACAGGCCTACGACACCGTGCAGCCCATCGCCATGGAAGCCTGGACAGGCAACAAGGACTACAAAACCCTGCTGGAGGCCTCGGAGGCCGTGACAAAACAATTGTCCAAGGCAGAGCTGGATCAGTGCTTCACCTTGGACTATTATTTCAAGAACGTGGAGGAGATTTTCTCCCGGGTGGGAATTTAACGCACTATTGTAGCGTCGCGGTCCGGCCCCACGGAGACAATCTTGATCTGTACGCCGGTCTCTTTCTCAATATAGGCAATATACTGTTTGAAGGCCTCGGGGAAGTCTTCGAAGCGGCGTAGTGCGCTCAGGGGAGCCTTCCAGCCGGGGAATTCTTTGTAGACGGGTGTAACGGAGGCGCCGCCGTCGTAGGGGAAGTTGTCAATGATGTTATCCCCGTCTTTGTAGGCTACAGCCACCTTGATGGTGTCGAAGCTGTCCATGACGTCGGACTTCATCATGATGAGGTCTGTGACCCCGTTCATCATGACCGCATACTTGAGGGCCACCATGTCCAGCCAGCCGGTGCGGCGGGGACGTCCTGTAGTGGCGCCGAATTCGTGGCCGATCTGACGCAGGCGCTCACCGTCCTCGTCGAAGAGTTCGGTAGGGAAGGGGCCGCTGCCCACACGGGTGCAATAGGCCTTGAAGATGCCGTACACCTTGCCCACGCGGGAAGGAGCAACGCCCAGGCCCGTGCACACGCCGGCCGTGAGGGTGTTGGAGGATGTAACAAAAGGATAGGTGCCGAAGTCGATATCCAGCAGGGACCCTTGTGCTCCTTCGGCCAAAATGGGTGTTCCTTCATCCAAAGCCCGGTTCACGTACACTTCCGTGTCAATGAAGGGGAAGCGCTTAAGCTGCTCCACGGCTGCCATCCACTGCTTCTCATAGTCGGTGATGTCATAGGAGAAGTTGTACTGGGCCAGCAGGCCGAAGTGCTTGGTTTTAAGCGCGTTGTACTTGGCCTTGAAATTCGGGGACAGGATGTCTCCCACGCGCAGGCCGTTACGCCCGGTCTTGTCCATATAAGTGGGGCCGATACCTTTGAGGGTGGAACCGATCTTGGACTTGCCCTTGGCGGCTTCGCTGGCGGCATCCAGCATGCGGTGGGTAGGGAGGATAAGATGGGCGCGCTTGGAAATGACAATCTTGCCGCTGAGGTCTCCCACCCGCTGCTCGATGGCGTGAATTTCCTCCATCAGGATGACGGGGTCCATCACCACGCCGTTGCCAATCACATTCACCGTTCCCTGGCGGAAAATACCTGAGGGAACCGTATGCAGCACAAAGCGGTCATCGTCAAATACCAGCGAATGGCCGGCGTTGGGACCGCCCTGGAAGCGGGCGACCATTTTATAAGCGGGCGTGAGGACGTCCACCACCTTACCTTTCCCCTCGTCCCCCCACTGGAGGCCGAGTACAACATCTAATTTTTGTTTTTCCATAAATCACACTACTGGGACAAACAAATTTACACAAATTTTCGTAAGTTTGTGCAATCTTCAAGAGGTATGAGCAAACGTTTTATACTATTGGTGCTGGTCTTCGTCTATTGCATCGGGCATGCCCAGGAGGATCAGATTGTCATATCGGCCGACAGGCCCGGTGCGCTCACCGGACCTCACGTGATGCCCTACCATAAATTGCAATGGGAAACGGGAATCGGCTTTGAGTCCACAAAGGGCGGTCCACGTACCGTCACACTCAACACCACTTTGTTGCGTTTCGGCCTTTTCAAGCATGCCGAAATCCGTTTGGGCACCAATTTCCTGCTCTCCAACGACGGTCAGGCACCGAAGTATACTTTCGGTATTTCCCCGCTGAATGTAGGACTGAAGGCTCAGTTGAATGAAGGTTCGGGCATACTACCCACCGTGGCTTTTCTGGCCCAGGTGCAATCGCCTCATATCGGCACCAAAGACCAACTGCCGCCGCATCTGGCCCCTTCCGTCTATTTCTTGTTCGAGCATGTGGTCACCAACTGGTTTAACGTGGGCTATAATATTGGAGCAGAGTGGGATGGGGCAAGCGCTACACCTTCCACCTTCTTAGGAGTTGGGGTGTATTTCAGTTTTGCCGACAAGTGGGGCGCCTTCCTGGAAAACTACAACAGGTTTAACTCCCAAATCGGCCATAGTTACATGACCGAATTCGGCATTACCTGGCTGGCCTCCCGTAGGGTACAGCTGGATCTTTACGCCGACCTCGATTTCAAGAGATTCGGCACGTTTTATAACGTCAGTTGCGGTGTATCGTGGCTGATTAACTAACTTCTATTTCTTTTTTGTCCCAAAAACGCACCACCGTACCAAGGGGATGCGGTTCAATACTTCGTACAGCAGGGGAGAGAGGGTGAACACCGCTACGGTGAGAATCCCATACATGGCAACCGGCGGCAGCTGGGTGTACATTTTCATCATATAGCCCAGGCTGGCAATGACCAGATAGTGAACTATATAGAGGCCGAAGCTGCTGCGGGTCATGTAATCGGCAAATCGGCCGGTATAGTCGAATTGAGCCAGGAACCAGCCCATCATGGCCAGACAGGCCAGCCAGCCGTAGATGCAGTTGAGGGGACTGCTCATATAAACGGCACTGGTGTTGTCTTGTCCGAAGGTGGTTACTATCAGTATTGTTCCGGCAATCACCGCGCAGCTCAGCAGCGGAATCCAGGCTTGCTTGATCTTCTGTTGCACTTCTTCGTGAGAGAAAACAAAGTAGCCCAGCAGGAAGCAAAGCAGATAGAAAGCGGGCTTGTACAGATTAAAAAGACCGTCGGCCGATTCCGGACGGGGATTCTTGATGAGCGTTTGCGCACTGATCCAGAACAGTACGCCTAACAGAATGATCCAGACGATGTTGAGTTTTCCGCACCAGTTCCAGAACTTGTCGTTTTTGTCCAGTGCCCGAATAGCCAGCAGTACCAGGCTCAGCAGCCACAGCAGTTGTACGAACCACAGGGGACCGGTGCCGCTGATGGCCATTAAACCATATTTTGCCAGGGCGGGCATACCGTCAAATACACCGGTTCCTCTTGCTACGGCGGTGTTGAAATATCCCACCATCCAGTGGAATACGAACAGGCCGATGGTTCCCGGCACCAGCAGTTTGCGAGTGCGGGCCTTGAACCACTCTTTGGCGCTTTTCTTCTCCAGGGCGTAGCGGGCGCTGATACCTGCCAGCATGAATAGCAGCGGCATGAACCAGGGGTAGAGGATATACATCACAATATCCTGGTATTGAGGTGTTTCCGGGTAGGTGCCAAAGCCACCTATGCCCCCGAAAACACCCTTGTTGTTGTAGAAATAGATAACGTGATAGAACAGCACCAGGAGAACCGTCACCCAGCGCAGGTTATCCATCCAGTGCTTTCTCATTTGCTTATTTAGGCATCTGGGCACCGTAGTTGTTCACTTTGCCGAAGAGGTCTTTGGCTTTTTCCCAAGGATATTTGTTGCAGTACATGCTGGGACGGACAATCTCGCTTCCCTGCTGGTTCAGGCCGAACATGCGGTTCACCTGATTGGCGGCGGAATTGGCGTTGTAGCTCTGACTGGACATAATCTTCAGGGTCATGAAACCTTCCAGATAGGGCTGGTCGATGGCCTTGAGGAATTCGTCATTTCCTTCGGGCATTTCCATGTTGCCTTCGTATTTGGGGCCGATTTGCTCGGCTTCTTCTATCCTGGCGGCGGGAACGGAGATGGATGCGGCACCGGAGGACGCGATTTCAAGGTCGCGGCGATTGGCAAAGAAGTAGTTGTTGTAAAGATTGCTTTCCTTGGCGGCTTCCATGGCCTTGTTGGATTCATAATACACCCGCTCCACGGCGCAGTTGCTGTTGCAGCCGAAGATGTTGTTGTAAACGTTGATGGTGCGGATGCCGTTCATGAAACGGAAGCCCTGTCCCATGTCTTCCATGGCTTTGGTGCGGGTCCAGGTGAACAGGACGGTGTTGTGGTGGAAATCGAGGGAGACCAGGGGAATATCGGCATCACGTACGTTGCCCTTGACCTGGCAGGCGGCGTAACGGCAGGCGATGAAGATGTTGTTGCATACTTCCATGTGGCCCTTGCCCATGAGGGCGGAAATGCCGTAGTCGCGGCAATTCACGAAAATGCAGTTGGAAACGCGTACATTGCCTTCTACATCCATGTGGAGGCCGTATTCATCTCCGTTGGCATAACCCACCTTGGGGCAGTTGGGGGAAGCGTCGGGCTCCACGAAACGACCGGTGAGTACGCCTTCGTTGGGGGTTCCGGTGATCTCATCGTTCACGTTGGCTGCGCAATAGAGGTTGTTTTCTCCGAAATCGAATACCAGACCGTCGATGACCACGTTTCCTTCGGGACCGTTATAGCCATACGGCCTTCTGGCGTTCATGTTGAACAACGGGGCGATGAATTTCTGGTCTGTGGGCTGCAGCTTGGTAACATACTTGATGATGTCACGCTCGCTGAAGTCGGGGGAGTAGCCTCCGTATATGCTGATGAATTTGCCCCTGTCGCTGGCCTGGGAGGAATTGCCGAAACGGCCGCATTCAATGTACCCGCGGTCCATATTGCCAAGATAGTTGCCTTCGGCCACCAGGATGATATCGTCGTCTTCGGCAGTGTTGATGGCTTTCTGCAGGTCTTTCATGGCTGTTGAGGCAGTTAATCCATCTGCGCGGGCCGATCCGGTGGTGGCACTTACGTAGAAGGTTTTTCCTTTGGCAGCAGGAACAGTAGATCCGCTGTTGTTTACGGCGCTGTTGCCGTTGTTGTTTCCGGTCACATTCTCGATACCTTTCTTGGCGGCATCTTTCAGATTTCTCAGGTTAAGCTGTGCATGAGCGACAGTTCCGGCGGCAAGCATTAGCATGATGGCCGCAGCAAATCTTCTGATCATCATAATTCGGTGTATTAGTTTTTACAAAAATAACATTTTCCACGGATAAATGCAATTGACAGAAGAAATCAATCATCTCATTTCTACAATGCCGCTTTTCTTCAAAAGTGTCTTATATTCTTTGAGGTTGAAGGGCACTTCTCCGTATAAGTAGTGATTCTGAAGCAGTTCGTTTCTTCGGCCTGTATAAACAATCTTCAGGATTCCTTGTCCTGCGGGCGGGGGAAGCGTGGCCACAGTAACGCTGCCGTTGGCTTCCACATCGTATTTCCCCTTGAACACCACCTTGCCAGTCTTGACGTCCGTGACGGTGACAGTACCCGTTACAGGCTCCCGGGTGTCATTCGTAACAACCAGGGGGCATACCCCGTCTACGGGATCATTAATCAAAGCGCATACATCCTTCTGGGCGTTGCGGATGAAATAGTAAGCCATCTTGGGGCTGTTGTACCAATCTACTATGGCATCTGAGATGAGCGGCCAGCCGTCCCGGATGTTCCACCAGAGCATGCCTGTATTGGGCGCGAACTTGCGGCCGCGGAACATTTCGATGAAATACTTCATGGCCTCGGCCTGGACACTTTGGGAGGCGAATATGAAATCGTCAAGATCGGCCGGAACTTCGCCGAAGAGAATCTGTACCTGCTTGATCATCAGGTTGTTCCTGTCGGGCGTGTAACCTTGTTCTCCGAAAATCCTGACGGCCTTTGTGAGCCAGTCCTCCTTCCAGCGGCGTTCCTGGACATCGCTCCACGGGTACACCGATTCTTTTGGGAACATCTTTTCCAAGCTCTCGCGGTTGGGCATGCCGTGATATCCTATCTCACTGGCGAACAGGCATTTCGCTTCGGTGTAAAAGGGCGCTTTGTAATAGCCTCTTGGTCCCCACAGATGGTCCTCGGGCATAAACCGGGTTTGGTTGCCCAGGGCATAAACCTCCTCACTGTAATAGGGCGAACTGGGCAGATAGGGCCTGGTGGGGTCACATTCGTACAGGGCGTGGGGGATGGTCTCGCGGCTGATGACATCCCGGTTAGGGTCGATCATGAAGTTCTTGAGAGACCAGGTAAGGGCCTGGTCGTTTTCGTTGTTGCCGGCCCAAAGTGCAATAGAGGGATGCGTGCGTAGTTTGATCACTACCGAACGGACTTCTTCCATGATGGCCTTCTGGAAATCCAGATCCTGCGGATACTGTGTGCATCCCAATGCGAAATCCTGCCATACAAGGACGCCATTTTCGTCGCAAAGATCGAAGAACGCATGGTCTTCGTACACATTGCCTCCCCAGCAGCGGAGCATGTTGCAGTTAAGGTCGGTAACAATGGAGAATGCCTTCTCCAGATGCTGCGGGTCGCGGCTGTGGAGGGCGTCCATCGGTGTCCAGTTGCTGCCGTGGATGTAGATTCTTTCGCCGTTCACCAGGAAGCAGAACTTTCCGGGGTTTTGTTCCGTGTTGGTGGTGGTGCTCTCCAATTGTACTATCCTGATTCCAAGTCGTTTATGATTGGAGTCCACTTCCTTTCCGTCTTCTCCCAGGATTCTGAGGGTTACGTCGTAAAGGGCTGGATTCCCATATCCCCTGGGCCACCAGAACTCTACGTCTTCCACACTGATCTTCTCCCGGATGGCGTGCGTATAAATCTTCTTCGAGTACCGGACCTTGTCCTTGCCATCTTTACTGATGATCACTTCGGCCTTCATCTTACCGTCTTGGAAACGGGTGGGCAGGGTGATGGTGTAATCCAGGTAGACTGAGGCTGTCCGGGCTTCCAGGTCGATTCCATTGGTGTACCAATGGGCGTCTACAATGTGCACGGGCGGTTTCACCTCCAGGGAAACGCTCCTCCAGAGCCCGGCGCTCACCAGCCTGGGCATGATGTCCCAACCGTAAGTGTGCGGCGCCCTCCTGGCAAAGACCGATTCGGGCTGCGCAAAATTGAGACTGATGGTGGGAGGAATGGTCTTTCGGCCCTCAAGGACGGAGGAGCGGATGTAAACCTCCAGTAGATTGTCCTCTCCTGGAGCAGCAAGTGCTTCGTTCACATCGAATCTGTGCTCTATGAGCATGTTGGATGCGCTTCCCACATGAATCCCGTTGAGATAAACATCGGCAAAACAGTCGATTCCGCCAAAGTGCAGGAAAAGATCGTCCTCCTTTGTATACTCCGGGCTCTTGAAATGCCGGCTGTACCGCCACTGGTATCCCTCCCACTTGCGGAGGAGATACACGTTGCTCCCGAGTTCCGGCTGCTCGATGAGTCCTGCGGCCAGCAGGTCCAGTTCCACATTGCCGGGTACGGTAGCCGGGATGGTGTTGAAGCGGACGCCCGCCATCCCCTCAGGGGAGGTGACGGCCGTTTTTCCCTGCTCCCAGAAATCCAGTGTCCAGGGCCCGTCCAGCGGAAGACTATCGGCCCGGGCCGATGAAAAAGAGGCCAGTGCGAACCAGGCGATAAGGAGGAAGGTAGTCAGTGCGTGTTTCATGGGCCGATATTTTGACAGGATAAATTTACAAAAAAAACAGATTTGCTCAAATGCTATATCGTTTTTTTAGAAAAACCCCGCTGGAGATATCTCCAACGGGGTTTTCTGTGACTCCAACAGGGGTAATTTATTCCTCCCAATATTCAACTCTGGTCAGGGCGAAGGAAGCCGGATAGCGCTGGCCGTAGTTATCCTTGCGGATGGCGCCCCAGATCATGGTCTGGTCGTCCAGGGACATGATTTCCCACCACTCGCGGTACTCTATGCCATTGTCAATCCAGCGCGTGAGGAGAAGACGTCCGTCAACGAAGTACTCGTTAGCTGTGTTGGTGCTGGGAACCCATTCGCTTCCGTCCAACACATAGTAAATATAAGAGAATTGGCCTTCGTACTTCCAGCGATGCATCTGTCCGTCATCGTACTCTGAATACTCACTGGTAGCGCGCCCCTCCCAAGTGCCCAGGATATAAGACGGGTAATGGACCGGTGTCTTTTCCTGCTTCCGGAATTCGATATTCACCGTGGGATAAGGAAGCGTCTTCCCGTCTTCGTATACCGTGCGCCAGAACAGGCAGTGGAGGCTTTCGTCATCAATGGAGCCTACAACCATTTCGTCAACGATGGTGGTGTTCTCGTTCACCTTACAGACGAGGGTAATAATATTGTCATCTATCACGTAGTTAAATTCGCGCTGTTTGACCCAATCCTTTTCACCGGTGATAGGATCGTCAATCGAGGCGCTGATGGTAGCCTGGGTTTTGGAGATGAAGGTGATGACGGCCTTTTCGTTGGTCAGGGCCACTTCGCCGTCAATCTTCTCCGTCATCCACTTGGTGCTCTTGATTTTCTGCATGATTTCGTCCGCGGTGGGAACCTGTACCTTATACATTACGAAGGACTCTACATACTGCTCTCCCAGCTCGTTCTGGCGCAGGGCAGTCCAAATCATGGTGTCGTTCTCAATGCTGCGGATCTCCCACCATTCACGGTTCTCCACGGTGCCTTCGCCGGCGTTCTTCCAGCGGGTGCACAGCAGGCGGCCATCCACAAAGTATTCGGAGAACTCGTCATCCACCTTGACCCACTGGTCCTCTCCCTTCTTGAGATAGAAGTTGTAATAGCCATTTTCCATATACTCCCAGCGGTGGTATTCAGTGGATCCTCCAGTAGTTCTGCGGCCTTCCCATAGACCCCGGATGGGGGTGCGGTAATTTTCCTTTATCTTTTCATAAAGGATATGATCTTTGACGATACGTATCACCACGCCATCCACCGTCAAGGTGGCGTGCACATCGGCGTGCATTTCTCCGGCGTTGATGGAGGTGACGGTCATCTCGATGTTCATCATCTTATGCTCGTCCAGCTGGTGGGACAGCGTGACGATATTATCTTTGATGTTCACATCCAGCGGTACCAAATTATGCCACAGATCTCCCAGTTCGGGGTGGGAGTTCACAGAGGAGCTCATAGTGGCCGAAGTAGTGGTGAGGAAAGTGTAAACGCCCTTGTTGTTGGTAAGGAAGGGCTCTCCGTTAATCTCCTTGCTCATCCACTTGCCGATGATGGCTTTCTCCACCTCTTCCTGCGTGGGAACGTCAATCTTCTCCATGGTGAAAGCGGCGGTGTACTGGCTGCCATCGGCCTTCTCACGTAGGGCAATCCAGACCATGGAATCGTTGCCGGCCGTAGCGATTTCCCACCACTCGCGGCATTCTTGGGAGCCAACGCCTGCATTCTTCCAGCGGGTGCACAAGAGGTTGCCTGCCACGAAGTATTCTGAGAACTCATCATCCTTCGCCTCCCAGATGCCCTTATTGTTCTGGATGTAGAACACGAAGGTGCCGTCTTCCTTGAACTCCCAGCGGTGTTCCTGGCCGTCGTCGTACGCAGACTGCTCGCTGGTCATCAGGCCTTCCCAAAGGCCCAGGATCTTCGTGCTGTAGTCCACGTCCAATTTCTCGCAGCGGAGCATGCACTCGTCGGACTTCACCAGGCCGCCGTCTTTCCTGACGGTTACATTGCGCTTGCCTATCATGGTCGTGCCCGTGATGGCATTGACATGGAGGTCAACTATCACCGTTTTACCGGGTTCAGGACTATGGGTGAGGGTTACATTGTTGCCGACAATGTCCACATCGACCTCTTGCCGATCAGTCCAAGGAGTCCCGTCTACTGCGTTATCGGTGAATGAAAGGCTCACATAGGCCTTAGTAGGGGAGACGAAATCGTACACGATTTTCTCATTGGTGGGCAAGACCTTGCTGTCGCTCTCGGCGGTGATCCATTTCCCGATAATCTTGTGGGCTAAATCCAGATCGGGTTCCACTTCTTTTCCTTTGTTGCATCCCACGAAGAAGATGCTCATAGCCGCCAAAGCAATGGCTAAAAACGTTTTTTTCATATTATTATTTCATAGTTATTTCTTAAGTTTGAACAGATCACGGCAGAACCACTGCATGGTCTTGGGGAAGCGGTCAGTTTCCACGAAGTCGGTGTCACCCTTCACGTTGTTAACCTGAATCTCCAGGGCCGTATCACCGGAAGCGGTATCAATGACACTTAATGTACCGTAGATACTGATGTAGCAGCTGCCCATCACACCAGGGCCCTGACTCCGCTCAAACGTGTCAATCTTGAGGTTCACCTTGTAAGGGGCATCACCGTCATTCACCAACTTGAGACCGGGACTTTTGGCATTGAAAGAATCAAAGAAAGCCTCGTTCATCAGACGTACGCGCTCGTCGTAGTCGTCCTCGCACCAGGTCTTGAAGTCACCCTTGTTTTCCTTGGCGAACACGCCGTTGTTAACAAACTTGGCCTCAGACACATCGATGGTCCAGGTGGCTGTGGCGTCCTGTTTAAACACATCAAGGCTTCCCTTGGTTACTTTCAGGGGCTTGGCAGCAAAAAGGGATACGGAGGCCAGTAGCAAGGCAGAAACAAGCAGGAGTCTTTTCATAATTAATATTGTTTGTAATAAGTCGGCATATTAGATGATTGTAAAGATAGAAAATGGTAGCTAACTTTGCAAAAAATAGCTACATTTTTACAACGCCGTTGTATATGAATGTCCGCAGTCGGTCGCGTTTTATATGAAAAACCCCATTAGAATGCTCTCTAATGGGGTTTTCTCGTGACTCCAACAGGACTCAAACCTGTAACCTTTTGATCCGTAGTCAAATGCTCTATTCAATTGAGCTATGGAGCCATTTCGGAGAGCCTTTTAGGCCGCTACCTTATTTTTCTGCAGTGTAGACCTTCTCCTTGATGCGGGCCTTCTTACCGGTGAGATCACGGAGGTAGAAGATACGGGCGCGGCGAACCTTGCCATACTTGTTAACCTCGATGCTGTCAATGAACGGGGACTGGTAGGGGAAAATTCTCTCTACACCCACGCCACTGGCGATTTTGCGGACGGTGAAAGTTTTGGTGAACGGGTCCATACCACTGATCTGGATAACCACACCACGGAATTTCTGAAGACGTTCCTTATCACCTTCCTTGATTCTGTAGGTCACGGTGATGGTATCACCGGCCTTGAACTCCGGGAAAGAAGCGGCTTTTTCGTTCTGGAAAGCCTGCTCTGCAATTTTAATCAAATCCATAATTCTCTAATCCTTTATGCAACATTGCGGTTTGGCTCCTGACAAGAGGTTGCGTTGTTTTTGGGACTGCAAAGGTACAAACTTTTTGCAAACCTCCAAAACTTTTAGCGGATTTTTTAGAAAATATTCTTGACTTTGTCAAAGGTGGCTTTGTCTTCGCGGGTGAGATCCGGTGTGAAACTGGAGCTGCTGCGCATCTGTTCCAGGGTTTCACGCTCCGAGCGGGACAGTTTGTGGGGAACCCAGACCTGGAATTTGACAAACAGGTCTCCGGTGCCGCGGCCATAGCCTTGCATGGAAGGGAGGCCTTTTCCACGCAGTTTTACCACTGTTCCGGACTGCGTGCCCGGTTCCACTTTTACCTTATAACTGCCGTCCAGGCAGGGGACCGATATTTCGCAGCCCAGCATGGCATCCATCACGGAGATGATCCGGGTGTAGAACAAGTTGTTGCCATCCCGTTGCAGCTGAGGATGCTGGACCTCGTTGATAACCACCAGGAGATCTCCGTTCACGCCGCCGTGCGGAGCAGCGTGTCCTTCGCCGCGGATGGTGATTTGCATCCCGTTCTCCACGCCGGCGGGAATACGAACACGTACGGTCTCCCGGCGTCTTTCCAGACCGGTTCCGTTGCAGCGCCGGCAGGGATTGGTGATGATTTTCCCTTCTCCCTGGCACTGCGGGCATGTGCCGATGGTGTATCCCATGCCGAAGAGGCCGCGGGTTTGCTGACGTACACGACCCTGACCGCCACAAGTGGGGCAGGTTTTGATATCGGAATCGTTTTTGGCACCTTTGCCGCCGCAGTCCGGGCAGGGACGGGCACGTTCGATGGAAATCTCTTTCTCACAGCCGTTGGCAATCTCCTCCAGGGTGAGTTTGACGCTGGTGCGGATGTCGCGTCCGCGCAGCACGCGCTGTTGGGTTTCTCCGCCGCCAAATCCGCTGAAACCGCCGCCGAAGCCACCGAAGTCGAAGCCGAAACTGCCGCCGAAGATGTTGCGGAGGAAGTCGTTGATGTCCATGCCGCCGAAGTCGAAGCCGCCGGCGCCGCCGCCCATCTGTTCGGCTGCGAAGCCGTATTGGTCGTACTTGGCGCGTTTATCGGGGTCGCTCAGGATGGAATAGGCCTCGGCCGCTTCCTTGAAGTTCTCTTCGGCCGTTTTTTTCTCTGCGTCTGAGCCGTTTACCCAGCGGTCCGGATGCCATTTGAGCGCCAGCTTGCGGTAGGCGCTCTTGATTTCATCGGCCGAGGCTGTCTTGGCAACGCCCAGAACCTCATAGTAGTCTCTTTTGTTTGCCATAGCTTATGCTCCTACAACTACTTTAGCGTAGCGGAGAACCTTTCCGCCCAAGGTGTATCCCGTTTGCACTACATCGATCACTTTTCCCTTGAGTTCCTCCGATGGGGCGGGGAAGGTGGTGACTGCCTCGTGCAGTTCGGTGTCAAAGTCATTGCCTTTTGCCTCTATGCGCTCCAGGCCTTTGCCTTTGAGATAGTTCGTGAGTTTGTTGAAGATGAGCTGCGTGCCCTCCTTGGCAGCCTCGCTGTCCGTGCTCTTCTCCAGATTGGCCAGTGCTATTTCGCAGTCGTCCAGAATGGGCAGGAGGCCCTTGATGGTATCGGCCGATGCCGAGCTAACAAGGGCCAGTTTTTCCTCTGCCGTGCGGCGGCGGAAGGTGTCGAACTCCGCCATCAAGCGCAGGTAGTCGTTTTTGGCTGCTTCACTGGCTTTGGCTGCCTCCTCCTGAGCGGTTTTGGCTTCCTCCAGTTCTTCCTTCATGCCCTCCAGACGGGCTTCCAGGGCGGCCAGTTTCTTGCCGTCAATCACTTCTGCTGTATCTTTTTTCTTCTTTTCTGCCATGATGATTGGATTGTTTTCGGCCGTTTTGCTTCAAAATGCCTGCCAGCACCGCCTGCCTGCCATTCTGTCAGTCCCGCTACAAGAATTCAAAGAAGACTTCTCCGGAAATCCGGAGACCGTTGGCGGGAAGATGGTCTGGTTCTTCGTCCCAGTCTTCGTCGAATGTTTCTTCGGTGTAGGGATCTAGCCGGAAGGCTTTTTCCCAGCTCATTTTTCCTTGTGCTGCCAAGTGATTGACGCGGTTGCTGAAGCGTTTACGCTTTGTCTTGCCCATGTTCTTGCACAGGAACTCTTCCAAGTCTAGTCCGGCTTTCCTTGCGTTGCAGCACGGACAGGAGCAGACTTTGTTCTCATAGCTGTTGTCTCCTCCCTGGCATAGAGGGACGATGTGATCGGCCTCCATTTCTTCCAGTGACACGGGTTTCCCGCAATAAATACAATGACCGGTGGCCTCTTCCCACAGTCTTTCGCGAAATGTCTTTTCTCTTTTCATGGTCTACAGTTTTAAAATTTTCGGCAAGTTACGCCATGAAAAGTGCGGGACCCAATTTTGGCAAGGCTTGCCAGAATTTGGAGAAAAGAGAAAAAATGTTAAGAAAAAATAAGCGGCCTTCCGCTTGGGAAGACCGCTTGTTCAACCTGTAGGTCGCAGAAATTATTTCTTGCGGCTCTTGTATCTCTGATAGAACATATCCACACGACCGGCGGTGTCCACCAGCTTCACCTTGCCCGTGTAGAACGGGTGGGAAGTGTTGGAAATTTCCAGCTTCACCAGCGGGTACTCGACGCCTTCCACGGTGATGGTCTCCTTGGAGGGAGCGCAACTGCGGGTGACGAAGATGGTGTCATTGGACATATCCTTGAAAGCTACAAGACGGTAGGTTTCGGGATGAATTCCTTTCTTCATTTTACGTAAAAAATATAATTGTTAACAATTTTGGGCTGCAAAGATAGAAAAACGGAACGACATTTCCAAATCATTTCATCCTATACGGCTGGTCGTCGTATAAAATATAGCGTTTGGCCTTGCGGATCCACTTCTGTTCTTCCAGTTTTACATGCTCCTGCACTACGTCGAAGGAAATTTCTTCGCGAAGATAGGCTTCCAACACTGGATCGGCCAGTTTGGTCCAGAAGGCGGGCTCGAACTCGAAGGCCGAATAGTGCTCCCGCAGCCAGCGCATCAGGTGCAGGGTATGCAGGAGGCTGTGGTACGGTTCCCCGGGCACCAGCATGATCTGGAAGCCGAAACAACGCTGCCCGGCATAACGGCCGGCGGCAGGGGTGAAGGAACAGGGACGCAGCAGGGCGCCATGAGCCTGAGGCAGGTCTTCGGGCCGGATGGGTTTGATAAAAGGCGCGCCGATATATTCATAAGGCCGAGCCGTGCCGATACCCGGCGTGAGAGTGGTGTTGTTCCACAGGCCGCCACCGCTATACAGATAGGAACTGAACAATCCCGGGATGTCGGAGGCCGGCGCGATGGTCCAGGGCATCAGCTGCCGGTTGGCATCCGTGGCCATGGCCGATATGATATGGATGGGGAAGCGGGCGCCGATCTCACTGGCATACAGGTTCACCAGTTCTCCCAGCGTGAGGCCGTGCCGATGCGCCACCTTGGGGACGAACATCTCTCCGGCAACGGCGGGGATGGAACCTTCCACCACCCGCCCGGAAGGATTGATGTGGTCCACGATATACAGGGACGGGGCTTCGTCGCCCAGCAGCTTGAGCATTTCCATGAGCTGCATCACGTCCTTGGTATAGTTGAAATAGCGCACGCCAACGTCCTGGATTTCCACCACAACGGCATCCAATTGCTGCAACTGGTCGCTCTCAAAGACGATGTGGTTGGTACCCGGCGTAAGTTCCGCCTCGCGCGGATTGAACACCGTCATCAGGTTTCCCCGCTCGCGGAAAATATCGTACATCCATCGGCCCTTTCCCGTATCCCAGCAGTTCTGGGTACAGAAACAGCCCACCTTGCCTTCCCGCAAGGCCTTGTCCAACTGATCTTCTAAGGGTGTTGTCCTGAATGAAAACATCAGCCGATAATCTTTTGAGCTACGGCAATGACCTCATTGCCCAGGGCTTCGGCGGCTTCCGGAGTGGAGGCTTCCGAGTAGATGCGGATGATGGGTTCGGTGTTGGACTTACGCAGGTGGACCCAGGTCTTATTAGCCTCGAAGTTGATCTTGACGCCGTCGATATCGTTGATGTTTTCCTTGGCGTAGATCTTTTTCAGTTCCGACAGGATCTTCTCAATAAGGGCACTGTCGCTGAGCTGGATCTTGTTCTTGGCAATATAGTACTGAGGATAGGTCTTCTTCAGTTCGCTCACTTTGAGGCCCTTGTGTGCCAGGTTGCTCAGGAACAGGGCCACGCCCACCATGGCATCGCGACCCGAGTGGAGGGCCGGATAGATGACACCGCCGTTGCCTTCGCCGCCGATAAGGGCGCCCACCTCATGCATCTTTGTGGTCACGTTCACCTCACCCACGGCTGCGGCGTAATAAGTGCCGCCATGGGCTTCCGTCACGTCGCGCAGGGCGCGGGTGCTGGAAAGGTTGCTCACCGTGGCAATGGGTTTCTTGCCTTTTTCGGCCAGTTCGCACAGATAATCGGCCACGCTCACAAGCGTGTATTCTTCCACGAAAGGCTCACCGTTTTCGCAAATGAAGGCCAGACGGTCCACGTCCGGGTCCACGGAGATGCCCAGCTGGGCCCCTTCCCGTACCACCGTACGGCTCAGTTCTACCAGGTTGGCGGGCAGCGGCTCCGGATTGTGGGCGAATTCACCCGTGGGATTGCAATTAAGGCCGATACATTTCACACCCAGACGTTCCAGCAGGCGGGGCATGATGATGCCGCCCACGGAGTTGACTGCGTCCAGTACCACGGTGAAACGGGCGGCTTTGATGGCCTCTACATCCACGGCCGGCAGGGCCAGGACGGCGTCCAGGTGCTGGTCGGTGAAATCTTCTTCTTCGATGTTACCCAGGTCATCCACTTCGGCGAAGTTGAAATCTTCGGCGGCGGCCAAATCCAATACGGCCTGTCCTTCGGCGGCCGTAAGGAACTCACCCTTGTCGTTCAGGAGCTTAAGGGCGTTCCACTGGCGGGGATTGTGGCTGGCGGTGAGGATGATGCCGCCATCGGCCTGGGCGAAGAGCACTGCCATTTCTGTGGTAGGAGTGGAGGCGAAACCACATTTGACTACGTCGATGCCGCAGCCCACGAGCGTGCCCACTACCAGCTGCTCCACCATGTCGCCGGACAGACGGGCGTCCTTGCCCACCACAATTTTGTACCGGCCGTTGTTGGGCACAGGCTTGCGCTGGGGGAGGGTGGCGGCATAGGCTGCCGTGAATTTCACAATGTCGATGGGCGTGAGAGCGCCGCCAGGCTGTCCGCCGATGGTGCCGCGGATGCCGGATATGGATTTGATCAGGGTCATATAATGAAAGATTTTCTTCGTTAAATCATGCAAAGTTACTATTTTTGCGCCCCAAATACAAATTGACAAGTACGCTATGCAAGGCTTTTGGACCATCCTCATGCTGGTTTTTTCGAATGTTTTCATGACATTCGCATGGTACGGCCATCTCAAACTGCAGGAAATGAAGATTTCTACGGGCTGGCCGCTTATCCTTATCATCCTCTTTTCCTGGGGCATCGCCTTCTTTGAGTACTGTCTCACCGTACCGGCCAACCGGATCGGCTTTCAGGGGAACGGCGGTCCCTTCAACCTGATGCAGCTGAAAGTAATTCAGGAAGTACTGTCGCTCACCGTCTTCACGGTCATCGTTACTTTCCTGTTCAAAGGGCAGCCCATCCAGTGGAATCATCTGGCTGCTTTCTTCTGCATGGTACTGGCCGTATTCTTTGTGTTTCTGAAATAAAAATTTGTAGAATCAAATAATTATCGTACCTTTGCATTCCCAACCGCTCGGTTCGTATAACGGTTAGTACTCGAGATTCTCAATCTCGCAATAGGAGTTCGATTCTCCTACCGAGTACAAGAAACCCCTCTGCAGTTACCTGTAGAGGGGTTTTCGTTTTAGAATGAGTTGTTACCGGCAGGTCACATACTTGTGCAGGATGGCCCTGACGGCTCCTTCTCCTGCAAACAGTTCCTTCACCATTCCTTCAATCCTTTCGCCCAGACCGGCCGCATACAGGTCTACGCCAAAGATATCGGCCCGGCTGTAGAGTTTTTTCAGGCAGGAATAATCTTGTGCGCTTGCACCCACAGTGAGGGGTGCCACAATGGCTTGGAGTTCTTCCAGCATGGGGTCCGGGGAGGGATCGAAGGGAACGTTGTCGTCGCGGACGCCTTTCAGGTAGCGGGCATATCCGGCCAGGACCAGCGGGATAAGCACCAGATTGTCGGTGTCCATTTTGCGCTCCAGGTATTTTTTAATGGTTTCGCCGAAGCGGATGGGAAGCTTCTGGCTGGTATCCATCGCGATTCTTTGGGGTGTATCCGGCATAAACGGATTCGGGAAACGCTTGCCGATTACTTCGCCGATGAATTCGTAAGGATTCAGGATACCGGGATCGGTGACCACGGGCATGGCCTCGATATACCCCAGCTTCTGGATGAAGAGACGGATGTCTGGATCGGCCATTTCTGCGCTGATGAGGGTATAACCCAGCATGCAGCCATACAGGCTCATGGCGGTATGGAGGGGATTCAGGCAAGTGGTGACCTTCATGATTTCGGCCTTGCTCACTGTCTCGCGCGAAGTGAAGATGGCGCCGCCCGGAATGTCCAGCGGAGGTCTTCCGTTGGTATAATGGTCTTCAATTACCAGATACTGCACCTGTTCTGCATTGACGAAAGGTGCCGTAAAGGTATGCTTGGCGGTTTCGATAAATTGGTTGTCCTCGAATCCGTCCTGGGCCAGCATCTCCTTCACTTTTTCGTGGGGGCGCGGCGTGATCTTGTCAATCATGGACCAGGGGAAACTGACTTTCTCTCCGGATTGGATATAAAGCAGGAAGTCTTTGGGAACCAGTCCATCCTCCGTCCACTTTTGGGCATAGGAAAGCACGGCAGCCTTCACTTTGTCTCCGTTCTTGGAGCAGTTGTCCATGCTTTGGATGGTGAGCGGCAGGGCGCCGGCGCGATAACGCTCCAGCAGCAGCACCGTCACGATACCCGTGGCCGATAAAGGGGCAAGGCCCCGCTCAAGGTCTGCAGGCGGCACGCTGTATCCTTTCTCGGTGATGGTGAAGGTGACCAGTTGCAGCGAAGGAGCGCGGAATACCGCTTTAAGCCTTTCCCAGTCCGGAGACCCATATTGGGCCTTGAGGGCTTCCGTCACCGAAGCGATGACCTTCTTCTCGATGCTTCCATCGGCCCTGAGGCTCACGGCCAGGGAGAGGTTGTCGTGGGGCTTGTAAACTTTGTCCACCACTTCGTAATCGAAGGTTTCGGCTACAATGACACCGCGGTTGTAGCAACCCTGGTTCAGGGCGTCGTTCAGGAGGGCGGCAGGGAAGGCCCGGAAGATGTTTCCGCCGCCAAAATGCACCCAGGTGGGTTCCCGGTAAGTGTTCTCCCGGACGGCCCGGATATTAAACTTGGGAAGAAGGTATCCTTTCTCCTCCCAAACCTTTGCATCGAAACTGTCCGATAAGATGTCTGTGAGCTTCATAACTAATCAAAAAAACCGGGTTGTTTATACGGAATGCCCAATTCGCTGTCTACCGTGGCCAGGATGCCTTCCACCTGTCCCAGGGCGAACATGCGACCTAAGAATGAATAGCCGGAATTGTATCCTTTTTCTTCGTCTCCCAGCATGGCCATGCCGTGGTCTACGCGCATGGGAAGGGCCGGGTTTTCCTTTTCGAAGATGCGCACCAGTTCCACCAGGTGGGCCCTGCCGCCCAGATGGGAGGCCTCCGTGAAGTCTCCGTTGGGGAAAATGTGGCAGGAGCGCAGGTGCACGAAATGCGTGCGCGGTGCGAATTTCCGGGCCAATTTTACCACATCGTTATAGGCGCCGGCCGATAAGGATCCGGCACAGAAGGTGAGGCCGTTGTGCTTGTTCGGAACAGCAGTGAGCAACCAATCGATATCCTCTTCCGTACGGACGATGCGGGGGAGTCCCAGTACCTCGATGGGAGGGTCGTCGGGGTGGACGCACATATTCATCCCGCATTCTTCGCACACGGGCATGATGGCTTCCAGGAAATATTTCATGTTCTCCCGGAGCTTGGCTTTGTCGATTCCCTTATACAGGGCAAGGAATTCCCGGAACTTCTGGACGGGGGCTTCGTCCCCTTCGTGGAAGTTGCCGCTCACAAAACCCTGCGTCTTGATGACGATGTTCTCTACCAGGGCGTGGTCCTTTTCCGGAGTCATCTGCTTGGCCAGTTCGTCGGCTTCGGCAAGGACATTCCGGCCTTCCCCGTACCCTTCCGGGAAGCGGAAATTCTCCCAATCCTGGCGAGCGCCTTCGCGTTTCAGGATATAGATGTCGAAGTACGCGAACTCTGCATAATTGAAATACAGGTTATAGGCGCCGTTGGGATTCTGGTGCATCAGGTCCGTGCGGGCCCAGTCCAGCACCGGCATGAAGTTGTAGCAGATGCAATGGATGCCTTCGGCCGATAAATTCCGAAGTGACTGCTTATAAACCTCGATCTGGTAATCCCGGTCCGGGCCGCCGTATTTGATGGTCTCCACCACGGGGAGGGATTCCACCACGCTCCAGCGCATGCCGTAGCTTTCGATGTACTCTTTAAGATCGTGGATCTTTTCCCTTGTCCAGACTTCTCCCAGCGGGACATCGTGCAGAGCGGTGACGATACCTTCGACGCCGATTTGCTGCAACATGGCAAGAGTTATCCGGTCTTTCTTGCCAAACCATCTCCAGGTTTTTTCCATAGTTATATTTTTTTTCAAATTTCGTGAATTTTTCGTTGAAATCAAACAGAATCCACGTTTGTTTTTTGGGGGCAAATGCTTATTTTTGTACAAATGCGCGCATCCATGAAACGTATCCTCCTCCTGATAGTCCTGTTCCTGTCCGTGCTGCCTTTGGCGGCCGGAAAACCCAAGAAACCCATCAAGGTGTCCTGTGTGGGCAACAGCATCACCTACGGCCTGAAACTGGAGAACCGGGAGCAGGAGGCGTATCCGGTACAGCTCCAGCGCATGCTGGGCAAAAACTACCTGGTAGGCAATTTCGGGAAGCCCGGCGCCACATTGCTGCGGCGCGGTCATCGGCCCTATATGGAGCAGGAGGAATTCCGGAAGGCCATGGAGTTCGCCGGGGATATCGTGATCATCCACCTGGGCATCAACGACACAGACCCGCGCGACTGGCCGGTCTGCGGCGAAGATTTCATTCAGGATTACCTCGCGCTCATCGACAGCCTCAAAAGCGCCAATCCCTACGCACGTATTCTGGTGGCCCGGATGACACCCATCGGCCATACCCATCCCCGTTTCCTTACGGGCACCAAGCAATACCACGGTGAAATCCAGCGGGCCATCGAACAGGTGGCAGAACTGTCTGGCGTCCAGTTGTTTGACTTCTACGAACCCTTGTACCATTATCCCTGGATGCTGCCGGATGCCGTGCACCCCACGGCCGAAGGCGCCACTTTCATGGCACAGGCGGCCTACAGCGCCATCACCGGGAAATTCGGCGGACTGCAACTGCCTGTGTGGTACTCCAACAATATGGTGCTTCCCCGGGACAGAACCTTCCCCATCCGGGGACTGGCCGATACAGGGGAAACTGTGCGCGTAACGCTGGCAGGTGCCCATTATGAGACCGTGGCCGGGAAAGATGGCCGATGGGAAGTGAAGGCCGGTCCGTTCCCCGCCATGCAAAGCACCCGCCTGTCCATATCGGCCGGCAAAAAGACGTTGAAATTTGACAACGTGGCCCTGGGAGACCTTTGGCTGGCTTCCGGGCAGTCCAACATGGAAATGGAACTGTGCCAAACTGCCAGCGCCGGAGAGGCTGCGGCCGATCCCAACCTTCGCCTGCTGGACATGAAAGCCCTTTGGCGTACTAACGATGTGGCATGGAGCCCGCAGGCCGTGGATTCCGTGCGACATCTGCAGTATTTCCAGCCCGCCGGCTGGACGGTGGCTACACCGGAAAGCACCGGCCGTTTCTCGGCCGTCGGCTATCATTTCGGGAAGGTGCTGCGGGACAGCCTGCAGGTGCCTGTGGGCATTGTCTGTAACGCTGTGGGCGGTTCCACGGCCGAATCCTGGGTGGACCGGGAACTGCTGGAAACCCAGTACCCGGAAATCCTGCAGGACTGGCTGAACAATCCGCTGATCATGGAATGGGCGCGGGAAAGAGCTGCCAAAAACCTGTCGCAGGGGGAGGGAAGCCGCCATCCGTACGAACCCTGCTATCTCTGGGAGGCCGGCATACTGCCGCTCAAAGACCTGCCCGTGGAAGGCGTCCTCTGGTATCAGGGTGAATCCAACGCCGATAATATCGGGAGTCACGAAGAACTGTTCCCTCTGCTGGTGGATTCCTGGCGCGGGGTTTTCGGACCGGTCCCTTTCTACTATGCCCAGCTTTCCAGCATGAATCGGCCCTCCTGGCCGGCCTTCCGCGCCTCGCAGGCCCGTCTGGTCTATTGCCGGGAGAACTTAGGCATGGTGAGAACCGAGGACCTGGGCGAATGGGAAGAGGTACACTATAAGAATAAAAAGCCGGTAGGAGAACGTTTCGCCGCCCTGGCGTTACAGGACCACTATGGTAGAGAGATCCCTTATAACCAGCATTTTACGGATAGCACCCTGCGCCTGGACTATGTGCTGTGCGGGGATGCTTCCCATCAGGCCGTTTATTGGCGCCAGAGTTTCAAGGGCGGTCCCTGGGCCGGTCGCCGGCATTCCCTGGGCCGGCCGCTGCTGCGCGGCAACGGTCAGATCCGCGTCCTGGACCCGGAGAGCGGCTTATGCTTGTATGCCAACAGTTTTTCCACCCTGTTCCAGGAATGGACGGTGACGGAGGAGGCCACGCAGGTGCAGAAAGCCTTCGAGAGCAGCTTCCAGGTTCCCTTTCCCAAGCAGCCCGTGGACATTGAAATCACCCTTCTGAACACCCACGGCCAGGTTTCCGGCTATCTCAAGCACCGGATAGATCCGGCCGATATCCTTATCCGGCCCCTGGAAAGTTCCCGCCTGGAAACCCGCACTATATGTGAAGGAGGTCCGCTCCCGGAAACGGTTGATATCGTGATTGTTTCGGAAGGATACGATACCACGGAATCGGCCAAGTTCTTCCTGGATGCCGGCCGGGCGGCCGATGCCCTCTTCTCCCACGAACCCTTCGCGTCCAACAAAGACCGGTTCAGCATCAGGGCGGTATTTGCTCCTTCGGCCCAAAGCGGTGTGAGCATCCCGCACAAGGGCCTGTGGCGTTCCACGGCCGTATCCAGCCATTTCGACACTTTTTACAGCAACCGCTACCTCACCACATCGGCCATCTGGCGGGTATGGGATCTGATTGGCACCGTGCCGTTCGAGCACGTAATAGTGCTGGCCAATACCACCAATTACGGCGGTGGAGGCATCTATAACAGCATCACCATCATGAACAGCGACCATCCCACCTTCGTGCCCGTACTGGTGCACGAATTCGGCCACGCTTTCGGCGGTCTGGGGGATGAGTATTATTACGACGACCAGTTCGAAACCCAGTACCCCGCAGATACGGAGCCTTGGGAGCCCAACCTCACCACGCTCAAGGATTTCAGCCGCAAATGGGCCGATTTATTGGATCAGGGCGCCGGCCTTTACGAAGGCGGCGGCTATCAGTCCAAAGGGGTTTATCGGCCTGCCCCGGACTGCCGTATGAAAACCAATGAGTGCGGCAGTTTCTGCCCGGTATGCACCCGCGCAATCGTCAGAATGATAGACTTTTACACCCGATAGACATGAGTCAGGAGAAAATACGGCGCATTTATCCTTGGCTGCTGGTAGCCCTGCTCTCCGTGGTGGCCTTCCTGAACTATCTGGATCGCCAGATGCTATCCACCATGCAGACTGCCATCGGGGCCGATATTGCGGAACTGCAGCAAGCGCAGAATTTCGGCCGTCTTATGGCCATCTTCCTCTGGGTCTATGCCCTGGTGAGTCCCTTTGCCGGCAGCATCGCCGACCATTTTAGCCGTAAATGGCTCATAGTGGGTTCGTTGGGCGTATGGTCGCTGGTGACCATGCTAATGGGTCACTGCAACACCTTCTCCCAGATGTACTGGCTTCGCGGCCTCATGGGTGTCAGTGAAGCCCTCTACATCCCTTCCAGCCTTTCCCTGATTGCCGATTACCATGCCGGCAAGAGCCGTTCGCTCGCGGTGGGTCTGCACATGACCGGCCTGTATCTGGGGCAGGCGGTGGGCGGTTTCGGCGCCATCTTCGCATCGGCGCTCAGTTGGCGGATGACGTTCCACTGGTTCGGCGTCATCGGGGTGCTGTATGCGGTGATCCTGGTGTTCTTCCTGCGGGAGAAGCGGGTTCCCAAGACGGCAACTTCCGCTCAGGGGGCCGGAACTTCCATTTTGAAGTCTTTCGGCCTCATCTTCAGCAATATCGCCTTCTGGGTCATTCTTTTCTTCTTCGCTTCCACCTCGCTGCCAGGTTGGGCCACTAAAAACTGGCTTCCTACTCTCTTTGCCCAGCATATCGACGGTGGCATGGCGGTGGCGGGGCCCGTGGCCACCATCACCATTGCAGCGGCATCTTTCATCGGCGTGATGGTGGGTGGGCCGCTCAGCGACCGCTGGGTCAAGCGGAATCATAAAGGGCGCATCTACACCAGTGCCATCGGCCTTGCCATGATGATTCCAGCCCTGGTGCTCATGGGGTTGGGCAAGGGGCTGGTGCCGGCTATAGCTTCCGGGCTCCTTTTCGGCCTGGGATATGGAATGTTCGATACCAACAATATGCCCATACTGTGCCAGTTCGTGCCCTCCCGACTACGTGCCACCGCCTACGGTTTCATGAATATGGTGGGGGTAGCCATGGGCGCCTTGTGTACGCAGTTGCTGGGAAAGATTCCCAGTCTGGGGCTTTCTTTTGCCCTCCTGGGCGGTATTACGGCTCTGGCTCTGGTGCTGCAGCTCACTCTTCTAAGACCTCAAACAGATGATATGCAATAAGATATGGAAAAGATTATTGGACTCATAAACGCGCCTTTTACGCCCATGAAAGAGAACGGGGACATCAACCTGGACCCCATTCCGCAGTATGCCGATATGCTGGCCAAGAATGGCCTCAAGGGCGTTTTCATCAATGGATCGTCCGGGGAAGGTTATTTGCTCACCACGGAGGAACGCAAGGCCCTGGCCGAAGCCTGGGTGAAGGCCGTCCCGAAAGGTTTCAAGGTCATTGTGCATGTGGGCAGCTGCTGCCTGCGTGAAAGCGAGGAACTGGCTCGCCATGCGGCCGGATTGAACGTCTGGGGCATCGGTGCAATGGCCCCTCCGTTTCCTAAAATCGGCCGGGTTGAGGAACTGGTGCAGTACTGCGAAACCATTGCCGCTGCCGCGCCGGATCTGCCGTTCTACTTTTATCACATTCCGGCGTTTAACGCTTGTTTTGTGTCCATGTTGGAGTTTCTGAAGGCCGTGGACGGCCGCATTCCTAATTTTGCCGGTATCAAATATACCTTCGAGAGCCTGTACGAGTATAACCAGTGCCGATTATACAAAGACGGAAAGTTTGATCTGCTGCACGGGCAGGACGAAACCTATCTGCCTTCGCTGGCCCAGGGTGGCGCTCAAGGCGGTATTTGTGGCACCACCAACTACAATGGCCGGGTGCAGGTGGCCATCGGCCAGGCCTGGGCAGACGGAGATTTGGAGAGGGCCCGCGAACTCCAGAACTATTCTCAGGAAGTTATCAACGTAATCTGCGATTTTCGCGGCAATATCGTTGGCGGTAAACGTATCATGAAACTCATTGGCCTGGATCTGGGGCCCAACCGCGTACCCTGGCGCAACATTACCCCGGAGGAAGAAAGCCGGCTGAAAGCCCGGCTGGAGGCCATCGGCTTTTTCCAGCGATGTAACGTCTTATGAGAAAACTTGCCTGGCTGGCTTTTCTGCTGAACGCCTGTACGCCTATGATAAATAATCTTCCACCTATCCCCGATACCGCCTACGCCGTTGGCGTATCGGCTCCGTTCTGTGGCCTCCTTCAGGATGCCTTGGTGGTGGCTGGCGGGGCCAATTTCCCCGATAAACCACTGCTGGAAGGCGGTTCCAAGCGGGTATACGCCGATATCTGGGTTTTTTCCGATGGCCGATGGCAACACGCCGGCAACCTGCCGGATTCTACGGCTTATGGCGCAACGTTCCAAGTATCTGATGCCCTGGTTTTTGCAGGCGGTAATTGTAACGGCGTTACTACGGATAAAGTGTACGAAGTGCGGCTGGAAGCGGGTGTGGCTTGTGTTCGACCTATTCCCGATTTGCCGGTTCCCATGGAGCAGTGCGGCTGGACACAGGAAGGCGAAAAGCTCTTTCTGGTGGGTCAGGAGGGCGTTTTTTTCTGCCGATCGGGTGAATACCAATGGGAGAAATTGGCTTCACTACCGGAGCCCCTGGTGCAGCCTGTGGCCTATGTCAGGGAGGGGAGGCTCTATGTCTGGGGCGGCTTCAATCCCCAGACCCTGGAAGTGAGCGACCGGGGTTGGTGCCTTTCCGACGGTCAGTGGTTGGAAGCTCCTTCCATCCCGGACCAGGGCACTTTTGTGGGTGCCACCGGCGTCGTTCTGCCGGACGGTCGTCTGGCTGTGGTGGGTGGCGTGAATCGCACCATCTTTGCCAAGGCCCTTCATAACAGTCCCGAAGACCGAATCCCTTATCTTTCCCACGAACCTGCATGGTACCGCTTTCGCCGGGAAATCTATATCTTCGACGGATGCGCGTGGACACGGGCGACTTCCTCAGATGCCTGCGCCCTGGCCGGACCTGGTGTTGCAGCTTTCAATGGCGGCCTCTATGTGGCCGGTGGCGAGCAAAAGCCCGGTGTCCGTAGTCCCAGAGTATTTCAAATCCATTTGTAATGCGTAGTCTACGACTTCTGTCTGCTCTTTTGGTCCTGGCGTCTTGCACACAGATAGTGCCGCCCGCCTTGCTGCCGCTGCCCAAGGAAGTGAAGTGGGAGAAAGGTTATGTAAAGGCCGAAACAACCCCCGTGGCCGTAAACTTGGTATCGGCCATCCCGGAGGCTGCCAACCAGGAAGAGGCTTATCGGCTGATTGTGGAAAAGGACAGCATCCGCGTAGAGGCGGTGACGGAGCACGGCGTATGGAACGGATGTCAGACGCTGCTACAATTGGAGCAGAAAGGCCGTATCCCGCGTTGCAGCATTACCGATTGGCCCTCCTTCCGCGTGCGTGGCTGGATGATGGATGTGGGACGCACCTATGTGTCCATGGAAGAGTTATACCGGGAGGTGGACATTTTCTCGCACTGCAAGCTCAATGTGCTGCATCTTCACTTGACGGAACGGGAAGCCTGGCGTCTGGAAAGCAAGAAGTATCCTCAGCTCAATGCGGCGGAAAGCATGACTCGCCTTCCGGGGCTGTACTATACGCAGGAACAGATGCGTTCTCTGGATGCCTATTGCCGTGAGAGGGGCGTGACCCTGTTGCCGGAACTGGACATGCCCGGGCACAGTGATGCCTTTGAACGGGCCATGGGATTCGGAATGCAAACGCCTCAGGGAAAGCAGGTTGTAAAGGACTTGCTGGACGAAGCCATGGATGTTTTCAGCTCCGAATACATCCACCTGGGCACCGATGAAGTGGATTTCACAGACCCCACATTTGTGCCGGAAATGGTGGCTCATGTGCGTTCGCGCGGCCGCAAGGCGCTGTCGTGGGACCCCGGTTATCCTTATGGCCCGGGCGAAATTGACGGCATGCAGCTCTGGACTTCGCGGGCGCATCCACGGGAGGGAACCGTGGCCGTGGACAGCCGCCTGCACTACATCAATCACTACGACCTCTTCGGCGATATCATCGGCCTGCAAACCAGTCGCATTGGCAATGTGGATGAAGAGACGGCCGAAATGAAAGGCGCCGTGCTGTGCCTGTGGAACGACGAGTGCTACGAAGAAGGCTCCATGCTGCGCGACAATAACCTCTACGCGAATGCATTAGCTCTGGCCGATAGAGCCTGGCGGGGCGGGGGATACCAGTATTATAAGGAGTTCGGGACCCTTTTACCGGCCGAGGGGCCGGCACGCGAAGACTTCCTGGACTTCGAAAACCGGCTGCTTTTTTTCAAAGAGACCCTGCTGAAGGATGTCCCCGTTCCATATGTGCGGCAGGGAGATGCCCGCTGGGAATTGTCGCCGGTTTACCCCAATGAGGGTAATCTGGAGGCGGTTTTTCCACCGGAACAGGGCCACTGGGAAACGGCCCGTACGGTAACGGGTTCCGGCATCTATCTCCGCCATGTCTGGGGCCCTTCCGTGGTGGCGGGCGCTGTCCCGGATCCGCAGGCAAACAGCACGGTCTACGCACGTACGCGGGTGTACAGTGAAGAGGAGCAGGTGGCGAGGCTTGTTTTTGAAACACAGAACCGCAGCCGCTCGGAGCGGGATGTTCCCCCGCCTCCCGGCGCCTGGGACTGGCGACACAGCAGGATTTGGATCAATGGCTCGGAAGTGCTGGCGCCTGCTTCAACCATCACTTTAAATAAAGGTTGGAATACAGTGCTTGTAAAGCTGCCGGTGGGGAATTTTACCACAGGTCGCTATCGCCTGGTGAAATGGATGTTCACCTGCGCCTTCACCACTTTGGACGGGCGGGAAGCGGCCGATATTCGCTACGAAGACAATAATTAAATAATAGATACGCTATGAAAAAGTTTTTATTGCTTCTCGTTGCAGCAGGCTTGTTAGTTGCCTGCCAGAGTAAAACTTCTTCCGTGATTCAGCTGCCTGTGCCTGAAAGGCCCGCCGGGCAGCAGGACATGCTGCAGTTTGCGGCCGATCCCATTGCCGATGTAGGCATCGGCGTAGTGGGGCTGGGGATGCGCGGCAGCAGCGCCGTGCAGCGGCTCTCTTTCGTTCCTGGCTGCCATATTGCAGCCGTGTGCGATGTGGAGGAAGACCGCACGCAGAACAGCGTGGATTATCTGGCCGGAAAGGGTATATCGGCCCAGGGATACAGCGGTTCCGAAGAGGCTTACAAAGCACTGTGCGAAGATCCGTCGGTAAATCTGGTGTATATCTGCACCGACTGGGTGCACCATGTACCCGTAGCGCTCTATGCCATGGAGCAGGGGAAACACGTGGCCATCGAGGTACCGTCGGCCGAAAGCCTGGAAGCCTGCTGGGACCTGGTGAACACCTCCGAACGCACGCGCCGGCACTGCATGATCCTGGAGAACTGTTGCTACGACTTTTTCGAGCTTACCGCCCTTACGATGGCCCAGGCGGGCGTTTTCGGCGAGATAATCCACGCCGAGGGTGCCTATAACCACAACCTGGATCCGTTCTGGAAAGAGTATTGGAACAACTGGCGCCTGGATTTCAACCGGACGCACCGCGGCGACCTCTATCCCACGCACGGATTCGGCCCCATCTGCCAGGCGCTGAACATTCATCGCGGCGACAAACTCACCACGCTGGTGGCCATGGATACCAAGCCTTTCAACGGTCCCAAACACGTGGAGGCTGCCACCGGTAAGCCCTGCACCGATTTCCAGCACGGTGACGTCACCACTACGCTGTTGCGAACCGCCAAGGGTAAAACCATCCTCCTGGAGCACGATGTAATGACACCGCGCCCGTACAGCCGCATGTATCAGCTGGTAGGTACGGACGGTTACGCGGAGAAATATCCCGTCCAGGGCATCTGCCTGCGTAATGAAGGCGCTCAGAAAGTGGATTACCAGAACCTGGCCGGCGAGAAAACCTATCGCGGAGAGGAACTGCAAGCGCTCATGGCCCAATACAATAATCCCATCCTTACGCCCGAACTGGTGGCCCTGGCCAAGGAAGTGGGCGGCCACGGCGGCATGGATTTCCTCATGGATTATAGGCTCATTTACTGCCTGAACAAAGGTCTGCCGCTGGATATGGATGTGTACGATCTGGCCGAATGGTGCTGCGTCACTGAACTCTCTCGCATTTCGCTGGAAAACGGTAGCATGCCGGTGAAAGTCCCGGACTTCACCCGCGGAGCCTGGGACCGCATCCAGGGTTTCAGCTATGCCTTTTAGATAAGTGGTAAACCCCGAAAAGGGGCATTCGTCGAAGAAAACGGGGCACTGGTCGAAAAGCGGCAGTGCCCCGTTTGACTTTCCCATAATTTTGTTGTCGAAACAAAGCGGAAAACAAAAAAGACAACAAAATATGAAGAAGGTTATTACATTGGTAGTGCTGGCGCTCGTAACTGTGAGCGCATGGGCCCAGAAGACAACGGTAAAAGGCGTGGTACTGGATTCCCTTTCCCGGGAAGGCGAACCCGCCGCTATCCTGCAATTCTTCCGCAGTCCGGATCTGGAAAAGGCTGTTGCCTTTACTACCACCGACGAAAACGGCGCTTTCTCCCATACCTTTACGGTAAAGGGAGACTACGTGATGCTGTTCAGCAATATGGGTCGCGTGGAAGTGCGCAGAAACTTCACTGTAACGGCCCAGAACGATGAAATCGACCTGGGCGAAATCCTGGCCCGCGACAATGCCGAAATGCTCAAGGCCGGCCAGGTGACGGCCATGCGCACGCTGGTGAAGATGGAAGTGGACAAGATGACCTACAACGTGGAAGACGACGTGGATTCCAAGACCTCTACCGTACTGGACATGCTCCGCAAGGTGCCCATGGTGAGCGTGGACGGTCAGGACAACATCAGTGTGAACGGCAGCAGCAGTTTTGTGGTTTACGTGGACGGCAAGCCCAATCAGATGATGAGCCAGAACGCTTCTACTATCTTTAAGGTAATGCCTGCCAGCAGCATCAAGAATATAGAGGTAGTGACCAATCCCGGCGTGAAATACGACGCCGAGGGCGTGGGCGGTGTGCTGAACATTACCACCAACAAGGAAGCCACCGGCGGCGCTTCTGTGGCCGATGGTTTCTACGGCACCGTGATGGCCACGGCTTCCAACCGTGGTGGCGGCGGCGGCGTGTCGGCCAGCATGCAGAAAGGCAAGTTTGCCATGAGCCTCAATGCCAACGGCATGTACAATTCCATGAACGGTACCCAGAGCGAGACGGAACGCGTACAGGACAGCGGTTTTACCACCCGCACCGAGACTACGTCCAATATGAGGATGCCCATGGCCATGGTGAACGCCAGCGCCAGTTATGAGATTGATACCTTGAATCTGGTAAGCGCCAGCCTGGGTGTGATGCACTTTGGCATGCGCAACGAAAGCGGCATCACCAACACGTTCTTCACCGTTCCCGGCGCCACGGGCTTCGGCTACACGGGCACCACTTCCGGGGTAAACAACCGTACTAATATATCGGCCAGTGCCGACTACCAGCACCTTTGGGCCAATACGCCGGGCCGCAGCTTCGTACTCAGCTACCAGTTCAATGGGGCGCCGGGCGTGAACAATACCGTGAACACCTTCAACGGCACTTCCGTGGCCGGATTCGACCTCACCGACCGCAAGAGCAACGGCCGCACGGGTTCCTACGACCACACCGTCCAGGCCGATTTCACCACTCCGCTGGGCAGTGCCCTTACCCTTTCCACGGGCGCCAAGTTCATCGGCCGCCACAATTCCTCCGACCAGACCGACTATCTGTGGAACGGATCGGCCTTTGTACAGAGCGGAAGCCTGCAGTACGACTTCTACAACCGTATTGGCGCGGCCTACGCCGAACTGGACGGCAAATTCGGCAGCTTCGGCGTGAAGGGCGGCCTGCGCTATGAACACACCTGGCAGAGTTATGCTTCTTCGGCCCTGGCTCAGTCCTACAGCGTGCAGTACGGCAACCTGGTACCTACGGCCAGCGTACAGTGGAGCCCCAGCGCTACCCAGAATGTCGGCCTCAGCTATAACATGCGCATCAGCCGGCCTGGTATCTCTTACCTGAATCCTTATGTGGACACCTCCGACCCCACCGCCCTCAGCTATGGTAATACCGATCTGGATACCGAACGCGGCCACAATGTGTCCCTGGTGTATAATTACTTCAATCCCAAGGTGATGGTGAGCGCCACCCTGCGCCACAGCTATACCGGAAACGGCATTTCGGCCTACAGTTTTTACGACGACAATAACCTGCTGAATACCACCTACGGTAACATTGTACAGAACAGCAACACGGGCCTGAACGCCTATGTGATGTGGAATCCTACCAACAAAACCCGCATCATGCTGAACGGCGGAGTAGGGTATTCCGACATCCGCAGCGATGTGTTGAATCAGCAGAACAGCGGTTGGGACTACCGGATCATGGCCGGCGTGCAGCAGACGCTGCCTTGGGACCTTCGCCTGAGCGCCAACGTGATGACCATGGGGCGCCGCATCTCTCTGCAGGGTTACTCCACGGGCATGTCCATGGGCATGCTGGGCCTCACCAAAAGCTTCCTGGACGACCGCCTGAGCCTGTCCCTGAACGGAATGTTGCCCATGGGCAAGGACCTCAAGATGCACATGAATTCCTATACGAAGGGCAGCGGCTTCACTTCCACCAGCTCCACCACCATTCCTACCGCCTCCGTTACCTTCCAGATCAGCTGGAGCTTCGGCAAGCAGGGGAACTACCGGACCAAGAAAGCCCGCCGCGGCATCGAAAACGAGGATCAGCTGAACAGCAGCACCACTGCCGAAAGCATGAGCAGCGTTCTAATGCAATAATTTTCCTATCTTTGTAGAGTATGCAAACGAAGAACCGCAGGAATCTGATCATCAACACCACCCAGATCGTTGTCTGGGCTGGTGTTTTTCTGGTTCCCTCCATTGTGACAGGTACCATGACCGGTTCCATGGAACAGGCCGTCAAAGTCTTTACGGCCGGCGCCATGTTGCTTTTGCCGGCTTTTGTCCTGTATAGTCTCAACTATTATCTGCTGGTCCCCAAGTTGTTGCATGGTGGACGCGCCCCTTGGTTCTATATCATCAACGGTGCCATCATCGTGGGATGGTTGCTGTGGGATTATCTGGACAAGCGCCCCATCGAGTTTCCCCAGGAGGTGGTGGAGCAGTTCGGACAGCGGAATATGTGGGCGATGTACGTGGGCACTATCCTGGTCCGGGTCTTCGTCCAACTGCTGATGATCGTCATAGCCGTGGGCTTGCGCAGGATTATGCGCGCCAACGAGACCGTGGTGGCCGAACTAACCTGGCTCAAACACCAGCTGAATCCGCACTTCCTCTTCAACACGCTCAACAACATCTCTTCACTCACGCAAATCGACCCCGACAAGGCGCAGGAAAGCATCGGACAGCTCAGCGACCTGTTGCGCTATGCGCTCTACGACAGCGAGGCCGACAAAGTATCCCTCGCGGCGGAGATGGAGTTCATGGACAATTACATAGATCTGATGGCCCTGCGCTGCAACGAACTCACAAAAGTGGAGAAATCGCTGGAGCGGCCTCAGCAGTCGGTGGAGGTGGCTCCGCTGCTGTTCATCTCTCTTGTGGAGAATGCCTTCAAGCACGGGGTGAACGCCCGCTATCCGTCGTTCGTACGCATCGGGATGCGTTATGCCGATGGTAAGCTGCTTTTCCACTGCCAGAATTCGCTCTTCGAGAAGCAGGGGAGTGACCACATCGGATCCGGTATCGGCCTGGAAAACATGAAACGCCGCCTGGAACTGCTCTATCCCGGTAAATACAGCTATAAACAGCAGGCCGATGAAAACACCTATACGGTGGAAGTAGTTTTGACAATCAAATGAAAACCTTACGCTGCATCATAGTGGACGATGAGCCCCTGGCCGTGAAAATGCTGGAGGCCTATGTGGCACGTACCCCGCAGCTGCAGCTGGTGGCCTCGTTCAACGACCCGGTGGAGGCGTTATCGGCCATCCGTTCCCAAGCACCGGAACTGGTGTTCCTGGATATCCAGATGCCGGATTTGGACGGGATGGAACTGTCCAGGATGCTTCCGGCCGATACCCGCGTAATCTTTACCACCGCTTTTAAGCAGTATGCTTTCGAGAGCTATGAGGTGAGCGCCCTGGATTTCCTGCTCAAGCCCATCCGTTACCAGAAGTTCCTGGAGGCCGTGCAGAAGGCCCAGGAATGGTTCGCACTCAAAGACGCTGCCGCAGCTCAGGCCCCTTCGGAGAAGACAGCGCTGTTCCTGAAAGTGGAAGGCGTGCTCCGCAAAGTGGAACTGGCCGATATCCTCTATGTAGAAGGCATGAAGGACTATGTGATGTTCCACCTGGCCAGCTCCCGCGAACCTCTGGTGACGCACATGACCATGAAATCCGTGGAGGAAATGCTTCCTCCAAAGGAATTCATGCGTATCCACCGTTCTTACATTGTGGCATTGTCTCATATCAGTTCTGTTAGCTCCGGAGGAGACCTCAAAGTGGGCCCGGCTCTGCTCCATGTGTCGGATGCTTATCGTGAAGCTTTCGATGCCTACTTGGCTGCGTGGAGATAAGTATTTGATTATTAGATAGTAATAAAAAATCGATTGGCCGTTTTAGACCAATCGATTTTTTGTAATCGGCTGACAGACAGCCTTTTGTCTCCACGCGCTTATTTCACGGTGATTTCCTTGACGGGTTCGGCGGGGAGGCACACCGGGTTCACGGGCCAGTTCTGGGCCTTGGCCTGCTTGAAGGCGGCGGTGGCGCGGATATCGGCCACGGAAGCGCCGAAGTGAGCGGTGTAGTTGCCGGCGGCCATTTCCCAGGCGCTGGTACCTTCGTTGAAGGAGGCCAGGGTGTAAGGATCTACGGTGAAGGTGAGCACTTCGCTTTCACCGGGGGCCAGTTCCTTGGTCTTGGCAAAGGCCTTGAGTTCGCAGGCGGGTTTCACCAGGCCGCCGTCGGGAGCGGTGATGTACAGCTGAACGGCTTCCTTGCCGGCCACCTTACCGGTGTTGGTCACAGTGATGTTGGCGGTCACGCTGCCGTCCTTGGCCACTTTCACCACGGGTTTGCTGTAGGCGAAGGTGGTGTAGCTGAGGCCGTAACCGAAAGGATAGCTCACGTTCTTGCCGGCGGTGGTGAAGTAGCGGTAACCTACCCAGATGCCTTCGGCGTAGTCGGTGTAGTCGATATTCTTGCGGAGCACGCGGGGGGTGAAACCACCGCCCATGAGGGCTGCGAGATCGATGGAGTTGCCACCCTTATAGTCGTACGGGAAGTTGGCGGAGGAGGGGATGTCCAGATAAGCTACGGGGAAGGTCATGGGGAGCTTGCCGGAAGGGTTGGCCTTGCCGGTGAGGACATCGGCCACGGCGTAACCACCTTCCTGACCGGGAGTCCAGGCCAGCAGGATGGCATCCGGGATGTTCTTCCAGGAAGCGGTCTCGATGACACCGCCGATGTTCAGTACCACCACCAGCTTCTTGCCGGCAGCGTGATAGACGTCGGCCAGGATCTGGAGCATTTCGCGCTCCTGACCGGTGAGGGTCCAGTCGCCGTCGGCGGCCTTGCGGTCGTCGCCTTCGCCGGCGTTGCGGGAAATGGTGAATACGGCAATGTCAGTGGCCTTTTCCTTCCTCTGGATGAAGCTGCGGGACACTTCCATCTCCGGAACCACGGGGTCTCCCAGCAGGATGCCCAGGCCGTTGCCTTCGGTGTTGTTGCGGAGTTTGGTCTTGGTGTAGGCGATGTACTGCTGGTACCAGTTCTCGATGTCGCTGTCCACCTCCAGGCCGTTTACGCGCAGGCCTTCGGCCACGTTGCGGGTGTAGGCCTTGTTTACATTACCGGAACCGGTGCCGCCGGCGATGAAGTCATAGGAGCCGGTGCCATAGAGGGCCACCTTCTTGGTGCACTTGCAGAAAGGCAGGGCGCCGTTGTTCTCCAGGAGTACCAGGCCTTCCGGAGTGGCTTCGCGAACCAGCTGTGCGTGGCCGGTGAGGTTGGGCTTGTTGCTATACTTGTAGCCCTGGAAGCGGGGAGTGCGGACGATGTATTCCAGCATGCGGCGTACGTTGCGGTCCAGATCGGCCATGGGCAGGGAACCGTCTTTAACGGCGGCCACGATGCGGTCGATCTCGTTCTGCATGCCGGGTTCCATGAGGTCGTTGCCGGCGATGACAGCCTTCACGGTGCCTTCCTTGTTGCCCCAGTCGGTCATCACGATGCCGTTGAAGCCCCACTCATCGCGCAGGATGGTGGTGAGAAGGCCGTGGCTCTGCTGGGTGAATTCCCCGTTGAGCTTGTTGTAGGAGCTCATTACGGTCCAGGGATCGGACTCCTTCACGGAGATTTCGAAGCTCTTGAGGTACATTTCACGCAGGGCGCGGGCGCTCACGCGGCTGTCGTTCTGCATGCGGTTTACTTCCTGGTCGTTGGCAGCGAAGTGCTTGATGGAAACGCCCACGCCATTGCTCTGGATACCCTTTACATAGGCGGCGCTCATCTTGCCGGCCAGGAGGGGATCTTCGGAGAAATATTCGAAGTTACGGCCGCAGAGGGGATTGCGGTGCAGGTTCTGACCGGGGGCCAGGAGAACATCGGCGCCGTATTCCTTCACTTCTTCACCCATGGCGGTGGTGAGTTTTTGTACAAGGTCGGTGTTGAAGGTGGAAGCCAGCACGGTACCTACAGGGAAGCCGGTGCAGTAGAAGGTCTGGTCAGTACCGGGGCGGGTGGGGTTGATGCGCAGACCGGCAGGGCCGTCGGCCAGCACGGTGTTGGGGATACCCAGCCGATCGATGGCGCGGGTGGTACCGGCAGCGCCGGAAACCAGGGAAGCGTCGGAGGCGGTGAGGGAGCCGGCGGTCATGGAGCCCCAGCCGCCGCCTACTACCAACGTGGCTTTCTCTTCCAGGGTCATGGCCTTGAGGACATCGTCAATGTTGTCCTTGGTGAGTTTGGGCTGGGCCATCAGGGAAGTAGCGCACAGGGCAGCAATGCTAAACATGAAAAGTTTCTTCATAAATATTGAAAATTGGTTATAGTCTCACTACTGCAAACTTACATAAAAGCCTTCACGCCTGCAAGCGCGAAGGCCACACGATAAAACTTTTGAACATTCAGTAAAAAATTAACCTACATATTCGGACGGAGGAACGCCGAACTGTTTTTTGAAGGAGGTGGAGAAGTGGGAGAGGGTGTTGAAGCCCGTCATCCAGGCAATTTCACTCATGTTGTGCTTACCTTCTTTCAGAAGGTCGGCGGCGCGGTTCAGTTTGTAGCGCTTGAAGAAGACGGAGGGATTCTCGCCGGTGAGACCCTTTACCTTGTAATAGAACTTGGTGCGGGAGATCTTCATCATTTCCGTGATCTGGACAATATCCAGATCGGCATTGGCCAGCTCCTTCTCCATGAGTTCGTAGAGTTCCTTCATGAAGGCGGCATCGCGCGGCGAAAGCGCCTCAGGCTCAATTTCTTCCGTGGTGGTGACAGCGCCTAGCTGGCGATGCAGTTTCTCGCGGTTTTCCAGCAGGGACTTCACCAGGGCCAGGAGATAAGCGGGCTGGAAGGGCTTGGTTACGTATGCATCGGCCCCCTTGTCCAGACCCTGTACCTGGTTCTCCACAGCCACTTTGGCGGTGACCAGCACCACGGGGATGTGGCTTAGCTGAAGGTCGGCCTTGATGCGGGAACAGAGTTCGTAACCGTCCATGCCAGGCATTACTACATCGCTGATAATCAGGTCCGGAATATCTTCCGCCATGCCTTTCAGGGCCGATGTTCCGTCGAAGTAAAGGGATACTTTATACTGCGGCTTCAGCAGCACCTTGAGATAGTTGGCGATGTCGATGTCGTCGTCCACGATGGCGATGTGCCGTTTGCCGTTCTGGACGTCCGGTTCATCGGCCTCGATGCTTTGGGCCAGGGCGTGGCTGGGCAGTTGTTGGGGCTGGGCTGGGCTGCGTTCGTCCTCCGTGTAGGAGGTAGCACTCACGGGTACTATCAGTGAGAACACGGCGCCGCCTTCCGGCTGGTTCCAGGCCTTGATATAGCCGTGGTGCAACTGGGCCAGAGCACGGGCATAATACAGGCCGATACCGGAGCCGGTTACCTTCTTACCGGGTTCGGCCTGGTAGAAGCGCTCGAAAATCTTCTCCAGCTGGTCTTCCGGGATGCCGGGACCGTTGTCGGCCACGCTGATGCAGGCCCATTGGCCGTCCGTGTCTTTTTCGGTGAGAGGAAAGCGGGCAGCGGCGGCGGAGCGGGAAATGACGTCGAAGCGCAGGGAAACCTTCCCGCCCTGCGGCGTGAACTTGAGCGCGTTGGACAGGAGGTTCATCACCACCTTCTGCACTTTGTCGGCGTCTACCCACATAATAAAGGGCTCTTCCAGACCACTGGCCGTGAGCTCGATGCCCTTGGACTGGGCGTTGAAGCGGAAGAGGCTCACGCTGTCCCGCAGGGGTTCTACCAGGTCCATCTTGGCTACTTTGAGCTGCAGCTTGCTGTTGCCGATGCGGTTGAAATCCAGCAGCTGGTTCACCAGCGAGAGCATCCAGGTGGCGTTGCGGCGGATGATTTCCACCAGCTGGTGGTCCTGTCCCTTCACCCCTTCCGAGGCCGATAACTGCTGCGCCGGCCCGGCAATCATAGTGAGCGGGGTACGGAATTCGTGCGCTACGTTGGAGAAGTAGTCCATCTGGATCTTGTTCAGCTCTTTTTCGGCTTTTTCGGCCTCTTCGGCTCTTTCCCGTTCTTTCCTAACCTGGTGGATGCGGCGGGCAGCTTCTTTGCGTACCTTGCGCACGTGACGGTAATAGGTATAGGAGATGCCCAGGAAGAGCAAGCCCAGGAAAACCCAGAGGCAAATGGCCCAAGTGGTTCTGAACCAGGGCGGAAGCACCCGGATGGACAGGCTTTCCTGTGTTTCGGTGATGGTATGGCTGGCATTGGCTATGCGCACCCGCAGCGTGTAGTCTCCGGCGGGCAGGTTGGCGAAATAGGCGTTGTGGCGGGTGTCGATCCTGACCCAGTCGCGGTCGAAGCCCTCCAGTTTATAGGCGTAGCGGATTTGCTCGTACGGGCTGTAATCCAACGCGGCAAAGGCAATGTCAAAGGCATTCTGGTTGTGCCGGATGGTGACCAGCGGCTTTTGGGTGAGGGGCTCTTCGATGGGACCGCCCGGAGCAGGCTGCACCAGCTGGTTGTGGATGCTCAGGCTCTCGAACACCAGCGGAACGGTGCGCTTGGCCGGGGCGTCCAGCGGGTTGAAGGCGGTGACGCCGTGCGTGCCGCCGAACACCAGCGTGCCATCCGGCAGTACGCAGGAGGCCCTGTCGTTAAACTGGTCTCCGCCGATGCCATCGGCCGCAAAATAATGGACAAAACTGCCGTTGGTGCGGTCGTATTTGCCCAGGCCGTTGAGGGTGGATACCCAGATATTGCCCTGGTGATCCTCTTCGATGGAGGCAATGTCCGGGCAGGGGACGCCTTCTACCGGATGTCTCTGCCCGTTTTCATTCACCAGAAGGCCGTTGGCATAGGTCCCCATCCAGATGTTGCCGGCGCTGTCCAGATACAGGCAGCTGGGAATCATCACCGATCGGCGGATGCAGGTTTGTTGTTCCTCATCCGTGATGGCGCAAGGGCTCACCTCCAGCGAGTAGGTGTTCACCGTTACGGGGAGCTGATTGTAGCAGGCCACCAGCAGTTTCCCGGGTTCCTTCATTACCATGTCCGAGACGGAGGTCCAGTTATCCGACGCGGCCACCGATACATCCTGGCGGCTGTGGTCCCTTTTGTCATAGCGGACCAGTGTGCCGCTAAAGCCGGCAATCCATAGGGCGCCCCGGTCGTCTTCCATAACGTTAGTGGGGTAGGCGGCATATACCAGATCTTTGGGAACCAATTGTTTACCATCCCAAAGGCAACGGATTACACGCACCTTGTCCTGGAATATCAGCCACAGGTCTCCGTCCGAATCGCAGTAAAGTCCGGAGGCGCGGATATAGCCTGTTTCGGAGTCCGAAATGAGCTGGCCGATGGGAACGGCTTGCAGCTTTTTCTCCCGGAGATCGTAGCGGTACAGGCCGTCCCGCAGGGTGCTGATCCACAGGGCACCGGCTTTGTCGGTGCAGAGGGCGGTGACGTTCTTTTCCCGGAGGGCGTCCGTAAGGAAACGGTGGCTGCTGAACAGGCCGTGTTCCTGGTACGACACATGATAGCCCTGGTCCGTGGTGCCGAACCATAGATTGCCGCTGCGGTCCCGGAACAGGGTGTGCACCTCACTTTCGGGCACGTCCAAAGGGAAGGAAGGATGGTCCTGGTGGATAAGGGATTCGCGGTTGCGGTTATACAGGAAAAAGCCCTTGCCGATGACATTCAGCAGCAGGGAGCCGTTGTCGGGGGAGAAGATGAGGTCTACGTCTCCCTCCATGAGGATGCGGTTGGCCTGGACGGCGGCGGGAAGGGCTTTCCAGCTGCCGCTACGGATGTCCAGAATGCGGAGTTGCCCCATGCCCGAAATCCAGAGCTCGTCCAGACCGAAACTGCACATATGGTATGCCTGGAAGTCCAGCGGGATGCTCTGGAGCAGCGAATAATCCTGCGTGGAATAAGCGTTGAGGGTGAAACCGTTGTTGCCGATGGCCCAAAGCCTCTCTCCCTGAATCAGGGCCGATGCGGTGAAGCTGTTGAGCTCCCGGATCACGGGCCGGAGGGTACTCTGCGAACGGTCATACAGCAACAGGCTGCTGTTGTTGGAGAAGAGGATGTCTCCGGCGGCCGTTTCCAGGATCTGGCTCACGTTGATCCAGCGGTCCGGGAAAGGGATACGCTGGAAGGAGCAGTCCTGCGGCAGCCGTACGGCTGCGCCGTTTACGCTGCCCACCCACAGCGCGCCGTCCTGGCTGGCGTGGATGGCTGTAATCTGGTTATCTGGCAGGCCCAGGTTGTCATCCGTGGAGAAATACTGGTAGAATTCCTGACCGGTGAACTTGTTCAGGCCACGCTGGGTGGCTATCCAGATGTGACCGTCGCGGTCCTGTGCAAAGCCGTTCACCCGCTGGTTGGACAGGCTGGAGGCAATGACCACACTCCCGTCCGGGACGGTGGGTATGTCCCGGCCTTCGTATTGTTGACAGGCCGCGGCGCACATAAGCAGCGCCAGGGCCCAGGAGAGTCTTTTCCTTATCATATTGCAAATATATCTCATTTTCCGGACTTTAGAAGGGGTTTTTGAACAAGAAGAAAGGTTTTTGAACAAATAAAAGTTTTTAATAAAACGCGCAGGAAAGCATTTGAAAGCGCGGAAAAGGGAAGGACGGATATTCTTCGCAATTTTGCATCGGTAAAAATGCCACGAAAAATGACACTGAAATCTGTATCTGTTTTTCTCGCAATTTCGCTGCTCGCCACGGCCTGCGGACAGAACGTCCGCCGCGGCAACGCAGAGTATCTCTCCGGCCTAGAGACATCGGCCAAAGCGTCAACGGTATCCACCCAGTCCGGCCCCGTTTGCGGTTATATCGACAACGGCGTCTTTATTTACAAGGGCATTCCCTACGGTCAGGCCGAACGTTTTATGCCGCCCACCGATCCTGAACCCTGGAAGGAAGTACGTGCCAGCCGCGCTTACGGCCCGGTTTCCCCTCACGGGGAGCGCATGGGATGGCGGGACGACAACCAGGCCTTCGCCATGCACTGGGACGACGGCTATCCCGGCGAAGACTGCCTGCGCCTGAACATCTGGACCTCGGCCATCAAGTCCGATGCCAAGATGCCCGTGATGGTGTGGCTGCACGGCGGCGGCTTCAGCGAAGGTTCCAGCCAGGAACAGGCCGGCTATGACGGTACCAACCTGGCCCGTGACCACGGTGTGGTGGTGGTGTCCCTGAACCACCGGCTCAACGCCCTGGGTTTCTTGGACCTGAGTGCCTATGGCGCCAAATATGCTTTCAGTGGCAATGTGGGTATGATGGACATTGTAAAAGCCCTGGAATGGGTGAAAGGCAATATCGCCAACTTCGGCGGTGATCCTTCCAATGTTACCATCTTCGGCCAGAGCGGCGGTGGCGGCAAAGTGAGCACCGTAATGGCCATGCCGTCGGCCAAGGGTCTCTTCCACAAGGCCATCGTCCAGAGCGGCTCCATCTTCAACCTTATGCAGCCCAAGTATTCCCGTCGCATCGGCGCCGCCACGGTGGCGCGTCTGGGCATCACGCCCGCCAGGATGGATGAGATGGCCACTGTCCCGTATGAAAAGTTGCTGGCCGCCTATCGGGAGGCTGTGCAGCAGGTAGCGGCCGAAGCCCGCGAAGACGGTGCCATGCCGGAGAACTTCCTGGATATGATTCTCTTTGGTCAGTGCCCCGTGGTGGACGGGGAAGTGATTCCCTTCCAGCCCGCTACGCCGGAAGCCCTGGCCCTTTCGCAGGACGTCCCTACTATTATAGGTACAGTATTGAACGAGTTTACCCCTAATCAGGAAGACCCCATCTTCCGTCCGCTGGCCCTCCAGCAGGCCGCCGACCGTACGGCTGCCGGCTGTGCGCCCGTGTACCTGTATCGCTTCGATTGGGCCACCCCCGTGCTGGACGGCGTGATGGGCAGCACCCACTGCCTGGAAATTCCCTTCGTCTTCGATAACGTCCTTCTGCACAGGACCTTCACCGGCGGGGCCGATGACGCCGTGCAGCTGGGTCACCGTATGAGCAGCGCCTGGGCCGCCTTTGCCAAGACCGGCAAACCTGCTGCGGAAGGTCTCCCGGAATGGACGCCCTATCCTGCCAATATGAATTTCAATATAGAATCTACAATCAACAATATTAATTAACCATTAAAACTGATCGCATGAGAAAATCTCTGTTCAGAAGGATGGCAGCCTTGGCGCTGTCTCTCCTTGTGGGAGTGTCCCTCTCTGCCCAGCAGAAGGTGACGATCTCCGGTGTAGTTACCGACGACCAGAACGAGCCGATGATTGCCGCCGGCGTTGTCCAGAAGGGCACCACCAACGGTACAATCACCGACATCGACGGTAACTTTACCCTCACGGTTCCGGCTGGTTCCGTCATTGAATTCTCCTCTGTGGGTTATGTGACCCAGGAGTATGTGGCAAACCAGAACGCAACCATCACCATTAAGATGGAAACCGACACCCAGATGATTGAAGAAACCGTCGTGGTGGGTTACGGTGTCCAGAAGAAATCCGATGTTACGGGCGCCATCTCCCAGGTGAAGTCCGAGGACATCCAGAACCGTACCATCACCAGCCCGGTGCAGGCCCTCGGCGGTAAGACCGCCGGTGTGCAGACCTTCGCATCATCGGCCCGTCCGGGTGCTTCGCCTGCTATCCGCGTCCGTGGTATCTCCTCCAACAACGACGCCAACCCGCTGTACGTTGTGGATGGCCGTATCACCTCCGATATCTCCGGTATCGACCCTAACGATATCGAGTCCATGGAAGTGTTGAAGGACGGTGCCTCCGCCGCTATCTACGGTGCAGAAGCCGGTAACGGTGTGGTGATGATTACCACCCGCCGTGGTAAAGGCGACGGCAAGATCAGCTACTCCTATCAGCTTTCTTCCCAGAGCCTGGGTAAAGTGCCCCAGGTGATGAACTCCGAGGAATTCATCGAATTCTACATGGAAAAGGGTAGTATCACCCTCAAGGACGTGTACAGCAAGTGGGATCAGAAGACCAACACCGACTGGCTGGCCGAATCCTATGAGAACTCCCTCATGCACCACCACAACCTCACTTTCAGCGCCGGCAACGACCGCGGTAACCTCTACATCTCCGGTTCCTATCTGGACAACAACGGTATGTTCAAGGGCGACGCCGATGTCTATCAGCGTGTCACCGGTATGGTGAACGGCTCCTGGAAGTTCAAGAGCTGGCTGGAAGTCCAGACCAACAACCAGGTGGAATATTACAAGGCCCGCAGCGTTTCCGAAGGCTCCGACTACGGCTCTGCCGTGCTCGCCGCCCTGCAGCTGGACCCGATGACTCCCGCCTACTACACTCCTGATAACCTGCCCATCTTCATGCAGGACTATCTGAAAGAAGGCAAGGTGCTCCTCCAGGACGAAAAGGGTAACTACTACGGTATCTCCCAGTTCAACATCTCCGAGAACGTACACCCGCTGGTACAGCGCGACCGCGCCTATTCCATCTCCAAGGGCTTCAACCTGAACGGCTCCACTGCCATCAACTTCCGCCCCATTCAGGAACTCACCTTCACTTCCCGCCTGGGTTATCGCTTCAGCTCCGGCGACAGCTACGGCTACACCCACGATTATTATTATAATGAAGGTTACGCCAAGCAGTACTACATGAGCGTAAGCGCCAGTTCCAACAACGCCATCTATTATCAGTGGGAAAACTTCGTGAACTGGATGCACCAGTTCGGCAAGCATAACGTGAGCGCCATGGCCGGTGTCTCCTTCTCCCAGAACCGTACCTACAGCACCTCTGCCGGTGTGAGTGGTTCCGATGCCGGCGGTGTCATCGACTTCGGTCTCAAGCGCGACGATCCTCTGTTCTACTACATCAGCCAGGCCACTCCTACCGCCACCAAGAGCGTAGGCGGCGGCGTCGAGAACTTCAGCTACAAGTATTCCTATTTCGGCCGTTTGGGTTGGAACTATTTGAACAGGTACAATGTGCAGGCCACTTTCCGTGCCGATGCAGCCGACCTTTCCATCCTTCCCAAGCCCATGCGTTGGGGTTTCTTCCCGTCCGTATCGGCCGGTTGGACCATCTCCGAGGAAAAATTCTTCTCCGGCATCAAGAACGCCGTGAACTTCGCCAAACTGCGTGTGAGCTGGGGTCAGAACGGTTCCATCGCCGGTCTGGGCAACTACGCCTATGCCAACGATATCACCAGCACTGGCCAGTATCCTACCGGTCTGCAGAAGGCCGACGGCTCCTGGGAATACATCATCGGCTACGCTCCGTCCATGTCCGGTAACCAGGAACTGAAGTGGGAAACCTCCGAGCAGTTCAACGTAGGTTTGGATCTGCGCTTCCTGCGCGACCGCTTGAGCGTGAACTTCGACTGGTTCGATAAGGCCACCAAGGACCTCATCGTTACCGGTATCACCACCTCCACCATCGTGGGTGTGAGCGCTTCTCCTATGAACGCCGGTAATGTGGACAACCAGGGTATCGAACTGGAAGTCCGCTGGAAAGACCAGGTAGGCGACTTCTACTACAGCATCGCCGGTAACTTCTCCACCCTGAAGAACCGCGTAACCTACCTGCACCCCACGCTGAAGGACGGTCTGGCCGGTACGGGCGTACGTAACTACGGTACCGTTACCCGTTTCGAAAAAGGCTATCCGGCCTGGCACCTCTACGGCTACGAGTTCGCCGGTATTGAAAGCACCACCGGTGAAGCCCTCTTCAACCACTACAACGAGGACGGCACCCTGGCTGGCACCACCACCGATCCCGCCGACGCCGACAAGCGTCACCTGGGTTCCGGTATCCCTACCTACAACTACGGTCTCACCCTGAACGCCGGTTGGAAAGGCATCGACCTCACCGTGTTCATGGCCGGTGCCGGCGGCAACCAGATTCTCAATGCCCTCAACAACATTGACTACACCTCCAACCGCCTCACCTACCTGACCAAGGATCGTTGGACGCCCACCCATACCAATGGTACCATGCCGGCCGCCAACGCTGCCAACTATGCCAAGTTCCTCACCTCCAGTGGTGTTGTGATGGATGCCAGCTACCTCAAGATCAAGCAGATCCAGCTGGGTTACAGCTTCCCTCAGAACCTTATGAGGAAGATCTTCATCGACCAGCTGCGTATCTATGCCTCCATGGACGACTGGTTCACCTTCACCAAGTACCCCGGCTTCGATCCCGAAATTGTGGGCGTAGGCTCCTCCATGGGCGTGGACAAGGGTAACTATCCTACTTCCAAGAAGCTTGTCTTCGGTGTCAATATCACTTTCTAATCGGATTGCCCTATGAAAACAAGATATTTTATCCTGAGTGTCCTTGCCGTCCTGGCCTTCTCTTCCTGCGACAAAATGCTGGACGTGCCGCGTAAGGGCGTTATCGACTACAATACTTACTACAAGACCGACGAAGAAATCGAGTCGGCGGGCATCACCATGTACAGCGACGTCCGTGGCTGGTACTACAACGTGATGCTGGTTAAGAACATCATCTCCGACGACTATTATGCCGGCGGCGCCGCCCACGGTGACAACGTGGACATGGACGCCCTGGGCGAGTTCGGTTTCAACTCCGAGACCGGTCAGATCGAAGGTTCCTTCACCGGTTATTACAACCTCATCTATCACGCCAATGTGGTGATCGGCCATATTGATCCTGCAAAGAGCAAGGCTGCTGCCCAGGCTGTTGCCGAGGCACACCTCTTCCGTGCATGGGCCTACTTCGAGCTCACCACCCTCTGGGGCAATCCGCCCATCGTGGACCACGAGCTGGCTCCCTCCGAGTACAAGCAGCCCAACGGCGCCACCGAAGACCTGTGGGCCCTCATCGAGGAAGACCTTACCTATGCCATTAACTCCAATGCACTGGCCCGTAAGACCTCCCTTAACGACAACACTACCTGGCGCGTGACCAAGGAATTCGGCCAGGCTCTCCTGGGCAAGGCCTATCTGTGGATGGCCACCGAGCTGAACAACAAGAGCTACTACCAGAAATCGGCCGATATGCTCAAGCAGGTGGTGGATTCCAACCTGTACGACCTCTGGACCGGCGGTCCTTACGGCGACATGTGCCACCAGGCATACAAGAAGAACTGCGAAAGCCTCTTCGAGAGCATCCGTGTGAACGACCTGGACAACCAGTTCGACAACTTCGACTTCTACGGTGCCATGGTGAGCTGGCGTAGCTCCGGTGGCGAAATGACCATTCCTTCCGATGTTTGCGGCAGCGGCGGCTGGGGCTTCATGGTTCCCACCGAGGATCTGCTGGCTGCTTTCGTCAGTCACGAAGGTATGGACGGTTACCGCCGTACCGAAACCCTGAAGACCTTCGACGAACTGAAGGCCATGGGCGTGGTATGGAACACCACCACTCTCTCTACCGGTATCTTCAACTGGAAGGGCCGCTTCATGACGGAAGACCTCACCAACTATGGTATGGTGAACTTCAAGAACCCGCTGTGGATGCGTTTCGCAGAGGTTCTGCTCCTGGGTGCCGAAGCCAACCTGCAGGCTGGCAACTCCGCCCTGGCCCTCCAGTATATCAACCGCGTGCGCACCCGCGCCCAGCTGCCCGCCCTTGGCAGTGTGACCCTGAACGACATCAAGACGGAAAAGCGTCTGGAACTCTGCGGCGAAGGCCAGCGTTTCCAGGACCTCCTCCGTTGGGGTGACGCCTACGAACGCCTGAAGGATATGGGTAAGGACTATCCCAAGATGGATCCCAACGGCGCAGTGACCTATGTTTCCAGCGGCCGTTCCGTGTATGGCTTCAAGCAAGGGAAGCACGAACACCTGCCGTATCCTTTCACGGAGGTCATGCTCAATGAGAATGTGATCCAGAATCCCGGTTATTGATACCATTAAAGGACAAAAGCAATGAAAAGAACATTCATATATGCTCTGATGGTGGCTGCTGCCGCCCTCGTATCCTGCACCAAGACCCAGCTCGATCCGCTGAAGGGCCTTTACCCTGCAGCCAATGAGCCCGTGCTCACCACGCTGGCCTCCACTACTGTTGAAAAGACGGAATCCAGCCGTCTGTTCAGCTTCTCTTTCACCGGTCAGGACGGTTCTACCCTGCAGACCACCCTGGTGGGTCCCCGCAGCCAGTATTATCTGGAGCCCGGTGTCTATGGTCCCGGCGAAAAGAACCTCTGCTTCGTAGTGAACAATGGCGGTACCCGCATCAACGGCAAGACCGTGGTGGACGGCCAGATTTCTGTAAAGCAGGATGGTGAAAACTATCGTTTCGTTTTCGTACTCTTCGATGACAATGTGGCCGCTTACCGAACTATGTGGGAAGGCAAACTGGTCTTCGAACCCGATCCGGAACCGGTGAAGCTCACAGAGCTCCTGTTGGCCCAGAAGAACGACGGCTCCGTTACCGTGAAGCTCGGTACCGTGGGCATGAGCATTGACGCCATGGGTACGCCCGTCGGTGACGGTTGCGCCCTGACGGCCGACTTCTACAGCGCCGACGGCGTGCTCCACGAGGGCGTCTACGTTGCCGGTGACGGCGTCACCCTGAATCCCGGCGAGTTTGCTCCCGGTTATGAGTTCGACGCCAGCTCCTGGGGTATGGGTATCTTCCACTGGGGAACCTGCTGGTGGGTTGGCGAAAATGTCACCGACATCAAGTCCGGTTCTATCGAGGTGGCCAAGAAGGGTGCCAAGTATGTGATTACTTGGGGCTCCGAATACACCTATCCCAACTGGGCCGTGTTCGAGGGCTCCATCCCCGAACTTGAACCCGGTGATGTTCCCACCCCGGACTACACCTATACCGAAACCCTGGGTACTCCCGTAGATGAAACCTTCGCTCCCGTTTCCGGTGTGACCACCCACTCCCTGGTCCTTTACAACAAGGCTGGAGAAGAAGTGGCCTGGTTCGACCTGGTACTCACCGAGGGCGTGACCGACCTCTCCGGTGACTATCTGTGCAAGGAGTACGCCCACGAAGACCATACCTTCGGCAATGGTTACGATCTGAGCGCCTGGGGTATGGGTGTCGGCGGTTCCCGCTACATTTCCAACGGTAACGTGGTACTCATCAACCCGGGTGAGACCCTGAGCGTGTCTAAGCTGGGCGACGATGTGTACGAGATCAGCGGTAACGGCTTTGACTTTGTCTTCGGTAACGGCGGCGGTTCCGACACCCCCGAATACACCTTTACCGTAGAGCTGAGCGACCCTGTGGACGAGACCTTCGCCCCCGTTGCCGGTGTGAAGACGCACAACCTCACCCTCAAGAACGCCGCCGGTGAAGAGGCTGCCTGGTTCCAGCTGGTGCTCACCGAAGGCGACTTCAACTATGCCGGTGAATACGAGTGCAAGGAGTACGCCCACGAAGACCACACCTTCGGCAATGGCTACGACCTTAGCATGTGGGGCATGGGCGTTGGCGGTACCCGCTATATCGGTCCCGATGGTGCCGTTGTGCTGGTCAATACCGGTGAAACCCTCACCGTGACGGAAGTGGGCGGCGGTGCCTATAAGTTCGTAGGTTCTACCGGATACAGCTTTGTCGCAATCGCCGAGTAATGAAGCGTTTTCTGATTATTATTGCTGCTGTGGCACTGGGGGCTTTGGCCTTCAGTGCCTGCGGCAATAAGGATAATCCGCAACAGGAGGAAGAGCAGCAGGATATGTGGGATCGGATGTATCCCAATGGGAAGGAGATCAAGGACCTGGAAATCAAGAGCACGGCCATGAAGCAGACCATGAAATACAGCGTCTGGCTTCCGCCGAAGTTCAAGGCCGAAAACTCCTATCCCATTCTCTATCTGCTTCACGGGGCGGGGGACGACAACAATTCCTGGTTGTCCAATACCACCCAGTATGGCATGACGCACGGTGGAAACGCCGCCGCCATTGCCGCCAAGTATGTGAAAGCCAACGGCGTTCCCATGATTATCGTGATGCCGGATGCTCAGATGACTTTCTACATGGGAGATTTTGATACCTACCTGCACAATGAGCTCATGCCCACAGTAGAGTCGGAATACAAGTTCAATGGAAAGCGGGCAGTGGCCGGTCTTTCCATGGGCGGTTTCGGTACCCTGTACCATGCGCTCACGTATCCTTCCAAGTTCACCTATGCTTATGCTATGAGTCCGGCCTCGTCCTACGACCTATTCAAGTGGGCGGTAGACCAGCAATCCAACAAGTCGGTATTTCCTCCCTTCTCCATCGAGGTGGGTAACCAGGATACTACCGTGGGCAACGACGAAACCAAACGCTGCGCCGATTATATGACTTCGCAGGGCATTACCGTCGAATATATTGCCCGCGACGGCGGTCATACCTGGGATTTCTGGCGTGCATGCCTGCCCAAGGCCCTCCAGAAAGCCGGAGAATCCTTCAAATAGCTAATTGAAAAAACACAAAACACTGAAATGAAACGAATCTTATCCACCCTTGCCCTCGGCCTGGCCATTTTCGGTACTCTGCAGGCCCAGGAGCTTACCAACTTCAATTTCTGGAACCAGAAACCCATCATTTCCCCGGAAATCCAGAACGATTCCGTGACTTTCCGCCTCAAGGCCGATTATGCCACCGTTGTGAAGCTCAGCGGCTCCTGGATGGAGAACCCCTGGACGGGTACCATCGACATGAAGCGCGGCGAAAACTGCGTGTGGGAAGTGAAGATTCCTCTTCCTGCCCCGGAAATCTACACCTATAATTTCGTGGTGGACGGCGTGAACGTGAACGATCCCCAGAACGTACTGGTCCAGCGTGACGGCACCCGTTACCTGCCCATGCTCCTGGTCCCCGGCCAGCGCACGGAAAACTACGGCGAAGCCAACCAGCACGGCACAGTGAGCCATCCCTGGTATCACAGCAACATCCTGGGTATGGACCGTCGTCTCACCGTTTACACTCCCTACGGCTACGAGAACAATCCCAAGAAGAAATATCCCGTTCTGTACCTCCTGCATGGTGCAGGCGGCGATGAAGAAGCCTGGACCTCCATGGGCCGTACCGCCCAGATCCTGGACAACCTCATTGAAAAAGGTCTGGCCGAACCCATGATCGTGGTCATGCCTAACGGCAATGCCAACCAGGCGGCCGCCCGTACGCTCAACATCCCTGAGAAGCCGATGCCCAATCGCTGGGATCGCGAAGCTTTTGAAAAAATGAGCGAGGCGGAGCGTGACCTTCTCATGAACGGCTATGTGAGAAGCCTCTGCACGGAGATCGTTCCCTTCATCGAGAAGAACTTCCGCGCTATTCCCAAGCCCGCTTCCCGCGCCATCGCCGGCCTCTCCATGGGTGGTGGTCATACCATCAGCGCCAGCATCCTGTATCCGGAGCTGTTCGACTACATTTGCCCTCTCTCCGCTGCCGGCAGCGCTACGCCTGAGCAGATCGCTACGCTCAAGAAGGCTGGCGTGAAGCTTTACTTCCTGGCTTGCGGCAACACCGACTTCCTGTTCAAGGGCGCCGAGGAAATGCATGCCAAACTGCTGGAGCAGGGTCTGGAGCACGAGTATTTCGTCTCTGACGGCGGTCATGTCTGGGCCAACTGGCGCCTGTACCTGAACACCTTTGCTCAATTGTTATTCAAATAAGCCTTTATGAAAAAACTCGTTATTGCTATCGCTGCGCTGTGCATCGGCCTTTCCGCCAATGCCCAGCAGGCCCTGTGGGGCGGTCCTTCCGTGGAGTCGCCCGTGATCAATGCCGATGGTACCGTCACCTTCCGTTTCATGGCTCCCAAGGCCATCAAGGTGGAAGTGACCGGTGATTTCCTGCCCACCCAGAAGATGGAGGTGGAATTCAATGGCAACAAGATGACCTTCGACGCCCCCGGTGTGGGTGAACTGAAAGAAGGCAAGGGCGGCGTTTGGGAGTACACCACTCCTTTCGTCGTGGCTCCTGACCTGTACAACTATACTTTCCGTGTGGACGGCGTAAGCCAGATTGATCCGCATAACATGTGGGTAAACCGCGACGTGGCCAGCCTCACCAGCGTGCTGCTGGTTCCTGCCGCCGGCGAGCGCTCCGACCTCTACGCCATCCATCGTGTTCCGCACGGCACCGTTTCCAAGGTGTGGTACAACAGCCCCACTGCCGGTTTCGACCGTAGGCTCACCGTTTACACCCCGGCCGGCTATGAGACTTCCAAGACCAAGTATCCCGTCCTCTATGTGCTTCACGGTATCGGCGGTGACGAAGACGCCTGGGTCACCCAGGGCCGCGCCACCCAGATCCTGGACAACCTCATCGCCCGCGGTGAGGCCAAGCCTATGATCGTGGTGTTCACCAACGGCAACATCTCCCAGGAGGCTGCTCCCGGCGAGAATTCCACCGGTTATGTGAATCCCACCATGAACCTGCCCCAAACCATGGAAGGCACCTTCGAGACCGCTTTCCCGGAGATTGTGAAGTTCATTGACAGCCGCTACCGCACCATTGCCAAGAAGGACTCCCGCGCTGTTTGCGGTCTGTCCATGGGCGGATTCCATACGCTGTACCTGAGCCTCAACTATCCGGAGCTCTTTGGCTGGAGCGGTATGTTCAGCGCTGCCATCGGCGTGAGCGATCCTTCCGTGAGCCCCATCTATCAGGACTTTGACGCCAAACTGGCCAAGTACTATGCCGCCAAGCCCAAGCTCCTTTGGATTGGCTGCGGCAACACCGATTTCCTGTGGCAGGCCAATCTGGATTTCAAGAAGAAGCTCGAAGACAACGGTTACAAGTTCTCCTTCATGGAAACCGACGGCGGTCACATCTGGAAGAACTGGCGTATCTACCTTTCCGAGTTCGTCCCGCTACTGTTTAAATAGTTAGTTGATATATATAGGAAAAGAGACCCGAGGGCTGTCAATGCCCCCGGGTCTCTTTTTACCTGTAAAAAATTACAGCTGACTCACCAGCCAGCCCATGGGACTGCCTTCGGAGTAATCGTCCAAAAGGGGAACCCAGGAGAAGTGGGCCATCATGGGGGCTACGCCCCAGCTGATGAGGTCTTCGTCGCTGTAGATCAGAACCTTGTCAGCGGTAGCACCCAGGCGTTTGCGAGCCTCGGAGTAGGCGTAGGTGCTGGCCACCTTGCAGGTCTTGTCGGTTTCGGCGTGCACGAAGTACATGGGGAGCTTTACGAAAGCCTCAATGTCCATCGGCCCTAAGACCATGTTGGAACCGTCCCATTTGTACACTACGTTACCTTTCCAGGCTTTTTCTACGTCGTCCGTGAACTGGCCGGGATATTTTTCGTCCACCTTGTGAATGGGGATGATGGGATCCATGGCGCAGCAGGGGATAGCGGCCTTGAAGCGGTTTGCAAACTGCATCATGAAGCGCATGGTGCAACCGCCGCCGCTGGAGGCGCCGGCGCAGAACAGGCGGCTGCCGTCTATGGTATCATCGGCAATCAGAGTGTCGATGAAGGCCATCTGGAGGGCGTTGTTGCGGTCGATAAGTTCAATCTTTTCCGGATAGAGGGAGGCGCTGTAGCTGTAGTTGGGGTTGGCCAGGGCAAAGACCAGGGCGGCGCAGGGAATCCCTTCCTTGGCCAGGGAAACCAGGCAGCGGTTGGCTGTGGCCACGGTCATCATGTCTTTGTTGTATTCGCCGCCGCCAATCTGCCATACCAGCAGGGGAACGTTCTTAATCACGTTGCCATTGGCGTCCTTGGGCAGGTGCAGCATATACTCGCGGGTAAGGCCGCCGAAGGAGAATTCGCCGTGGATGCAGTCGTCCAGCACGGCAATGTGCTCGGCCGATACCTGCTCCGGTTTCACGTTCAAGGCCGAATCGGCTGCACAATGCAGTTCCCAGGGAACGCGCTTGAAAAAGCCTTCCATGCGGCCGTCTTTGCCAAAAGGCGTGGCCTCGATGCGAAGGACGTTCTTCTTGCGGGAAAGGACGATTCCGTCTTCGGCGTAAGACTCGGCAGGCTTGCCCGTAGCGGCATCGATGAAGGCACCGGAGGTATTGTTCACCAGGTCGAAATCGGCCGCGGTGAGACCTTTCAGGGAACGGGGGTTGGTAACGGTGATTTCAATGGCGTCCACCAGAAGGCCGTAGTCGCCCACTTCGGTGCAGATTTCCACCTTCTCCACCTGGGCAGAAGGTTTGGGGCCGCATGCTGCAGCGAGCACGACGGCCCCAAGGATCATCAACTTCTTCATCTTAGATGGTAACCTCAGTGGTTTCGCGGATGTCGTCGGAGGCGGAACCCACCAGGAGCAGAAGCTTGCCGCTTTCCAACGCCCAGGCATTGTTGGCCTCATTCCAGTAGCGGAGGTCCTTCAGGGGGATTTCCAGCGTGACGGTCTTGGTCTCGCCGGCGTTCAGGGAAACGCGCTGGAAAGCCTTGAGTTCCTTCACGGGCCATTCCACCTTGGATTCCGGACGGTTCACATACACCTGGACCACTTCATCGGCCGGCATGGAACCTTCGTTCTCCACCTTGACAGTAACTTTGATGGCGTCCTTGCCCACTTTGGCCGTCAGGTCTTCGTAGTCGAAGTCTACATAGGAAAGGCCATGGCCGAAAGCGTACATGGGGGCGATTTCCTTGGTGTCGAACCAGCGGTAGCCCACATAGAAGCGCTCCGTGTACTTGGAAACGGGCTTGGGAAGGGAATCGAGGAATTTTTGGCGCTCCTCGGGGGTCATCTTGAGGACGTCGGGACGGAACATCAGGCTGAAGAGGTCGCCGCCGGCACCGTTAGGATCCGGGAAGTTGCCCATTGCATAGGCGGGGGAGTCTTCCAGTTTCTTGGGGAAGGTGAAGGGCAGTTTGCCGGAAGGGGCGATGTCGCCGAACAGGACCTCGGCCAGGGCAGTGCCGCCCTCGGTGCCGTTCCACCAGCCCTGAACGATGGCCGGGGAAGCGGGTTCCAGGACCTGGAGGTCGGTGGGACCGCCGCTGATGAGCACGGTGGCCAGGTTCGGATTGGCCTGGTAGAGGGCCTGGACCAGTTCTTCCTGTCCGCAGGGGAGTTTGATGTTCTTACGGTCGCTGCCTTCGGTCTCGATACTCTTGTTGGTGCCGCCGAAGAAGAGGACAAGGTCGGCTTCCTTAGCCAGGGCTACAGCCTCTGCAACAAGGGCGGGATCGGCGGGTTCATCGTTGGAACGGGCTTCCAGCGGATCCAGATTGGCGGGTGCAGGTCCCCAGCGGAATGCGATGGTCTTGTATCCGGGAGCGTATGTCACTTCCACGCCTTTGCCGGCGCGTTTGCGGATGCCTTCCAGCGGAGTTACCTCATAAAGGGCCTTAACACCGGCACCCATACCGCCGCTCTGGGTCTTCAGAACAGCATTCTGGCCGATAACAGCGATCTTTTTCACACCGGCCTTGATGGGCAGGACGCCTTCGTTCTTCAGGAGGACGATGCTCTTTTCGGCCACCTCGCGGGCAATTTTCTGGCTCTCGGGTTGGGAGGTCTGGACGGTGTTGGCTACATCGGCCGGAACGGCCTCGATAGCCATGCGGACGCGCAGGATCTGGCGCACTTTTTCATCCACCAGGTCTTCGGTGAGGGCACCGGTGGCAATGGAGTCAATGACGGGCTGACCCAGGTAGTTGTCGCCGGTCATCTGCACGTTGAGGCCGTGGAGCATGGCGCCCATGGTGCTGTGCGTGCCGCCCCAGTCGGAAACGGTGAAGCCTTTGAAGCCCCATTCGCCGCGGAGGATTTCATTGAGGAGGTGCTCGTTTTCGGAGCAGTAGTCGCCGTTCACTTTGTTGTAGGCGGGCATGACGCTCATGGCGCCGCCTTCGATGATGGCGCGCTCAAAGGGTTTGAGGTAGATCTCACGCAGGGTGCGCTCGTCCAGCTGGGCGTCCACGCTGCCACGGTTGGTCTCCTGGTTGTTCACGGCGAAGTGCTTGATACACACGGCAGTACCTTGGTCCTGCACACCCTTGGTGTACTCCAGGGCCAGGGCGGCGCTCAGGATAGGATCTTCGCTCAGGTACTCATAGGTGCGGCCGCCCACAGGCAGGCGCTGGATGTTCACGGCCGGGCCCAGGATCACATCCTTGCCTCTCAGGCGGGCTTCCTTACCCATGCCGGTGCCGTATTTATAAGCCAGTTCTTCGCTCCAGGTGGCGGCCAGGGCGCTACCGGTAGGGAAGTAGGTGGCGCTGTCCAGGGTCCAGCCGGCGCTCTGGAAGCTATGGGGCTGGCCTTCTTCACGGATACCGAAAGGACCGTCGGCGTAGTTCATGTCGGCGATACCCAGGCGCTCAACGCCGGCCGATGACATATTGGTCTTGCTGTGGAGCATGTTCACTTTTTCCTCCAGCGTCATCTGGGCGATGAGTTCGTTGATCTTCTGATCATTGACGGTGAGTTTGTCCTGAGGGGACAAAGCGGGACCGTTGCAGGCCGATGCCACCAGCACGGCCGAAGCAAGGAATAGGAATACTTTTTTCATATAATAATTAATAATTGTTTTCTTACCGGAGATTCTTCACTTCGTTCAGAATGACAGAATTGTCATCCTGAGGAGCCGAAGGCGACGAAGGATCTCAGTGAAAGAGTGTGGGCACCAAAGTCTGGAGGTCGGCGCGCCAGGTGGTCCAGCTGTGGCCGGCCTGGGCGTTCTCCAGATAAATATATTGGATGCCGGCTTCTTTCAGGTAGCCCAGGGCTTCCTGGCAGTTCTTGTAGGCGATGTCGGCGGGACCGCCCTGGGTGAAATACAGGGCCTTGAAGTTCTTGTTCAGGGCCGGGGCAATCTTATTTAACTGAATCTCTGCCACATATTCCTTCTGCTTGCCGGGGGCGAAGCTGGAGCTGAGCACCCATACGTGGGAGAAGAGCTCCGGATGCTTGAAGGCGGTTTCGATGGTTTCCATACCGCCCATGGAGAGGCCGGCCATGGCGCGGTGGGCTTGATCGGCCTTCACAGGATAATTGGCTTCGATGAAGGGGATGATGCTGCGCACCATATCCTGGCCGAAGAGCGGCACTTCACCCATCATGTCGGGTGTTTCAATGGTGCCGTTGGGCATTACCACAATCATGGGAACCATCTTGCCTTCGGCCAGCAGGTTGTCCAGAATCCAGCCTGCAGCGCCTACACCGGGCCAGGAGGCGTCGTTGTCGCCGCCGCCGTGGATCAGATAGAGCACGGGCAACTTCTCCCGGGACTGCTCAAAGCCGGCAGGCGTCCAGACGTGCATCCGGCGCATCTGGCCCAGGGTCTCGGACCAGTACCAGCGCTGGGCAACGGCGCCGTGGGGAACGTCCTTTACATAACCTTCACCCACCGTGAGGATGGAGGCTTGTTCGGCGCTTAGCGGGGCTTTGGGATCCTGCACCCGTACGCCATCCACGAGGAAGCTGTAGCGGAAACAGCCTTCGCCCAGGCCTTCGCAGAGACCTTTCCACACGCCGTTATCGGCCTTGACAAACTGAACGGGCTTGTCCCAGGGGAGGTCGCCGGTCACGGCCACCTGAGAGGCCTGGGGGGCGTAGATTTGGAACAGGACCTTGCCGTCCGGGAGCACGCGGGTGCTCTTTAGGGTGTCGTTGGGGGTGGGCTGACGGAACCAGCCTTGGGCCGATACGGTGGCCACGCTGAGGGTCAGAAGAAGGACCAGAGAGAGGATTTTTTTCATGGTTGTTAACTTTGTACAAAGGTACGCTTTTCCCCGCTCGAATACCTGCTTCAGAGGTTCAAATGTTTTTTCTTTTGTTCAAAGTATTTGAACATCGGCGGGAAATGCTTATTTTTGAAGAAATAACACTCCTGATATGAAACGTTTACTTCCTGTTATCCTGTTCCTGGGCCTGTCCCTGGCAGCATCGGCCCAGCAGGCCCTGGGCCCCGGCTCCGGCCTCGTTTCCCCGGAAATCAACCCGGACCATAGCGTAACCTTCCGTTATCAGAACCCTAAAGCCAAGGTGGTGCAAGTCACCGGCGATTTCCTACCCACCCGTCCCATTGAAATCGACCTGGGCGAACGTGTAATCATCTACGACGCCCCCGGCGTGGCCGACCTTAAAGAAGGCCCGGACGGCGTGTGGACCTATACATCGGCCCCGCTTGAAGGGGAATTGTATTCTTATAGTTTTCTGGTGGATGGCAAGAAAGCCATGGACCCGTCCAACGTGCACCAGAACCGGGATGTAGCCACGTGGACCAACATTTTTATCCTTAGTGCGCAGCCCGGTGACAAAGGCTGGTATTATGGCGTGCACAATGTGCCGCACGGCACCGTCTCCCATGTGTGGTATGATAGCGCCACCCTCAACAGCCAGCGCCGTATGACGGTTTATACCCCTGCCGGTTATGAAAATGGCACCCAGCACTATCCTGTGCTGTATCTGCTGCATGGTTCCGGCGGCGATGAAGATGCCTGGAGCGACTTAGGCCGCACCGCCCAGATCATGGACAATCTCATTGCGGAAGGCAAGGCCAAGCCCATGATCGTGGTCATGCCCAACGGCGTCTGGTTCAACCAGGCGGCTCCCGGCGCTGCTGTGGACAACTTCCAGCCCACCATGGCCAACAGCCGCAGCCAGAGCACCATCGAGATCGAGGAGAGTTTCCCGGATGTGATGGATTTCGTGCAGAAGCATTACCGCGTTACCAAGGGCTATGCCCATACTGCCGTGGCCGGCCTGTCCATGGGCGGCCGTCAGAGCTGCATGCTCTCGCTGCACTATCCCGATACTTTCGGCTATGTGGGCCTGTTCTCGGGTGTGGGCACCATCGAAGGCAACGAGCAGGCCTTCGCCAAGGTATTCGCCTATGAACCCAAGCTGTATTGGATTGGCTGTGGTAAGGCCGATGGCATCATGGAAAACTCCCGCCGCCTGAAAGAGTGGTGCGATTTCCAGGGCTTCCCGGTCACGCTGTATGAGAGCGAGGGAGGCCATATCTGGCGCAACTGGAGGGATTACCTTACCCGTTTCGCCCAGATGTTGTTCCGCGACACCAATCAGACCAAACGCCAGCCGGTGCGCCGCGTGAGCACCCGTGTAATGGACGAAGAAGATTAATCCCATGAGAAAGCTCTCTATTGTTGCCGTGCTGTCCCTTTTGGGGCTGCATTCCTGCAAGGCGTACGAGAATCTGTCTGTACAGGCGTTTCAGGAAAGGTTGTCCACCGATGGATCGGCCCAGTTGCTGGATGTTCGTACGCCGGAAGAATTTGCCGCGGGGCATCTGCCCGGTGCCATCAACATCGACTGGAAGGCCGATGGTTTTCTGCCGGCGGCCCAAGATGTTTTGGATCCCTCCCGTCCCGTGCTGCTGTATTGCCGGAGCGGCCGGCGCAGCGCCGCTGCCGCCGAGGAACTGGCCAAGCTGGGTTTCAAGCCCATTAATATGCTGGGCGGCATCCTGGCCTGGCAGGAAGCGGGATTGCCCGTAACCACTTATGAGGTAGAGCGTTTCTGCACGCCTGCCGGCGCTCCGCTGGAAATATGGCTCATCAAGCACGGCAGCCTGGCCATTGCCTATAAAGGCCTTTCCATCCAGGTGGATCCCGTAGCCGGATACGGTAAACCTACGGACTATGCCGCGGATTTTCCCAAGGCCGATTATGTGCTGGTGACCCACGAACACGGGGATCACTTTGACAAGGATGTTCTCGCTATCCTGGGCGGACAGGTGATTACCAATGCCCGCTGCGCCCAGATGCTGGGGCGGGGAAGTGTCCTGGCCAACGGAGAGGGAATGGATGTCTGTGAAGGAATCCATGTGGATGCCCTTCCCGCCTACAACATCACCGAAGGCCATCTTCAGTTCCATCCCCAGGGCCGCGACAACGGTTATATCCTGAACGTGGACGGTTTCCGTATCTATATTGCCGGAGACACGGAAGATATTCCGGAAATGGCGGCCATCAAGGACATCGACGTAGCATTCCTGCCTTGCAATCAGCCGTACACCATGACGGTACCTCAGTGCATTGCGGCAGCCAAGGTGGTGAAACCCAAAGTGCTCATTCCTTATCACTTCGGCCAGACGGATATCTCGGGTATCCCGGAGGCACTTCCCGGAATAGACGTGAGACTAAGGGAGATGAGGTAGCGCGTGGACGTAAACGCCTGAACTATTGTATTATATATGATTGACTCCCCGCCGTGCTGGTGGGGAGTCAATTGTGTAAGTTACTAAGGGTTAATTAATTGCGTCCATGGTAGGTTTCGGTGCGGGCGTCACGGATGGCGCCGGACCAGTTGAGGCCGAAGGCAAAGTCCCAGACATTGCCTTCGGTATCTTTTAGGCAACGCATGTCCTGGGGAACGTCTTCGTATTGCTCTTCCACGGTGCGCATGTCGGCGGGCATCTGCATGGGAAGCAGGCCGGAAGGCTCGGCTGCGCCGCTCACCAGATCCAACACGGCCTGATTCTGTACACCGAAGGTAAGGAGGATGGCATCGGCATAAGGCTCCAGTTCACTGAGCACGGCAGGGCGGGTGAGATTCACTACCACCACCACGGGCTTGTTACCCATTTCCTTGCGGGTCTTGAGTACAAGGTCCAGGTCGCTTTCGTTGTAGGTGGTCACGGTCTTTCCTTTGTAAGAACGGTTGGTGAAGCTTTCCTTCGGGTCTCCGCCGGCGATGGATTTCTCCCGTGCGTATTGAGCGGTATAAGGCCGATACTGCAGGCTGATGGGCACGTAGCCGTTACCGCCTTTCTGACGGTCTTTCACGTCATAGCCGGTGCCGGGATAAGGCTCCTGGATAAGCAGAAGGGCGAAATCGGCATCCTCGGGGGTGTCGGCCCAGTCGTAGTATTTCTCTACCTGGGCGCGGTCTACGGGGTAGTCCCAATGGGCAGGAGCGCCCATGAACAGGCCGAACATCCCGGGAGTCTGGGGATAGAGGCGCTTGGGAACATAGACCTTCGCACGCTGGCGGGGCAGGGTGGAGGCGTGGTTCTTCACCATCACCACGGACTTGAGCTGGGCATCGTAGCCGGCTTGCATGAAGGTGGGATTGCCCACCACTTCGGCTGCAACGGCGGGATCCGTATAGGGATTCTCGAACAAGCCGGTGCGGAAGGAGTTCATTAGCAGGCGCACGGCCGAGGCCTCAAAGCGCTCTCTTGCGGCAGCTTCGCCGAAATCGGCCACCCACATCTGGTAAGCCTCCAGCACGGGGCCTTTGTCGTTGTTTCCGCCGAACTGATCCACGCCCGCCTTCAGTACTTCGTAGTGACGCTGGGCTACTGTGAGCTCTTCCACACCCCAGCACTTGCCGTCGAAGGATTCGATGGCGGCGTTGTCGTAGGTGATGTTCCAGTCTGTGCACACTACGCCGTCGTAGGCATATTTCCCGCGAAGCAAATCGCTGATAATGTACTTGTTATAGCTGTTGCCCACATTCTTTCCGGAAGGGTCTGCCCCGTAGGAAATGGTGTAATAGGGCATCACGGCCGATGCCTTTCCGGTACCGCCTTCCAACTGGAACGCACCCTCTGTGAAGGCTTTCAGGTGGGTTTGGAAATTATTGCCGGGATAAACGGCAAATTTGCCATAGTTGAAGTGGGCGTCGCGGCCGCCTTCTTCCGGGCCGCCGGAGGGCCAGTGCTTCACCATGGCGTTCACGCTCTGCAGGCCCCATCCACCATCAGGGGAGGTCTGGAAGCCGTCTACATAGGCGCGGGCCATGTCCGTATCCAAGGCGGGATTCTCGCCGAAAGTGCCCCCGAAGCGGCTCCAGCGGGGTTCCGTGGCCAGGTCAATCTGCGGACTAAGGGCCGTGGCGATGCCCAAAGCACGATACTCCTGTGAAGCAATTTCACCGAACTGCCGTACCAGTGCAGGGTCGAAGCTGGCAGCCAGGCCCAGCGGGGTGGGCCAGAGGGAAATCTGCCCGCCGGCTCCCATATTGAATTCGGCCGTGGCAGCGGTCTCATTGCGGGGATCGGAGGAATTGTTGGCCGGAATGCCCAGGCCGATACCTTCCACGAAGGCCTGCACGTTGTTATTCCAGCGGGCGGCCACTTCCGGGCTCTCCACACTGGTTACCAGCACGGCGCGGAGGTTATCTTCCTCCAGGAACTTCTTCTGCTGATCCGTTAGATCCCAAGATTTGTGATTCGCATCACTGTAGGTGGCTGCACCAAATCCGTAGGCGCTGCCCGGGATGGCCTGATGGCTGCTGTACAGCATAAGACCGGCAATCTGCTCTATGCTCATTTGGGTAGCTAAATCCTTGGCCCGGTCCAGGGCCGGCAGGCGCCAGTCCTCGTAAGGGTCCAGCACACCGTTACGGTTCAAGTCCTTGAAGGCGAATCCTTTGTCTTCCAGGATGGGAGCGGTGGTATAGCCCAGTGTAGGGCCGCCTTTCTGCGTAATGCGGGTGAAGCCATCGGCCTCGGAGGCCTGCCACTTGGGGCCGCAGGCCACGGCCGTCGCCAGGGTCAGGAGGGGAAGGATACGTTTCATGGCAATCGGAAATTTTGCTCTAAGATACATTTTTTCAATGATTACCACAAAAAACGTTATTTGCTCCAGGGTTGTCATCCTGAGGAGCCGAAAGCGACGAAGGATCTGTGGGGGAGTAATGGATTCAGTGTGCTTCAAGTTTTTAAGGTTAGCGGGTTGGATAATATGGTCTTACACGTACTTTATCGGATGCTTACTTCCTATTCTCCACCAATATTGCAGCGGAAGCCAGGATGTAATAAACGACCGTCTGGAGGGTCATAGCCCAGAGTTCGGGGGCGATGGCGCTCAGGTTTCCGGTTTGGCTTAGCGTCATATAGGCCCGGCAGCCGAAGGTGGTAGGGAACACATAGGAAACGATTCTCCAGAATATGGGGAAATTCTCCGTGGGCCAGGTGAAGCCTGTGAGGAACACGGCGATGGGGGAGACGAACAGTAGCAGCACCAGCACCGTTTCACGCTTGTAGATGCCCGATGACCAGGTAAAACTGAATACGATGATATCGGCCACGAAGAAAGCCAGGAACAGCATCATATCCCACCAGGCGGCGTGCATGGGCAGGTGGAAGAGGTGGGGAACCAACACGGCTCCGTAGGCTCCCAGGAAGAGGAATACCAGGAAGTAGGCGGCGCCTCGGCCCAGTACGATACGGCCCATTCCGTGACCGCCTTCCACCAGTTGGGCAAAACTTCGGCCCTCTTCCCGCAGCGTACCCGCCAGGGTGCTGGAACCATAGAACATTACCTGCTGCAGGATCATCATCATCGCCATATAAATGAAGAACATCGTGAAGGAGATGTTGGGGTTATAGAGGCGGGCGTCGTCGTACTGTACCGGCTCTATAAGCTGCACGGCATCCTGCCCGGTGAAGCCCTTGGCGGCGTAGTGTTCGGCCTGAATCTGATGCACCTCGTCCAGCATCACCAGGTTGGAGGCGATGGTCATGTTCTTGTAATAGAGGAACGTGGACATATCGGCATAGGTGGAGAGGAAAGCCTGCTCTCCCAGCGCCAGACGGCTGTCAAAGTCGGAGGGAATGTACAGGATGCCATGCACCTTCTGCTCTTTCATCAGTTCCTCGGCCTCGGCCATTGACACGCAGTCGTAGGCGATGGCGCACTCGCGGGTGGCGTCGAACTTCTGCACATAGCGGCGGCTGTAGCTGCCCCGGGAATTGTCCACCACGGCCACGGGCATTTCGTCCACCACGCCGTCGTGATAGATCCAATTGTACAGCAGCGGGTACACCAGGCCGGCGAAACAGAAGATGAGCATGACGCCGTTGTCCCGGCCGATGAGCCTCAATTCCCGGGTGAAGATGTTCCACACATCGTGGAACCAGTTGCTAATATAGGACATAGTTAGTTGCGGGGATAATTCTGGTAGCGGTAGGCATTGTGCAGCCGTTTTGCTCCCAGGAAGGGAATGAGCAGGAAGAGCAGCATATACACCAGGTAGCACCACCAGCCGGTGAAACCGGTGCCATACAGCACTTCACGCACATACAGTTGATAGTAAAAACGCAGCGGGAAGATGGTGCTCATGCCCTGGAGGGCGGCGGGCAGCGAGCTCACTGGCAGGGTGAACCCCGCGAAGGAGAAGCCCAGCACGCTGTACAGTGCGCTGATGCAAACGCCCAGACGCAGGGTGGGTACCAAGGACACAATGAACACGCCCACGGCCTCATAGGCCATTACAAACACCAGCGTGGCCAGAATGAGCCAGCCGATGCTGCCATTCATAGGGTAGTGCAGCGGACCATACAGCAGCAGCTGCAGCACCACGGCCAGCACCTCGAACAGGAGGGTGTAGGGGGCCAGCTTGCCCAGGATGGCGGTGAAGATAGAGTCTCCGGCGCTTTCCAGCAAGTGCTTGGAAGTGCCGTACTTGAGCTCGGAGCCCACGGCATAGGCCGTAATGAGGGTGATGCACATGGCCAGCACGCCCATCAGGATCATATTCACCAGATAATAGCTGTAGTTGGTGGGCGCATTGCCGATGGTGTGGGCGTCTATGTTCACGGGCTGGATGGAGGCCATAATCTCGTGGTCGTTCATCCCTTTGGCCCGCAGCACCTCGCGCTGCACGGCACCGTTGGTCAGGTTCACCATATACAGGATGTCCTTGTAGGCCAGGGCACCGCCGATTACCGGATACAACGTGTTCACATATACTTGCATCTTGGGGCTGCGGAAGCTCTGCACGTCCTCGTCAAAATGACGGGGAATCACCACATATCCATAGATGCGGCCGGTTTCCAGTTCGCGGCTGGCGTCGCTCACGGACGCAAAATCCACCACGCTGCCCAGCTGGGTGGCATCCAGCTGCTCCCGGAAAGTCCGGGATGTAGAAGTCTGGTCCAGGTCCACTACGCCCACGCGCAGCTTCTGGGGCAGTCCCTCTCCCATGAAAGTAAGGAAGAAAAGGGCCGATACCGCCATCACACCCACCGACCCCAGCAGATAGATGGGCCGGCTGTGCATAATGCGCACTTCGCGGCGGACAACCTGGTACCACTGATTGATCCAACTCATTTTTCCTTGGAAATAAGAATCACACTCATACCGGGACGGAGACGTTCCACGCGGGTGTCGGGCCGGGCGCGAACCTCGAAGGTGCGGGTGTCAAATTCACCCATCTCCTTGGTGGCCCGCCAGGTGGCGTAAGACTCACGCACGGCAATGTAATACACGGTAGCGGTAACCTGGGCATTGTCCAGGGCGGGAATAGTGAGGGTTATCTTGTCTCCCTGCTCCATCTTATGCAGACGGTCTTCCCGGATGTTGAAGGTGAACCACATATCGTCCAGGTCCTGGATGGTCATAATGGGGGAGCCCTGGCCTACCAGTTCGCCCACCTTGGGATAACGGGCCGATATGATACCGTCGGCCGGGGCGGTGAGGGTGATCTCGTCCAGGTAGGAGTTTACCAGCTCCACGGCGGCGTTGGCGCGTTCCACCAGGGCTACGGCGGCATCCTTGTCTTCCTGACGGGCGCCTTTCACGGCCAGGTCGTACTGGCTCTTGGCGGCTTTGGCGGTGGCTACGGCTGCGTTGTACTGGGCCTCTACCTCATCGAACTTCTGGTCGGATACCACTTTCTGCTCGTGCAGTTTCTGCATACGCTCGTAGCTCTTGCGCATCACATCTTCACCTACCAGGGCTTTCTGCCACATCTCGTAGGCACCGGTTATCTGTTCCTGCTGGGCACCGTTGTAGGCCTTGTTTCGCTGAGCCACGGCGGCAGCCTTGGCGGCGTTGGCCTCGGCAATCTTGGATCGGATTTCCGGGGAATCGATGAGGACCAGGGTGTCGCCCTTGCGCACCTTGTCGCCTTCTTCGGCGCAGAACGCTTCAATTCGGCCCGGCACCTTGCCGGAAACACGGTATTCGGTAGCCTCGGCTTCGCCCTGAATCACGATATCCTTGGGACGGGAAACCACATAGCCAATGACGGAAACGCTGAGGATAATGCCCACGAGGGCCATCACTCCAATGAGGAGGTTGTAATTCTTCTTTGCCATAATATTTACTTTTTTACAATTTCTTAGTTCAGACCTTCTGCTTTATTCAGGTTGGCGGCGGCCATCTGGAGTTCGATGCCGGCGTCTATGTATTCGCTGTGGGCGCTGAGCCAGGCAGTCTGGGCACCCAGTACGGTATTGGTGGAGACCACGCCCGCTTCAAAGCCAACGATGGCCTTGCGCAGGTTTTCCTCTGCGCTTTCCAGGTTGGATTCGGTCATGGAAAGCTTCTCATGGGCTTCCTCGAAGAGCTTGCGCTGCTGGGTCACCTGCAGATCGATCAGTTCCTTTGCATCGGCCAGCTGGCTCTGGTATAGCGTGGCTTCGGCCTTGGCCTTTTTGTAGCGATTTAAAGTTTCCAGTCCGTGGAAGATGGGAACGTTCACCATCACGCCGGCGGTGAACATGCCGCCGTTCCAGGTGTTCTGGATGCCGTTGAAGGCATTGGGATTGGAGACCAGGTAGTTGGCCGTGAGGGCCACCTTGGGCATCATATCGGCCCTTACCACTTTGGCCTTCTTGTCGTAAATCTGGGAGGCGAGGGAGAGGCTCCTGGTTTCGGGACGGGAGGCGTAGATGTCTTCCATGCTCTTGGTGGCAGGGCACATGGGCTCGGGAATCACTTCCAGCGTCTCATCGGCCAGGGTTATCTCGCTTTCCAGGGGCAGGCCGATGCGTTTGCAAAGCAGCATTTTGGCCAGGACAAGGCCGTTGGAAGCCTTGGTGAGCATCATCTCGGCCTCGTTGGCCTTGACCTTCACCTGCAGGGCGTCACTCTCAGTGGCCACGCCAGCGGCAATGGCGGCCTCTACGTCCCGCTCCATCTGGTGCAGCAGGTCTGCGTAGCTTTCGGCCAGTTTCTTCTTATTGGCAATGGAGATAATCTGCCAGTAGGCCTGGTCGACGTCCACCACCACATCGGCATACTTCATATCGTACTTGGACTGGGCCAAGTCTTCCGCCAGGGCGGCCATCTGGTTGGAGTAGATAATCTTTCCGCCCACGAACAGCGGCTGCTGCACGGTAACGGCACCCACCCAGATATTGTGCAGGTCCGGGTGCAGGGCCTTGTCAATGTCGGCCCCGATGGCGTTTACCGGATCGGCGATGTTCGGAGCCAGACCCGCCAGGGAAGACGGATCCACGCCCTGAAGCATCCCCAGGACGGTTTGCCACATGGGGCTGCCCATGTATTCGGCTGCCAGGGCCGGATTGGTCTGGATGGCTGTCATCAGCTGGGTCATCTTCTGCTGCATGGCAGTACCCAGTTGCTGGGAGACCCCCGCCATGTAGGCATCCATCTGCCCCTGAACCAGGGTACCTGCGTTTTGAAGGATCGCACTTTGCTCATTGCTGATAAGGGCGATGTCTCTATTATTGTATAGGTACGCGCCCGTAGCGCTTACGGACGGGAAATAATTGGCCAGGGCAATCTTGCGGTCGTAAGAGGCCATTTCAATCTGGGTGCGGGCCTGCTGGAGCTCGTTGCTCTGCTGGATGGCCATCTGGCGGCAGTCGTCCAGCGTAAGGGCTTGCCCGTTGTAAGAAACGTTCTCCTGGGCTGCGGCCGACAAAGTGCCCATGGCCAGGATACTGAGAAGGATGATTTTTTTCATATGGTCGAATTTTGTCATATTGTCATTTGTTCCCTTTGGGTGGGGTTCTCCGTTTGGGGTTGCAAAATTACTGCCAATTTTTCACTCGTACGACAGCTTATCGGCCTTGAAATTGTTCAAAAGGTCGAAATTTGCGAAAAATTGCGAATTCTTGGAAAAAAGAGTTACCTTTGTCAAAAATTCGCATCCTTATGGAGAATGAAGCTTTGCAAACCATAGATATCCGGCGCATTCTGGCGCTGGCACCGGTCATTGACGAGTATTCCCTGGGCACAGATTTTATCCTGGGAGAAGTAAGCGGTAAGCGGGTAGAAAAGAGCCAGGCAATCCTGTCTATGCTCAAATACCCCCTCCGTTTTGACGGCTATATTATCTTTTTCCTCCGCAGCGGCCACTTTACCATAGACCTGAACCTGAATTCCTATGAGGTAAAGCCTCAGTCCCTGCTGGTGAACGTGCCGGGAAACATCATCAAGCTCACTTCGTATGCAGAGGATCACATAGGAGATGCCCAGCTATACTTCGTGCTGGCCTCCAGGGCGTTTATGAGTGGCATCCGCTTCGACTTCAACAATGTGTTCCAGGAGAGCCTGAGCCTCCTGAAAAACCCCTGTATTACCTTAAATGAGGCCGATTTGGCCCTGGCCGAGAACTATTTCACCCTGGCCCGCGAGGTGGTGCTGAGCGACAAGGAAAACAAAAAGGAGATGCTGGGCTCGCTGGTTACCTCCTTCACCTATATGGTTATGGACGTGTGCACGAGTGCCCTCAACGAAGCCCGCAGGTCGCAGACGCCTTCATCGGCCCGGGTTAACCAGCTCTTTGAGCGTTTCATCGCGCTGGTTACCGAGTACCATAACACAGAGCGGGGCGTGGCGTTTTATGCCGATCAACTCTGCCTTACGCCCAAGTATCTGTCCAAGCTGGTAAAACAGGCAAGCGGACGCAGTGCGCCCGCCTGGATTGATTCATTCGTGATTCTTGAGGCCAAGAATATGCTCAAATACTCCGACAAAGCCATTAAGGAAATCGTGTACGCGCTGCATTTCCCCAACCAGTCGGTCTTCTACAAGTTCTTCAAGGCCCATACGGGCATGACCCCCTCGGAGTACCGGAAAGGCTAATCCAAGACCTTCTTCCAGGGAACCGAAGAGGGCTTTTCTTATTTGTGAGCACATCCGCCCGTTTAAAACGAGTAAGAAATGCGTGAAATCTTTGGGGTCGACGTGCATGATTTCTTATTGAGTGAGGATATGGTCTGACCTGTTTCACCCCTCTATTACCAACCCGTCATAAGCGGGCTGGACGGTGGGGGGCAGTTCACGGCAGAACTGGGGATGGGTAGGGAAGGCGTGGCTCAGGTGGGTGAGCCAGGTGTGGCGGGCACCGATGCGGGCCGCCAGTTCCAGCGCCTCTTCCAGGGAGAAATGCGAGTGGTGTGGATGGTAGCTTACCGTATTGAGCGTAAGATGCTCCAGCCCCTGCAATTTGACCAGTTCCTGTTCCGGCAAGCGGCTCATGTCAGTGATATAGGCAATGTTCCCGAAGCGGAAACCCAGTACAGGCATATCGTGATGGAAACCGCGGATGGGAATCACGTTGGGGGCATCGTGTGGGGCTTCCGCAACGGCATTGTCCGAGGGTTTCAGGCTGCCGTCGGGTTGCCGATAAAAGTAGCCGATATCGTGTACCCACTCCAGTTCCCCGGTGTTTTGCAGGGAATCCACGCGGAATGGCCGCTCATCGATCAGATGCACGTGCCACTCCGGTGCGCCGGGGTATTTGTGATCGGCAAAAGCGTAGGCGTAGTCGTTCCGAAGCGTCTTGAGCACCCGTTCCTCGCAGTAGATTTCGGCGGCTTTCCGGTCGATGTAATTGAACGAGCGGACATCGTCCAGACCACCCGTATGGTCTTTATGGTTGTGGGTAAGGAGGATGGCATCCAAATGCCGCACATCGTGCGCCAGCATCTGCGAACGGAAATCCGGTCCGGCATCCACCAGGATGGTGAGCCCGTCCATCTCCACCAATGCGGCTGAACGGAAACGCTTGTCCCTGGGATCGGCGCTCTTGCACACCGGACATTGGCAGCCTATGATGGGCACGCCCTGCGAAGTTCCCGTCCCCAGAAAAGTGAGTTTGGTCATAGCGTCATCTCCTCCAGTTGATTTACACGGTCGGGGTCAAATGGACGCTCCACGCGGATGTAATTGCCGGTATAACCGCCCATAAGGCCGTTTTTGACCGAAGACTCCCATAGCACCGTCTCCTGCAACCCCTTGTTGGCCGATACAAAACCCTGGTGCAGTTGTGCGCACAATTCCTCCAGCCGGGCCACCCTTTCCGTCTTCAGGCTGTCCTGCACCTGATCCTTCCACTCCGCCGCACGGGTCCCAGGACGACGGGAGTAGGGGAATACGTGGATAAATGCCGGCCGAATACGTTCCTTGAGGAAGTGATAGGTCTCCTGGAACAACTCTTCCGTTTCGCCGGGAAGGCCCACAATTACGTCGATGCCGAAGAATACCTTGGGTTCTCCGGGGTGCTCCATGGCCTGACGGATATAGTCGATGCGGGAAGCGAACAGAGCCGTGTCGTAGCGCCGGCCCACCCGCCGGAGCAGGGTGTCGCTCCCGCTTTGCAGCGGAATGTGGAAATGCCGCTGGAACTTGGTTCCGGAGGCAATCCAGTCCACAATTTCCGGAGTAATCAGATTGGGCTCGATAGAAGAAATCCGATACCGCTCAATGCCCTCCACGGCATTCAGCGCCTTAAGTAAATCCAGAAAACTTTCACCGGTAGTCCGGCCGAAATCCCCGGTATTTACTCCCGTAAGTACTATTTCCTTAACGCCCTGGGCAGCAATGTCCCGGGCCATCTTTACCACCTCACAAATAGGAATATTCCGGCTCCTGCCCCGGGCATAAGGCACCGTGCAGTATGCACAGAAATTGTCACATCCGTCCTGCACCTTCAAAAATGCCCTAGTCCGTTCCTCCCCAGAACTGTAAGCCCCGAATACGCTACTTGTAGCGGAGGAGGGTATTGCCTCTTCCGCTAGAAGATTGGCTACCAGGTGGGATTTATCATCGGCGCCGAAGACTTTCCAGACGCCGTCCAGGGCCAGAAGTTGTTCTTTGCGCAGTTGAGCGTAGCAGCCGGTGACCACGATGCGGGCTTCCGGGGCGGTTTTGTGCGCCCTGCGGATGAGGTTCCGGGACTTCTTTTCGGCGGTTTCCGTGACGGCGCAGGTATTGATCAGATACACGTCGGCCTCCTGGTTCCAGGGCACTACTTCCCACCCGGCGGAGAGGAAGCCCCGCTCGTAAGTGGCTGTTTCGGCGTAGTTTAACTTGCAGCCTAATGTGGTGAAAGCTATTTTCATGACAGCAGGAGAAACACGCAGGGACGTTTGCCGATGGTAATAGGATGGGCACGCCAGTCGGCCACCGTACGGGTTTGGATGAAGGCGTCCGGGCAGGTGATATTGGCGGCGATGCAAAGGCGTACACTACCGCTCAGGCACTGCAGCATATCGGCCAGCAGGGAATCGTTGCGATAAGGTGTTTCGATGAGGATTTGCGTCTGATGGGCGGCCGAGGAGCGCCTCTCCAGGTTCTTGAGGGCGCTGCGACGCTCTTCCGTTTTGGCGGGAATGTAGCCCACGAAGGCGAAGGACTGGCCATTGAGGCCGGAGGCCATAAGCGCCATCATAAGGGAGGAGGGCCCTACCAGCGGTACCACTTCAATGCCGTGCCGATGACAGAGGGCCACCAGCAATGCACCAGGATCGGCCACGGCAGGCAGGCCGGCCTCCGAGAGAAGACCTACTGACTGGCCATTAGCAAAAAGGGACAGATAGCTTTCTACCTGTGCGGGAGTGGTGTGCTCGTTCAGCTCATGGAATTCCAGTTCCGCGATGTGCCCTTTCAAGCCGGCAGAGGACAAGAAACGCCGGGCAGTGCGCACTTCTTCCACCACAAAGCAACGCAGGGTGGGCAGCAGGTCAAAAACCGGCGCAGGGAGCACGTCGGCGGGATTTCCGTCTCCAAGAGGGGTGGGTATCAGATAGAGTTTTCCGTAGCTCATTCCTTGCTAATTTTACCTTGTTCGTCTACGTTCAGCACTACGCTTCGGGCGGTTTGCAGTACTTCCTGGTTGACCATATTTTCCCGTTCCTCCTTCTTGGCCACTATCATCCGGAACAACTGGCGGAAGGAGTTGAAGTCCCGTTGGTAGGAGATACCGCCGCCGTGGCGCTGGCTGTTGTCCAGGAAGGAAGTGTATTGGTCGGCCGAATGGGAGAACAGTTTCAGACGCAGCGAGCCGCTCCTGTTCAGCTTGATTTCTATATCGATGTCGCCCACTACCTCGTTGGTGGAAGTGCCGCCCAGCATTTGCTTGTTGCCCACCGTGCCGTTCACGATGACGCGGTTGTTGAAGAGCTGGGTGCTTAGGGCCACGTCGAAGATGTTGCTGCCGGTCTGGGTGGTCTGGTAATTCAGACCCATATCCAGCGGAATATTCAGTTTTTCAAAAATGTTGTTGATCTGCCCGGACATGATACTGGACATGTTGGAGAAGAGGGCGTCGGTTCCGCTGGTGGTGATGCCCGATTCTTCGGCCGGCAGGAAGTTGCCGGCAATGAGCAGGTACACAAACTGCTTCTGCACCTTGTCCACCGTATTCAAGGCGGCTTCCACCTGCGCCTGCGTAGCGGGATTCAAATCCGGGATGTCAATGCTGAAATTAATTTCCGGGTTACTCAGGCGTCCGGTAATGTTGATGCCGCAGTTTACAGTGCGGCGGCTCACGGACGACTCATCGGCGATGAGGGTGGACAGACTGGCCTTGGTGGTGTACAGACCCTTCACGTCCAGGTCGGTGTCCCAGACGTCGCCGTTGAAGCGGATGGTGCTTCCGTTCTGGATGGTGAAGCGGCGGCTCACTAAGTTCATGGCCGAGAAGAGGAAGCTTCCCTGCGTGATATTGTAATCGCCGTTGAGGCCGAAACTACCAGTGGCCGACCTGCTAGTGAGTTCCACTGTGCCGCTTCCCTGGGCGCTTAAGGACGATTCACTGATATCCATGTGCAGCTGCATTTGCGGCGTAGCATGGACGAGTAACTTGATCTGGAAGTCGCTGCTTTTCTTTTTCTCCTGGGAACGGGCTGCCATCATGACCTCATACGGGTCTTCTTCTCCTTCGAAGGGGGCTTCCTTGAAGGTGAGCATCTGGCTGGAGCGGCTGCTGCCGCCGGAGTTCAGGCCGATATGCAGATCTCCGTTATTGGAAGTGGTGGCATCCACGTCCAACAGCAGGCGGTTGATAGGACCCGTAATATCGGCCCTGCCGGTGGCGGTGGCGGTGCCCCAGAGCATGGGATTCACGCCCTGCGGCAGATCCAGCACCTTCATATCCGTGATCTGCACATGCGTATCCATGGCGAAATCCTTGAATCCGCCCAGCAGGATGCTGCCGGTGAGTTTGCCTTTCCCGGAGAGACCGTCGCTCAGTTGGACGTTGCGGAAGAACAGGCCTTCGTCGTTCAGATCCACGTCGCCGGACATATCGTAGGGGACACGGGTATAGTCCAGTTCCAAGGTGCCGTCCTCTATGCGCAGGTTCCGGCTGGACAGATGGGGTTGGTTCAACGAGCCATCCAAGCCGATTTGACCGCTCAGATAGCCGCCGAACTGGCTGAAGAGGCTGTTTAGCAGCGGTGCTGCATAGCCCATATTGAAGTGGTCCAGATTCACATCGGCGTGAACCGCGCGGTCGCCGGGCTGAATGTAACCCTCACCTTGGATGTTGTTCCGTCCGTTAAGCCGGTTCTCTACGTGAGCGACAAAACGGCCGGTTTCCTCATCCCAAATGCTGGAAAGCTGTAACTGACCCATCCGATGACCGGCCACGTATGTGGAGTCGACGGTGATGGACGCCAACAGACCCAAATTGGGGGAGGAAGGCGAAATGAGGGTGGCCTGACCGGTGGCGTATCCTTCCAGGGAAGGCAGTTTACCGCCGATGGTATTGACCAGGCCGATATCGAATTTATCCATCTGGACGGAGAGGGTATCGGCCTTATGGGGAGAAAGCCCGCCGTGGATGAGCAGGGTTTCGTCGTCGTGTTGGGCGGTGAGCCGCTGGATGTCCAGGTTGCCGCCGCTATAGGTGATCTCATCGGAGGAGAGCCCCCAGCCTTTGCCCATATAGTAGATGTTGGAAGGCAGGGCGCGGGCGGCGATGGCCAGCCCTCCTTCGTCGCGCATCAGGTCGGCCGATAAATACACCTGGGCACGCGTCTGTTCTTCCTCGCCGTTGTCGAAGGTATAGCCGATACCCAGCTGGTTGTCATCGGCAAAGAGGGAAATCTGGTTGTTCAGGATATGGGCGCCGGACAGGGAGATTTGCTTACCGGTGATGGTGGCGGTCTGTACCTGGTTCCCGTTGTCGAAGGACAGCAGGAAGTCCTTGACGAATTTATCGTCGTAGGCCAGGCGGCCGGATTTCACCGTGGCTGTCACCAAACCTTTGTCGTCCACCTGCAGGCGGGCGGTAGTGTTCTTTTCAATGTACAGGCCGGGCACCAGGAAAGTGAGCAGACCCTGGGCCGATTTTACATTGAGCGATAAGTCGTAGGTGGCGCCATTCCAAGGCTGTGGCTTCTTCTCCAACAGCGCGGGGACGTCCCGTTCCAGCACCAGGTAACGTAGGTCGTTCAGGAAAGTGCCTGGGCCTTCGTCGCCCACGAAAGTGCCTTCCAGGAAGTTGGATTGCAGCCGGATGCGATTCACATTGTCGTTGGAATGGGCCTGGAGGGTGATATCGCCGATATCGTAACGGCCGGTATTGCTGTCCAGCGAAATGTCGCTGATGGTCATGTCGCCCAGGAAGTCGCCCTTTTGCGTGCGCAGGATGTTGGACATAGCCTGGAAACTGATGATGGAGCGTTCCCGCTTGTCCAGGTTCAGGGCATGGAGGTTGGCGTAACCCAGCGAGGCGTAGAAACGGTAGGCGGCGTTCCTGGTGTCCGTGGACAGGTTGAACATGCCCTGGAACAGGAGGTTCAGGTTGGGATCGGCGGCGATGATACGGCCGTCAAATGCCTTTTGGCTATAAGTACCTACGGCCGATATGTCACTGTAGTCGTAGCCTAGTGCGTGGAGCCGGCTGATGTCCAGGGAATCGATGCGCACCTGCATATCGCCGCCACGGGGGAAAGTGGCTTCCAGGCCGCTGCGCAGGCTCAGAGGACCTAGGGAAGGGGAGCCGATGATACGTCCCAGATCCAAGTTCTCCGTTTCCAGCTTTCCGCCAATCCGGATGGACTGGCGTTTCGCTACGGCCCCTTGTAGGGTGATGTCGGCCGATGCTTCTCCGATGTTGGAGTCCAGGTCGCCGTTGATATGAAGGCGGTTCAACGGGCCGGTGAGGTGGCCGTGGAAGTTGAAGCGTTCGCCTTTGGCCATGCGGGACAGGTCCATCTTGGTGTCCGGCGACCATGCTTTGACAAAACCGCCCAGTTTATCCAGGCCGAAGGCCAGCTTCCGGAGTTTGATATCTACACGGGTATCTTCTGTTTCTGGAAGGCCCCACATACGGCCGTTCAACTGGATCTGGACCTCATTCTCCTGGTCTTCCAGAATCAGTTTTTCCAGATTGATATCGTTGACATAGCCTTGCATTTGCCCTTCGATGAGAGAGGCGAAACTGATGTCGTTTATGCCTTGGGAGAAATAGCGGATGGTGGGCATGGAGACGAAGGAGCCGGGTAAGATATCGGCCTCCAGCCAGATGCGGTCGATGAATTCGGAATAGTCGTCCAAGGGACCGTCCATGACAAACTTGTTGAAGGACAAGTCCGTTTCTCCGGCGTGAATGCGCAGCCCGTCGATGTCTACCATAGCCTCTCCCACGTTCGCTTTTCGGGCCGATAGCTCGTCCAGGGAAAAACCGGTATTCAGCTCCCTCACTTGCAACCGTTCCATGGTGCCGGTAATGTGGTTATCGGCCACTTCCACTTGCGTGGCCAGAAGGCCGTGTACATACGCAGTGAAATCGTTCCAGTCAATCACGCCTTCTCCATAGCTGCGGCCTTCTTCCAACATCTCGGCCTGCTTGACGGGATTGTACATGCGGAAGGTGAAATCCTTCACCTCCACCGCCTTGGCACTGAGGAGCTTGCCCCAGGAGGGTGGTTCTTTTTGGGGGTTCGGATTGGGCTTTTTGCCCAGCACCCGGTATAGATTCATCACTTTTCCGTCCAGCCTCGCGGAATCCGGTTCGTAGATGAGGTTAAACTGGCCGCCATCCAGTTTCAGGCGTTTTACGTGGGCCATTTTGCCGCGCAGGAGGCCTCCCAAGGAGAATTTGGCCGTGAGGTTCTTCACGTAGATGACGGTGTCCAGGTCCGGTTCATAGGGATGCGGGTCTTTCAACAAGATATCCTCCAGCACTATGGCGTCGAAGGGTCGCACGGTAAGGTTGCCGATTTCTACCTGGGCGGGGAGACGGTCCTCCAGTTTTTCCACCACCCAGCGGGCAAGGGTGGTCTGGATCTTGGGCGACTGAATGGCTACCATCCCTGCCAGCAACAGCAGGATGACGAAGCCTAACAGCCAAGCCAATATTTTGAGGAGACGTCTCATTAACCTACAAAAATAGTAATTTATTACTATCTTTGCAATCGGTTTTTGATGGCATTCAGCATGGCAGACCTTATTCTGGGCATTGAATCTTCCTGTGACGACACCTCGGCCGCCGTTGTGGCCGACGGAGTGCTGCTGTCCAACGTAATCGCATCGCAGCAGGTTCACAAGGACTTTGGCGGAGTGGTGCCGGAACTGGCATCCCGGGCGCACGAGCAAAATATCGTGCCCGTGGTGTCGGAGGCGCTGCGCCGGGCCGGCATCAGTGCTTCGGACTTATCGGCCATCGCTTTCACCCGTGGTCCGGGCCTGCTGGGTTCGCTGCTGGTGGGTACTTCCTTTGCCAAGGCTTTGGCCCTTTCCCTGGATATTCCGCTGGTAATGGTGAATCATTTGCAGGGACACATTCTGGCCAGTTTCATCCGGCAGCCGGAAGTTCCCGTGCGGGAGCCTTCCTTCCCGTATCTGTGCCTGCTGGTTTCCGGTGGCAATTCACAGATTGTGCGGGTGGACAGCCCTCTGGAGTATACTATCCTGGGTCAGACCATCGACGATGCCGTAGGGGAGGCCTTCGACAAGTGTTCCAAGATGCTGGGTCTGGGTTATCCCGGCGGCCCTGTGATCGACCGTCTGGCCAAACAGGGGAATCCGGACCGCTTCCAGTTTGCCAAACCCAATATTCCCGGCCTGGATTACAGTTTTTCCGGCGTAAAGACATCCCTGCTGTATTTCGTGCGGGATCAGATGGCGCTGGACCCTTCCTTCCTGGAGAACAACAAGGAAGATATCTGCGCCAGTTTCCAGAAAACGCTCATCGACGTACTCATGGGCAAACTGATCCGCGCAGCCAAGGAAACCCGTATCCGGGAAATCACCATCGGCGGCGGGGTATCGGCCAACAGTGGCCTGCGTGAAAGAATGCTTCAAGAGGGTGCCAAGCGGCACTGGAACGTGTATTTACCTGAATTCAAATTCACTACGGATAATGCGGCCATGATTGCCGTGGCCGGCTGGTTCCAGTACAAGGCCGGCGTACGCACCCCGCTGGACGTGGCTCCCGTCTCCCGTCTGGCCGATTTCTAGTTGGCAGCGGCCACGGCGCAGTTGATGCCGTCCAAGGCCGAGGAGACAATACCACCTGCATAACCGGCACCTTCGCCGCAGGGATAGAGACCAGGTACATCTATGTGCTCCAGGGTTTCGGGGTTCCTGGGTAAGCGGATGGGCGAAGAGGTGCGGGATTCCACACCCAGCAGCAGGGCGTCGTTGGTGTAATACCCGCGCATGGAACGCTCTACCATGGGGAACACTTTCCGCAGGCGGGAGGCCACGTGCTCCGGCAGCAATTCATGCAAGGGGGCCGATAAAGCCCCGGGATGGTAGGAAGTCTTGGGTAAATCCTTGGAAATGAGCCCTCTGCAGAAGTCTTTCATCCGCTGAGCCGGGGCGGTATATGGATGCCGTGCCCCATGCTCTTTTGCATAGCGATACATGGCCCGTTCCACATCCCTCTGGAAATCCATGAGGGCGAAAGGCCCCTCGTATTCGGCCGGCTGATCTCCGGGTTCTATCTGCACCACCACGCCGGCATTGGCCCACTTGGAGTTGCGGGCGGCATTGGACATGCCGTTCAAAACCACAGTCTCTTCCTCCGTGGAGGAAGGTACCAGAATGCCGCCGGGGCACATGCAGAAAGAGAACACGCCACGGCCATCCACCTGCTGCACGAAAGCATATTCCGCTGTGGGCATAAACGGTTGATACTTACCGTGATATCGAATCTGGTTAATGAGCCACTGCGGGTGCTCCACCCGTACGCCCAGGGCAAAGCCCTTGGCCTCCAGCGTCCATCCTTTGGACTGGAACAGTTCATAGATATCCCGGGCCGAATGACCGGTGGCCAGTATCACTTTCCTGGCAGCGAACTGCCGGGAACCGGCCTGTACGGAAAAGCTTCCGTCGGCCTGCTTGACAATGTCTGTGACCCGGCTGTCGAAATGGTATTCCCCGCCATGGTCTTGGATGCACTGGCGGATGTTTTTCACCACTTCCGGCAAACGGTCCGTGCCGATGTGCGGATGGGCATCGATGAGGATATCCGGATGCGCGCCGAAAGCCACTAGCTGGTGCAGCACTTCGCGGATATCTCCGCGTTTGGAGGAGCGGGTATATAGTTTTCCGTCGCTGAACGCTCCGGCGCCGCCTTCCCCGTAGCAGTAATTGGAATCCGGATCCAGCACGCCGTCCACGGAGAGTTTGGCCATATCCACCTTGCGACGCTCTACGTCTTTGCCCCGTTCCAGCACAATGGGTTTCAGGCCCAGCTGCAGCAGTTTCAAGGCTGCGAACATACCGGCAGGGCCGGCCCCCACCACTATTACCGGCGGGGCATCGTGCACATCCTGATAAGGCGCCACTTTATAAGGCTCAAAGGGCTCGTTTTCCCTATAGGCCTGTATCTGATAGCGGTATAGAATCTCCTGCCGGGCATCTACGCTGCGGCGCACCACTTCCACATGACCCACTTTCTCCGGCCGAACGCCCAAGGCTTTGGCGGCCGCCTCCTGTAACTGGGCGGCCGTCAATTCCTTACCGATTTTCTGGGCTAGTTCGAAAGATTTCATTTGTCAAGCTCCGCCAGGGCGAAGTCGTAGGCGCCTACGGAGATGGCGGTGGATGTGCCTATCTTGTCGATGCACACGCCGATACGCTTCTGGGGGTCGTAGGTGACAGTTTTGTCGGTGCCGTAGATCTTCAGTTCGCGGGCTTCACCTTTGGCAAAAGCGGCGAATTCGGCTTCGTCGTCCAGATTGTACACTTTCATCTGCACGCGCTGCAGAACGTCCCCGGAGAGGGTGCGGACGGTGCCGCGCATCTCTTCCAAAAGGCTGGGCATGAAGAATTTGGCCGATGCGGAAATACCGCCGCCAATAACCACGATACCGTCTATAAGCTGGGCGGCGGTGGCGATGGCCAGGCCGGCCACGCGACCCAGTGCCTCGAAAGCGGCCAGGGCGGCTTTCTTGTTGCCGGGACGCTTTCCATCGGCGATATCATAGATATCCTTGGGGGTGAGGCTGGGATCCTGTACGCCGGATTGCTCTGCGTAAACGCGCTTGACGGCCCGGATGGCTACGCTGTCTTCCAGGATAACGCCATTGATGTGCGGATTGGGCAGGCAGTAGGTTTCAACGCAGGAATTGTCGCCGCGGTTCAACTGGCCGTTGATTACACAGCCGATACCGAAACCGGTGCCGAAAGTGTAGCCGATCAGGTTGTTGAAGCGCTTGGAGCTGCCGGCGGCTGCCAGTTTTTCATTTACCTCGGGAAGGGCGCCGCTCAGGGCCTCGCCAAAGGCGAATAGATCGCCGTCGTTGTTGATAAATACCGGAATGCCAAACACTTCCTTCAGATAGGGTCCCAGGGCCACACCGTGCCGGAACGAAGGGAAATTGGGCAGGAAACCGCCGATGATACCGGCCGGATAATCGGCCGGACCAGGGAAGGCGAAGCTGATGGCTTCCGGCTTTACATCGCCCAGCTGGTTAATGATGGTCTTGAAGCCGGTGACCATGGTTTCCAGGCAGAGGTCCAGGTCGTTGGCATTGGAAGGCAGGGTGATGGTGTCCAGGATGAACTCTTCTCCCTTCATGGCGTTGAAACGCAGCGAGTTGCCGCCCGCATCCAGGGTCAGGACCACCCGCTTGTCATTCTTGTATTTTCCCATAGGTATGTATTGGTTATTATTGTTCCAGTTTTCAAATATCGGAAAAATTGCCGATAAATGCAATTACAGTTTTACCAGGGCGCGACCGGTGCGGCCGTCGATGCAGGCGGTGAGGGGATCGTCCACGCGGACGTGGCGGAGCCAGGTGGTTTCAGTAATTGCGGGAAGGGCGTCCAGAGTACTCAGATCCAGCATGTCGCCGGGACGGGAGAAAGGATCCACGTTCACGTAACCGGCATTGAAGGAAGTGAGGTTCTGGAAGAAGTGCGAACCCTGGCTGGGATCAACACGGAAATCTGCCAGGGCGCATTCCACCAGCACACGGGCTTCGGAGATGTCGCTCCAGGTTACGGGAACGCCCAGGGTGGGGATGCTGGAGCCCCATCGGCCATAGCCGATCAGGACATATTGACTTCCATCGGTCCGCATCCGGGCATTGAGTTCCCGGAGTTCATCGGCCATTTCCTGCGTTTTCATCTTGTCGAAGGTATCGGCCTTGAGGTACACGATGTCCTTGAGGCCCATCTGCCAGCCGGTGCCCAGAGCACTGTCCGAAAGGACAAGGGCGTTGGAGCAGTCAATGGTGCGCCAATCTACTTCCGTCTGCAGGCTGTCGGAGGAAACGGGACGGATTTGCAATGCCTTGAATGAGCCGGTTGAGAGTTCGGCGGCGAATTCCAGTTCCACGCTGCCTTGCATCTCTTCCGCGCCGATTTCCAGCAGGCGCTGGAGGATGGGTGCCAGCGGGAAGGTGCCATAGCGCAGCACGTGGGAGAAGGTAACGGCCTTAGGACCCTGTGCAAAGGGCGAATCCACCATACGCTGGTTCTGGAAATCGTAGGTGGAAACTACGCGCGAAAATGCCTGGAAACGGCCGCATTCGCTAATGGGGATGCGTTCCAGATTCACGGCGTCGTCCACGGAGGTCTTGAACTTTTCCGGCTGCAGATTCAGGGCATACATCACCTGTTGAGTTTCACGCAGGGCCAGTTCCGGCGTGGAGGTCTGCAGCACGTGCTTGGGATAGGCGGGGCAGAAGCGGAGCACTTGCTCGCCGTCCACCACGGCCTTGCCCAGGCCAAATGCCAGTTTCACAATGCCATCCTCGGCTTTTTCATGGCCGATGGGATAGAAGTTCACGCTGCGGGCCACGCCAGATAGGGTGGGGAAGAAGTAGCCTTGATCGGCCGTTCCGCACACTTCCTGCAGGATGATGGCCATCTTCTCTTCCGAAATCACGTTGGCCGTTGCGGTGATGTAGGAGCGGGAGGCCGAGAAATACACGGAAGCGTACACGCTCTTGATAGCCTTGGCCAACAGACGCAGCTGCTGGTCTTCGTTCTCCACCGCCGGAATCATGTAGGTGGAGTAAACGCCCGCAAACGGCTGGTAATAAGAGTCTTCCAGTTTGGAGGAAGAGCGGACGGCCAGCGGAGTGCGCACCACGCGGATGAAGGCCCGGAGGGCTTCCGTGAGTTCGGTGGGCAGATTGGAAGAGACGAATTCCGACAAAAGTTCGGCGTCGGAGACTTCGGCGTTGATCACATATTGCAGACCGTTTTCCAGGATGAAACGGTCGAAATATTCCGTGGCGATGACCAGCGTGCGCGGTACGCTCACCTTGGCCCCTTCCCAGGCGTTGTACAACTGATATTTGTACAGGATGTGGTTCAGGAAGGCCAGGCCGCGCGCCTTGCCGCCCAGGGAACCTTCGCCGATACGGGAGAACCAGATGGTGTCGTTATAGGTGGCAGGGTCGAACTGCGCCACCACGCCCAGGCTTTGCCGGATACGGTATTCGTGGATGCTCTTCAAGGCGGCCTGACGGAAGGCTTCCGTATTCTCGAACGTGACATTCTTGATGGCGTTGCCTTCCTCGAAGATACCGCGGGCCAGCATCCAGCGGGAAACGTAATTCTTGCTCCGGAGCTTCTCCAGCTGGCTTTCCGGCAAGGTGGCGATGATTTCCTCGGCCCCTTTCAAGTCCTTGGCGCGCGCCGTTTCCCTTCCGCGGGCATCGGTGGCCACAAAGTCGCCGAAACCGAATTCCCGGCCGATATAATCCGACACATCGTGGATGAGGGTCTTGGAGCGCTTCATCAGGAAGCCCGCCTTCAGGCTTTCGGCCACGGAGCGCATGCTCTCCTGGGAACTCTGCATGAGGATGGGCATCTTGGGAATCTCCTTGCGGATAAGCTTACAGAAATTCACGCCGGCATCCAGCTTTTCCTTGGAGGGTTTGTCGTGTTTGTGCAGGACGAAACCCACGTCTGAAATCACGCCAAGCAGGTGTTCCTTGTAGCGGTTATACAAGGCTACTGCATCGTCGTAGTTGGTGGCGTGGAGTACCTTGGGCCGTGCCCTGCGGCGGAAGATCTGCTGGTCTTCGTTCAGGGCATCCCGGGCGGCGTCGGTATTCTGCTGCAGCATGAGCTTGTACAACAGGGAAAGATAAGTGGAATAGTAGCGCACGGAATCTTCCACCAGCAGAATGCACTGCACGCCGGCGCCCAGGATATCGGCCGGGGCATTCAGGCTGTCTTCCAGGAGTTTGATGATGGCGATGATGAGGTCCGTGTTGCCGTTCCAGTTGAAAATATGGTCGATATTGCTCAGGTCCCTGTCTTCCAGCTGACGGTACACCTCCTTGGAGAAGGCGGTGAGGAGCACGATAGGGGTTTCGGCCTGGCAGGCCTTCATGTGGGCGGCGAAATCGAACACGTCCACTTCACCCACATTGTACAGGGTGATCACCAGGTCCCACCGTTCACCGGCATGGGCCCGTTCCAGGGCCTCACGGGTGCTGGATACGCGCTCGATTACCGGCGGGCCGCTCAGATTGAGTTCAGCGTACTCCCGGGCGATACGGCCGTCCAGCCGTCCTTCCTCTTCCAGTGAGAAGTTGTCGTAGTTGTTACAGACCAGCAGAATCCGACGGATTCGCCGGGCCATGAGCGTTTTGCTATCGATCATACAAGTCCTTGGTCATACATGGCGCCGGCCACCTGGATAAAACCGGCCAGGTTGGCGCCTTTTACATAATTGACGCTGCCGTCCGGGTTCGTTCCGTAGCGGAGGCAGGCAGAGTGGATATCTGACATGATGCGGCGCAGCTGGGCGTCCACTTCATCGGCGCTCCAGTGCTGACGCATGGAATTCTGGCTCATTTCCAGGCCGCTGGTGGCCACGCCACCGGCATTGGAAGCCTTGCCGGGCGAATAAAGCAGTCCGGCGCCCTGGATGACACGGATGGCCTCCGGGGTGGAAGGCATGTTGGCGCCTTCGGCAACGCAGATGCAGCCGCCGGCCACCAGTTTTTCGGCATCGGCCTTCTCAATTTCGTTCTGCGTGGCGCAGGGGAGGGCGATGTCGCAGGGAATGCCCCAGGGGCGTTCTCCGGGTGTGTACGTGACCCCGGGGAAACGGGTAGCGTACTCCTTGATGCGGCCGCGGCGGATGTTTTTCAGTTCAAAAACGTAGTTCATTTTCTCCTCGGTGAGGCCGGCGGGGTCGTAGATGAATCCGTCGGAGTCCGACAGGGTCTGCACCACGGCACCCAAACGCATGGCCTTCTGAGCCGCATACTGGGCCACGTTGCCGGCGCCGGAGATGTTCACACGCTTGCCCTCGAAACTCTGGCCGCGCGTTTCCAGCATCTGGCTGGCGAAATAGCAAAGACCGTAGCCGGTGGCCTCCGGACGAAGCAGGGAACCGCCCCAACCAAGACCTTTACCGGTAAGCGTGCCGGAAAATTCGTCTTTCAGGCGTTTGTACTGGCCAAAGAGAAAGCCGATTTCGCGCCCGCCCACGCCGATATCCCCGGCCGGAACATCTACATTGGGGCCGATATGACGGTACAGTTCCGTCATGAAGCTTTGGCAGAAGCGCATGACCTCTGCGTCTGATTTTCCGCGGGGATTGAAGTCGCTGCCGCCTTTGGCCCCGCCCATGGGAAGGGTGGTGAGGGCGTTTTTGAAGGTTTGCTCGAAAGCCAGGAACTTCATGATGGAAAGATTCACGCTGGGGTGAAAGCGCAGACCTCCCTTGTAAGGGCCGATGGCACTGCTGGCCTGTACACGGAACCCCCGATTGATGCGAACCTCGCCGTAGTCATCCATCCAGGGGACACGGAAGATGACGATGCGCTCCGGCTCTACCATCCGTTCCAGAATTTTCTGGTCCATCAGGTGGGGATTGGCGGTAACATAAGGCGCCACGCTTTCCACCACTTCGCGCACGGCCTGGTGGAATTCGGATTCACCGGGGTTTCGGGCTATGACATCGCCCATGAAACCCTCGATGTACTTTTGGGTAAAAGGATCCATTCGTTCGTTTTAATTGTGATACACTACTATACGTGCAAAAATACGCATTTTTTTCTTAACTTTGTAGAATATGGTCCAGGAACTGGTTGGGAAATATATCTTTCTGGTGCAAACCTTTGTGGAGGCAGGGGAGCAGGGCCTTTCCTGGCAGCAAGTGGCCCGCCGCTGGGAAGACCGTTACGGGGAAGCCTATCCCCGTCGCTCGTTCGTGAATCACCGGGCTGCCGTGGAGGAAGTTTTCGGTATTTCCATCCGCTGCGACAGACACACCAACCGCTACAAGATTGACAAAGGGGAAAGCGCCGTGGATCAGCGGGAAGCGGTGGATTACCTCATCAATACCTTCACGGTAAACAGCCTCCTTACTTTAAGCAAAGAACGCTTGAGCGGCCGGGTGGCGGTGGAGGATGTTCCCTCCGGTCATCAGTACCTCACCACACTTATGCAGGCCATGCTGGAGGGCGCCGTCCTGCGCATCCGCTATCGCAAGTATCTGAGTGAGGAGGCCGATGAAAGGGTACTCCACCCTTATGCCCTGAAAGAATTTGCCAAGCGCTGGTATCTGGTGGCCTTCAGTGAGGAAGCCGATGCTCTTCGAGTATATGCTTTGGACCGGATGATCGGCCTGGAGCGCACCGGAGGGCATTTTCCCATGCCTGAAGGGTTCGATGTGGACCAGGCGTTCGAAGCCAGTTACGGCATCTATCTGCCGGAACCCGGGCAGGCCCCTGTCCTTGTGAAACTTCGTACCACTCTGCGCGAATCGGCCTATCTCCAGGATCTGCCGCTGCACCCCAGCCAAACCCTGGTGGAGCAGGCCAGTGACCATTGTATCTTTGCCCTGCGCGTGATTCCCAATCCCAACCTGGTGATGGACCTTTGTAAGCACGGGGACCGGCTGGAAGTGCTGGAACCCGCCAGCCTGCGTGCTGCAGTACAAGAAGCCTTGAACAAAGCTATCCAACTATATGAAACGTAAACTATTTGCCATGACGGCCATTGTAATGGCCCTCGTTGCCTGTAACAACGGTGAGATGAAACCACAGAAAGCGTATATCGGCCCGTCCAACCTCCAGGTGGTAGACGGCCACATGACTCCGGAACTGTTGCTGTCGCTGGGACGTCTGAGCGACCCTCAGCTCTCTCCGGACGGCAAAACCATCCTGTATGGCGTGAGCTACACCTGCATTGCGGAAAACCGCAGCGTGCGCAACCTTTTCACCATTCCAGTGGAGGGCGGGGAACCCACCCAGCTTACCATGGATGGGAAAAGCATTTCCGGCGCCCGCTGGAGCCCGGACGGCAGCGCCATCTTCTTCCTACAGGGCGGCCAGCTATACAAGGTACCCTATAAGAATGGCCGATTAGGAAAGCGCGAACAGCTCACGGATATCCCTGGTGGGATCGACGACTACGCCCTCTCGCCAGATGCCAACCAGTTCATGTATGTGTCCAACGTGCACAGCGCCGTTGAAGTGCCGTCAGACACGGATCCTCTGCTGGACAAGGCCGAAGCCTACGCCACCGAGGACCTGATGTACCGCCACTGGGACCACTGGCTCACGGAAATACCGCACACTTATGTGGCCACGCTGGCCAATGGCGTGGTGAAGGAAGGAATGGATATCCTGGGCGGGGCCGATGTCCTGTTCCAGCTGCCCAACGGCCCGTTCCCGGACATCGCCGACCTTTGCTGGAGTCCGGACGGCCGCTACATCGCCTACGCCTGCAAGAAGCTGGAAGGCAAGCAGTACGCCTTCTCCACCAATACCTGCATCTATCTTTACTGCCCCCTCACCGGTGAAACTTCGCAGGTGACATTCGAGGGCGGCTACGACACCCATCCCGTCTGGAGCCCGGATGGCTCCCAGTTGGCCTGGCTCTCCATGGAACGCGACGGCTATGAGGCCGATAAAGTGCGCCTGATGCTGGCCGATGTATTCTATGAAGAGGCTTCCGAAGGCCAAAGCGCCAACCCGGAGGTGACGAATATCCGTGACCTTACCGCCGCCTTCAAGTACAACGCCGATGCTCCCGTATGGGCAGCCGACGGAAAGTCCCTGTATTTCTCGGCCCTGGCCGAAGGCTTGGAAGGCATCTTCAACGTGGTGCCGGAAGAGGAGCCCGTGATTGTCCGCCTCACGGCCGACAACCTCTGGTTCGACTTCGGCTCTCCTTTTGGCGTGCTGCAGGACGGAACGCTCCTCACCACCTTCGCTTCCATGGATTTCCCCACGGAGCTGGTGGCCGTGACGGGCAATGCCATCCGGCAGATCACCTTCGAGAACCAGCACCTGCTGGAGCAACTGGACAAGCACGAGACCGAGGCCCGCTGGCTGGACACCGTGGACGGAAAGAAGATGCTCACCTGGGTTTTGTACCCGCCGCAGTTCGACCCTTCCAAATCCTATCCCGCCATTGAAATCTGCTTGGGAGGCCCCCAGGGCACGCTTTCCCAGGGCTGGAGCTACCGCTGGAATTACCTCCTCATGTGCCACCAGGGCTATGTGGTGGTTCTGCCCAACCGCCGCGGAACCACGGCCTTCGGCCAGGAATGGTGCGAGGAAATCTCCGGCGATTATATCGGCCTGAACATGCAGGATTACCTTACCGCTGCGCGCAATATCAAGGCCGAACCTTATGTTAGCGGCGTGGCGGCCTGCGGTGCTTCCTATGGCGGCTACAGCGTGTATTATCTGGCCGGTATCCACGGCGATATGTACGACTGCTTCATAGCCCATGCCGGCATCTTCAACGAGGAACACATGTACATGAGCACAGAGGAAATGTGGTTCCCCAACTGGGACAACGGCGGCATTCCTATTGAGTATGCCTATGAAGAAGGCCAGGTGGGTCCTGCCGGCGACGGCATCACCTTCGGCGGTCTGCAGCAGGCCGGCTCTCCCTGGAGCAAGAAGGCCGAGTCCATCCGCCACTATGCCAACTCCCCGCACAAGTTGGTCCAGAACTGGCATACGCCCATCCTATGCATCCACGGCGGCTCCGATTTCCGCGTCCCGTCCGAGGAAGGCATGGCTGCCTTCAACGCCGCCCAGATGATGGGCGTTCCCTCCAAACTGATTGTCTTCCCCGGAGAGAACCACTGGATCCTGAAGCCGCAGAATGCCCTCTACTGGCACCGCAGCTACTTCGACTGGCTTGATCGCTGGATGAAGGATTAAGAAATCTGGGAGTAATCCTTCGTGAGATATTTGTCCCGCTGCAGTTCTTGGGCCAGCGGGGCATTTTTTTGTTCCGAGAGCGTGGGATCCTGGTCCAGGATATGCTGGGCATAGGCGCGGGCATCGTTCAGGATGAGCCCGTCCTTGGCCAGGGAAGCGATGTTCAGGGAAATGGGCAGACCGCTCTGCATGGTGCCTTCCAGATCGCCGGGGCCGCGGAGTTTCAGATCTTCCTCGGCCAGTTCGAAACCGTTTTCGGTGGCGCACAGCAGGTCCAAACGCTTCTGGCTCTCCTTGGACACCTTGGTACCTTTCATCAGGATGCAGTAGGAGCGTTCGGCACCCCGGCCCACCCGGCCGCGTAACTGGTGCAATTGGCTCAGGCCGAAGCGTTCGGCGCTTTCAATCACCATCACGGAGGCGTTGGGTACATCCACACCCACTTCAATCACCGTGGTGGAAACCAGGATGTGGGCCCGTCCGGCCACGAAGGCGTCCATGTTAAAGGCTTTTTCCTGAGGCGTTTGCCGGCCATGGACGATAGCTACCTTGTACTGCGGAAGCGGGAAGGCTTTCACGATTTCCTCATACCCTAATTCAAGGTTCTTGTAGTCCAGTTTTTCACTCTCGAAAATGAGCGGATATACTATGAAGGCCTGTCTGCCTTTGGCAATTTCATCGCGAATGAAATTGTGCATGGCGTGGCGTTTTCCCTCGCCCACACAGAGGGTGGTGACGGGTTTTCGGCCCGGAGGCATCTCGTCAATCACGGAAACGTCAAGGTCGCCGTACAGGGTCATGGCCAGGGTGCGGGGAATAGGCGTGGCTGTCATTACCAGCACATGCGGCGGAACACTGTTCCAGCCTTTGTTCCAGAGCCGGGAACGCTGTTCTACACCAAAGCGGTGCTGCTCGTCGATGACCGCCAGTCCCAGCGCCCGGAACTGCACCGTATCTTCTATAAGGGCATGCGTGCCGATAAGGATGCCGATGCTGCCGTCCTGCAGTCCGGCATGGATTTCCCGGCGTTCGCGCACGCCGGTGTTGCCGGTGAGCAGGGCACAGCGTACGCCCGTGGGTTTCAAGTATTTGGAGACATTGGCGTAATGCTGCTGGGCCAGCACTTCCGTGGGTGCCATGATACACGCCTGGTAGCCATTGCCCACCGCTATAAGGGCGCTCAAAACCGCCACCATGGTTTTTCCGGAACCTACGTCGCCCTGCAGCAGGCGGTTCATCTGGTGACCGCTCATTAAATCGGCCCGGATTTCCCGGATTACGCGTTTTTGGGCATTGGTGAGCTCATAGGGCAAGGCGTTGAAGCAGGCGTTGAAGGCATCGCCCACGGCCGGCATTTTGAGTCCTACCGCATTGCGGCTACGGATATATTTCTGCTTCAGGAGCGAAAGCTGCAACAGGAAAAGTTCCTCGAATTTGAGCCGATAGGAAGCTTTTCCCAGGGCTGCCTGGTCCACGGGAAAATGAATTTGCCGAAGCGCATAGGTTAGCGGAACCAGGCCTTTGTCCTTGAGTACATACTCCGGCAAAGTTTCTTGCAACGTGGGCAGAACACCTTCCAGGGCCGTTCCAATGAGCTTGAGCATCACGCGGCCGGTAATGCCGGCGTTCTTGAGTTTTTCCGTGGACGGATAAATCCCAGTGAGCACGCCCGTATTGGCGGTATCGGGGGCGTCCACCTCCGGATGCACCATGTTCAGGTGAGTGCCGAATACCGCCGGCTTGCCGAAGAAGATGAAGGTGGCGCCCGGCGTGAGGCGGCTGTGCATCCACTTTACGCCCTTGAAAAATACCACTTCCATCTCGCCGCTTTCATCGGCCACAATGGCGCTCAAGCGGCTTACCAGGTTGTATTTGAGTTTGTCGGGCGGCAGTTCCGCGCCGTTTTTGGCATAGAGGCGGACCTTCTGCACGGTGGCGCGCACTTGAACCTGCGCCAGGTCCGGCTGGACATCGGCGATACGTACGATACTGCTGCGGTCTATGTAGCGGAAAGGATACAGGCGCAGCAGGTCTCCCACGGTGACAATACCCAGTTCCGACTCCAGCAGTGCGGCCCGTTTGGGCCCCACGCCGGGAAGGTACTGTATGGCAGTCTCTATGGTCATCTGTGCAAAGATACGGAATTTCATTATCTTTGTACGTATGAAAAAGATACTTCCCCTTCTCTTTTTGCTGGTCGCGGCCTGCTCGCGACAGGAAACGACGCTTTTTGTTGGCACCTATTCCGATGGTTTCTACGCGCTGGACTTCAACACCGGAGAAGTGATTGCGAAGGCTCCCATGCCCAATCCCTCGTTCTTGGCTCTGAGCGGTAATAAAGTGTATGCTGTAAGTGAGATGCCCGATAGCAGTGCTTCCGTAAGTGCCTGGTGGTACGGAGGTAATGGATTCGAGTTCCTGGGCAGTCAGCCCACCGGCGTTCCCGGGCAGTGCGAAGATCCCTGCCATGTGGTCACCAATGGAGACCGCCTGGCCGTTTCCAACTACAGCGGAGGAACCCTGGCGCTCTACAGATTATCGGCCGATGGGAAGATAAATCCTATAGACTCTTTGATAGTAAGCGGCATCGGCGGCCCCGACCTCACCCGGCAAGAGAAGCCTCACGTGCATTGCGCTGTGTTCACGCCGGATGGAAAACATCTGCTGTTCAGCGAGTTCAGCGCCGATGCCATCGGCTCCATAGACATTGTAGGAGGCATTTCCAATTATCGCACGGCAGCCCAATTGCCGGCCGATTTCGGTCCGCGTCATCTGCTGTTCGACACCTCCGGAAAGCACTTCTACGTGATTGGGGAACTCTCCGGCGATGTGGCCGTTTTCGATTATACGGAAGGCAGGCTCACTTTAAAGCAAGTGGTTAAGGCCGATGAAGTGGATGCCCGCGGCGCTGCAGACATCCACCTGAGTCCGGACGGGCAGTTCCTTTATGCCAGCCTGCGCCTGCAGAACGACGGCCTGGCCATCTTCTCTATAGCTCCGGACGGGACCCTCAACAAAGTGGGCTACCAGACCACCGGTCCTCATCCGCGTAATTTTACCGTCACGGAAGACCTGGTTATTGTGGCCTGCCGGGACAGCAATGCCATTGAGGTTTATCAGAGGGATAAAAAAACCGGTCTCCTTACGGACACCGGTCGTAGAATCCCGGCTCCCAAGCCGGTATTTGTGGGTCTGATCTAAGTTCCCGTTACTTAGTCCTGCCGGTATAGGCGTCTATGCCGGAGGTGTCATAGCTCTGGGAAAAGAATTTATCGGCCGCCTTTTTTATATCTTTTTTCCAGGGATCGGGACCGCCTGCGCTCTGGACAACCCACATGCGCAGCTGCTTCTTGTGCCAGTTCACCGTGCATTGGGTGCCCCAGGCTCCACCATGGCCGAACCAGGCATCTTCGCTGTCCTTGGCTGGAGTGTTCAGGCCCAGGGAATAACCTTCCATGCCTTCAGGACGGGTGCTGACGGCCAGGATGGATTTTACGGTTTCCTCTTTCAGAATACGGACACCATTATCGCCCACGCCCAGGTTCATGAGCATCTTATAGAACTTCAGCTGGTCTGCCGCGGTGGTCCATAGGCCTGCGCCGGCCGATGCAAACACGTGGGAATCGTTGTACGGGCGCTGCTGAGAAGGCATTTCCTCCCGCCAAATGGCCGGAGCGTCCTTCTGGTACTGGTAGAGCTCAATCTTGTTCTCAATCTGCTCGTCGGTGGGCCAGAACCAGCTGGCCGTCATGCCCAGCGGGTCCAGGACCGTCTGCTTGAGATACTCTTCCCATTTCATGCCGGTGACCACTTCCACAATGGCGGCGCCAATGTCTATACCGGTATTGGAATACAACACCTTGGTACCGGGTTCAAACATGATGGGCGATGCTGCAGCGATGGAAACCACCTGACGGATGGGGGCACCGCCCGACCAGCCGCCGCCCCGAACATCCCCGCGCTTGGCGCTGATCTCAAAGGGGAAGCCGCCGGTATGGTTCATCACCATGCGTACCGTGAGCACGTTTTGGGCTTTGTGCAGCACCTGGGTGCTGTCGTTCTTCTGGTCCAGGACCCAGAGTTCGGCCATTTCCGGCAGGTATTTGGACACAGGGTCGTCCAGTGAGATTCGGCCTTCCTCCACCAGTTTGGCTATGGTGACACCGCAGAATCCTTTGGTCTGCGAGCACTGCATGAACGCATTGTCCAGGCCGATCTTTCGCTTGGCGGCTACATCGGCGTAACCAATACAGCAGATTTCCTCCACCCCGTCATTGTAGAAGACGCTGATGGCGCCGGGCAGCTGACCGCTCTCTACATAAGGGGTGAGGGCCTCGCGGGCATACTGGGTTTTGGACGGAATGGCTTTCTTCTGACCCTGGGCGGCCGGGCTGGCCAGAAACAGCATCAGTGCTGTTGCGATAAAAAGAATGCGTTTCATAAGCATGGATTATTTAAGCCGATTTTCCTGCATTGTGTCGTATTGCAGGCGTTTGCGGAAGATGTCGATGGCGGTGTAGATGGCGCTCATCATGGAGCGGGGATCGGCTTCGTCGCGACCGGCCATGTCATAGGCCGTTCCGTGGTCCGGCGATGTGCGCACGATGGGCAGGCCGGCGGTATAATTTACGCCGTCGGCAAAGGCGAGGGCTTTGAACGGAGCCAGGCCTTGGTCGTGGTACATGGCCAGGGTGGCGTCGAAGCGGCTGTAATTGCCCAGGCCGAAGAAACCGTCGGGGGAGTAGGGGCCGAAAGCCTGGATGCCTTCGGCCTGCGCCGCCTGCACGGCCGGCAGGATGATGCGCTGCTCTTCGTCGCCCAGCAGGCCTCCGTCGCCGCAGTGGGGATTCAGGCCCAGGACGGCAATCTTGGGATCCAGTACGCCGAAATCCCGTTCCAGGGAATCCTTCATAATGCGCAGCTTGCCCAGGATGGCTTCCTGGGTAAGGCTTCCGGGAACATCCCGCAGGGGAATGTGGCCCGTTACCACACCAATCCGGATGCGGTCGCTCACCATGATCATGGTGACATCGTCCACGCCGAATTCCTTTTGCAGGAACTCCGTGTGACCGGTGTTGGAAAAGCCTTCAGCGTTCATGGCTCGCTTGTTGATGGGCGCGGTTACCAGTACGTCTATCTGCCCGTCTTTCAGGTCTTTAACAGCAGCCTGAAGGGCGGCTATGGCGTTCTTGGCGCTTTCAGGCGTGCTCTGGCCGGGTTCGGCATAAATGCTGTCCGGCAGACAGTTCACCAGGTTGATTTTCTTGGGACGGGCATCGGCCGCAGAAGAAATGACGTTCACGTCCATGGGGCCGATATTATGGATGGTCTTGCGATAGAATCCCAGCAGCTTGGAGGACCCGTAGATTACGGGCGTGAAGGAGTCCAGGATGCGCTCATCGGCGAGCGACTTGATAATAACTTCGTATCCGATGCCGTTGCTGTCACCTTGGGTGATGCCCACGACTAATTTAGGGAGTGCCATATTTATAGTAACTTGTTTTCGTTCATGTATCCGGTGTCTTCCGGAAGATTGGGTTGGTGATAGGCTGCCACGGCCAGGTGGTCGCAGCGCTCGTTTTCCGGGTGACCGGCGTGCCCTTTGATCCAGTGGAAGGCCACCCTGTGCCGATGGAAAACTGTGTCGAAGCGGAGCCAAAGGTCCACGTTTTTCTTGCCTTTGAAGCCCGTGCGCTTCCAGTTTTCCAGCCATCCTTCGTTGAGGGCCTTCACCACATAGGAGGAGTCGCTCCAGACGTGGACCTCGGCGTTGTCCCACTTGATCTGCTCTAAGCCCAGAATGACGGCCAGCAGTTCCATCCGGTTATTGGTGGTGCAGGCAAAGCCTCCGGAAAATTCTTTCTCATACTGACCGCAGCGGAGGACAATGCCATAGCCCCCCGGACCCGGGTTGCCGCTGGCTGCTCCGTCGGTGTACAGATAGATGGGTGGCTTCCTTTCCATATCCACAAAGGTAAAAAAAATAGCCGAAAATTTTTCTGCCTGTTAAATCTTTTTAACATTTGAATTATCTCTATGATATTAAAGGATTTTTTCGTATATTTGCGGCGCTTTTAAATGCAGAACATTTAACAAACAATAAATTAACACAAACATTATGATTAAACTTGGTATTAACGGTTTTGGCCGTATCGGCAGAATGGTTTTCCGCGCCGCCGTCGAAAACTTTGGTAAGGACATCGTCGTGGTAGGTATCAACGACCTCCTGGATCCCGACTATCTCGCTTACATGCTCAAGTACGACTCCGTACACGGCCAGTTCAACCACGATATCAAAGTGGAAGGCAACTACCTCATCGTAGACGGCAACAAGATTCAGGTCTTCTGCGAGAAAGATCCCGCCAACATCACTTGGGGTGCCCTGGGTGTGGACGTAGTTGTTGAATCCACCGGTTTCTTCCTCACCGGCGAACTGGCCGAGGCCCACATCAAGGCCGGCGCCAAGAAGGTGATCATGAGCGCTCCTTCCAAGGATGCCACTCCTATGTTCGTCTACGGTGTGAACCACAAGACCTATGCTGGTCAGACCATCATCTCCAATGCTTCCTGCACCACCAACTGCCTGGCCCCTCTCACCAAGGTGCTCAACGACAAGTTCGGTGTGGTCCGTGGCCTCATGACCACCGTGCACGCTGCTACCGCTACCCAGAAGACCGTTGACGGTCCTTCCAAGAAGGATTGGCGCGGTGGCCGCGGTATCCTGGAGAACATCATTCCTTCCTCTACCGGCGCTGCCAAGGCTGTTGGTAAGGTTCTCCCCGAACTGAACGGTAAGCTCACCGGCATGTCCCTGCGTGTTCCCACCTCCGATGTCTCCTTCGTAGACCTCACCTGCGAACTCGCAAAGGAAGCCACCTATGAGGAGATCTGCGCTGCCATGAAGGCTGCCTCCGAAGGCGAACTGAAGGGTATCCTCGGCTACACCAACGAAGCTCTGGTTTCCACCGACTTCCGCGGCGACGCCCGTACCTCCATCTTCGATGAGAAAGCCGGTATCCAGCTGGACAAGACCTTCGTGAAGGTTTGCGCCTGGTACGACAACGAGTGGGGTTACAGCAACAAGGTTTGCGAAATGGCTAAAGTCATCATGGCCTAATCCTTACTTAGTGATTTTTGACCCGGCTTTTTTGGAGCCGGGTTTTTTTGTATCTTTGTGGGGATGAAGTACTATATCGTTGCCGGCGAAGCTTCCGGCGATCTACACGGAAGCAATCTGATGAAGGGCCTGTATTCGCAGGACCCCCAGGCCGATATTCGTTTCTGGGGTGGGGAACAGATGGATGCGGTGTACCATCAGCACCAAAGCGGGACGGGCCTTGTGAAGGACTACCGTGACGGGGCCGTGATGGGCTATCTGGAAGTGTTTCTAAAGGCTTTTTCCCTTTTAAAGAAGGTAAAATTCTGCCAGGCCGATATAGCCGCATGGAAACCGGACGTGGTAATTCTCATCGACTATCCGGGCTTCAATTTCAAGATTGCCGAATTTGCCCACAATGCCGGATTCAAGGTTTTCTATTATATAGCGCCCAAGCTGTGGGCTTCCCGCGAAGGCCGCATCCGTAAACTGCAGGCCTGGGTAGACCGCCTGTTCATCATTTTCCCGTTTGAGCAAACTTACTTCGAGGGGAAGGGCGTTCCGTTCACCTATGTGGGCAATCCGCTGGTGGATGCCATCGACCAAAGTCCTGCCCTGCAGGAGTCCCGGGCCGATTTCATCCAGCGCTGCAGTCTGCCTGAGACACCGTACATCGCTCTTTTGGCAGGCTCCCGCAACATGGAAATCGGCCAGATGATGCCCACTTTCATGCAATTGGCCGACAAATGGCATGCGCAGGAACCGTCCTGCCATTTTGTGGTGGCGGCGGCTCCGTCCCGTACGCCGGAAGATTACGCATCGTATATCAAAGGCCGGCCGTATGTGAAGGTGGTGTTCGGGGAAACTTATGCAGCCCTGCGCCACGCCCGGGCAGCTGTGATCAACTCCGGAACGGCATCATTGGAAGCTGCGCTCATCGGCACCCCGCAGGTGGTGGGTTACCGCGTGGCTCCCATCAGTGCCATGATTATGCGCCGGCTCATTAAAGTACCGTATGTGTCGCTGGCCAACCTCATCCTGGGCCGTCTGGCGTTTCAGGAGTTCCTCCAGGAAAACTTCACCCTGGAGAATCTGGAGGCCGAAGTCCGACGCCTTTGGGCAGACGAAGCATATCGGCAAAAAATGCAGGCCGATTACGCCGAAATCCGCACTCTGCTGGGCGGCGGCGGGGCTTCCCGGACCGTGGCCAAGGCCATGATGGACGAACTGAATTTGAAAAAACAATAACCCGTATATGAAACCCTATTTTATTCCCCTTCTCATTGGTCTGACGGTCCTTTCCTGCGGCTCATCGGCCCAGCCGGACCCTATTCCGGAACCCGAAAAAGATCCGGATCCTATTACGGAAGTGACCATTCCTGCACCTTCCGGCAATCCGCTCTCCACCAAAGAGAGCCTGACTGCACAGGAAGTCCAGACCTATAAGACAGCCCTTTCCGAAGCCTGGAAATCGGCCGTCAAATCCGCATACGAGGCATCTTTCCAAGCAGGCAAGATCCTTATCGGCAATAAGAAAATGCCCGTCTGGTGGACCACTTTCGGCACCACGCCGGCCGGCGGACGTTCGCTGGTGATTTCCCTCCATGGCGGCGGCGGTGCTCCTGCAGCCCTGAACAACAGCCAGTGGGAAAACCAGAAGAAGCTCTATCAGCCCAAGGATGCCGTGTATCTCTGTCCCCGGGCCATCCAGGATACCTGGGACTTGCATTTTGTTAATGAAGCGGACGCTTTCTACGATGCTATCATCCGCTATGCCGTATCGGCCCTGGATGTGAATCCCGACAAGGTTTACATCATGGGTTATTCGGCCGGCGGCGACGGCGTATGGCGCCTGGGTCCCCGGATGGCCGACCACTGGGCCGCCGCTTCCATGATGGCCGGACACCCGGGTGACGTACGGCTGGAAAGCCTTCGCAATACGCCTTTTGCCATCTGGTGCGGCGCCCTGGATGCGGCCTATGACCGCAACAAGGAATGTGCAGCCCGTATCGCCGAGATGGACGCCCTGCAGGCCGCCGACCCCGAGGGATATATCCACGACGGCCACATTGTGGAGGGGAAGGAGCACTGGATGGACGGCGTGGACAAAGCCGCTGTTCCGTGGATGCAGAATTTCACCCGGAACCCTTATCCCAACAAGGTGGTGTGGGTTCAGGGCGACGCCATGAAGTCTTATTTCTACTGGCTGGGTATTCCCCGGAACGAAGCAAAGAAAGGAAAGATGGTGGTAGCCCATATCCAGGACAACACGGTCACTATCGAGAAGAGCGATTATTCCAGGCTCAGCATCTATCTGAACGATACGCTGGCCGATCTGGACAAACCCGTGAAAGTGGTCAGCGGAGACAAGGTCCTGTTCGAAGGTATGGTGCAGCGCACCCCGCAGAACATGCTCTTCACCCTTAATGAACGGGGAGACCTTTCTTATATTTTCCCGGCTATTGTAGAAGTTAAATTATAATTAGATAAAGTCATGACAGAAAGAGATTTACAAGTCTGGTGGTCTTCACTGCCCATTAGCGAAAAGGAACGGATTGCCCGGAAGGGTTCCGGCGACGAAACCCAGGCACAGTATCCCGCCTGCACCGCCTGGTGGAACAACCTGGATATGGAACGTCAAAAGAAAATCTACCAGCACTGCGTAGCCCGCCACGGCGACGAACTCCGCGAATGGAAAGAAGGCAACCCCTACGGAGACTAGTATGGTATGAAAGTTGGCCCGAAGTGATGATAAGGAGGCCGAAGGCCGACCCAAGGGGTCTGGGGGATTAGGCCCCCAGTCCGTGAAACGGATTGATACTACGCAAACGACAGCCCAACCGGGCTGTCGTTTGTGGAGTATAGGGGAGTCGAACCCCTGACCTATAGATTGCGAACCTATCGCTCTAGCCAACTGAGCTAATACCCCAAAAAAGGATTGCAAAAATACTCCATTTCCCGGAAAGTTGCAAGAGTTGCCCTGAATTATTATCTTTGCTAAAACTAAATAACCTGGATTTCATGCTAAAACGCTGGCTTTGTTTTGTTTTAGGGGTTTGCCTTCCATTAGGTGCATCGGCCCAGTCCCATCTGTTTAATCTGGATTCGGATTTCTTCGCCCGTGGTGAAATACGCAAAGGAGGGACGGCACAGGTGGATCCTAATGATCCTCAGGGGGATTTTGCGGCCTTTCTGTTAGGCCGAGCCCGTGTTGCGGCTGATTATCAGTTATTTACCAAAAAACAGAAGGGGAAGCCCCTTCTGGAGCTGAACGTTTCCGGTCAGTTTTGCGGTACCTGGGGCATGGGTTATCCCATGAATTTTGAAGCATATGAAGCATGGGCGGCGGTGAACTTCGGCCCCGGTTTCTTTGCCAAACTGGGCCGCCAGGCGCTCTCCTACGATGACCAGCGTGTGTTCGGCTCCGATGACTGGTCTTTGACCGGTCTTTCGCACGATGCCTTGAAACTGGGTTATGAGGGGCATGGGCACAAGGTGCATGCGTTCGGTGCTTTCAATCAGAATCCGGAGAACATGAACGGGGGAACCTATTATGCCAATGGCTTACAGCCTTACAAAGCCATGGCAGCTTTGTGGTACCATTGGGATATGCCCTGGATTCCCCTGGGCGTTTCGCTGTTGGGTATTAATTTAACCACACAGGCTGTATCGACGACGGAGGAGAAGATGGAAGGGGTATTCAATCAACAAATGTTTGGCGGATATCTGCTGTTTCATCCCGACAAATGGGAGGTGGATGCGGCTGGTTACTATCAGATGGGTAAAGAGGAACACGGCTTGCCCATCCAGGCTTGGATGGCCAGTGGGAAAGTCTCTTTCACTGCCTCCAAACAGTGGAAAATTTATGGGGGCTACGATTACCTGAGCGGCGATACGGATTTTGCCGTGCCGCCAGGCCATTATATCGGCATGCAGCGTCACGAAGTTATCCGGGGTTTCAGTCTCCTTTATGGCTCTCACCACAAGTTTTACGGGGCCATGGATTTCTTCTATCTGAGCGACTACTACGGCGGTTTCACGCCGGGCTTGCAGAATGCCTATTTGGGTGCAAAGTGGTCTCCTGTTTCTCAGCTGAAGCTGGACCTGGGCTATCATTTCCTGGCAACGGCCGCCAAACTGAGAAATGCCGATCCGCCCCTGGGCCATGAAGTGGAATTCAGTGCCTCCTACGATTTAGGACACACCATGAGCATCAGTCTGGGCTATACCTTCATGCGGGGTACAAAAACAATGGAGGTGCTAAAGCGCACCTCCGGTAAAAGGGAATTGCATTGGGCATGGATTATGTTCCAGGCGTCACCCCGGTTCCTCCAGGCCAAGCGATAATTAGCTGATGAACTGAGCCTTGAGTTGCTCAATCTTGGCCGGGGCATCGGCCCCCTTGGCGCCAAAATAGAACTTGATCTTGGGCTCCGTACCGGAAGGACGGACGGTCACAACGTCGCCGGCCTTATTGAAGAACTGCAGCACGTTGCTCTTGGGCAGGCCGGTTTCTTCGGGCTTGTTGTAGTCGATGACCTTGGCCAGCGGGCTTCCGGCAATCTCCTTCGGCGGGTTGGCGCGGTAATCGGCCATAATCTTTTGGATTTCTTCGGCGCCGGATTTGCCCTTGCGCACGATGTATACCATCTTTTCTACGTACAGACCGTACTCCTTGTATACTTCCTGCAGCAGCTGATAGAGGGTGAGTCCCTTTTCGGCGGCCCAGGCGGCACATTCGGCCACGGCGCAGCCGGCTACTTGGGCGCACTTGTCGCGGACGAAGGAGCCCAGGTTGAAGCCGTAGCTTTCTTCGCCGCCGCAGATGAATTCGGACTTACCTTCCTGCTGTTTCTGGATTTCGGCGATGTACTTGAAGCCGGTGAGTACGTTGTAGCACTTGACGCCGAAGCTTTCGCAAATGGCGGCGAGGAGCTCACTGGTGACGATGGTCTTGACGCAATACTGGTTGCCGTTCAGTTTGCCCAGTTCTTTCCAGCGCTTGAGGATGTAGTAGGTGAGGAAGCTCCAGGTCTGGTTACCGGTGAGCTGGACCATCTTGCCTTCGTCGTTGCGGACGGCGATACCCAGGCGGTCGGCGTCCGGGTCGGTGGCCAGGACTAAGTCGGCGCCGGTTGCATCGGCCTTTTCCAGGGCCATCTTCATGGCGGCGGGCTCTTCAGGGTTGGGCGATGCCACGGTGGGGAAATTACCGTCACTTACGTCCTGCTCAGGAACGTGGATAATGTTTTTGAAGCCGATACGGTTCAGGGCCTCCGGCATCAGTTTTACGCCGCAACCGTGGAGCGGGGTGTAGACAATCTTCATGTCGGCGTGCTTGGCCACAGCCTCAGGAGACAGCATGAGGGAAAGCTGGTCTTTCAGATAGCACTCATCCACTTCGGCGCCCATGATTTCGATGGGGGCGGGGGTGGTGCCGGGAACGGGGGCGAAACGGACATCGGCCGGGTCTTCAATCTTGGCTACTTCGGCCACGATATCCTTGTCCACGGGGGCGGTGATTTGGCCGCCGTCGCTCCAGAATACTTTGTAACCATTGTACTCCTTGGGGTTGTGACTGGCAGTGACCATGATGCCGGCGGTAGCGTTCTTGATGCGGATGCTGTAGCTCAGTTCCGGGGTGGGACGCAGATCCTCGAAAAGATACACCTTGATGCCGTTGTTGCTAAGAACCTGGGCCGATATCTCCGCAAACAGACGGGAGTTGTTGCGGCTGTCGTGGCTGATGCACACGCTGGCAGCACCTTTCACCTGTTCCTTGATGTAGTTGGCGAGGCCCTGGGTGGCCATGCCCACAGTGTATTTGTTCATGCGGTTGGTACCCACGCCCATGATGCCGCGGAGGCCGCCGGTGCCGAACTCCAGATTCCGGTAAAATGCGTCTTCCAACGCTACCGGATCCGTTTCCATCAGCTGTTTGACTTCTGCTTTGGTCTGCTCATCGAAATTGCCGGTGAGCCAGCTCTGTGCCACTTCTTTGTAATTTTTCATATCGGTTGTTTTAGTGTTTTGTCATTTCTGCTGCAGGCACTATATGCTGCCAAATCGCCTCCGCTTTGCTTCGGCCCCTCCCACTGCCCTCTGGGCAGCGGGCCCCTCCCTCTTATGAGGCCGAGGGTGGCCACAGATTTGGCAACATACAGTGCCTTCCGCGAATCGGAAACATACAAAAATAAAGAATAATCCGTATTTTTGCAATATGGAGTTTGGACAATTCATATTGGACCATGACGGGGATGATTTAGGAGCGCTGGCTTTGGCACGGGGGAAGTATGTGGAGGAGCCTTTTGATTTTGACCTGGCACTCACTACTTTGGAGGTGCGGCGAAAACTACGGGACAAAGTGCCGGAGTGGTATGCCGTTCCTGCTTTAAACTATCCGTTCCGGGTTTCCGGAGAGCAATGCTCCTCCTCTGAAACCGCCCGGTATAAAGCCTCTGTTGCCCTGCAGGCTGTGGCTTTGCATTCATCCCGGGCAGAAAGCGGCCTTTTCGCACAGGCTGAGTTTAGTCCGGAACTCAAGCCGGGCGAAAACCTGCCTTTTCGCACAGGTTCAGTAGCGGACCTTACCGGAGGACTGGGTGTGGACAGTTGGGCGTTTGCTCAGGTGTTCGCTTGGGTATTGTATAATGAGATGCGCCCGGAGCTGGCTTCTGCGGCCTCTGCAAATTTCCAGAAACTGGGGGCAGATAACATTGTGGTCCGGAATCAGGAGTTAAGGCCAGGTCATGTGGCCGATGTTCTGGACGGATTCAACCTTGACATTATCTTTCTGGATCCGGCCAGACGGGCGGAAGATGGCCGGAAGGTGTTCCGTCTGGAGGACTGTCAGCCTGATGTGCTGCAACTACTGCCGGAGCTTTTATCGGCCTGTCCTCTTCTGTTGCTGAAATTGTCTCCCATGGCAGATATTTCATTGGTATGCAAGCAGTTGTCCCATGTTAGGGAAGTGCATGTGGTAGCAGCAGAAGGGGAGTGCAAGGAACTGCTCCTACTACTTGAACGCAGTTACGAAGGCCCGTATGCCTTGTTCGTCTATGAAAACGGCTCCTGCTTGGAGATTCCTGGAGGGGGACATACTCTCCCAGAATCGTCGCTTCGCGACCCCTCCCATTTACTTCTATTTGAACCGGGGAAGGGGCTGCTGAAGGCGGGGGCGTTTGAACTGCCTTGCCGGTATGGTTTGGAGAAGTTGGGGCGGCACACGCATCTGTATGTGGGTGAGGAGATTCCGGAAGAACTGAAACCTTTCGGCAAGGTGTTCCGTATCCTGGAGGCCTTGCCGCTGGATAAGCGGAGCCTCAAGCGAATCGGCCAGGCTTATCCCCAGGCGGAAGTGACGGCCCGGAATATTCCCCTTACATCCGATCAGCTTCGGACCCGGCTGAAAGTGCGCTCCGGCGGCTCGATTCACATCTTCGGCCTGCACATCGATGCCCTTCAAGCCAATTATCTCCTGGTTTGCACCCGATTCTAATGCGGTGCAATATGCTGATTCACAGCGTTTTACACAAATCAATCGTTCAGTTTTGCGACGATTGATTTGTGTAAGTGGTTGATGGATAGGTGGTTACGCCGCATTCGGTTTAGCGGAGCGGGTAGGAGGGGCACCAGAGGGTGAGGGGACAGGCGGCGCATTTGGGGTTGCGGGCGGTGCAGGTGTATCGGCCGTGCAGGATGAGCCAATGGTGGGCGATGGGCCGAAGATCCGGGGCGATATGCCGTTCCAAATCCAGTTCTACGGCGCGGGGCGTGGTGCCGTCCGACAGGCCCAGCCGATGCGCCACCCGGAACACATGGGTGTCCACGGCAATCACGGGCTGGTCGTACACCACGGAAGCAATTACGTTGGCGGTTTTGCGGCCCACGCCGGGCAGGCGCATGAGGGCGTCGATGTCGGAGGGAACCTCGCCGCCATAATCGGCCTCCAGCATTTGGGCCATGGCTATGAGGTGATTGGCCTTGCTGTTAGGATAGGAAACGCTTTTCACAAAGGGAAAAACTTCGTCGAAGGTGGCGGCAGCAAGGGAGGCCGATGTGGGAAAACGCTCGAACAGGGCCGGAGTCACCATGTTCACCCGTTTGTCGGTGCACTGGGCGCTGAGAATCACAGCCACTAAAAGCTGGTAGGGGTTGGCAAAAACCAGCTCCGACTGCGCTATGGGCCGATTCTGGGAGAACCAGCCGATGATGGCTTCGTACCGGTCTTCGATGCTCATAGGGTGACGTCGATGCCTTCGTCGATGACTTCCTCGCAGCGCTCGTTCACGCAGGAGAAGACGCGGCCGGGGTATTTTTCAAAGATGGCGCGGTTGTGGGTGACCATCACGATGGCAGTGCCTTCCTGGTTCAGGTCCATAAGCAGCTGGAGGATTTCATCCGCGGTTTCGCCGTCCAGGTTGCCGGTGGGTTCATCGGCCAGGATGGCCTTGGGCTTGTTCAGAAGGGCGCGGGCGATGGCGATACGTTGCTGCTCGCCGCCGGAAAGTTGGTGGGGCATCTTATGGGCTTTGGTGCTCATGCCTACACTATCCAGGACTTCGGAGATGCGGGCGTCGATGCGCTGCCGGTCCTTCCAGCCGGTGGCCCGGAGTACAAACTCCAGATTAGCCTCCACGCTGCGGTCCGTGAGCAGTTGGAAATCCTGGAAAATAACGCCCACAGAGCGCCGCAGGTACGGGATGTCCCGTTCCCGGATGGTGCGTAGATTGTAGCCGCAGGCCTCTCCTTCGCCCTTGAGCAGTTTGTTTTCTGCCGTAATGGTGCGGATGATGGAGGTTTTACCGGAACCCACTTTTCCCACGATGTAGACGAAGTCTCCGGGCTGAACATCCATGTTCAGACCATAGAGAACTACGCTTTCGCCGTTAAGGATATCTGCGTCTTTAAAATGTATAAGCGTTTCCATGAGATTTAATCCAAAAACGTACAAATATAAACCAAATTTTTTGTAAATTTGTAAAATTGTATTTTTAGTTGGTTTTTAAATACTCGGCATGAAAAAAATACTTGCAGCCACCGCTGCTCTTTTCATGGTTACGGGCCTTTTTGCTCAGGACTGGGAACAAGTAAAAAAGTTGTACCAGGCGGGAATGTATTCGGAATCCGTCCGATTGGTACAAGACGTCAACTCTCCCATGGCAGAAGGCTACCGTGCCCTCTGTGCCCTTCAGCTCCGAACGGACAACGCCTACAACCTGGCCAATGCCTTTGTGGAAAAGTATCACGAACACATCCTGGTGCCCCAGGTACGTTTCCTGTTGGCACTGGATTACTTTGACCATGAGCGCTACGAAGATGCCCTGGCCCAGTTCAACAAGATCTCCCAGGGCGATATCCAGCGTTCACAGCAGGCGGAATATGTGTACAAGTTAGGTTATTGCGCCTTTGCCCAGGACGAATGGGATCGCGCCGAAAACCTGCTGGTCCGTATGCGCAACCTGCCCTATTCGGACTATACAGCCCCGGCCTATTATACGCTGGGCTATATGCAATATGCCCGGAAGGACTTCAAGGGTGCTTCAGAATGGTTCGAAAAAGCGGCCGATGACCACCGCTTCAGTGCCCTGGCCAATTATTATATCCTGGAATGCCGCTTCAATGAGAAAGACTATCGCTACGTAGTCAAGTTCGGCGAAGACCTCTTCGACAAAGTCCCGGAGGACAGGCAGCCCCACATGGCCCGCATCATGAGCGAAAGCTACCTGGTACTGGGCGATGTAGACAAAGCCCGCACCTACTACGAAAAGAACCTTCGCAACAAGGCTAAGCTCAACCGCAGCGACCTTTTCTATGCCGGCGAAATCAACTACCTGATAGAGAACTGGGAAGGTGCCGTTGAGAACTTCAACCGGATGGAAGACAAGACGGACTCCCTGGGTCAGGTAGCCAATTATCAGTTGGGTTACAGCTACATCAAGCTTCATAACAAGGTGGCTGCCATGCAGGCTTTCAAGGAGGCCTCCGAACTGTCTTACACCCCGGACATCCAGGAAGACGCCCTCTTCAATTACGCCAAGCTGGCTTTCGACCTTGGCCGTGACACCGCTCCTTTCCAGGAGTATCTGAAGCAATACGATACCCGCAAGAAGGGGGACCAGATTTACTCCTACATGGCCATGGTGGCTCTCCAGAACCACGATTATGAAGCCGCGGTGGACGCCTATGACCATATAGACCAACTGGATCCCGGCATGCAGTCCAACTACATGAAGGCTTATTTCCTGCGGGCCCGGGAACTTATGGAAAACGGCTCCTGGCGCAGTGCAGTGCCGCATCTGAAAGCTGCCGCATACTACAGTTCCCGCAAGGACGGCTTCAACCAGCTGGCCCGCTATTACCAGGCCGAAGCCCTGTACCGCGACAGTAAATGGGCCGATGCCCGCACCATCCTGACGGACCTGTACAACCTGTCGGCCCTTCCTTATCGGCCCGAAGGAAGCCTCATCTCCTACCAGCTGGCCTATACCTATTTCAAGGAGGCCGATTATACCAATGCCCTGAAATGGTTCCAGAACTATCTGGACGGCGACGCCCGCGTAATGGGGGCCGATGCCCAGACCCGCATAGCAGACTGCTATTTCTTCAGCGGCGACTACACCACGGCCGTGGCGGCCTATGAACGCCAGATGGCCACTTATCCGGATCCGGAGAACCTGTATCCGCGTTACCGCGCCGGCGTGGCCTGCGGTCTTTTGGAAGACAACGCCCGCAAGGTTCACTTCCTGGAAGATGCCAAACAGGCCAGCCCGCAGGCCCCGTACTACGGAGAATCCCTGTATGAATTGGGAAGGGCCTACGTCTCCCTGCGCGACGAAGACGACGCAATCCGTGCTTTCCGTACCCTGCGCAGCAGCACCTCGGATCCGAACCTGGCCACCAAGGCGTTGCTGGAACTGGGCATGATTGCCCGTAATGCCGGCCGCAGCAACGAGGCTCTGGATTATTACAAACAGGTGGTGTCCCAGGGCGGGGAATACATGGAAGATGCCCTTTTGGCCATCGAGGCCATCTATCGCACCCGGGAAGATCCCGAAGCCTATCTGGACTACATCGACGACCTGGGCGATGCCGCCCATCGCACCGACGCCCAGAAGGAGGAGGTTTACTTCTCCAGCGCGGAACAGATTTACATGTCAGGCGATTACGCCAAGGCCCAGGGTACGTTGCTGGCCTATTTACAGAAGTATCCTCAGGCCACCTTCGGTGCCAAGGCCCGTTTCTATCTGGCCGATTGCTACCGCTTCACCGATCAGCGTGAACAAGCCGCCGACCTGTACCAGGAGGCCCTGGATGCCGGTCTGGACGGCGCCCTGGCCGAAAGCGCACTCCTGCAAATGGCCAAGCTCCAGTACGAGTTAGGCAGCTACGGCAAGGCCTACAGCGCTTATCTCCGTCTGCGCGACACCGCTCAGCTGGAAGCCAACCGCGGCACGGCCCTCATCGGCCTCATGCGTTCGGCCTTCCGCGCCCGCCAGTGGGACGATGCCCTCGAGGATGCCTTGGCAGTTATGAATGCAGAGAAGGAGAATGCAGAGCTTCTCCGCGAAGCCCGCTATGTACGCGGCAAGTCCTTCCTGAGTACCAGCCGGCGTGAGGAGGCCCTGGCCGAATTCCAGATCCTGGCGGAGGCTCCTTCCACCAATGAAGGCGCAGAGGCCGCCTATCTGCTCATCCAGGACCAGTACGACCGAGGCCAGTTCGACGGCATTCAGGACAAGGTGTATGCCTTCGCCGAAAAAGCCGGTGGACAGAACTACTGGCTGGCCAAGGCGTTCATCGTGCTGGGCGACAGCTTCGCCGAACAAGGCAATCTGGCACAGGCCAAAGCCACGTTCGAGAGCATCAAGAATGGTTACACGTCCGAAGGTCCGCAGGACGATGTCCTGGACCAAGTGGAACTCAGACTCCGTAAACTGCAGTAAATCATGAAAAAGACTATACTTTCTGCTGTAATTCTGCTGGCGGGTGCCAGCGCATGGGCCCAGAACCTGAATCCTACCGTGGAGGTGACCAACATCTACGCGCGGGAAGCAACAGGCATCGAGAAACCCTCCCAGCTGCTGGAAATGCCGGATTCCGTACTCCGCTTCAACCTGGACATGGACTATTCGGTGAATCCTACTCCGTATCAGGGTTCGTATGAATTCAAACCCTATCTGGTGCAGCTCCGCCCCCAGCTTCGTCCGTCCGATGAAGGGAGGCTGTTCGTGCGGGTAGGTGCCGGCTATAGCCTGCATCCGGAAGCCACTGTGGTGTGGACACCGGTCAGGAAGGAGCATCTGCGCCTGAACCTCTACGCCGACCATAACTCCTATTTCGGCAAATATCACGAAATTGTGTCGAAAGGCACTGAATTCCTGCCCAGCGGGGAAGCCGTCTACGGCGATCGTTCCCGCACCACGGCAGGAGTGGACGGCATGTTCACCTGGGCCGGTGGCGGTCTGGTAGCCGATTTACAGTACAGGAACATGGCCGCACAATGGGGCGGCGCCTCAAATCATGACAATACCGTACAATTCAAAGCGCGGGTTAAAAGCGCTCCGGGTGCACCTCTGGATTTTGAAGGCGGTACGCGTGTGGCCTATCTTGGTCTGACGGGTGGGAACAGCGAATTCCACACCGTTTGGGACGGTTTTTTGGGAACGCATTTCGGCGTACACAAGGTGAAACTGAACCTTTTCGCCGAGACAGTCACCCAGAATATGGCGGCTTTGGGTAATGCCGGTTTCGTGGGCAACTTTGGCCTGGTGCCCCATTATCTGCTTAATACGGGGAAATTCCACATGGATTTGGGCGTCAAGTTATCCTTCCTTTTCCGGGGAGACGATGCTTTCTGCCCGCATCCCGGCGGTATTGTATTCCCTGATGTGCGCATCTCCTTTGACCTGGCGCCGGATGTGGCGGTGCTGTATGCATCGGCCACCGGCGGCGACAACATCATTTCGTACGACAAGTTGCTCTCCACCAACCCGTATATGATGTTCTACGACTGGCATACGGATAACATGATTACCCGCGTAAACGCCTGTATCGGCGGCCGTGGCAACATTGCCGAAAGGTTCCACTACGACCTTAAGGTGGGCTACCGTTGGGACGAGAATGCATGGACTTGGGGCGCAGGTGAGGTGATTCTGAAATATGCATCTTCTGTCTATTCGGAGCTTCCGGCAGTTGCAAGTTATTATCCCCGCATGGGTTATGCCAGCCCGCTGCACACCTTCTACGTGAACCTGGATGCCGGTTACAAGAACGAGAAGCTGGATATCGGCGCCAATGTGTATTACGGCTATACGCCCATTCCGGACCTCCAGGGACAGATTCTGTTTGCTCCGGCTCCCTTCAGGGCCAGCGGTCATGCGTTCTACAACTGGGGCGGCCGCATCCAGGCCGGCATAACGGCGGAAGGCCGTTCCAGGCTGCCCGGCCCCATGATCATTCCCGGCTACGTAGACCTGGGTGTCCAAGCCCAGCTTCAGATGACCAGACGCCTGGGCTTCTGGATCAAGGGCGGAAACCTGCTGAACCAGGCCATCCAGCGCGTACCTTTCTTCGCCGAAAAAGGTCTCTATTTCACCGTGGGCGTCACGTTTAGCCTGTAAGCGAATTTCCGTATCAAAAACAGTCTCCTATCTTCGATAGGGGACTTGTTTTTTTATGGGAAAATGCTTAAATTTGTATGATTTGGAAAATAGTAAAAAACAGTATACAAAAATGATCGAAAACGAAGAGAAGAGAGCGGCCGAACAGCAGTATTCGGCTAACAGTATTCAGGTTTTGGAAGGCTTGGAGGCCGTGCGCAAGCGTCCGTCCATGTACATCGGCGACGTAGGCGAACGCGGCCTGCACCATCTGGTCTATGAAGTGGTGGACAACTGTATCGACGAAGCCATGGCCGGATACTGCGACGGGATTGATGTAAAGATTCTGGAAGACAATTCCATCCGCGTACAGGACAATGGACGTGGTATTCCCACGGGCATGCATGAGAAAGAACACCGCAGCGCCCTGGAAGTGGTGCTCACCGTGCTCCACGCCGGCGGTAAGTTCGATAAGAACAGCTACAAGGTGTCCGGCGGTCTGCACGGCGTGGGCGTATCCTGCGTAAATGCCCTGTCAGACCTCCTGGTGGCCGAAATCCACCGCGAAGGAAAGATTTTTGTCCAGAAGTATTCCAAGGGCAAACCCATCACGGACGTGCACGTGGTTGGTACCACCCAGGATACCGGTACCACCATTACCTTCCATCCGGATGCCACCATCTTCACCCAGACCATCGTTTACAAGTACGAGACCCTGGCCAACCGTCTCCGTGAACTGGCGTATCTGAACAAGGGTATCCGCATCACCCTCACGGACTGCCGGGAGAAGGTGGAGCAGTTCATCACTGCAGAGGACGGCGAACGCAAGGCCACAGGTATCATGGCCTACCGCACGGATACTTTCTATTCGGAAGAAGGCCTGAAGGAATTCATCGACTATCTGGATGCCGGTGCTCCCAAGCTCATCCCGGAACCCATCTGCGTCAATACGGATAAAGTGATTCCCATCGATATCGCCCTCCAGTACAACACCGGCTTCAGCGAGAGAATCTACTCTTACGTCAATAACATCCACACCATCGAAGGTGGTACGCACCTCCAGGGCTTCAAGATGGGTCTGTCCCGTTCCCTGAAGAATTACGCGGAGAAAAACAACCTCCTGGCCAAGTTCAAAGGCGATTTAAGCCCGGAAGACTTCCGCGAAGGCCTCACCGCCGTCATTTCCGTGAAGGTGGCCGAACCTCAGTTCGAAGGCCAGACCAAGACCAAGCTGGGCAACCCGGAGGCTACATCGGCCGTATCACAGGCCACTGCCGCCGCCATGGACCAGTACCTGGAGGAACACCCTAAGGAGGCCAAGACCATCGTGGAGAAGATCGTGCTGGCCGCTACGGCCCGTGCGGCAGCCCGCAAGGCCCGCGAAATGGTCCAGCGCAAAACTCCCATGGGTGGCGCCGGTATGCCCGGTAAACTGGCCGACTGCAGTGACCACGATCCTGAACGTTGCGAACTCTTCCTGGTGGAGGGTGACTCTGCAGGCGGTACCGCCAAGCAGGGCCGCGACCGTCGCATCCAGGCCATCCTGCCCCTGAGAGGTAAGATCCTGAACGTGGAGAAAGCAGCGCAGGACCGTGCATTCGAGAGTCAGGAAGTGCGTAACATTTACACCGCACTGGGCGTAACCGTGGCGCAGGAAGACGAATCCGGCGAGAAACACATGGATTTGAGTAAACTCCGCTATCACAAGGTGATCATCATGACGGATGCCGATGTAGACGGTTCCCACATCGCCTGCCTCATCCTCACCTTCTTCTTCCGCTATATGTTCGACCTTATCAAGAACGGATATGTGTACCTGGCCACGCCGCCGCTCTATCTGGTGAAGAAGGGTAAGGAAGAGCGTTACTGCTGGACGGATGCCCAGCGGGAAGCCGCTACGGCCGAACTGGGCCGCGGCTCCGACAAAGGCGTCACCGTGCAGCGCTACAAAGGTCTGGGCGAAATGAGCGACGAGCAGCTGTGGGAAACCACCATGGACCCGGCCCGCCGCGTGCTGCGCCAGATCACCATCGAAAACGCCGCCGATGCAGAGCGCACCTTCTCCATGCTCATGGGAGACGATGTCCCGCCGCGCCGCGCCTTCATCGAAGAAAACGCCCATTATGCCAACATCGATGCCTAAGTTTTCGCAGAAGTTTCTGCCGCTTCTTATTGTTTTCGCAGTCCTGGTGCTCCTGATGCCCAGGACCGCGAAATTCAATTATGACTACAAGAAAGGAACCCCCTGGCCCTATGAGACCTTGATCTCGGAGTTCGATTTCCCCATCCTCAAGACGGAGGAGCAGATTCAGGCGGAACGCGAACAGGCCGGAACCATCGTCATCCCTTATTTCCGCTATTCGGAGGAGATAACTTCGTCGGTGGTGAAGAATGCCCAAAGCCTGGATCTGGGCGGCTTCAACAGCCTTCGTCCTTCCGTGGTCACCCGCCTGAGCGATATCTACTCCAAGGGTGTCATTTCGGATGGCAAGGTTAAGCTGGAGCATGGATCGGCCCAAGTATCGGAAAACCTCATCTATATCCAGCGGAACAAGCGCGCAGTGCAGTATCCCCGTTCGGAGGTGTACCGCGTGGCCGATGCCCGCGACCAATTGGTGGCCATGCTGGCCAAGAACTACCCGTCCGTGAACCTGGATTCCCTGTTCCGTCGTACAGGCGTGTATGAGGTCATCGTTCCCAACCTCCTGTACGATAAAGCCATGACGGAACTCACCCATGCGGAGTCCGACGACTATGTGTCGCCCACGCTGGGCTATGTGAAGGCCGATGAAAAGATTGTCTCCAAGGGAGAGATCGTAACGGCGGAAATCGCACAGATTCTTGACAGTTACAAAGTAGAGTATAACCAGGTGTTCGGCTATGCCGGCCCCCGCATCTTCCTGTACCTGGGCAACATCCTGCTGGCCCTGGCGCTGGTGGTAATCCTGTATCTGGTGATCTATTTCACCAGCCGTCAGGTGTTTCAGCACCGCAACCAGTATTATTACATCCTCACGGTGTTCCTGCTGGCCACCCTGCTCACTTTCGTGGTGGAACGCACCGTTCCGTCCTTCCTGTTCATGGTGCCCTTCCCGGTGTTCGCCCTGTATCTGCTTGCCTTCTTCCGTCAGAAGATGGTGCTGCCCATGTATATGGTGAACCTGTTGCCGCTGCTGATATTCTGCGGCAATGGCATGGAACTTTTTGTGATGTTCCTTACGGCTGGCGTGGTCACCATCGAAACCTTCGGCTATTTCAGCAAAGGCTGGCGCCAGTTCCTGAACGCCGCCATAATCTTTGCAGTGGAAGTGGTGGTGTATCTGGGCTTTCGTTTCATCGACGTGGGCAGTACTGCCACGTGGTGGGTGGATATGGGCCTCATCTTCGTGGGCGCCATGGCCACGGTTGCTCTTTATCCGCTTATTTTCCTCTTTGAGAAAGTGTTCAACCTGGTTTCCGGAACCCGCCTGGTGGAAATGGCCGATACCAGCAATCCTTTGTTGCAGGAACTGGCTTCCAAGGCTCCCGGTACTTTCCAGCACTGTCTGCAGGTAATGAACCTGGTGGATGCCGTAGGACGCGCTACAGATGCCGATGTACCCCTGCTGCGCGTTGCCGCCCTTTACCACGATATCGGCAAGATGATGAACCCGCTCTGTTTCATCGAGAATGAATCATCGGCCCCGGGTGCAGCCAAGTATCACGACGGAAAAACGCCCAAGGAAAGCGCTACGGATATTATCCGCCACGTGGATGACGGTCTGGCCATCGCAGAGGAACACCGCCTGCCGGATGTAGTCAAGGCCTTCATCAACTCCCACCACGGTACTTCCAGTACGGCCTATTTCCTGAACCGCTACCTGAACGAAGGCGGCGATCCCAACGATGTATCGGACTTCTACTATCACGGCCAGAAGCCCACCACCAAGGAGCAGGTGATCCTCATGGTCTGCGACTCCATCGAAGCAGCGTCCCGCACGCTCAAAGAGTTCACGCCGGAGGCCTACGACCGCTTTGTGGAAAGCATCGTGGCCGGGAAGGAAAAGGCCGGTCAGTTGGAGGATGCCGATATCACCATCCACGACCTGACGATTATGAAACGCATGCTAAAGACCTATTTGCAGCAGATTTTCCATGGCAGGGTGGCCTATCCCAAGCGCAATGGTTGACAGTTCGGCAAATTTTAACTAACTTTGCGGCCCTTTATTCGAAATAATAATTAATACATACTTATGAACGTCAGTAAAATTCAGCCCGATGCCCTGAACTATCAGGTAACCATCGAGATCGCGGCCGCCGACTATGCGGAACCGCTGCACAAGCGCCTGAACGAGTACAAGCGCAAGGCCGATATCAAAGGATTCCGCCGGGGCATGGCTCCGCTGAGCCTCATCCAGCGCCTGTACGGCGACCAAGCCCTTTACGAGAGCGTGAACGGCCTGGTGTCGGAGCAGTTGGATCAGTTCATCAATGCGGAGAAAATCCGTGTGGTGGGCGAACCCCTCCCGTCGGAGGACCAGCCGCAGCTTTCCTGGAAAGCCGGTGAGGATTTCACCTTCAAGTTCGATCTTGCCCAGACCCCGGAAATCAATTTCACCGTGGGTAAGGACGATAAGATCCCTTATTACGAGATCAATATCACCGCTCCAGAAAAGAAGGCCCAGAAGGAGCAGCTGCTCCAGCAGTATGGTTCCCTGCAGGAAGGCACCAAAGCCGGTGAACAGGACTACATCGTGGCCGATATCGCCAATGAGGGTCACAAGGCCGAGGGCGTGTATGTGTCCATCTCCCATGTTGCTGAAGCCGCCCGTGGCGCTTTCATCGGCAAGAAGGCAGGGGACAAGTTCCAGCTGAATGTGAACGAGGCCTTCGAGAACGAGACCGACCGTGCCGCCATGCTCAAGGTGGAAAAAGACCAACTGGCCACGCTGGATCCCATGTTTACCTTCACTGTGGTGAACGTGAAAACCTTCAAGGCCGCCGAGGAAAATCAGGAAACCTACGATAAGATTTTCGGCAAGGATGTGGTAACCACCCCCGAGCAGTTCGAGGAAAAGGTGACGGAACGCATCAAGGCCGGTCATGAGCAGGAAGCCAATTACCGCTTCGGCACCGATGTCCGCAAGTACTTCGTAGAGAAGGCCGCCCTGGAACTTCCGGAAGCTTTCCTGAAGCGCTGGCTGGTGTATGTCAATGAGGGCAAGTTCACCGCAGAGCAGGTGGAGAAAGAATTCCCCGCCTTCATCGAGGACTTCAAGTGGCAGCTGGTCCGCGGTTACCTCATGCAGAAATTCAACCTCAAGGTGAGCCAGGCCGATATCCAGGCCGCCGCCGAAAGCTTCGTGGCCTATCAGTACGCCATGTACGGCATGGCCGGTGTGCCCGACAACCTCATCAAATCTTCGGCCGAAAACATGCTCCAGGACCAGAACCAATATCGCCGCCTGGAAGAGCAGTGTGAGGACAACATCACCATCGCCAAGGTTCGTGAGGAAGTCACTCTCCAAACCAAGAAGATTTCGCAGGATAAGTTCAAGGAACTGAAATAATGACAGATTTCGAGAAATTTGCAGTGAAGGGGAGGGGCATCAGTTCGATGACCCTCTCTCGTTATGCTTCCGTTTATGATGGCTACATCAATCCCACCATCACGGAAGAACGCCGCCTGAACGTAGCCCAGATGGACGTGTTCAGCCGTCTGATGATGGACAACATCATCTTCCTGGGTGTGCCCATCGACGACGATGTGGCCAATATCATCCAGGCCCAGCTGCTGTTCCTGGCCGCCAAAGACCCTAGCGTGGACATCACCATGTACCTGAACACTCCCGGTGGACAGGTTCATTCGGGTCTGGCCATCTACGATACCATGCAGCTGGTGCAGCCGGATGTGGCTACCGTATGCACGGGCATGGCCGCCTCTATGGGCGCCGTACTGCTCTGTGCCGGTGAAAAGGGCAAGCGTAGCGCCTTGCCTCACTCCCGCGTGCTCATTCATCAGCCGCTGGGCGGAGCCCAAGGTCAGGCCACGGAGATTCTCATCGCCGCCAAGGAAATCGAGAAAACCCGTACGGAACTCTTCAACATCATTGCCCAGCACAGCGGCCAGCCTTTCAAGAAAGTGGCAGCCGATGGAGAAAGGGACTATTGGATGACCGCCGAAGAAGCCAAGGCATACGGCATGGTAGACGAAATCTTGCGTAAACGGACCCGCTAATGGCCAGGAAGAACAATCGGGGTAACGATGATACTCAGCACTGCCTGTTCTGCGGCCGCTCGGACGCAGAGGTGCCCTTCTTGCTGCAGGGCCTGAACGGCTACATCTGTTCGGACTGTGCCAAGATGGCCGCCCGCTACGTGGAAGAGTTGGAAGGCAAGCCGCAGGGTCCGGCGCCCGCTCTGGGTCCGGCGCCCAAGCCCATGGAAATCAAGGATTACCTGGACCAGTATGTGATCGGCCAGGACCGCGCCAAGAAAGTGCTGGCAGTAGCCGTGTACAATCACTATAAGCGAGTGAACCACAATCTGGTGGAGAAACCCGACGACGGCGTGGAACTGGAGAAATCCAATATCCTGCTGGTAGGTCCCACCGGAACGGGTAAAACCTTGTTGGCCCGTACCATTGCCAAGATGCTGGACGTACCCTTCACCATCGTGGATGCCACCGTGCTCACGGAGGCAGGCTATGTGGGCGAAGACGTGGAGAGCATCCTCACGCGTTTGCTCCAGGAGGCCGATTTCGACCAGGTAAAGGCCGAGAGAGGCATCGTGTTTATCGATGAGATAGACAAGATCGCCCGTAAGAGCGACAATCCTTCCATTACGCGCGATGTATCTGGAGAAGGGGTTCAACAAGCCATGCTTAAACTCCTGGAAGGCAGCATTGTAAATGTGCCGCCTAAGGGAGGCCGTAAGCACCCGGAGCAGGAGTTCATCCATGTGAATACGCAGAACATCCTCTTCATCTGCGGCGGTGCCTTCGAAGGCATCGAGCGGCATATCGCCATGAGGAAGAACACCCAGATCATCGGCTTCGGGGCAGAGGAAAAGCAGCGCATTAACAGGGATAATCTCCTGGAATACGTGGACGCTATGGACCTCAGGGCCTATGGCCTTATCCCCGAGATTGTGGGCCGTCTGCCGGTCATCACCTATCTGGACCAGTTGGATCGCGAATCCCTGAAACGGATCCTGACCGAACCCAAAAACGCCCTCCTGCGCCAGTATGAGAAACTATTCGAACTGGATGGCATGAAGCTGGAAGTAGAGCCGGAAGTGCTGGACCTCATTGTGGATACGGCTTTGAAGAACAAACTGGGCGCCCGCGGCCTTCGCAGCATCTGTGAAAGAATCATGGCCGATGCCATGTTCGAAGCCCCCTCTTCCCGCAAAAAGACCTTCCAACTCACAAAGGAATACGTTCAGGAGAAACTCTCCGAATAACCCCGTGACGGTCTTAGTTTAGTTTTTAGCACTAAATCAGACTTTGTTCGTCAACTTAGACAATCTTAGTCTAGAAAACCCCGGTTTTTCTGACTAAGATTGTTTATCTTTGTATAAACCGCATAGAATTATGAGACACTGGACTATTTCTTTCTTGTTGGTGCTGGCGTTGGTTTTGCCGGCCCGAGCACAAGTGGTTCCTGCACCCTTTCAAGTAGAGGAATCGGCAGGCATTCCTAATACCCAGAAGGAGCTTTCCCGGAAAGTGGGAAAATCGGCCTTTGCCAAAAAGACGGCTACACTGCCTGCCTGGGCACAGAAAGAGGCTTACTGGCTCACCGTTACGCCCAAAGGCTATCGGGTGGAGGCCAATACTGAAACGGGATATTTCTATGCACTTCAGACTTTGAAGCAGATGGAAGGATGTGGCACGGTGTACGACTATCCGCGTTTCCAGTACCGGGGCTTTATGCTGGACATCTCCCGACATTTCCGCGATAAGGACTTCATCATCAAACAGATGGAAGCGCTCGCCAGCTTGAAGATCAATCGGCTGCACCTTCATTTGACCGACGATGCCGGCTGGCGTCTGCAGATTGACCAGTATCCCAAGCTCACCTCTCAAGCCGCCTGGCGCATTGGTGCCACCTGGAAAGAATGGGTGGCCCAGGGGCAGCAATATTCCCAGGAAGGCAGCCCGGATGCTTCCGGTGGTTATCTGACCAAGGCCGATGTGAAGGAAATCCTGGCCGCTGCCGAACGGCTGCACATTACGGTGATTCCGGAAATCGAGATGCCGGGCCATAGCCGCGAAGTAGTGGCCGCGTATCCCGAAGTGGGCTGTAAAGTGGATAGCCGTGAACTTTGTCCCGGAAAAGAAGCCACGTTTACCCTGCTGGAAGATGTGCTGGCCGAGGTAATGGACCTCTTCCCCTCTGAATACATCCATATCGGCGGCGATGAAGCCGGGAAACAGGATTGGAAATCCTGTCCGGACTGTCAGGCCCGGATGCAGGCCGAAGGGCTCTCCTCTGTGGAAGAACTCCAGAGTTATCTGATTAAACGGATCGAACGTTATTTGAACGCTCACGGCCGTCATCTGTTGGGATGGGATGAAATCCTGGAAGGTGGACTGTCCCCGAATGCCACCGTGATGAGCTGGCGGGGAACTCAAGGCGGATTGGAAGCCATCCGGCAGGATCACGACGTAGTGATGACACCCGGCAACTACTGCTATCTGGACAAAGTGCAGGACTGCCCGCTTACGGAACCGGAAGGTTTTGGCGGTTACCTGCCTTTGGATGTTGTTCATTCCTACGATCCTCTGGCCGAGGTCCCCGCAGGCAAGGAATATCATCTGCTGGGCGTTCAAGGAAACCTCTGGCACGAAATGATTCCCACCCCGGAGCACACGGAATACATGATGTATCCCCGTGTTGCTGCTATTGCGGAAGTGGGTTGGTCGCAGCCTGAGAACAAGGGCAGTTTCCGCGAGCGCGTCACCCGCTGGAACGATGCCCTTATTGCCGCCGGCTATCATGCTTTCAACCTGCATGAAGAAAGGGGTGAACGGGAAGCCTGGAAAACGGGCATACAGCATCTGGCTGTGGGAAAACCGGTGAGTTATACCATTCCATGGCACAGAAGTTATCCTGCGGCAGGTTATGCCACCCTCACAGACGGGAAGGGCGGCGGCTGGACCTATGGCGACGGCCGCTGGCAAGGTTTCCTGAGTGACGTGGATGTCACCATCGACCTGGAGGCCGAAAAGGATATCCATTACGTAGGAGCCACTTTCCTCTGCAATCCCGGTCCGGGCATCTATCTGCCTAAACAGGTGGAGGTTTGGACCTCGAAAGACGGAAAGGATTTCACACTGGCCGGCCATGCATTGAATGAAATGAAAGACCCTGTCATTTCCTACATTCTGTATGGTGTTCCCCTGGACGCCCGGGCCCGCTATGTACGCTTCAAAGCTAAGCGCACCCGCGAATGGCTCTTCGTAGATGAAATAGTGGTGAAATAAAACGAACCGAGGCGGACCTGAAAGTCTGCCTCGGTTTCTTTTGTGAGGACACGCAGATTTGAACTGCGGACCTCTTGCCTGTCAAGCAAGCGCTCTAAACCAACTGAGCTATGCCCTCAAAAGGACTGCAAAGATAGGTTAAAAAATCTAATTCTACAAATAATCTTCGAAGTATTGCGTGACTTTGTCCATGAGATGGATGCGGTTGCGGCCATGGACGTTGTGCTTGGCGGTAGGATAGGGGAAATAGTCTACAGGGATTTCCAGGTCGATGCACTGCTGGATAAAGCTGAGGCTGTGTTCCCACACCACGGTGTCGTCTATGGCGCCCTGGCAGATGAGGAGTTTACCTTTCAGGTCTTTGGCCTTGTTGATAAGAGAAGTGGCTTCGAAGCCTTCCGGGTTGGTTTCCGGGTTGTCCATGTAACGTTCGCCGTACATAATCTCATACCACTTCCAGTCAATAACGGGACCGCCGGCCACGCCCACCTTGAACACATCCGGGTAGTTGGTGAGGAGGCTGATGGTCATGAAGCCGCCATAGCTCCAGCCATGCACGCCAATGCGGGAAGCGTCCACAAACGGCAGGCTGCGTAACCAGTTGATACCCACCATCTGATCCTTCATCTCTTCCTGGCCGCAGCGGCGGTTGATGGCTTTCTCGAAGGCTGCGCCGCGGTTGGAAGTGCCGCGGTTGTCCTGTACATACACCAGATAGCCTTTCTGGGCCATGAGCATCTCCCACATGCGGATCTGTCCCAGCCAGGTATCCTGTACCAGCTGGCTGTGCGGACCACCATAGACATACAGGATCACGGGATATTTCTTGGAAGGATTGAAGTCTTTAGGATAGACGAGCCGGTAATAATTCTCAAACTGACCGTCGGCGCTGGGAACGGTACCCACTTCCACTTTGCAGGATGCATAGCCCTCCAGCGGGTCGGGGCCTTCGTACAGTTTTTCGTTCACCTTTCCGTCCGTGGAACGCCGATACACCTGCATGGGCGTGGAGGTGTTGGACCAGCGGTCCAGCACCCAGCGACAGTCGGGGGTGAGTTCCACGAAATGCCAGCCGCGGCCCGAAGTAAGCTGCACGGGCTTGCCAAAACGCGCTTTCTCCACTACTTTTTTGCGGGGCAGCGAAATGGAAAGCTTGTACAGATGATTCTCGATAGGGGAGTTTTCGGCCGATGTATAATACACGTTGGTACCGTCGTTGTCCAGATACGCAATCTCTGCATCCGCGGTGGGTAGGCGACGCAGGGTGCCCAGAGTGTCTACCAGATAGAGGTTGCGGTAGCCATTACGGTTGTCGGTGCGATAGAGGAACAGGTCGGTGCGGCCTTTGAGGAACCAGATGGGATCCAGGGGCTCAATCCAGGCATCGTTGTCTTCCGTTAAAAGCGTGCGGACATAGGCGCCGTCGCAGGAGCGGTACTGGTTCAGCTTCATGTGATGCTGGCTGCGGTCCAGCACCTGGGCATAGACATACTTGCTGTCCGGGCTCCAGCTGATATTGGTGATGTAACGCTCTGTGGTAAAGTCGCTTACCTGCAAATACGCAGTGTTGCCGCTGACAAAATCGTATACTCCTACGGCCACTTCCTCGGAATCCATGCCGTTCATGGGGTACTTGATTTGCTTCAGCTCTCCGGTGCGGGTCTGGATGTCCAGCAACGGGAACCAGGTGACCTTGTTCTGGTCCTTACGGTAGAATGCCACCTTGGAACTATCCGGGCTCATATACCAGCCTGCATTGATGCCGAACTCATTACGGCTCACAGTCTCGCCGAACACCAGATTGGGCCCGTCGGAAGGAGCGATCACGAAGCTTTCCTCGCGTGCATTATCCCGGGCATACAGGCTGCCCCTTTCCTGGAACAGGGTGTATCGTTCCGAGGCGGCAGGAGCCTGCGGTTTGTCGGCCACGGTACCATCGGCCTGCAGGAAAAGACGGGGTGCACGGGAATAGCCCACGCCCTTATAGATGGCTTCCTCCATGGTGAGGTCCTTTCCGGGATGGGCTTCCCGGGTATCGATGACACGGTTCTGAGCAAAGGCTAAACTGCAGGCGAGAAAGACGCTTGCCGATAGAAACATCTGTTTCATAAGCATTTAGAGGATAAAGGATTCTTCCGGATTAGTGGGAGTAACGTGGATGGGCTCTTCTACCACGGAATCTACAATGGCTTTTTCATAGCCGCGCCAGGGGAGTGCGCCTTTGTACTCCTTATAATGGACAGTAATGCGCAGGCCCGTCATCTGGGACATTTTCTGGGCCACTTCCTTGTTGGCCACCGAGAACTTGAAGTTCTTGGACTGAACAGTGCCGGAAGAGTTTTTGGTGCCGTAACCGGTTAGGATGATCTCTCCTTCGTAGGTCTTGAACACATAGCCTGTGTAGGTGAGGGAATTCAGTTCACCGGTTTTGGTTCCGTCGGAGAATACCCATAAGTACTTGAAATACAGAATCCCGGCTACAATAGCCAGAATGACGAGGGCGATGAGCCATCCGATATGCTTTCCAGGACGTGACATATTTTTATCTGCTTTAGATATACAAAGATAAGAAAAATACTTAGTAGGTGAACGTATAATCAAAGTCCGGCCCACCGGCACCTACGCGGAAGGTGTGTACTTCGCGGGTGGAGGGCTTTACGGCCACTACGTCAATGCACAGGCTTTCCCGGTAATCGAATACGGCATGAGCTTGTCCGGGAATCATCACGTCCGGGCTTACCCATCCATAACCCTGTGTAATATAGTAGTTTACGCCGTCTTTCTTGGTGTAGTTGTTCACATGCGAATCTCCTGTAAAGAGCCCAACCAAATTGATTTTCCCTGCAAAGGAGGCCAGCAGATCCGTAATTTTGTTGAAAGGCTCCTTGCCCACAGGATTCATGGAAACGGCGTTCCATACGCCCATGGGTTGGGGCATCCAGTGGCTTAACAGCAGCACGTTCATCCCTTCCGGCGTGGACTCCAGGAGACCGCCCAGCCAGGCCAGCTGCTCATCGCCGTAGCAATAATAGTATTCTCCCTTGGTGCGGGTGGCCTCGCTGTTCAGGAAGATGATGCGGAAGTTCTTCTTGGGGATATCGTACCAGCCGTAGGTTTTGCCGGGCATCAGGTGCAGGTTCTTCCCGCCCTTTTCCTGCCAGGGCTGCTGGAAGATTTCTGATAGTTCTTCTTCGGTATAATAACGTCCTTCACCGGCATCCCAGTCGTGGTTGCCGGGAGAGAAGAGCCACATTCCATTATACTTGAGCATCTGGTCGCGGGTGTTGTCCACGATGGATTGGGCGTATTTGGCATCCACTGTGGCAGGATAGGAGTTCAGGCCGATATCGCCCAGCAGCGCCATGAAATCGGCCCCGAAAACCTTGGCGACGGTAGCGGCATAGCCGATATGCTTGTAGGAGAAGCGCCCGCAGGTGTGGATGTCGGTGAGGATGGGGAAAACCAGAACGTCGTCCTTTCCCTTCCAGGCTTTGAAACGCTTGTAAGCTTCCTTGGCCTGGGGTTTCACGAAACTCTTGTTGTTGGAGGCTTTATCTTCCCGGGCCATCACAGTGTTATCCAGTTCCCTTTCCGGAATGGTGGGAGTGGCATATTTGAACAACAAGGTCTGGCCTTTGTCAAAGTCGAAGAATTCGATTTTCAGGGCGTGCTTTCCCTTGGACAGCACTTTAGACACTTTTTTCTCAATGGGGCCGTGGGCGCCGTCGTTCACAATCAGGAGTTCCCCGTCCACGTAGAAGCGGCTGCCGTCGTCGGTGGTGAGGGTGAAGTTGTATTCTTCTTCATTCTTTACCGGCAGGGTGGTTTCAAACAGGGCGCAGAAGTGATTCTTGGTGTCGTCCAGGCCTTCCAGGTCCAGATTGGTTTTGACGCCTTGCACGTTGGGTTCTCCCAGAGTGGCGAAATCTGCGGGCAGGTTCCGTTCCGGCCAATCGTACCAGACTTTGTAGTTTACTGTGGGTTGATTCCCGCAGGAGGCCAGCATCAGCGCAGCTGCCAGGAGGGTGAAGGTCTTTTTCATATTATTCTTGGAACAACGTAATGAATTCTTTTGCTGTGAGTTGGTCGAAATAATGGGAAATGGGCAGCGTGCCGATATCCTCGATGCGCTTTCCTATCAGTTGCCGGGCCAGTTCTTCGGCCGGCCGATTGCCCAGGAAGTCGCCGCTGAAACTGAGGCTTTCGAACACACCGTGCTTGAGTGTATACTGCACCTGGATGGTTCCGCAGGCGAATTTCCGGCTGTTTTGGAAGCTGGCGGCGGGGGAGTGGCCGTATATCCATTCCCAGCGGCGGAATTTTTCATTTGCCATTTGGTCAATGCCCAGGATCTGTTCCCGGGTGAGGGTAATGATGGGATCGCCGTCGGACAGTATGGTTTGCAGGGCGGCCTGGAATTCCTGGATTTGGCCGAACAGGGGGAGGTATTCCTTGAGGTTCACCACACGGCTGCGCACGGAAGCGATGCCGGCTGCCTGTAACTTGCTGCCAGGCACTTGGAGGGCCTGGGTAAGTACTTCCAGGTTCACATCCCACATGAGGGTGCCGTGAATCATCATGCGGTCTTTGCTCAGGCGTTTGGCGTAGCCGGAGCATTTGCGGCCTTCTACCAGGATGTCGTTGCGGCCGGAGCGCTCTGCGGGAACGCCCAATTTCCTGAGGGTTTCGGCCATGAGGCCATAGTCGTTTTCCAGTTCCCGGGACGGGCCGGCGATGGTGTAGTTCAGATTGCCTAAGTCGTGGTACACGGCACCGCCGCCGGTGACGCGCCGGGCCAGGGTGATGTCATTCTCTTCCAGGTACTTCAGATTAACCTCGGCCGGAGCGCTCTGGTTCAGGCCGATAATCACCGACGGCCGGTTCTGCCACAGACAGAAGACTTTCTCCTGCAGGCCTTCCAGGAGGAATTCGTCGTGCGCCATATTCCAGTGAGGGTCGGTGCAGGGATTGAGAATAGACTTCATAGCTCAAAAATACGAAAAAATCCGTATCTATTCTTATGGATTTTCCAAATGATTCGGACAGAAGTTGGGTTATAGGTCATCACTTCGATTTAGCGGTGTAGT
>JBGVCF010000034.1:0-55468 GCA_045226315.1 Candidatus Cryptobacteroides sp.
GAGCCGGTGTCCTTATTGGACTTCCCGTACTTCGCGAAAATCTCTTGCTTTTTCTCAGGCTGTAAATATTCTGCCATGATGCAATGAGTTTTAATTGTTAAAAATTTAGCCCGCAAATGTACGCATTTAATTTGGATTCACCAAATCTTTTCTTTCCAATATACGCCATTCCCACCGCATCCCAGCCCTTCTTCTCTACGCAAGCTTGCGCCAGGCTTTGGCACAATCCACAAGTGAGTGATTATCAGTCGCTTACATGATATTACGGTGCCACCACCCCCGTTTTTAAGCAGGCACGGGCATCATGAATTTTGTAACCTACTGAATATAAACTGATTACAAATCGGCCGAATCCCGCACCTCCGAGACGCCGGACGGAACGGGCCGGGAAACAGGGAAAAGGGACAGGGCTTCGGGCACGGAGAGGCTATCGCCCACCGAGAAATCCCCGCTGCGGGAGCGGATAAGGCCGGCAAGGTGTGCACCCGAATCCAGTGCTTCGCCCAAATCCCGTGCAAAAGCCCGGATGTAAGTGCCCTTGGAACAGGCAATCCGGATCACCGCCTCCGGCAGCCCCAGGGCCGATGTGTCAGCCACATGGATACGGGATGACGCGGAGGAGGGGGTATTCTCCCGGAAATCGTCGGCTTCGCCGACCCCTCCCATCCTAGCGGATGGGCCCCTCCCTCTTATGAGGCCGAGGGTGGCCACAGATTCCGGAGAGAATACCCCCTCCTCCGCAGGAACAAACTCCAGTAACTCCAGCTCGCTGATGCGGATCTTGTTCCTCTGGAGGGTTTCCAGGGCGGCGGCATCGATGGCGTCGGTTTGGCCGCTGCGGTACAGCTTCCGGGCCAGTTCATAGGCGCGGACGCCGTCCACGCTTTTGGCACTGAAGAGCGGTGCCACCTGTTCCTGTTCGCCCAGGAAAGCAGGAAGCGCGGCGCGGACCATATCGGCCGTTATATGTTTATAAGGGAACTGACGGTCCACCTCTTTTTCCAAATCGTAGGACGGGGTGGTGGCGCCGAAGCGGATGCGCGCGATATATTCTTTATCGTGGTCCTGCAGCATCTGGGCCTGTTTGCAGGCATTGCCGATGCAAACCAGCAGCACCCCTGTGGCCAGCGGATCCAGCGTACCCGCGTGCCCCACCTTCAGGTTCTTCTTGCCGAAGTGTCTGATGGCGGCGTACTTGAGTTTACGGATTACATCGGCCGATGTCCAGCGATACGGCTTGTCCACCGGGAGGATGATGCCTTCCGGATAATCGGCGATGTCGCGGGAGAGTACCTGGCCGCAGCGGGGCACAAGGAAACTCATTGGCAGGGCATTTTGTCGATGCGCTTCTGGTGACGGCCGCCCTCAAAGGGGGTGTCCAGCCATTTGCGAACGATAGCGGAGGCTTTGGGATAGCTGATGAAGCGGGCCGGGAGCACCAGTACGTTGGCGTTGTTGTGCTGGGCCACCAGCATGCCGATGGGAGTATCCCACGCCAGGCCGGCGCGGATGCCTTGATGCTTGTTCAGGGTAATGGCCATGCCGTTGCCGGTTCCGCAGAGGGCGATACCCAAGTCTACCTCACCGTTTTCCACGGCGTTGGCCAGGCGATGGGCATAGTCCGGATAATCTACGCTCTGGGTTGTGTCGGTGCCATAATTCACCACTTCAATACCCCGGTTCTGGAGCATCTTGACGAGCTTGAACTTATACTCCACGCCAGCGTGGTCATTGCAAATCCCGATTTTCAACATAGTATATACGCGTTTTTGATTGTGCAATATTAGGAATTATCTCACGCATTTGCAAAAATGACGTTTTCTAAATAACTTTGAAGTTATGAAAAAACTGTTATTGATGGCAACCGGGCTCCTGCTGAGCCTCACTGCCTTTTCCCAGCAATGGGGTGTGGTCAATATCTCCGTCTGCAATATGCGGAGCACTCCGGAATTCACTGCAGATATGGTGTCTCAGGCCCTTCTGGGCACGCCTGTGCATATCCTTCGCACCGGAGACAGCAACAACTGGCCGGAAGTGAAAACGCCCGACGGATATACCGGATGGGTACACAAGGATGTCATCACCTACATGGACTTTGAAGACTATCACAGTTGGAACGCCGCCCGCAAGGTGGTGGTAACAGCGCTCCATACCCTTATCTATCAAAAGGCATCGGCCAAAAGCGCCACCATTTCAGATGCCGTGGCCGGCAACCGGCTCCTGTACCTGGGAACGGTGAGCAGGTTCTATAAGGTAGGCTTCCCGGATGGCCGTATCGGTTATATCTCCACCAAGGATGCCCAGGAAGAGCGCGCCTGGCGCAAAGACCTGGACCAAAGTCCGGAAGCCATTCTCAAAACGGCCAAGAGCATGCTGGGCTTCCCTTACATCTGGGCCGGCATGTCGCCCAAGGGCATGGATTGCAGCGGCTTCGTGCGCACGGTGCTATATATGCACGACATCATCATCCCGCGGGACGCCGGTCCGCAGTCGCTGGAAGGAGAGCGTATCACGGATATGGAGAAATTAGAGCCCGGAGACCTGGTCTTTTTCGGCCGATGGAAAGACGATGGGAAGCCCGCCGTAGGTCATGTGGGCTTCTATCTGGGCGAAGGACGTTTTATCCACTCCCTGGGGTTTGTGAAAATCGGCAGTTTCAACGCCAAGGACCCTATGTACGATGCTTTCAACAGCGGCCGCTATCTCTTTGGCGGACGTGTCCTCCCCTACCTCAATCAGGATCCGGACCTCACCACTACCCTTACCAATCCTTTCTATGCAGAATAGACGCGATTTTCTGAAAACCACCTCGCTGGCCCTGGCCGGATCGGCCCTTCTGGGCTGCGCCGGCGGTCCGCAGCGTTTCCATGTGGGCAAAGGCGGCAGCGGCCGCATGCAGCTCCGCTTCTTCCCCTACGAACTGGAACTCACGCACACTTTCACCGTGGCTTCCTATAGCCGGAAAACCACACCGGACGTGCAGGTGGAAATTGAATATGAGGGAATTATCGGCTACGGAGAAGCCTCCATGCCGCCTTATTTGGGGCAGTCGGTGGCTTCCGTCACCGCCTTTCTGGAGCGAGTAGACCTCTCGCAGTTCACTGACCCTTTCCAGTTGGAAGACATTCTGGCCTATGTAGACAGCCTGTCGCCCGGCGATTCCGCCGCCAAGGCGGCCGTGGACATCGCCCTGCACGACCTTGTGGGCAAGCTTATCGGCCAGCCGTGGTATCGCATCTGGGGCCTTGACCCCGCCAAGGCGCCCTCCACCACTTATACTATCGGCATCGATACGCCGGATGTAGTCCGGGAAAAGACGCTGGAAGCGGCCGGGCGCTTCAATATTCTAAAGGTAAAAGTGGGCCTGGACAGCGATGTAGAGATGATTGAGACCATCCGCAGCGTCACGGACGTTCCGCTGGCCGTAGACGCCAACCAAGGCTGGAAAGACCGCTCCAAAGCTTTGGACGAAATTCACTGGCTGGCCGAGCATGGCGTAGTGATGGTGGAGCAGCCTCTTCCGGTGGACCGCCTTGACGACACAGCCTGGCTCACCGAGCGCAGTCCCCTGCCCATCTTTGCCGATGAAAGCGTACAGCGCCTGCGGGACATCCCCGCCCTGGCCGGCGCCTTCTCCGGCATCAACATCAAGCTGATGAAATGTACCGGTATGCGGGAAGCCTGGAAGATGGTCACCCTCACCCGCGCCCTGGGCATGAGAGTGATGGTGGGCTGCATGACGGAGACCTCCTGTGCCGTATCGGCCGCCGCCCAACTCTCCCCCGCCGTAGATTTCGCCGACCTTGACGGTAACCTCCTCATCTCCAACGACCGCTTCCAAGGCGTGCAGGTGGTGGACGGTCGCCTCACGCTTCCCGACCTCCCGGGAATTGGGGTGAAAGTTTTGTAAATACCCGAAATAATTGTATCTTTGCTGCCCCAATCCGGTGAGTTGTCCGAGTGGTTGAAGGAGCCTGCCTCGAAAACAGGTGTACGTGCGAGCGTACCGGGGGTTCGAATCCCTCACTCACCGCAAAGTATTGATATACAGCCAGTTGCTCATGCAACTGGCTGTTTTTGGATTCAGGCCCGTCGAAAGCTTGCTTTCGTAAGGGGCTGGAGCCGAAAACAAGCAGATGGTCCTAGGGACCATCTGCTGTGTATCAATGCTTTGCCAGGGCCCCGCGGCGAGCGTCCAGGGATGCCGCGAAGCGGAATCCCATAGGTCAGCGAGGGAATACTCCCAGACACACAAAGGGGCCCCCAATGGTAGGCAGCCCTTTGCTCGGATGGCATATGAGATTTCAGTTCGGGTGAACTAACTCACGTCAGCTTTTCAGCCAACGCTTCAGGATGATCTCCTTGGCTACCAGAAAGACTTTTGAGATGGTCTTCTCCTCTTCTTTTTGTGACTGAGGTTTCCGCTCCAGATTGAATCCGAAGCTAAGATTGGTTTTGAACTTGATCATAGCGATATTGTTTGACTAAAACGTAGTGTTAACAAATACCCATTGGATGAGAATAATAGAAGCACATCATCCGATACTCTTCTTTCTTTGAAAAAACAAGAGCGCTATCCATTCGAATAGCACCCTGTTTTTTTAGTCAGCCCTTTCTCAAGGGGCAACAATTCGCTACTGCAAATTTACTACATTTTTATGAATTGTCAAGAATAGTTGTACGTTTTCTAAAACTTAACTCCTCTATCTCAAAATCCTTACCGGCCCCAGCAGGCCGGAAACGGGCAGCGGATCGTCCGGAGAATAGAACTCCCAGGAGGTTTTGGTGGCACGTTTCTCCTTGGGAAGGGCCGAATCTCCGATGAGCCTGTTGCCCCAGGAGTTGGTAACCTTGATTTCCAAAGTGTTATCCCCTTCCACTAGAGCCCCTGAGATGTCAATCTTGTAGGGTTCCTTCCACAGGAGACCCAGGTCCTTGCCATTGACGTACACGTGTGCCATATTGCATACCTGTCCAAGATCCAGCACGGCTTCCGCACTACTACGGTCCGTATTCCATCGGAAGGACGTCCTGTAAGTAGCGGTACCAGAAAAGAAGCGGATAAACGGATCTTGGGATTCATTCCAGGCAAACAAACTGTCAAAGTGATAGTCTGCAGCTTCCTCTGGATTGATGGCCGGAACAAAGTGAACGGCCCAGTCTGTCGAGAGCAGAAGCTCTTCAGTTACAGGCGTTTTCGCAGAAGCAACAAAGGACTTCTGTTTCGCCTTTCCTTGTAGCACCACGAACACGGCATCATCCCTTTCCAGGTTAAGGTCAACCAACATGCGTCCATCCTTTATCCGATAGGAAACATCCTCAACAGTGCCGCGATCGGCCCTCCACACCTTGGGCTCCAAAGCTCTCCGCACAAGTCCATCAGACATATAATCCCGGAGGCCCAAAGTCATGTTCCTTGGCCTTGAGCATATATTCGCTATCCAATAGATCTCACCGCCAGGAAGCTTGCGGTGGACAAAGGCCACGCTATCAGGGACATCTGACACATCGGGACTGATACCTTCCTTCTCAAGAACGGATAACATCTTCCCGCCTTCCCGGAGGTCGCATACAGGGATTCCTGCCTCCCGTATGGCCTCAATGCGAGCGGCAACAGCATCAGACATTCTTTCTATCTGGTTGTCGACCACCAGCATACGATAACTCGCTCCGGACTTGGAAACCATCTTTCCATCCTTTATCTTGAGAGCGTTCACAAGAGCATCCCCGTTCACAAAGTCATAGTTCCATCCGGCGGGAATACCCGGCCTCTCCTGGCCGAACCTTTGCGTAAGATTGGTGTCCTCCCCATACAGATAGGCGATATCGGCCACAAAACGGCCCTGGCTGAGCATGAAGCAGCTCCTGCTGATGTAGTCTATCCAGGGACGAGCCTCTGAAGCCCAGGTGTCGTACCTGTTGAACCACTGGCCATAGGGACCCAGACCAAGGCCTGGCTTGAACGCTTCTGACGGCTGATGGACGGAAGTGTGAATCACAAACCTGTTGAGTCCTTCGGCCATCGCCGCATCGGCCACAGGTTTGAGCTTGCCGGGATGGCACTGATAGGCCCACCATCCATCCCATTTGCCAGGTCGGCCATTAGTGGTGAAAGCTTCGGCGGCACAGATGTTCTGGCCATAGATATGGGCCACTGACGAAGATTCCCGAAGATCGGCCTCCATGTGCGGCATGGTGGCATAGACACCTGCCCGGAAACGCACCCAGAATGCGCCCTGAGGCACATCGGCCGTCCTTTTGACCATCATTCCATCCCCCATGAAGGAACGCCTTTCCTCATGGGATTCGCTGTAGCGCTTGATGCCTTGGGCATGGAATATTTCGGTGGCCAGATCGTAATGGTTTTCGGCGAGAAGCTCTCCAAGTGTCTGGCGCCAGTCAAAGAGGAATCGCTCGCGCTCCTCATCGGTGCCGATCTTCTCACCGGCAAGGGCAGGAAGCCACAGAGCCATTGAATACCCCCTCCTCTTTTCAAACTCTTCCTCCATCCTCGGGGTCCATGTCCCCTTTCCTGACTCGTAACTGTCAATGTCAATGTTGTTGATTGAACCAGGACCAAGGTCGCGGCCAAGGGTTTCCTTGTACAGTCCCAGATAATTGTCCCAATACCTTCTCACCGCTCCTGCATCCAGCTTATCCACCTCAAGACCGGTAGCCTCAGGTGGAGCAGGCCCATTCGTGGTCCCTATCAAGGTATATGCGAACCTATAGACCATCCAGTCCCCTTCCGGAGCATTCCAGTCAAGTATTCCGTCGCCATAAAATGAAGAAATATCCTTGACCACCGGTTCAGAATCCTGCCTGACCGCCAGGACCCGTATTTCCTTAAGGTAGTCCCGTACTATGCCTTCCTGCTGCGGGACAGCATGGAAAAGCCCAGACGAGACAGTACTCGATGGCAACGGAAGAGCCCCACGGTAATGGCCGCTTACAGGTGTCGTGCTCCAGACCAACTTCTTCTGGGCATCATCCTCGCTCACCCAAGGGCCTCCGGTAAGGCTCCAGCCAGGGGAACTGGCAATGCCCACTTCAAGGCCGAGGGAATCCGCAAGATTCACGGCGTAGCGGAAAGCATCCTTCCAGCCTTCGCTCATATAAGGAAGAAGGGTGTCAACTACCTGAGGCGTTGAATAGGCCGCGTCAAAAAGGAAGAAGCCTGAAAGCCCTATGTCATGCATCCATAGAAGATCCTTCCTGATGCTTTCCTTCGTCACATTGCCGTTCATCCAATGCCAAAGGACCATAGGCCGACTTTCATGAGGCGGGTTACTGAAACCTGCCTCCAGTTCCGGGCATCCCTTCCTGTTGCTGCAGGAAAGCATCAACAGAATCGCGGCAATGTAAAGGACGAGTCTTTTCACTACTTCTTCAGTTTGAAGAGGTCGCGGCAGAACCAGTTCATGGTTTTGGGGAAGCGGTCGGTTTCAACGAAATCGGTGTCGCCCTTTACATTGTTTACCTGGACCTCCAGGACGGTTTCTCCGGAAGCTGCGTCCACCACGGTGAACGTTCCGTAAATGCTGATGTAACAGCTTCCTGCAATGCCAGGGCCCTGGGAACGTTCGAAGGTATTTACCTTCAGGATTACATTATAGGGAGCCTCGCCTTCGTTCACCAGCTTGAGGCCGTTGCTATAGTTGTTGAAGGCCTTGAAAAATTCATCGTTCATGAGCTGGACGCGTACATCGTAGTCGTCCTCGCACCAGGTCTTGAAATCGCCCTTCTTTTCCTTGGCGAAAATGCCATTGTTCACAAACTGGGCCTCTGAAAGGTCGATGGTCCAGGTGGCCGTGGCATCTTGTTTAAGCACATCCAGGCTGCCCTTGCTAACCTTCATAGGCTTGGCGGCAAAGAGGGAAACACAGGCCAGCATAAAGGCCGATACAAGCAGAATTCTTTTCATGGTACTACAAGATTAATTTTCAAAGATTTCCATAAGTGACACCCGGCCAGTCGTCGGTGCGGAAAGGCCAGGCCGGAAGGCCTTCCGAGTTGTACAGGTTGCATACCGGGTTGATGGACCAGGCATAGCGGACGGCCACAGGCTGAGGAACTTCCGGAGAAGACACCACCACCTCCTTGCCTTCGATGCGGGCATCGGCCCAATGCCAGACCCTGTCGGGGCCGGCAATCTGGAATCCCATGACGACGCCTTTTTCGGCTTTTTCCACCCTTTCATCTATGCTTCCATAACGGGCCTGGGCAAAGGAACCGGAAGGAATGGTCTTGAGCCCGTCGGCCACATCGCTGAAACTGACAACAACTGTGCCGCCACGGATCTTGTAGGATTCGTAACGGGGACCGTTGGCTACCAGTTTCCGGCCGTAATCGTTGGCAAATGCCAGTCTGGCCAGGCGCTCACCTACCTCCTTTTTGCGCACAGGATGGATATCTTCCGCTTCGCCCAGGTCGATGATACAGGCCATGCCGCACCCATCAAGTGCCTGGGTGGCCATAGCCTGCGCCTCACGAAGTTCGGCCCAGCCATCGTCGCCGGGAACTGCATTTATGGCTTTGTAACCGGTAATTTGCGTGATATAGAAGGGGAAATCATAGCCCCAGAGTGCGCGCCAGTCCAGAATCATGGATTGCATAAGGTCACGGTAACGGTAGGCTCTTTCGGCGTTGGATTCGCCCTGATACCAGATGGCGCCCTTGATGGCAAACGGAGCCAGGGGCTTGATCATGGCATTGTACAGCACCGTGGGCATGTTGGGGTCTTTAGCCGTGGACCGGGGTACTCCGTTAAAGGAAACGGAGAGCGTCACCTTCCATTCATTGGCCAGGCCGATTTTCTGGCCGTCCGGGCCCTCGACGAAAAGAAGATCGGGAGCACCGTATATGCCGCCTTCGCCGTGGTCGTCGGTGCAGCGGACACAAATGACCGCCTTACCGCCTTTGATAAGCCTGCCAGGAATGGTATATTCCCGGGCCTTGTTCCACAGGCGGCCGGAGCCCACCAGTTCCCCGTCCCAGTAGGTTTCGTCGAAATCGTCCACCGGACCCAGGCTCAGAGTAACGTCTTTTCCGGCCCAGGAAGCGGGGATATCTATGGTTTTGCGGAACCAGAAGATGCCGTTGGTGGAGGGCCAGAGTTCCTGCACCTGGCAGGGCAGCTGGATGGATTTCCAGGCAGTATCGTCAAAGCCGGGACGGGCCCAGACGGCCACGCCGCCGCTTTTTCCATGATCCTGCAGCTCGGCTTTCCGGGTAAAAGCCTCAATCTCTTCATCGAAGGTCTTTTCGCGCTCGGATTCGTCGTCGGACAGGGATTTTACCTTGGCCAGCGCGCCGGACTGCTCCGGATACAGACTAATGGCACCTTCGCTCATCCAGGCTTCGATGATGGTGCCGCCCCAGCTGCTGTGGATGATGCCCACAGGGACTTTCAACTCTTCCATCAGCTTCCGGCCGAAGTACCAGGCCGCGGCGGAGAAGTTGCGCACGGTCTCGGGGGAAGACTCCTTCCATTTGTCGAAATCGGCGCTGAAATAATCGTGCTCCTTCATGCCGGTGGCCCTGGACACCTGCAGCAGACGCAGGTTGGCGTATTGGGCGGCGCCCGCGATATCTTCCTGGTTGGTACGCACTGCCCGCCAGCTTTCCACGGGCATTTGCATGTTGGATTGCCCGGAGGCCAGCCACACCTCCCCTACCAGCACATTCTGCAGCACTACGGGTTCCCCGTCGGAAATGGTCACCGTGTACTTTTTGAAGCTGCCTTTGGGCGTATCGATCTTGACAGACCACTGACCGATAGCATCGGCCTTGGCCTTGTACGTTTTACCGTTCCAGGACGGGGTAACGCTCACCGTAGCTCCCGGCGCCGCCTTGCCCCAGACCGGGGCCTGGCAATTCTGCTGGAACACCATGTTATCGGTAAATAGGGGTGTTAATTGCACCTTGGCGTGCAGGGAAACGGACGCCAGGACCGCCAATGTCAGGGATAAGAGTCTTTTCATATCAGTATCAGTTCATTACTTTTCCGAAGAGGTAGAATTTCTGGTCGCCGAACCAGAGGACGCTTTCTCCATTCAACGCAGTAAAACTGGTATAAAAGGAGTTCCCGGTTTCCCGCGGCGAAAAGAGGACGCCTTCATCGAACCACACCGGCTGATGGGCACCCGGCACAAAAGTACCATTCCGCCGATATAGCGGCCCGCGGTTCTGATAAGACGTAGGGGAATTGAAATCGAAGGCATCGTGCACGAAAAGGGCATAACGGCCGCTGCGGGCCTCGGGGCCTTTCAAATCATAGATAGGACAGGGCGAACAGGGCTGCAGGATGGCAGGGCCTCCGTCTTTTTCACGCAGCACCTCCGGCCGGCTCCAGGTATGGCCATTATCGGCACTGACAGACCAAACGGGATGGCCGATGGACGTGCGCATCACCGCAAAGAGCCTTCCGTCCGGCAGGCCGATGATGCAGGCCTCTTCCGTTATCTTCCCTTCCCGGGGGAAATACTCCTTGTCGCTCTCCACGGCCGACGAGTCGAAGGCCTGCTCTCCCGTATTGAAGAAGGAGATGCGGATATCCCGGATTTCAGGGTCTTCGTCGATGTTCTCATATTGCCAGAATTCCACGCGCGCAATCCCCTTGCGGTCGTAGCGCGAACAGCCGGCCAGATAGCGCCCGTCCTCTCCGAAACGAAGCGGCCGCTGCCACATGCACCAGATGGGCGGAAGGGACGGGTCTTCAGGATCGGCCTGGAATCGGATAGGGAAAGGAACGGTTTCCGGCTGGCTCCAGGTGGCGCCGGCATCGTCGGAATATCGGCCGCACATAATGCCCTGTAGGTGTTTTTTCACCGTGGTTTCCTGATTCCATAACAGGTAAATACGCCCGCTGCGGCTAAGCATCGGCTGCTGCCAGGCCGCCACGGGTTTGGGATCGGCCAGGGTGGCAGAGCCGGCCAGGATAATGGGTTCGGTCCAACTTCGGCCGCCGTCGGCGCTCTTGGAAAACACCACATGCTCGTCGTTGGCGGTCTCGAAGGAACCCTGCGTCCAGAAAGCATAGAGGAAGCCGCGGACAGGGTCCTCCAATACATGGAAATGATCGTTGAAGGTATCGCCGGGCTGGTGGATGTCGCGTTCCGATTCTGTGCGCGGCTGGCGGGGCACATAGACCGTAAAGTCGTGCGGAATTACGTCGATATCCGTTTCCGGATACAGATAGTGCCAGTAGAAATGATTGGGCCAGCGTTCCCGAAAGTTGTCGGTTTCGGAAAAATGCTTGGCCAGCGCTTCATCGGCCGTAGCATAGCGATGGCAGGACTCCGGCACCCGCATGAACACCGTCCACTGGCTCTGGCTGGCGGCATCCTGCCCCGGGAATCCCACCCACACCACCGTTCCCTTTTCGGGAGGAAAGGCCGGATTCATGGTGAAGACCGTAGTGAGAGCGGTGCCATCGTGGCGGATAGGTGGCTCCGTAAGCAGCTGCGACAGGTCCCTGCGGTGGAACTTACGCACGGGTTTGCGGGAGAAGGTTTCCGGCTGGAAGTCGCCGAAAAAAGTCTCCTGCGCCAAGGTGTGCCGATCCAAATTATAGCTGCTTGACAAAGTTTTGGGATCGGCGTAGGCAAGCCGGAAATTAAAGGCACCGTCCCTGCCGGGTTTGTACCAACCGCGCTTACGGGCATAGGAAACGATATCCTTGCTGCCCAGGTAATTAAGTGTATCTTTCAGGTTGATTTCCCCAATGGTGTAATAGTTGGGGATGGTGGCGATTTCATCGTCGGGCACCCTTTGCGCCACCCAGTGATGACCCTTTACCACCGCCACTATCCAGCCTTCCTTTTGGTCGGCCACCAGATAGGATCGGCCGGAATCGGCATAACCGAATTGGCTCACCAGGGAGCCGATGATGTGCACGGCCTCACGCGCCGAACGGGCCTTCTGGATGGCTGTGGTGCGGATTTCGTATACCAGACTGCCCTGCGCCTTGTCTTCGCGCGAGCGACACTGATTGGAGGCCAGGCACACGCCATACTCGTTGGCATAACTATCCCCGGCAGCTTGGCCGGGGAATTCAAACCAGAGATAGGCGCAACGGTCCGGAGCAGCCGGCACCTGATAAATATTGAGCATCTTCTGCCCGAACTGGTCTTCGTTATGGCCCAGGTACACGTACCCGTCGGTGGTGGCGTTCCGTCCGGCGAGGATGCCAAAACAAAGCAGGGGAAGCAGAAGGGCAGGACTCATCTAGTACTGGAGATCCATCTCGTCCAGATAGAGGACACTATTGGTAGAACCGGTGAAACTGGCGCCCCAGCGGCTGGAGGAAGCCATGATCACAATATAAGTGGGCGTGGCGTCGCTAAGATAGATGACGGGAATGTTGAATTCCACGTAACCGTCGGTGGCTTTGTCCAGCGTGAGGTTGCCAAAGCCGATAACACCATCTGTCTTGGGAGTAAGCTCGATTTTCTTGGCGTTGTCGATAACAAAAGGCTCAGTCCAGGTGGTCAGGTAAATTTCGATGTTGCCTTCGTCCATCTTGCCCTTCAGGGAAGAATGGGTCTTATCGGCGTAATCAATCTTCCCGGGCGTATACGCATAGTAGCCGTGCAAACCCTTGGGCCGATAGGTGAAAGGTACGCCGACTCCCAATTGTGCGCCGCTGGTGCCCACCGTTTTAAGGAAACTGCCGGTATAGACGCTGGCCGACGCAAATTTACCGATGCCGATGACACCCACGAAAGCGCTTTTCAGGCACGCCGCTTTTTTGCCGGGCCCCTTGACTGCCACGAATTCTTCTTCCGGCATGGTAACATTGATGCCCAGGGTTGTGGTGCCTTTGTTGCCGGTGTCCCAAAGCTTTTGGGTGCCAGCCGCATTAGGATACCAGACCTTGCCGTCTTTAGTCCAGTCGTCCATGGAGAGGTTATACAGCTGCTGGGCCTGCAGTCCGGTGCAGGTCACAAGAAGAATCAGGATGGGGAGAAACTTTTTCATATTAATCTATAGGAAAAGTAAAATAAGTATCAGGGAAAGGTTCATCTTTGAGAGTGAAATGCCACCACTCTGAGGAAAGGGGCTTGAAGCCGTGACGGAGCATGGCCTGGCGCAGGATGAGCCGGTTGCGGAACTGCTGCTCCGTGAGGCCGCGGGGATTGGCAGCGGCTGCTTCGGCGTCAAATTCGCCGGTATCCGGGTTGCCGCAGAAATCCGGATGGCTTTCCGGGCCGAACCAGTCGAAGGTGCCGCCCATATCCAGTTCCTTCTCCGTATTCATGTCGAAGAGCGTCAAATCCACGGTAGAGCCACGTGTATGGCCGCTTTTCTCCATGATATACTCTTGCTCGAAGAGCACGCTCTTGTCCAGATCGGGATAGAAATAGGGCTTCATGCGGACATCCGGGATATCGGCCGCCCAGCGTACAAAATGGTCCACCGCCTTTTGCGGACGGTAGGCGTCGTAGACTTTGAGCCGATAGCCCATGCCGATGACTTCGTCGCTCACGGCGCGAAGGCTGTCGGCCGCCTCTTTGGTCAGGTATGCCCTGGGTGCCAGATAGCCGTCGATCCGGTCCCCTACGAAGTTGTAGGTGCCGAAATAACGGATTTCCAGAATAACATCCGGCACAACGTCTGTAATGGGGACAAACTGGGAACGGTCTTCCTGCGGAGGAACCTGATTGCATGCCATGGTGAAAACCAGGGCCAGGCTTAAGCCTATCAATACTCTTTTCATCATAATGCAAATGTAACCAATCCTCTTTAATCCGTCAAGGATTCGCTCTTGGTTTTTCGGGGATTTGTGGGTATCTTTACACAATTAATTGGGAATAATCATGCCGGAAGAGCTTCTAAAACCTTTATTCGAACAATATACGGGCCAGCAATTGGCCGAACTCCTGGAATTACCCTCGTCGGGAAGCAACCGGCGCTACTTCCGCCTCAAGGGCGGCAATCTCTCCCTCATCGGCGTGCTGGGCAACAACCTGGAAGAAAACCGGGCTTTCATCTATCTGTCCAAGCACTTCAGGGATAAGGGCATACACGTGCCGGCAGTATTGGCCGTGAGCCAGGATGAGCTTTGCTACCTGCAGGAAGACCTGGGCGATAAAGTCCTCTTCAACCTGGTCACGGAAGGCCGGGAAAGCGGCATCTACAGCCCCATTGAGACCGAACGCCTGTGCCGTACCATCGAACAGCTGCCCCGGCTCCAGTTCCAGGGTGCCAAGGGTTTGGACTGGGACCGCTGCATGTACAAGGCCTTCGACGGCCGCATGGTGGATTTCGACCTCAACTACTTCAAATACTGTTTCCTCAAGGCCACCGGCCTGGAATTCAACGAAGTCCTTCTGCAGGAAGACTTTGAAAAAATGAAGGCCGATCTCCTGAAAGACCAGGGCAACACCTTCATGCACCGGGATTTCCAGGCCCGGAACGTACTTATACAAGACGGCGAACCCTGGTTCATAGACTTCCAGGGAGGCCGGCGCGGCCCCATCTACTACGACGTAGCCTCTTTCGTCTGGCAGGCCCGTTCCCGATTCCCTGAACAGCTCAAGCAAAAGCTCATCCAGAGCTATCTGCGCGCCCTCCGCACCTATCAGGAAGTGGACGAGGAACAATTCCACGCCCGCCTTCGCCTTTTCGTGCTCTTCCGCACCCTGCAGGTGCTGGGCGCTTACGGCTTCCGCGGCTACTTCGAGAAAAAACCGCACTTCCTGGCCAGTGTCCCCTATGCCCTGTCCAACCTGCGCGCCCTGCTGCAAACGCCCTTCACGGATTATCCGCACCTGAACGACATCTTGCTGCAACTCACGCAGATGCCCCAGTTCAATGAGTTCCCGCAGGACCGTCGCCTGGAGGTACAGATCTACAGTTTCGCCTACAAGAAAGGCATTCCGGCCGATAATACCGGCAACGGAGGCGGTTATGTCTTCGACTGCCGTTCCATCAACAACCCGGGCAAGTACGAACATTACCGCCAGTTCAACGGCATGGATCAGGAAGTGATTAAATTCCTGGAAGACGACGGCGAGGTAAATACCTTCCTGGAAAGTGTATACAAGCTCACCGACGCCCATGTGCAGCGCTTTATCGAGCGCAAGTTCACCCACCTGCAGGTGTGTTTCGGCTGCACGGGCGGCCAGCACCGTTCCGTCTACTGTGCGGAACATCTGGGACAGTACCTCTCGCATAAATACAATGTGAAGGTAACGGTGACCCACCGGGAACTGAATATTGAAAAAATGCTCTAAGGATGAAAGCCATGGTCTTTGCCGCCGGTCTGGGCACCCGGCTGAAACCCATCACGGACAGCCTTCCCAAGGCACTGGTAACCGTTTGCGGACAGCCGCTGCTGTATCACGTAATCGGGAAGCTCCGGGATGCCGGCTATACGCAGATCGTGGTGAACGTGCATCACTTCCCGGAGTTAATCCGCGAGTGGCTTGCCACGCATGATTTAGGCGTGGAAGTGAGCATCTCCGATGAATCGGCCTGCCTGCTGGAAACCGGCGGAGGCATCCTGCATGCCCAAGACCTTATTCTCCCCTGCCAGGAGCCCTTCCTGATTCATAACGTGGATATCGTGTCCAACATGGACCTGGGCTGGGTACAGCGCAATACGCGCCCCGATGCCCTGGCCACGCTGGTGGTGAGCGACCGGGATACCCGTCGGGTGCTGCTCTTTGACCCCGATATGCGCTTGGTGGGCTGGATGGACCGTGCCACGGGCGAAGTGCGCTCCCCCTACCCCGGCCTGGACCCTGCCGCATGCCATCAATACGCCTTTGCCGGCGTGCATAACCTGCACCCCCGCATTTTCCCTCATTTCCGGGAATGGGGCTTCAGCGGCCGCTTCCCTATCATGGACTTTTACCTGAAAACCTGCGCGGCAGAGCCCATTTTCGGCCTGGCCGCTCCCAATCTGTGCATGGTGGATGTGGGCAAGTTCGAATCCCTCCCCCAGGCCGAACAAATTTGTGAAACCCTTTTAAAACCATAACACTATGAAACTGGACGGAAGACGTGAAAGCTCCAACGTAGAAGATCGCAGAAGACTCAGCGGCGGCGGAAAAGCCGGTCTGGGCCTGGGCGGCATTGCCATTGTCGCCATCCTAACCCTATTGATGGGCGGCGATTTAGGCGACGTATTCAGGAATGTAGTAGATTCCGGCGGCCTCAGTTCCACCACACAAACTTCTTATGAGCCCACTGCGGAGAACGAAGCCCTGGCCACCTTCTCCCGCCAGATCCTGGCCTCCACGGAGGATGTTTGGAGCAGTTACTTCCGGAAAAACAACATTGGCACGTACAAGGCCCCCACACTGGTGCTCTACACCGGCGCCACCAGCACCGCCTGCGGCACGGGCCAGGCCGCCATGGGCCCCTTCTATTGCTCGGCCGATGAGAAGCTGTATATAGACCTCTCCTTCTTCTCCAGCATGCGGCAGCAGCTGGGGGCCGACGGGGATTTCGCCTACGCCTATGTAATTGCCCACGAGGTTGGACACCACGTGCAGCACCTGCTGGGGACGCTGGACCAGGCCCATCAGCAGATGGCCCGCATGAGCAAGACCGATGCCAACCGCATGAGCGTGCGCATAGAACTCCAGGCCGATTTCTACGCCGGCATTTGGGCCCACTATGAGAATCAGATGTTCGATTCCATCGAGGACGGAGACCTGGAAGAGGCCATCCGCTGCGCCTCTGTCATCGGCGACGATTACCTCCAGAAGAAAGCACAGGGCTATGCCGTGGAGGAATCCTTCACCCATGGAACGGCGGCCCAGCGCATGCGCTGGCTCAAAAAAGGCATGACCACCGGCGACATCCGCCAGGGCAACACCTTCTCATTATCGGACAATCAGCTGTAAAACAAAAACTCCGGCCATTGGGTCGGAGTTTTTTAGTAGGGACGATCGGATTCGAACCGATGACCTCTTCAATGTGACTGAAGCGCTCTAAACCAGCTGAGCTACGCCCCTGTTGCGGGAATGCAAAGGTAGCACCTTTTCCCGAATTACCAAAATTTATTTGAGTTTTCTTTAGGAAATTCATACGGGCCCAAACTGGTGCTGTTCACGGCGCCCACAAAGCCCAATCCGCCCTCCACGTTGCTCCAGGTAAAACTAGCCGGAATCAAGCCCATGTTGGCCAGGAAGTCGAAGTTGCTCTGGAACATGGCTTTGGCATAGAGGAAGAACTCCTGGGACAGCCGATAGAAGGTGAAGGTGTATGTAGTTTTCATGCCCACGGGAATCTTGTCGGGATCGAAACCCTGCGAACCGGGGCCTACATCGCCGCTGACAATACCGCCACCTGCCATGCCGGTTTCCCCATCCGGCATACGATTCCGAATGTTATCCAGGATGGATGCGTCGAAAGAGTCCAGATAGAACTGATACACATTCCCATCGAACTGCTTTTGGGTAATCAGGGTCAATGGCATATACTCCGCACCGCCCAGGAATTGACCGTCAAAATTCACCTGCATGAAATCTTCCAGGTCGAAGCTCACGCTTTCTGAGGCGGTGAGAATGTATCCGGGCGTCCCATAGATGTCCATTTCCTCACTGCTGCCGTCCACATAGGTTACTTCGTAGTGCTGCAGGATCTGGATACCGTAATACTCCCCTTCCCCGGGCGCATGGTCCAGCGTAAGGCGGATATCCACGGCGTCAATGGTATCCACCTGTACCCGCTGCCAGGTCATATCGCGGATTTCCACCGGCGGAGGCACCGTGGTACGGCCGCTCACCGGCGCCACGCCGGAAGTCCGCACCCGGAGCGAGAACTCATCGCCGTCCCAGGCTTTTTCAATCTCCATGGGGACATCGGCCTGTACCTTTCCAGTGATGGGCTGCGCCACTTTGGCCGTGACGAAGACCTCTCCGTTGTTCACGATACCCTGCACGTAAATCTTGGTGTCGCCGGCCTGGTCCAGTTCGAAGGGAATCTCACAGGACGCGGCCAGCAGCAGGCAGGCGAATATGGAAAGGAACTTTCTCATCAGAACTTATAGGTGGCGGTGATGGTGGGAATAATGGGAACCAGGCCATAGGCCAGGCCGCTGAAACTGCCGTCGGCATGGGTTTCCAGGAAAGCCATGGAGGCATTCAGGTGGTTATAGGTGTTGTAGATGCTCAGATTCAGTTTGAGGCCGTGCCCGTTGCGGAAGGTGGTGGAATAGTCCACGCCCAGGTCCAGGCGGTGATAATCCGGCAGCTTGGTATTGTATGGGGCATCGTACAGATACTTGTTCTCGCCGTCCACTACAATAAAATGGGACGGGAAAGTGATGCGGTTGCCCGTATGGTAGTTCCAGTTGGCAAACACATCCCAATGCTTGGCAAAGTGCCAGCTGGCCACCAGGTTGATTTTATGCCGATTGTCGTTGCGGTCCAGGTACCAACCGCCGTAAATGGCGTCGAAGTTGCGCTTGGACCAGGAAAGGGTATAATAGGCCGTTAGCGTGAGCGGGCCTTTTTCGTACGTGGCTTCCAGTTCCATGCCGTAGGATCGGCCTTTACCTTCCGTGAAAGTCTTTTCCCACTCCGTGATGGGCGGAACGAACGTGTTGCTGCCGTTGTACACCAGGATATGATCCATGGTCTTGTACCAGCCTTCCAGGTTCACGCGGAACGGGCCGAAGGTGGTGTAAAGGCCGCCGGCCACCTGGTCGCTGATCATGGGCCGGGCATTGGCGGTGGAAGGCATCCAGCTGTTGGACGGCAGGTCCATATACACGGCCGATACCAGGTGCGCGAACTGACTCATCCGCGTATAGGAAAGTTTGGCCGATATATTATTGTTGATGAGCCATTTGAAGGCCACACGAGGCTCCACCGACGGCCAGGTCTTCCCCGGCGTGGCGAAGAACGCCAAGCGAAGACCCGCATTCAGCGTAAGGTTGTAGCGCAGGAAAATCTCGTCTTCGGCATACACGGCGGGCTCGAAGGAGCGGTAGCCCTGCGCCACGTCATCGGCCGATTCCGTTGTGACCTTCCCGTCCTCCACGGTGGAAGAAGTGAAGGCGCGGCCGGAATGGTACCAGTGGTATTGGGTAGACAGGCCGAAACGCACATGGTTGGACGCGTTGGGATACCAGTCCCAGTTGGAATTGAGGCCGATTTCCCTTACGTAGGAGATGTCGTTGTCGTCCATGGAGGTGACGGTTTCCTTATCGGCCCAGTTCCAAAAACTGAAGCGGTAGCCCGTATCCGAAGTGCTTTGGGAATAGTAGAGTAAGGTCTTCTCTTTCAGCTTTTTGGAGAAAGCGTACTGATGGGAAAGGGAGCCGGTAAGGCTGCCCCATTGGACATCTATATTCATCTCCGTAGGGCCGGTATGCAGAAGGCCTGTATCGTCCACGACGGTATTCAGCGTCTCCTGGCTGGCGCGAAGGTGATCGGCCCCCGTATAAAAACAGGCGTTGATTACGTGATTGGCCGCAAAATGGTGCGTGAAGCGGGCGTTGATGTCCCACATGGCATAGTTGCCGCCCACAGTTCTGTTGGCGCCGTTGCGGGAGTTGGCATACCAGATGGCCGGGATGGTCACCACATCCAGCCAGGTGCGCCGGAGGCCCACATTGAAGGAGTTCTTCCCCTTCACGATGGGACCCTCCACCTGCACGCGGCCGTCGATCAGACCCAGGGAGAAACTTCCGTGATACCGTTCCAGGTTACCTTCCCGCGTTTCCACATCCACCACCGACGACATGCGGCCGCCGTAGCGGGCCGGGAAACCGCTTTTGTAGAAGTCCAGGTTATCGATGACATCCGTGTTGAAGCTGGAGAACAGGCCGCCGAAATGGCTGATATTGTACAAGGGTACGCCGTCCAGAAGATAGAGGTTGTCGTTGCCGTCGCCGCCGTGAACGTACAGGCCGCTCATCAGCTCGTTGCCGGCGGCTACGCCGGGCAGCATCTGCAGTTTCTTGATTACGTCCGGCGACCCGAAAACGGCTACGCCGGAGTTGAGCTGTTTGCTCTCGATGTGCATCAGGCCCGTCTGGGTGGTGTTGCGCATCTTCTCCCGGATAGCGGAAATGCGCGAGGCATCCAGCGTGTCCCGCAACTCCTGCGCCTGCAGGCTTCCCGCCGCTACCAGAAGCAGCAACCCTAATACAACCTTCTTCATTCGGAAGGCAAAGGTACGCTTTTTTTCCTTATATTTGTAAAAATTGCTCCACTATGAAACGTACACTCTTTCTTGTAGTTATATCGGCCTTGACTCTCTCCTGCGCGCCCAAAGGCCCCCAGCCTGTGAATCCTTCGGCCACGCCGGAAGCCCGCGAGCTGCTTTCCTTCCTTTATTCCATCAGCGGCACCTATACGCTGTCCGGAGAGCACAATTTCGCCAGCGACCTTAGCCGCTACGATGACGAAGTGTACGCCATGACCGGCAAGCGGCCTGTGGTGTGGGGTTCGGATTTCAGCTTCAACGATATCGGCGAAGGGTTTGAGCGTTATCAGCATGCGGGGCCGCTCAGTATCACGGTGCCTTTTGACCGGCCTTGCGTGCATACGGGCCTCACGGTGGAAGAAGGCCGACAAGGCATTGTGAACGAAGCCATTGCCCAGGCCCGGCTGGGGCGCATCATCACGCTTATGTGGCACTGCTGCGACCCTCGTTTCACGGACGGCGGTAACGACTGCAACGGCGACAAAGTCTGGACCATGGACAATGCCCCTTCTCAGGAAGAGTGGGACCAGCTTTGCACGGACGGAACGCCCCTGAACGCCGCCTGGAAACGGGAAATGGACAGCGTGATCCCCTACTTGGCCCAGTTGCAGGAGGCCGGTGTACCGGTGCTGTGGCGGCCTTACCATGAGATGAACGGCGCGTGGTTCTGGTGGGGCAACAAGCCCGGCGAGAACGGCTTCAAACGTCTGTGGATCATGACTTATGAGTATTTCACCTCCAAGGGGCTGAACAACCTCCTCTGGGTGTGGGACGCCAACGCTCCGCGCGTAAAGGAAAACGACGATGCCTTGGCGTATGAGCTCTTCTACCCCGGCAACGAATATGTGGATGTGCTGGCGGCCGATATCTACGGCTGGGACTACAAACAGTCACATCACGACCAACTGGTGGAGCTGGGCGGCGGGAAGCCCATCGCCATGGGCGAACTGGGCCAGCTGCCCAAGAGTCTCGACACTTTCGAGCAGCAGCCGCAATGGACCTGGTTTATGGTTTGGGGCTATTTTATCGGCGGACACCGCGGCACGGAAGACCACCTGAACCTGGTCCGCAGCATCTATGACTCTCCCCGCATCCTCACACTGGACGAAATCTCCTTCGAGGGCGGTAAACACCGGGTGAAATAGGGCTTATCGGCCTTTTCTCAAGCGGTTGATCGCGTGCTCCAGGCTTTCCGTGGGCTCGATGATGTTATAATCTTTCCAGAAATCCGGATCCATGAACTCCAGGGCTTTATCGTTCAGATAATCCCTTTGAGTGAAGCGTTCCTTGCGGGGAATGGGCTTGGCTTCCGGGCGTACATCGGTGACCACCAGTTCGTTCACACTGGTATAATGGGTGCGGAAAAGCCGTTTGCGCCAGTCGCAGGCGAAACGCATGGTGGAGCGGAAATACTCAAGACGGGTTTTGCCATCCTGCAGGTGATAGTTCAGGACGATGGTAGCTTCTTCCGGGAAAAAGCGCAGCCCCAGGGGTTTTCTCACCAGGATGGCCCTGATGGCTTTGTTCCGGTCGCTCATATCCAGGGACGCCTCAATGCGGGTAAAAGTAAGGAGTTCGCGGTCTATGTACAGCTTGCTTTTAAAGAGGGCGTATTCGGTTGAATAGGCGGGCGTTAGGGTGATCACAAACTGCAAGCGGTCGCCGATATAGCTGGGCGCCTCCATCCGGAATTCGTACAGCGGCCAGTCGTCTTCGCTGAACAGAATGCTGGGATTCTTCACGATATCATGCGTAATGGCCTGCGTGGGACCGCCCATGGTCTTGACGCTTAGGGTGTCCGACTTTCGTTGGCTCACTAGCAGGCGGCTCTTTTCCAGGGCAGCGGCATCGCGGTAGACGGTGCCGTCGTAGGTATGTTTATATATCCTTGCCACTGCTTCGGCCACATAGGTGTAGCGGTTGCGCTTACGCACGGTTTCCCGGTAGAAGCACTCCAGCAGCTCCGGTTCCGTACAATAGGTATCCCAAGTCCGGTCCAGGGCCGCTTTCACAATGGAGCGAGGGTCTCCGCTGATGATGGAGGCTTCCAGCAGCTGCAGGTTTTCCCGCTGCAGGCGTATGGTCATGGACTCGCCCGGCTGCTGACGCAGTGTCTTGAATCCCAGGTAGGAGAATTCGATGACCGGAATGGCCCGGTCGCTCTTCAGGGTAAAAAAGCCATCGGCATTGGTCACCGTGGCCTGGTGCCGGCCCGGAATGGACACGTGCACCGACTCCAGCGGCCTGCCCGTATAGGCATCCACCACCGTTCCACTGGCCGAAAAACCCAGCCGAAGGGTGTCCGCCTGGGGAGCTGCCCCGGTGGCTGTTTGAGCGGCCATGGACAGCGCCGTGACGAGTAGCAATATGATTGTGAGCAACTTACGCATACGCTACAAATATACATATTTTTTTATTAACTTTGTAGCCCCAATTGGAGGTGTGGCCGAGTGGTCGATGGCGGCAGTCTTGAAAACTGTTGTACCGAAAGGTACCGGGGGTTCGAATCCCTCCGCCTCCGCGCTATGCAATGCATACACCGGTGCCGCACATTTGTGCGGCATTTTTGTTTGGCGGCGCATCCGTTGAAAGCTTGCTTTCATAAGGGTGCGACGACGAATAAAAAGAGCCAAAGGCCCACCTCCCCTTGCGGAAGGTTGGTTTTTTTCCTACCAACCTTCCGCACTGATTATCGGCCACAGTGCCCTACAATGCATTTTTATTGCGGAAGGTCGGCACCCCAAAAACCAACCTTCCGCAACTCACCTACCAACCTTCCGCATATACTACACCAAAAGAGGAAAACGGCGTCGATTTTTCACCCGTTTTTTCGTAACTTTCGGAACGAAACCAGCTTCTCCCGCCATGAAACGTCTTATCCTGCTTCTTTCCCTGATGACCCTAATGGGCTGCAGCCGGACTATCTGCGTGATGACCTACAATGTGGGCGCATTCAGCAAGTACAAGGAAAACAGCATCCCGGATGTTGCAGCCGCTGTCAAGGCTGCAGGGGCCGATATCGTGTCCCTCAACGAATTGGACAGTTGCAACCGGCGCCACGGGACGTATCAGCTGGAGGACTTCGCCCAGACAATGGGAGGATGGAATTTCGCTTTCGCATCCGCCTTCCCCTATGCCGGCGGAGCCTACGGGAACGGTGTAGCTTCACGGGACAAGATCATCGGCCGATATAACATCGCCCTTCCCAAGGGAAACGGTTCAGAGCCCAGGAGTGCCGTCGTTGTGGAAACAAAGGATTATGTGTTTGCCTCTACCCATCTGGATCACCGCTCAGAGGTCGCAGCAACAGCGCAGGCAGAGGTCATCAACGCCTGGTTCACAGAACATTTTGAAGGTTGCCGAAAACCCGTGCTCCTGTGCGGAGACATGAACGCCGAGCCGGCATCCCCCGTCATTGCAGCCCTTTCCCGCTGCTGGGAGGTTCTCTCGCCGACTGACCCCACAAGCCCCTGTGTACCGCACACACCCGATGAGCACGCAGAAAAAGGCCCGACCACCTGCATCGACTACATTATGCGCTTACGGAGCGCCGCTCCCGTCCGCGTCAAAAAGTCCGAAGTTGTGTCTACGCTGGAAGGCTACCCGCTGGGCGTGACCGATTTCTCCGATCACTATCCCGTGACGGCCGTTTTGGTTATCCGTTAAAGCAAGGCGCTTATAGAGAACGACCAAATACTTGAACGATAATCCTTTCCAGGACATCTGCCGATCCCGCCAGATGGATGGTCGTCTGCGTATGGACGAGGGTTTGGCCGGGCGCGAGGGCTGCAGCGGGGGAAGAGGATTCCATCTCGAAGAAGGGTCCCATGATGGTTCCGTCCTCCGTGGGGCCATCATTGTAGGCATTGAGGGCGTCACCGCCAAAGGCGTCTTCCTGCGTCCCCCACTGTGAGTTCACATACCGCTCACCAGGGGCGGGAACGTCCGTCTTCAGGATGGTGAGAAGCCCCTTGACCGGATCGAACGCACCCACGAGACCGAGGGACCGGCTTGCGGAAAGGCCAATCTTGGAGCGATACTTCCCGTCAATGGTGAAAAGCACAAAACCCTTTTCCGTCCTAAGTCGGCCCTGCGGCATCGGCCCGAAGTAATCGTCCTTCACAATGGGGCTGTCACCTTCCTGGTTATAAGGGATGAACACCGTGGTGGTTTCCGAGGGAGAGAACATCCCCAGCATCCAAACCGAGGGCATGCCGCTCTCCTCGTCCCAAGTGAAGTTCCCGTCGTTGGTAATGGCATTTTCGCTGGTATACGCCACAAAAGACACGCCCTCAGGAACCGGGCCGATAAGGGCTTCCAGCGCATCCTTCTCCAGAAGAGTCACCTTCCTTTGCATGCCGATGGAGAACAAGATGTCCTTCGCATTCCGCAGCTTCGCTTCGCCTTTGTAGGTAACACTCCCTTGTGAACACTCCGTCACTTGGAAGACATCCGTGTCGAAGGGGGCGGGAACTACCCAATTGGGGAAGACCTGTTCGGCTCCGGGTGCGAAGAACCAGCTGGCGGTCCCGCCTTCCGGGCCCAGCCAGAAACGCTCCTCACCGCCGTAGTTGTTGAACTGCGGGTTTCTCTCCCCCGCGGCGATGAAGGCGTGGTTCAGCCACCCATAGCTCTCCCCGTTTTCACCCTTCGAGGTGGAAGTGGCCACGCGTCCCTGCCAGACGGGCACAGTCGCAATGCGGGATTCCCCGTCCCGGGAGATGAGTTCCACCGTTTCAATGCCTTTTTCGTTCAGAAAGGCAATGTCATAAGCATAGGTCCCCATAGTCGGTGTATTTGATGAGCACCCCTCTATAATAACAAATAAGGAGAGGGCCAGCATGATATCTCTGAAACTTCTGTCATTCATACCATACAAATTTACTGTTTTAATATGCAAGAAAAAAGCTTAAATATGGATTAACGCTTCCACTGTCCCAAAATCTGGGACGGTAGGAGCATTTTAGGGGTGTTTTCGCTCCTACTGTCCCACTTTTGGGGACGGTAGGAGCATTCCATCTTTCAGAATTCAGTGAAGGACAATAGAGAACCGTTGGGGAATCTGGAAAAATGTCGTAACTTCACAAAATGATTGAAAGGGGCCTTGGGCGCGCCGGTGAGCAGGCATTGATACTGGCCGACAACCATCTGTAAAGCGTCTATTAAAGGCCGTTGGAGAGGAAGGCGGCTTGGACCGGTCCTATCTTCCTATATCCCTCCTCGTTCATGTGGAGCCGGTCTTCCACATAGTATAGTTCACAATTGAACTCGTTGATTCCCTGAAGGTTGAACTGGTCAAGCACGGGGATTCCATAATGGGCGCAGCAGGCTCTTTGGGCTTCGATGTACTGGGCGAAAGTCTTCCCCGTCTTGTTGGGTTCCTGGGAGAAGGGGTTGTGCCCGGCATCGGAGCCGAAGAAGCGAAGAGAGGTGAAGAAATATACTTCCGCCCTGGGGTTTTTCTCCATAAGTTTCCGGATACAGTAGTTGATGCCGCCACACTGAGTGACCAGCTTGGATTCGTCAAACCCGTCATATACCGTGTAATCCTTCCAACTGCCACACTCCCGACTATTGGTATAGTCATTGGTAGAAGCCCAGAGGACATACACATCGTATACTCCCGCAGTGTCAACCTGTTTCTGCAGGGTATATCCCTGTTCGCTGGAGAAGCCCGCACCGCCAACGCCATAGGTGGTTACCTCGGCATTGAGAAGATCGGCCCACATCTGCTTAGCCGCGTCTGACTCCTTGTTGACCGACAGGGAACCGCCGAAAACGGCAATCCGTTTCCCATAATTCTTTGTTCCCCGATAAGGACTGATGCTGGACGCACTACTATCCGGAGTCAGCACATGCTGGTCTGGATGTGAGGTGAGCGTGCGGAGATAGGCCTGAATCTGCTCGGGCGTGGGTTGCTGCCGTTCCTGGGAAAAACAAGGCAGACTGAGCAGTAGAAATGTAAGTAAAAAAAGCCTTTTCATGCCACAAAGACAATAGTTATCAAAAAGTTAAGAGATCCCCTTCCCTCTCCAACAGGGCCATTGATTCCATCAGCATGCAACCGCTCAACTGGGGTGTCATGGCAGAGGGGTTGCCGGGCATCTCACGCCAATCGGGAGCAAAACGTCCTCCGTCGTTTCCCTGTTGCCAAAGAGTTTCCGCATTGTTCTTTAAGAACGTGATATATCGGATTTTGGTTGTTTCCTGCAAATCCCCTTCCCGGATGAGTTGCGTGAAATACCGGACAAAGATGCCTTTGAAGATTCCACCGTCACCGCTTCCCTCGGGCTGAAGGATATCACCCTCTACGGTAAGATGGTCCAAGGTATAATCGGCGGCCAGAATGGCATCACGTATGTATGACTCGTCTCCGGTGATTTTATAAAGTTCCACCCCCGCTCCGATAAAGGTTCCCTGATTGTAGGTAAGGCAGAAGTTGGCAATCTTACCAGTATCTCCGTTGAGATTGTCATAGATGGCCCCATTATCGAAAAGATGCTCTTTCTCCCAAGCGTATATTCTCCGTGCCCACTGCAGGTCTTCTTCCTGTTTCAATTCCTGATAGAGTCTGGCGGCCAGGATAGCGGCAGGGCCGTTGGAGCAGGCGTTCTTGCTCCATTCCATCCCTTTTTTCCAAGTCATACCACCGCCTCCCCTGTCGTTCCAAGCAGGGATGATGAATTCCCACAGTTGCTTGGCAACAAGAAGAAACCGTTTGTCCCCTGTTGCCTTCCATACACGGAGCGCAGCGATGCCGTTCCACTCCATGTCATCATAATAAGGATTCCAGAAACTTCCTCCGTTGGCAGCGGGAACTCCCTCGTACCATTCATCATAAAGCTTAAGAATCTCTGGGTTTCCTGTACGTAAATACCAGTCTGTGAATACATCCAGCGCATGGGCCTGCGGCCAATAATGGAAAGTAGTGTCTCCAGCGCTGTTGTAATTGCAATAGTGCTTGTCTGGGTTCCAGAAATAATTGACAAGGGCGACAGAAGCCGTATCCGCCCTTTCGGCCCAGTACGATTCCGTCTTTGTGTGCCGCGCGCAACAAGAGAGAAGGGCTAGCAACGATATCAAAAAAAGGATTTTTCTCATAGCCATGTGAATTTCTCCTTGCCGGCGCCGATTTCAAAGTGATACTTGACAATCCCCAAATCGATGATAGTATAGCCCCAGGGAGAGAAGAAGGTCTTGGTTTCTACCTTGTTGCCATCGTGAAGGATGAACTTGAACTTCTGCTGGTTCACGGCAGTGGGTGCAAGAAGGGCGGCTTCCAAACCGGCTTTGAACCATTCCGGCACTTCCCCATCGGCCTCAAAGAATTTCTCTACGGGCTTAAGAGGGTGCTGAACACCCTGATTCTCGCCGTACCCCAGCGCTATCTCACAGTGGACGATATCCCCTTCCCTTAGCGAGAAAGCCCCGGTAATCTTCTTGTAGGTGAGCCCCACCCAACAGGTGTTGAGGCCCAGCGTCTGCGCCAGGAGAACAATCTTCTCACCGTAATAGCCGATTTTCTCTTCCCACTGCTTCCCTTTCGGGGCGGCCATCACCAGGTAATCGTTCACTCCGGAAAATGTTCCGTATGTGTGAATTTTACTGGCGAAGGCCTTGGGTTCGTTCAGTACGAGCTGGATATTCAGCCCGCTTTCGGCATTGGCGCTTTCGATGGCACTACGGAGGGTCTCGGCCGTGGCCCTATCAATGGGCCGGCCTGTATATTTTCTGACAGAATGTCTGTGCCGGATGGCTTCAATTAGTTCCATGGCAATTTGAAAATCAGTTCTCTACAAAGATAAGCAAAATCGCGGAAGGTTGGTTTTTATCATACCAACCTTCCGCGAATGATTTTAATTTGACAAAAAAGTTGTACCTTCACGGAAATTTCCTGAAGCATGATAGACCCTGGAACCGATTGCCACTGCCATATCCTGCCGGGACTGGATGACGGTGCCGGTAGTTTGGAGGAATCCGTTGCACTTGCCCGGAGGCAGGTGTCCTGGGGATTCCGTAAGGCAGTGTGTACATCCCATCGGGTTGGGAAGTATCCCAATGTCCCGGAGGTCGTAATAGCTACCTGCAAGAGGCTGCAGGAAGAACTTGACAAGCGTGAGATTCCACTGGAACTGACCCCTTCGATGGAGTATCGGCTTATCCCGGAAACCTGGCCGGAGACATTGGAAAAAGGCTGGCTGCTGCCGTGGGAAGGCCATCACATTCTCATTGAGCTGCCCATTCACAAGGCTAGCCGGATTGGAAATATTGTCCCTGAAGATGAGATCAAGCGCCTGCTGGACATGGGGTATCAGCCCGTTCTGGCGCACCCGGAACGCTATCTGTATTTGGACATGGACCGCTATCACAGCCTGAAGGATGCCGGCACCCTGTTCCAGCGGAATGTGGGATCATTGGAGGACCTGTACGGCGAGGCTGTGAGCGTTCGATGCGAAGCCCTGCTGGCCGAAAACCTGTTCGACATGATCGGCACCGACCTCCACAGCGAGCATTATGCCGATTTCTTTGACAGTTTCGGCTTTAAAGTATCATAGCTGCGCGTAGGTTTTCTCGATGAAGCGCTCCTTGTCGATGATGAAACGCTCATGGGAGCCTTCGCCGATAAGGCCGCACTCATCATAAGCGGCCACCCGGAAGACGAGCCTCCGGCGGTCAATCTCCACAAGTTCGCTTTCGCACCAGACTTTCATACCCACAGGAGTAGCCTTCGCGTGGGATACATTCACGTGCGTTCCCACCGTATCCTGCCCTGGCTCCAAGTAAGGGAGCACACTTTCCAGGCAGGTCTTTTCCATCAGGCCGATCATCGAGATGGTAGCGAAGACACGGACGTTCCCGCTGCCGAGGGTCTCGGCGCTGTTTTCATCTGTGGCAAAGGATTCAAGACGATTCCTGATACCTGTTTCAATCATGGTATTTCTTGAAATTGTACTTCTCCCGGATGGCGGCTTTGGTCTCATCATCCTGATGGGTGAAATAGGCACGGAAGCCGGGGCAGAAGTTGATATGCCAGCGCCAGAATCGGCCGATGGCAGATTTGGGATTTTTGTCGTAGTGAGCCCGGAAACGGCAGGTCTCACAAGGGTATTTCTGTTCAGCCATAGTAGTGTATTTGGATTATTATGCGGATAAAGATACGAATAATATATTATCGAAGGACCAGGGTTTCGGTTTCGCCGGGCTGGAGAAGGCGGGTTTTTCCGAAGGCCGACAAATAAGGATTCTTCACGATGACAACCTCTTTTCCGGCCACGGGGCCGATATTCTTCACCGTGACGGAAACGGAGCCTTCCGCACAGACAGGTTCCCCCACTTCGAACTGCGTGTAGGACAGGCCGAAGCCGAACGGATAGGACACTTCCGGGGTGCCGGGCTGGGAGAAATACCGGTATCCTACCTGAAATCCTTCTTTGTACTCAGTGTAACCTACATTCTCTCCGTCCACTATTTTCTTGCCTGAAGGAATCATGGAACTGCCACCCTTGTAGTCGTACGGGAAATGGGCCGATGAAGGCAGATCGAAGTAATCCACCGGGAAGGTGACGGGAAGCCGTCCGCTGGGACATACGCTGCCGGAAAGGATATGCGCCAGTGCATTACCGCCCTCCTGGCCGGGCTGCCAGGCCAGAACGATGGCATCCGGAAGGTGTTTCCAGGAAGCGGTTTCCACAACACCACCCACATTGAGGACCACAATGACCTGCTTCCCCTTAGCGTGATACACCTCACAGATATCCTTAAGCATCTGTTGCTCGGCATCACTCAGCAGGAAGTCATCCTCCAGGTGACGGTCCCCTCCCTCTCCGGCTTGGCGGGACAGGGTAAGGATGGCATAATCGGCCTCCCCGGCTGCCTTTTCAACGTTTTCACGGGACAGAGGCATTTCAGGACAGGCAGGGCTGCCAAGCATGTTGGACATGAAAGATTTCCTGGGCCTGTTCTTCTTGATATAATTAGCATACAGATTGGAAAGAGGCTCATTCGCCTGGATTCCTTCTTTGGCAAGCCCTTCGTCCAGGCTGGTCACATAAGGCCGATGCACATGGCCTGAACCCGTTCCGCCGGCAAGAAGCTCATAGGAGCCCACGCCAAAGAGGGCGGCCTTCGTTCCCTTTGCAAGCGGGAGCGTGCCCAACTCGTTTTTAAGTAGAACGATACCCTCTTCGGCCGCTTCACGGGCAACCGCGGCATGTGCTTCCAAATCAGGCTTTCCCGAAGGAACGTGCCCCTTGAAAGTGGGCGTCTTCACGACAAGTTCCAGCACCCTTTTCACGCAAATGTCCAGATTGGCCTCCTGGAGTTCCCCACTTTTCACTGCCTTGACCAATTCTTTGATCTGCGATTTCCCGCCCGGCTCCATAAGGTCGCAGCCGGCCTGAATCTGAGAAGGGGTATGGCGTTTTCCCGTCCAATCCGTCATCACAAGCCCTTCGAATCCCCATTCATCGCGCAGGACCTCCGTGAGAAGCCATCGGTCTTCCTGCGTGTGAACCCCGTTGAGGCGGTTGTAGGATGCCATGACGGTCCAGGGAGCAGACTCTTTGATGGCAATCTCGAAGTTTTTCAAGTAGATTTGCCGAAGGACATCTTCGGCCACCTGGGAATCGTTCCAGAGACGGTTGGTTTCCTGGTTATTGGCCGCAAAGTGCTTGACGGACGATCCTACGCCCTGGGACTGTACACCGCGTACATAGGCCGCCGCCGTCCTGCCACTCAAAAGAGGGTCTTCGGAAAAGTACTCGAAGTTGCGGCCGCAGAGAGGATTCCGCTGGATATTCATCCCTGGGGCCAGCATCACATCCACCCCATACTCCAGCGCTTCCTGGCCGATAGCCTCCCCCACCCTTTCCACCATCTCAGTGTTCCACGTGCTGGCCAGCAGTGAGCCGATAGGAAATCCCGTGCAAAAGAAACTGCCTTCCTGGCCTCTTCTTCTCGGCTCAATCCTTACTCCTGCAGGCCCGTCGCTGAGGACGATGGCCGGAATGCCGAGACGCGGCACAGCCCGGGTCATGCCGGCTGCACCGGGGACCGGAACCTTTGTTCGCAGCAGTCTCGAGAGCATGCTTTTATACCCGTCGCCCACCACCAGGGAAGCTTTCTCCTTCAATGAAAGTTGTGCAATGATCTGATCAATATTGTTTTCGCTAAGAGTTGGGAGATACCCTTCCTGCTCCGACAGGGCCATTGACTCCATCAGCATGCCGCCACCGATAAGGGCTATCAGCGATATCACAAAAAGGATTTTTCTCATCTATATATAGACTTCCGGAGCACGGGTATTATCCGGCTGGTTCACATTGAGCTCCACGGCAATTGGCCAGAGACGCTTGAAGTCCTTCTTCCGGATGAAGATGGGGACGTACCGTTCGGCCCCATTATCAGTAAAATACCTGTAAAGCCCAGCCCGGACAAAGCGGTCCTTGATGCGCTTTCCGTCCTTGTAGGTCCCGAAATCGTATACTATGCAGATGGTCTCTCCGGAGTCGGTCTCCATGAGGGCGCACTGGTTCGAATCACCAATCCGTTCGGTCGTGTATCCCTTGATGGTAACTTTCTCCCCGGGAACCATGTTGCTAAGTGCAATTCCCGTCAGGGCCAAAGTGGTGATACAGGACGAACAAACGAAGAGCACGACAACAAAGGCGAAGATTTTCAGGTATTTCTGTTCAGCCATGGCAGTTTCCGCTGGTGGTCAGACTTAGAAGAATTTCACGATTTCATCCAGATCTCTGCGGGCGGGTCTGGAGGGTTCATCGGCGCGGTATCCAACGGCGATAACCGCCATGATGGTCTCCGATTCGGGAATGGCGAACTCTGCCCGGATGGCATCGGCCTGACGCATGCCCATAATCAGGGTGTCGAAGCCCATGGCACGGGCCTGAAGGACCAGATAGGCGTTGCTGAGTCCGTTGTCGTAGGCGCCCCATCCGTCCCCTACCTCATTGGTGGCCTGACCGCGGAAGAAGCCCGACTTCCCGGTTTCGAAGGTGGAGACAATCAGGACCGGAGCATTTGCCACGCGTTCCTTGTTGCCGCCGATCATCTCCAGCAGCGCTGCGCGCTTCTCCGGGCCGATAGCCACATAGTATTTCGAGGGTTCCATGTTGGCCCATGACGGCGCTTCCTGAGCGGCGGTGAGAAGCGTGCGGATCTCTGCCTCGGAGATGGTCTTCGAGGCATCATAACTGCGGACACTGCGGCGCGTGGTCAGGACCTCTTCAAAAGAGGGGGCAGACTGTTTTACCGGTTGGCTGCAGGCAAGAAGGGAAAAAGCTGCAAGGGTAAGGATAATAGTTCGTTTCATATTTTACACGAATTAATGAATGCCTTGAAAAGTGCGAGGCTATCTGCCTCTTTGTCAAATAGATACTCAGGATTCAGGAATCATCCATATCGGCATCATTTGAGGAAGAAAAAATAGAACGCCGCCCATTTCATGGGAACACCGTCGGCGTGGCCGATGGTCCTGTAGCTGGAATCCTGAACCGTACCGTCGGATTTGACGTATCCAATGGTTCTGTAGGAGCTGTCCTGGATGGTTCCGTTGTCTTTGACATATCCTACAGTGCGGTAGCTCCCGTCTTGAACAGTTCCGTTATCTTTAATATAGCCGATGGTCCGGTAGGAGCTATCCTGAACCCGGCCGTCGCTCTTGATGTACCCGATGGTCCGGTAAGAGTCATTCTGGATGGTTCCGTCGGACTTGATATAGGCCACGGTCTGATAGGACGCATTTTTGACAGTCTGGGCCGATGCGCCGAGAGAAAACCCGAACAAAACGACCAGAGAGAACAGAAGATGCAAACGATACTTCATGGTATTGACAAACATATTCATGTCAAGGATGGTTCTACGGATAAAGATACAAATTATATGACAAAAATATTGTAACTTCACGGAAATTAAATGAATCATGAAGGCGCGAAACATATTTTGGGGACTGGTTTCCCTTTTATGCATCAGTTGCAGTGAGCAGAAACAGACTTCCGGCAATCCGCTTTTCCCCGGTTGGTACGCCGATCCTGAGGTAGCTGTCCTGGAAGGAGAATACTGGATCTTCCCCACCTATTCCGATATCTGGACGGAGGATGGCTCAAAGCCTGTGTATCCGGATAAACAAACGGCGGCGTTCAGCCAGCAGTATAATGTCCAGACCTTCATGGATGCATTTTCGTCCAAGGACCTGGTGCACTGGACCAAGCATCCTCGCGTCCTCACAACGGAAATCATCCCCTGGGTGGAATATGCCATGTGGGCGCCGGCCATCTTCCCGCACAACGGGAAGTACTACCTTTTCTTCAGCGGCAACGACATCCAGAACGATGAACAGTACGGCGGCATCGGTGTAGCCGTGGCCGATCATCCCGGCGGACCCTATAAAGACGCTCTGGGTAAACCCCTTATCGGCCGATTTGTCAACGGAGCCCAGCCCATCGACCAGTTCGTGTTCCGCGACGATGACGGCAGCATCTACATGTACTACGGCGGCTGGCAACACTGCAACATGGTGCGCCTCAATGACAAACTGGATGGCCTCCTTCCCTTCGAAGATGGTGAACTGTTCAAGGAAATCACGCCCGAAGGCTACGTGGAAGGCCCCTTCATGTTCAAGCGCGGCGGTAAGTACTATTTCATGTGGAGCGAAGGGAACTGGACGGGCGCCGATTACCGCGTGGCCTATGCCATGGCCGATTCAGCCTTCGGCCCTTTCAAACGCCAGGGAACCATCCTCCAGCAGGATCCGGAGGTGGGAACGGGCGCCGGCCATCATTCCGTGCTTCAGATTCCCGGGAAGGATGAATGGTATATCGTCTATCATCGCCACCCGCTGGGAGACAGCGAGGGCCCTCACCGCGTTACCTGTATCGATAAGATGGAATTCGCCCCGGACGGCACCATCCTTCCGGTGAAAATCACCGTAGAAGGCGTCGCCCCCGTCAAATTAGCCAACTGATGCGAAAGACGGAAGGTTATTCCTTGTAGTCGAAATAGGAGAATGACGCATTGCCATTGACGGCATACAGGCCGATGGTAACTCCAGTAAAGCCACCCACCACCTCAGAGCTCAGGAGGGTTGTATTCAGCGTCCCCACTTCCTGTCCATCCGCAAAGAACCGGTACTGCATGCCATCCGAAGAGCAAATGGAGAGGATTGTTTCTGCGCTCCGGACCAACACTTCGCCCAGATCGGCACTTACTCCTTTCAGTTCCAGGTGAAGAACGGCACGGCCTTTCCGTACACCCAGCGAAGCGAAGCCCGTATTATCCTGATAGACAACCAAACCGGCCTCCCCGGAGGAAAGCTTCACCCGGGTTTCCACCTTGATGGAAGGGCTCTCCTGGCGGACCGCCACAAAACCGGGATGGTCATTGGCCGATAACGGCGCTCCACCTTTTATCGTGAGTTCCCCTTTCTCTACCTGATAACGGGATAAATCCGGGTTCTGGATATAAATCCATTGGGGGCCGAGAGGATTATCGAACTCCTCGCGCCAATTCCCCTGCCGGGAAATCTCGGCCGTCCAGGATGCCGGAACGCCGAACTGCGCCACAACGGGATTCCCTCCGTTGACCACCGGCCAATCTTTCTCCCAGGTAACGGGAGCAAGGAAAGTCTCGCGGCCCAGGTGATGGAAGTCTCCGCCGAAACGGCGGTATGCCAGGAACACTACCCACCAGCTGCCGTCCGGAGCCTGCACCAGGTCCCCATGTCCGGTTCCCTGAATCTGGGAGCTCTCCCCGGCCTGACGGCAATGGGTCAAAATGGGATTGGATGGATTGGACTCATAGGGTCCGTAGATGTTCCGGCTGCGCGCCACGGTGAGCCCGTGCGCCAGTTCAGTACCGCCCTCGGAAATCAGGAGATAGTACCAGCCGTCCTTCTTATAGATATGAGGGCCTTCCGGATATCGGCCGCCGGTACCGCGCCATAGCAGACGGCTCTCAGTGAGCTGTTTACCCGTCTTCGGATCTATTTCTGAGAGATGGATGCCTCCATCGGGATTGGAAACGAAATAGCACTTCCCGTCCTCGAACAGGAAGGAAGGATCGATGCCGCCCTGCTCCAGCCAAATAGGGTCTGACCAGGGACCTGCCGGGTCCGTGGCCGTGACAAAGAAGTTCCCCTTTCCGCTCACGTTGGTGGTAATCATGTAATAAGTCCCTTCATGGTAACGGATGGTAGGGGCGAAGATGCCGCCATAGGAATTAGCCTGTCCCAGCGGCAGCTGGCTCTCCCGTGTAAGGACATTACCCAGTAATTCCCAGTTCACCAGATCCTTGGAGTGATGGATGGGCACACCCGGGAAATACTGGAACGACGAATTCACCAGATAGTAATCCTCCCCTACCCGGCAAATGGATGGATCCGGGTGGAAGCCCGATATGATAGGGTTCCGGATAAGGAGCGTGTCCATCTGAGCGGTCATGCCACCCTTGTCACTTGTTTGCGCGCACGATACGAACAGAGCGGCCGCCGCAAACAGTATTATTTGAATCTGTTTCATTCTGCAAAAATCCAATATATACAAAGATAGTGGAAATGTATCAATTATTGAAAACACTCCGTTGCGGAAGGTTGGTTTTTATCCTACCAACCTTCCGCATCTGACGGTATATGAAAAAAATTTGTAACTTCACGGAAATTAATTGAGTCATGAAAGTGCGAAAGAAAACCGTCATTGGGATTCTCCTGCTGGCATTCTGTGTGGCATGCCGGTATTATACTCCCGTGGCCGATTTCTACGCGGAGAAACTCTATCCGTTGATCTCGCGATGCCTCTCCTGGCTGGGCTCCCTCCTTCGGATCTCCCTGGAAGAAATCGTCGTGCTGGCTTTTGCCGTGACCTTAGTGGACATTCTGGTTAAAGCGGTCAAGCACAAGGAAGGCTTCTTCCATTGGCTGGGGAAGACTTTGGTTGTAGCCATGTGGGTCTTCGTCTGGTTCTACATGGGCTGGGGAAACAATTACTATCGGACCGGGCTGTACCAGCGGAACGGTATTCAGCGGGTTTCCTATAGTGAGGAAGCTTTCTCGGCATTCCTGAAGGAATACACTGCGGAGCTCAACCAATCGGCCGCAGAGGCGGGAAACTATGACAGGGATGTGCTGGAGGCCGATCTCAAGGCCTACTATAACGAATCCGTGGCTCCCTATGGATACACAGCCTTAAAGCGCTGGCAGCATGTGAAAAAACCCCTCATGAGTTCCCTCTTCTCTGCGGTGGGCACTCAGGGATATATGGGCCCCTTCTTCTGCGAATCACAAGTAAACTCGGACGTGCTGGAGATCGAGTACCCTTATGTGACCGCCCATGAATTGGCGCATCTGGCAGGGGTAACCAGTGAGGCCGAGGCAAGCTGGTGGGGCTTCGACTACTGCCGGAAATCGGCCAACGCCGCAGTGCGTTACAGCGGTTACCTGGCCATCCTGTCCCATGTGCTGTCCAATGCCCGAGCACTCTTGTCTGAAGAGGAATTCCAGGCATGGAAGGCAACCCTCTGCGAGAAAGCCAAGGCCGATTACACCGCCTCCCATTCTCACTGGCAGGAAATGAGGATAGGATGGCTGGATAAAGCCCAGACCTGGTTCTATAACCTCTACCTCAAGTCGAACGGCGTGTCCCAAGGAATCAAGGATTACTCCGGTGTAGTAAGCATGATCATGACCATGGATGCCGCCGGGAAAACAATGGAAATATGACGGAACTGTTGAAATATGACCTGGGCGCCGGTGTTGAGGCGTTCTCCACGCGGAGGGACTCCGTGCTCCCCTATCCTGTGATTCAGGGACATCAGGTGCATGAGGCCAAGGTGGCCTTCATTGAACGCCCGGGGATGACGCGGGAGGAACTGGAAGGCTACGACGTGTTCGTGACCACGCTGCCTGGGGTTGCCATTGGCGTAAGGACCGCCGACTGTGTCCCGGTGCTGCTGTATGACCCCGTTAAGCAGGTGATAGCAGCTGTACACGCAGGTTGGAAAGGGACTGTGCTGCACGTTACAGAAAAGGCCGTGGAAGTGATGACTGTCAAGTATGGCAGCAACGCTGCAGACATACGCGCGGTGATTGGCCCTTCTATCGGGCCCGACAGTTTCCAGGTTGGAGAAGAGGTAGCCGAATACTTCAAGAACGCCGGGTTCCCTATGGATGAAATCTGGTCATTCCAAGGTCAAGGCGACGGTACACCCATGTCCGGCGGGCATCACATCGACCTCTGGAAAGCAAATCAATGGCTGCTACAACAGGCCGGCGTGAAGCCGGAGAACATCCAGGTCTGCGGCATCGACACGTTTACCGATCCATCCTTCTTCTCCGCAAGGCGGGAAGGCCTGCAGTGCGGAAGGATTATCAATTCAATTATTCTCGATGAGCGCGTTCAAAAGTTTGGCGCCACCGACGGAAACACCGTTTGAGCGGTCCACACCGGCAAAATCCATCATTACGATGCCCACGGGCGCGTACCTTAGAGAAAGATAATCGGCCGTTCTGGCGTTGATGTCACGGGCGTTGGTCCGGTAGTCTGGAAGCTTGCCAACATAACCCGACGCGTGGTTGATGACCAGCGGACGGGCATCTCCGGCAGAGGCCGATGCATCCAGCAGGCCCTTGACGGCGGCCCATTTGTCTTCGGCACTGTTAGGGTGATAGTAATCCTGCACCCACAGCGGATAGGCATTTCCGTTACGCTCAACGATGGAAGCCCCTTGCTGGGACGATAACTGTTCGCTAAACGACCAGTCCCGGATATTGCCGCGGTCCAGTACCAGAATCTTTCCCCTCATATCGCCCAGAGTGAGGTCCGGCGTGTAATAATCTACTAAAGAAGGGCCGATACTGTTCAGGTAGGCGTCCATCGCATCCTTCCAGCCGGGCGCATTCCCATCGGCCTCTTCTTCATGGCGGATGATGACGATGGCGCATTCGCGGGGATGCTTTTTGAGCGCAAGAATGAGTGCCTGCATCACCTGCGGGAAGCTCACGTGGGCGCTGTATTTGTCGTGATAGATGCCCAGTTCCCCGTCCACGAGAGCGGGCCGAAGGTCGAAGGCCCGGACGCCGCAGTTCCAGAGTTCGGCCACGTTCTTCTCCTGCGTGCGCGTCCAGAGCGTCCAGCTGGTGATGCTGGAAGAGGCCGCATCGTGTGCTCCCGGAATGGTGAGAGCGGTCAGCGGTGTGTCATCGGCCAGCCTTTCCATCCAGCAGACGGCCGAATCTTCCCCTTCGATAATATCGCCCTCCAAATCCAGCTTGACAGTGCAGGCCGGAAGAAGGGCGACAGTTAGGAGAACCAGAAGAAATCGGCGCATTTAGAACTCGATTTCTACAGGATCGGAGGTGAAGGAGTTGAAGGAGGCCTTTGCGTTGGTCAGGAAGTAAACGGCTGTATTGTCGTCGTTTTCGTTGTACATGGAACGAAGGCTGGGATTGGCATCCAGCATGGCTTTCTTAATCTCCACACGGGGATCTTCCACCAGGGTGGCGGTTATGCGGAGCCACTGCTGACCGTTATAGGCGCAGATGGCCACTTTGGGGTTGGCGGCAATCTGCTTGGCCACCTTCTTGACATGCCCCGTCTGGATATAGAGCTTGCCCTCGATAATCTCGGCCGTGCCGAAAGGACGCACCTGCGGCTGGTCGCCGTCCACGGTGGCGATGAAATAGTAATGGGTGTCTTTCAGGAATTCCTGGACCTTCTGCATTCCTTCTGGATTCATAGACTTATATTCTTTAGGATTAATGGTATTCCCGCAGGAAAAAGCTGTCATGATAGCAGCAAAAAGGATAACGATCTTTTTCATATGACTTAAAATGTATAACGTTCTCTTAAAATGGCAATATCGTTGTCTGAAAGGCCGATAGGACCTTTGAGATAGGCTTCCAGGGAGCCGTACTGCGCATCAATGGCATCCAGGGCCTTGATAAAGTTGTCCGTGTTGGCGCCCAGGAATGCTTTCACCGTGGCAATCTCCGCTTCCTTTCCTCCCAAACGCTTCACCCGGCGGACATACTTCTTCACGTCCTTCTCATAGACCTTGTTGGTAGCATCAAAGTCTTTCACGATGGTTTCCTTATCGGCCCCCAAAGCAGCCAGAATAAGGGCGGAAGCAATTCCCGTGCGGTCTTTCCCCTGTGTGCAGTGGAATAGGACGGCCCCGTTAGGGGTATCCACCAATTCACGCATGAAAGCGGCGAACTGCTGCTGGCAGTCCGGATGGAAAAGGAGCGTGGGATAAAGTTCCCTGGCTATCTGCTGGGCCTGTTCGTTGAAGGCGGCGAACAAGATCACCTTATTGACATTGAACTTCTTCCGCTTATTAGCTTTTTTCTGATTCTTCTCAGATGCCATGGCCTGGGCCGTGGCCGATGCCGAACCGGAAGCATCGATGGGAAGGCCGATATACTTTGCTCCGGGAATATCTTTGTCCATCTTCCCTTCTTTCTCCGGCTCCAAGCGGAAGTCTACAACCTTGACGGTCCCCAGTCCTTGCAGGTAAGCGATATCACTTTTGGTAGCATCGGCAAGTTGGGCGCTTCGGATGAGCTGACCATCCCGGACATGCCGGCCGTCCGGCAAGGTATACCCTCCCAGGTCACGTGCATTGACGATGCCCTTCACCGGAAGAAACTGCTGGGCGAAGAGAGTGGTGGATGCCAATAAGGCGAACAGAAGTAATAGGCGTTTCATTTTCACTTAATCAAATCATACAAAGTTAAATAAAATATCACGTAATGACAATTTGCCAGGTTTTGGTTATATTTGTATGTTATGACAGAAAAAGAATTAATGCTATCCGGGCTCCCCTATTCGGCCGAAGACTTGATCCTGCTGAGGGAGTTGAATGCTACAAAGGATGTAATTCATCGCTACAATGCCCTGATTCCTTCGCAGGAGGAAGAGAAAAAAGCCATCCTGAAGGAGCTGCTGGGCCATATTGGCGACGATACTATCTGCATCAACCAGCCTTTTTACTGCGATTACGGAAAGCAGATCAGCGTGGGCAAACACTTCTTTGCCAATTTCAATTTCACGGTGCTGGACGAGGCAACCGTGACCATCGGGGACAATTGTTTTATCGGCCCTAATGTGAGCATTTACACGGCTTGCCATAGCACGGACCCCGTCGAGAGGAATTCCCGAAAAGAGTGGGCCGAACCTGTCACTATCGGAGACAATGTGTGGATTGGCGGCAGCGTGACCATCCTTCCCGGAGTGACTATCGGCAACAATACCACCATCGGCGCCGGCTCCGTCGTTACAAAAGACATCCCGGACAACGTTGTAGCTGCAGGAAATCCTTGCAGGGTAATCCGTAAACTGAAATAAAAATAATGATATGAAAAAAGTGTTTATCAGCATCCTGGCGGCCCTGCTCACGGCAACGGCTCTTTTTGCCCAGACTCCGGAAGAAGTGATAGCCAGAATGGATCAGGAAACGGCCCGCTTCGATACAGAAGGCTTTTCCATGGTCTTGGAAATGAAAATACCCCTTTTAGGCACCTTCCCTACCCAGATGTACACCCTGGGAAAGAAATACAAAGCCATCATAGAAATCAAAGGGAAAAAGGCCATCACCTGGTCGGACGGCGTGACGGATTGGGATTACGATGCTTCCAAGAACGAACTCACCATCAGTAAAGCCACCTCTTCCGACGCCGAAGACAGCATGGCGTCGCTCTCCGGCATCACGGATGGCTATGATGTCAAGTTTAAGAAGGAGACGGCCGATGCCTGGCATATCCTCTGCACCAAATCCAAGACCAACACCAACAAGGACGACCCTAAAAAGATGGACCTGGTAGTATCCAAGGCCACTTATCTTCCCATCAGCCACTCCGTCACCATGAAAGGCGTCACGGTTACCCTGCGTGACTTTGTCCTCGGCGTCACTGAGGAAGAAGTCACCTTCGATCCGTCCCAATATCCCGATGCCAAGATTATAGACAAAAGATAGACTGCCATGAAACGTATCCTCTCCCTCCTGGCCTTGCTGGCCATCTGTTTGCCGCTCTTCTCCCAAGAGTATGTGGGCGACAGCTGCACCGCCCTGATGGTGGGCAAAAAGGCCTCCACGGACGGCTCCGTCATGACCTCGCACACCTGCGACGGACGCTACCGCACCTGGGTGCAATGGGAGCCCGCGGCCGATCATGAACCCGGCGCCATGCATCCCGTCCTCCGGGGCACCATGCAAACCAAGTTCCGCGGAGACACCACCGGCGTGAAACTGATGGGAGAAATCCCCCAGGTAACACATACCTACGCTTATCTCAATACGGCCTATCCCTGCCTCAACGAGAAGCAGCTGGCCATCGGGGAAACCACTTTCGGCGGCCCGGACACCCTGGTGAACAAGGCCGGCTGGTTCACCATCGAAGAGCTGGAAAGGGTGGCCCTGCAGCGCTGCGACAATGCCCGCGACGCCATCCGGCTCATGGGATCCCTGGCCGAACAATACGGCTATGGCGACGGCGGCGAATGCCTCACGGTGGCCGATAAAAACGAGGTCTGGCAGTTCGAAATCGTGGGTGTCGGCAAGGATAAGATCGGCGCAGCATGGGTTGCGAAGCGCGTTCCGGACGACCATGTGGCCATATCGGCCAATATTCCCCGCATCGGGAAGATCAACCGCAAGGACAAGGACATGATGGCATCGGCCAATGTGGAGCAGGTGGCTAAGGATAACGGTCTTTGGGACGGCAAGGGGGACTTCGTGTTCTGGAAATACTTCAACACGAACTATGCTAAAGGACGGAACTTCCATGACCGCGAATGGTTCATCCTCAACAAGTTGGCCCCTTCCCTCGGGCTCACCTACGACATGGACGAGCTTCCCTTCTCCGTCAAGCCCGACAAGCTGGTGGACATCCGCGACGTGATGGCCATCTACCGCGAGACCTACGAAGGAACGGACTTCGACATGACCAGGAACGTGAAACTGGCCCGCTCCGCCACCAAACAGCATCCGGCCGATACAGTGGTGAGTCCCATTGCCAACCCCTGGCTTACCACCACCATGCGCAACACGCTCAATACCATCGCTCCCGGAACCGTGGAGTTCAGAAGGACAGTTGCCGTAGCCTGGTGCGCTTATTCCCACATCACGCAGCTGCGTTCCTGGCTGCCCGACGAAGTGGGCGGCGTGTGCTGGCTTTCCCTGGACAATCCCGGCCAGAGCCCCCGCATTCCCGTTTTCTGTGGCACCACCACTCTGCCCAAAGCCTTCGAAATCTGCGGACAGAAGCAGTATGTGCCCGACTGCGCCCTCTGGCAGTATCGCCGGGCCAACAAGTTGGCCACCCTCTCCTGGCAGAGCACCAAGAAAGGATTCAACAAGGAGATTCTGGCGCTGGAAAATCTGGCCCTGGACGGCGCGCCCACCGAGGCGGTTTCAACGGCTGCACTCAACGCTTACACGGAATACATCTACCAGGAAAGTGTCCGCCGCTGGCAGGCCCTGGAGGATAAATACTGGCTCCAGTTCGGCTCCGGCTTCTAAACTTAACTGGCTATGAATAAGGCGTTTTTGTAACGGCCCCGGCTATTTTACCTTAATCTTCAGGCAGTAGATGTGGTGGCAGGGAGGGGTTTTCCTTAGGGATTCGGGGATGGTGACTACAACGCCGCCATCGGCCGATTTCTGCCATTTCAGGGCCTTCTTGGAGCCCAGCAGGGTCACAGCCTTGGAAGAGGCCGGCACGAATGAAGGAATGGCAATCTGAGCCGGCAGGGACTCCCCTTCTTCGGGGATATAGAAGGCATAGATGGAATCCCCCTTGGCCGTATAATAGACCTGTCCGTCCTGATAAGGGGCCACGGCCTTGGTGGCATAGATGCCCTCCGAATTCACCTGCATCCAGTCACCGATTTCCCTGAGCCGATCATAGGCGGTGTCCTCCAGGGTTCCGTCCGGGCCGGGGCCCACATTCAGAAGGAAATTCCCGCCGCGGGAGACGATCTGCACCAGCATAGTGAGCAAGGTCTTAGTGGACTTATACTCCAAGTCGGGCCGATAAGACCAGCTGTAGGTCATGGTCACACAGGATTCCCAAGGATAATCCAGCGCTTTTTCCGGGATGGTCTGTTCCGGGGTCTGGTAGTTTTCGTAAATAGTGTGCTGCCCGCGGGCCACCATGATCATCCCCGGCTGATTGCCGCGGACCACTTTGGCGAACCGCTCCCAGTCGTGCTGGGCTTCCCCGGAATCGTCGGTGACCGGCATGTCGTACCACATCAGGTAGAGATCGCCGTATTCCCCGGAGGTTAACTCGTTCAGCTGGGCGGCCACATAGTCCTGGTAAGCGGCCCATTTTTCAGGATGCTCGGAAGCCTTGTAGTTGGCCCTGGTGCTCTTGGGCGGGAAACGCCGCCACCAGAAATCGTTACTGTGCCAGTCCGGAATGGAGAAATAGGCGCCCGGCTTGATTCCCCGCGCACGGTAAGCGTCAAAGACCTCCTTGGCAATATTGGCCCGGGGATCCGCATGGAACGCACAGCCCTCGTCGGTCACCTTGTAGTCTGTCTGATGGGTGTCGAACATGCAGAATCCGTCGTGGTGCTTGGTGGTGAACACCACGTACTTCATACCGGCGTACTTGGCGGCATCGGCCCACTTTCCAGGGTCGAAATTCACGGGATTAAAAGTATCTTTCAGGTGCTCGTAGGCACGGACATAGTCGAAGTAATCCATGTCCTTGCGGGCTTTGTACTGCCAGGAGACATCGTCGGGCGCCAGGGACCAGGACTCGATGACACCCCACTGGCTATAGGCGCCCCAATGGATGAACATGCCGAATTTCAAATCCTGCCATTCGGCCAGTCTGGCCTTGACATCTTCCTCCACCGGAGGGATATACTGCGCCTTGGCTCCCAGGGCCGAAAGCAGCAGCACCGTAATGATTAAAGATACTTTTCTCATGATTCGTGGGTCACTAGTTTCCCAAATTTACATCTTTTAATGGATTTTTACTAATTTTGAGGAAAAGCTAAAAACATGAGAAGAATCACGGCACTCCTGCTCTGCGGGCTTCTGGCGCTGGCCTGCGGCCGGACTCCAAAAGAGGACGGATGGTGGCAGATGCGCGGTATCGTGCTGTCCACCAAGGAGCTGGCCGAAGTAGACTGGCCCGCGTTGGCTGCCAGTAACGGCATCAATACCATCGGCACGCATATCACGCCTTCCGAGGTTCTGGCCTTCCTGGACACTGATAAGGGCCGATCTTTCACCGCCGCCTGCCGCGAGAACGGCATCACGGTGGAGCACCAGCTGCACGCCATGGGAGAACTGCTCCCGCGAGAGCTTTTCGGCCAGGATCCCGACCTCTTCAGAATGGACACTTCAGGAGTTAGAACGGCCGATTTCAACTGCTGCGCGCACTCGCAGAAAGCCCTCGAAATCATCGCCTCCAACGCCGCCCGGCTAGCCCAGGCGCTGAAACCCGACAACCACCGTTACTACTTTTGGCTGGACGATAATGCCCCGGTGTGCTACTGCCCCCTTTGCCGGGAGTACTCCCCCAGCGAACAGGCCCTCATAGTGGAAAACCGCATGCTGCAGGCCATCCGCCAGGTGGACCCCCAGGCACGCCTGGCGCATCTGGCCTACTCCCACTTCATGGATCCGCCCGTGAAAGTGAAGCCCGACGAAGGTATTTTCCTGGAATTCGCACCCATCTACCGCTCCTGGGACGTGCCGCTGGTGGAAGAAGACGCGCTGTGCCCGCGAGGCTATCCTGTCACCAACGGAGACAATCTGCGCTGGCTGGAAGCCAATCTGAAGGTGTTCGACCCGGCCGATGCCGTGGTGCTTGAATATTGGCTGGACGTTTCTTTATTTAGCCGATGGAAACGCCCGGCCGTTGAACTGCCCTGGCATCCGGAAGTCTGCAGCAGCGACCTGGCCACCTATGCCCAGTACGGCATCCGCAACGTAACCTCCTTCGCTGTTTACATGGATGCAGAATACTTCCGGCGCTTCCCCTCCACCGCCCCCATAGAAGAATACGGCTCCCTCCTCCGCTCTTTCCGGCATTTTCAAGGTCTGAGCGACCCTTGGGATCGCCTGGTCGATGATACGCAAATATCGGTTTGCTCTAATGGCAAGACACTTAGTTTCTATTTCGAGGTACCGGATTCCACGCTCATTGTCAACACCGGAGACACCGAACGTAGCGTGGACAACAGCGACAGGGCCGAGATCTTCTTAAGTTGTGACCCGAAGATGGGTTGCTACTACGGCTTTGAAGTGGACCCGACCGGCAAAGTGATGGATTACAAGAATGCCTACTACCGCCAGTTTAATTTTGACTGGACGGGGGAAGTGGACACTGCCGGCCGTTTGCGCCCTGGCGGCTATCGGGTAGAAGCCTCCTTCGGCCTGGATTATTTAAAGGAGTTGGGTGTTATGCAGGCCGACGGAACGCTTCTTATCGGCCTTTTCCGTGCCGATGCCCTCCCCTCCGGTAACATCCACTGGTTCACCCTCCAGGATCCCCACACCCCCGAACCCGATTTCCACCTTCCCGCCACACTGGTATCAATGCGGTGCAACTAACTCACCCACAGCACTTTACACAAATCAATCGTTCAAAAAACGAACGATTGATTTCTATAACTTACTGATTACCAGGAACTTACGCCGCATTAAAAGACGACTAGTCTTTGGCGAAGAATCTCCACTGGAAGAGGAGTAGGTAGAAGGCGCCGACGGTTACGCAGCTGTCGGCGAAATTGAAGACGGGTTCGAAGAAGATGTGCCCGCCAAGGCCGGGAACCCAGTCCGGCCAGGTCCAGAGCGGGAAATAGAACATATCCACCACCTTGCCCTGCATAAAGGGGGCGTATGAGCCCAGCGTGGCCACCGTGGTGTAAGTGGACTCACTGAAAACGAGTCCGTAGAAAAGGCAGTCGATGATATTGCCGAAAGCCCCCGCCGTAATGAGCGTAAGGCCGATCAGCACGCCTGTTGGAACAGGCTTCTCCCTTTTCAGCAATTGGGAGATCCACCAGCACAGGAAGCCGAAAAGCACCAGCCGGAAGGCGGTGAGCATATATTTGCCGATCACCCCGCCCCAGGCCATGCCGAAAGCCATGCCCTTGTTTTCTACAAAGAGCAGCTGGAACCAATCGCCCAGGACGGAATAGCTCTGCCCTAAGGTCATGTTGGTCTTGACCAGGATTTTAATCACCTGGTCAACGACAACCAACAAGACGCCCAGTAGCAGCAGGCGGGACCCTTTGGAGATCCGCGCCATTATTTACGGCCGGTCTTTTCAAGGATGGCCTTACCTTCCACCGTGGTGGTGGCATGCGGCACCAGGCGCAAGCGCTCCTTGGGGATGAGCTTGCCGGTGACGCGGCAAATGCCATAGGTTTTGTTCTCGATGCGCACCAGGGCAGCTTCCAGGTTCTGGATGAACTTGTACTGACGCTGGGCCAGCGCACCGGCTTCCTCCTTGGAAAGCTGGAAGGCGCCGTCGTCCTCTACCGTCTTGAAAGTAGGAGCCGTGTCCAGAATATCGTTGCCACCAGCATGCGTCATGGCTTCGCGGAGGGTGTTATACTCTGCACGGGCTTTATCCAACATCTCGTTGATAATGCCGCGGAACTCCTCGAGTTCCTCGTCAGAATAGCGGGTTTTGTTGACTTCTTCCATACTACTTATCTTTTTACAGTCAATTTTATACTTCCTTCCGTCCATTCCACCTCCACTGCATCGGCCGGAGCCTGCTCCAGGGGATACAGGCCGATGGAAAGGGACAGGGTCTGTGCCTTCACATAATCGCCGAAGGCAGCAAGGGCGTCGGCCAGGGCCGGGTCGGCGGCATACACCGCCGTTTCGATGCGGTCCGTCACTTCGAAACCGGAGGCCTTGCGCAGGTTCTGGATGCGGTTCACCAGTTCGCGGGCCAGGCCTTCGCAGCGAAGCTCCGGCGTCACCTCCACGTCCAGGGCCACCGTAAGGGTGCCTTCGGAGGCCACCAGCCAGCCGGGGACATCCTCCGACGAAATGGTATAATCGCCGGGATTCAGCAGTACATCGCCGCCCGGTAGCGACAGCATGTAGGTTTCTCCGGCCGATTCCGCCTTCTGGATGGCGGCGATTACGGGTTGCTCCAGCGTGCCGAAAGCAGCGGCAATCTCCTTCATCCGCGGACCGTATGTTTTACCCAACACTTTGAAATTGGGCTTGATTTTCAGGGTCATGAAGCCGGAAGTGTCGGAGATGAACTCCATTTCCTTCACGTTGATTTCCCCAAGGATAATCTCTTTCACAGCCTCCAGCGCGGCACGCACTTTCTCCGAAATTACGGGAATCATCACCTTCTGGAGCGGTTGGCGCACCGGAATGTTCACCTTCTTGCGAAGGGCCAGCACCAGCGAAGTGGCCTGCTGCGCCAGTGCCATGCGCTCTTCCAGTTCTTCGTCGATAACGCTTTCAACGACATGCGGCATGGCCACATAGTGCACAGAGGAAGGAGATTCTTCGCTTCGCTCAGAATGACAATTGTCATCCTGAGGAGCCGCAGGCGACGAAGGATCTCCGGTCAGGTCCAGATAGAGCTGCTCCATATAGAACGGGGCGATGGGAGCGCCCAGGATGGCTACATCCACCAGCACCATGTACAGCGTCTGGTAGGCGGCCTGCTTGTCCGCCGTCATGTCGCCGGCCCAGAAGCGGGCGCGATTCAGACGCACATACCAGTTGGAGACATCGTCGCAGACAAAGGTCTCCAGGATGCGTCCGGCGCTCTTGATATCGTAGTCTTCGTACGCGGCCCGAACGTCCCGGATTACCGTATTGAGACGGGAAATGATCCACTGGTCCAGTTCCGTAAGGGATGCCGCGGAGGCATTATCCGGCTGCCAACCATCGATATTGGCATAGCGGGCAAAGAAGGCATAGGTGTTATAGAGCGTGCCGAAGAACTTGCGACGGACGTCGGCCACGCCGCCTTCGTCGAACTTCAGGTTGTCCCAAGGATCGGCGTTGGTGAGCATGTACCAGCGCAGGGCATCGGCCCCATAAGTGTCCAGGGCCCAGAACGGATCCACCGCGTTGCCTAGGCGCTTGGACATCTTGTTGCCGTTCTTATCCAGCACCAAACCATTGGAAATCACGCGATTGAACGCAGGCGTTCCGGAAATCATGGTGTGGATGGCATGCAGGGTGTAGAACCAGCCACGGGTCTGATCCACGCCTTCCGCGATGAAATCTGCGGTGGCGCCGAAGCCCGGGGTATGCAGGCCGCGGAGGCCTTCCTGGGCATACGGCATGGCGCCGGAATCGAACCAAACATCGATAAGGTCGGCTTCCCTCACCATCTTCTGGCCCGTGGAAGACACCAGATAAATGCTGTCTACGTAAGGCCGATGAAGGTCTATCTTATTGTAGTTCTCCAGGCTCATATCGGCCGGATCGAAGCCCTTGTCCTTAAGAGGGTTGGAGGGCATGATGCCGGCAGCAACCGCCTTTTCGATCTCTTCGTAGAGTTCCTTGACGGAGCCGATGCATTTTTCTTCCTTGCCGTCTTCCGTGCGCCAGATGGGCAGCGGCGTACCCCAGTAGCGGGAACGGGAGAGGTTCCAGTCCTGGATATTCTCCAGCCACTGGCCGAAACGGCCGGTGCCGGTGGAAGCGGGCTTCCAGACGATTTCCTTGTTCAGTGCCACCATCTGTTCCTTCACGGCCGATGCCTTGATGAACCAGCTGTCCAGCGGATAATACAGCACCGGAAGGTCTGTGCGCCAGCTGTGCGGATAGCTGTGCACATGCTTCTGCACCTTGAAGGCGCGGCCATTGGCCTTCATCATTACGCAAAGGTCGATGTCCAGCGTGCCTTCCTCGTCCTCATGCTCGAAGTACTGCTTGTAGCCGGCCTTCACATATCGGCCGGAATAAGGCTGGTAAGAAGCGTCCACCGTGGCGGCATAGGCGGGATCCATGTCTTCCAGGCGCATGAAGCGGCCCTGGCGGTCCACCTGGGCCTGCGGGTTGCCGGCCTTGTCCAGGGGCATGATGGCGCCGATACCTGCAGCAGCGGCCACCCGTTTATCATCTGCGCCGAAAGTGGGCGCGATATGCACGATGCCTGTACCTTCGGATGTGGTGACATAGTCGCCGGCGATTACGCGGAAAGCGTCTCCGTCCGGTTTGAACCACGGGATAAGCTGCCGATAACGGATACCTACCAGCTCCGAGCCCTTGAAACTGCCGCCCAGAAGCTTCCAAGGCACTACCTTGTCCCCTTTCTGGTAGCTTTCCAGAGGTACATTCTCTCCTTTGGGATTAAACCAGGTGTTCACCAGATCCTTGGCCAGCACATAGATGGCGGGATCTCCGGTGTAGGGGTTCATGGAAAGGACGCGGACATACTCGATTTCCGGTCCCACGCACAGGGCGGTATTGGACGGGAGGGTCCAGGGCGTGGTGGTCCAGGCCAGGAAAAAGACCGGGAACACATACGTGCCGTAAAGCGGCTGGGACGCGCCGTCCTTGATAACCTCGAACTGGACGGTGGCAGTGGTGTCGCTCACATCCCTATAACAGCCGGGCTGGTTCAGTTCGTGCGAACTGAGGCCCGTACCGTCCGTGGGAGAATACGGCTGGATGGTATAGCCCTTATAAAGCAGACCTTTATTATAAATGTCCTTGAGCAGGAACCACAGCGTCTCGATGTAGCGGTTGTCGTAGGTGATATACGGATCTTCCATATCCACCCAATAGCCGATACGCTCCGTGAGCGCTACCCACTCCTTGGTATATTTCATCACCTCCCGACGGCAGGTGGCGTTGTATTCCTCTACGGATACCTTAGTGCCGATATCGGCCTTGGTGATGCCCAGTTTCTTTTCCACGCCCAGTTCCACGGGAAGGCCGTGGGTGTCCCAGCCGGCACGACGCTTCACCTGGTAACCCGTCTGGGTCTTGTACCGGCAGATGGCGTCTTTGATGGAACGGGCCATGACATGATGGATGCCCGGCATGCCGTTGGCACTGGGCGGACCCTCGAAAAAGATGAACGAAGGGGCCCCCTCGCGGAGTTCCAGCGACTTCTCAAAAGCATGGTTCCGCTTCCACCGAATGAGGATTTCCCTTCCGGTTTCCGTCAAATCCAGCCCCTTGTATTCTTTGAATGTCATATTTTTTATCTAATTTTGTACAGCTGATTTTAAGACTACAAAGATAATCATTTTTAGTGGGATTAACAAGATGAACACATTGGACATCGTCATCCTCCTGCTCTTCGTCCCCGGAATCATCCGCGGGCTCACCAAAGGATTTCTGGAACAGGGCATTTCGCTGGCAGGCATAGTGCTGGCCATCTGGCTGGCTTTCCATTTCTCCCACCAGGCCAGTCTGTTTCTTCAGCAGTACATCACCGTTCCGGAGAAATTTCTCCCCGCCCTGGGCTTCGTGTCCATCCTGGTTGGTGTCATCATTTTAGTGATCCTGCTGGCCAAACTGACCACCAAAATAGTGGAAATGGCCGCCCTGGGCTGGCTGAACAAGGCTCTGGGCCTGGTCTTTGCCCTGGCCGTCACCGCCCTGGTCCTGGGCTTGCTGGCCGTGGTCTTCGAAACCCTGAATCTCCGCTTTGGCCTGGTCAAAAGTCCCATCCTGCAAGACTCCGTCCTGTACGGTTACCTGAAAGATTTGGGCAACGTTGTCTTCCCTTATCTAAAACAATGGCTGACACCCGAAAACGCAGCGTCAGCCATTGCCTAATCCTACCAAAGATTCTTTTTGGAAACCGTAGCTATGAAATCCTTTAAATAGAAGGGTTCGAAATACGCTACGTCCTGGAACTTCCCGGCATCGAAATCCTCTTGCGCCCGTCGGGCCATGTGCCGCGCCAGCGGGAAAGCCTCCTTGAAGCGGGCATTGGGATGGGTAATCACCTCCCGGCACTTCAGCGCACCGTCGCCCACAAAAAGCACTTCCCCCTGCTCCAGGTATTCGGCAAAGGCATCCGGGCCGATCACCCGCGCCTCCACCTCCGTCAGGCGGGTTCCATCGGCCGAATAGACGGCGGTGTAAACCTCCATGCGCCGCGCATCAATCATAGGAACGATAAAGGCGGGAGATTCTTCGCTTTGCTCAGAATGACAAACACCTTCTACTAAAATGTCCAGCGTTCCCATCGAAAGAAGGGGTATGCCGGCACCGAAGGCCAGGCCCTTGGCCGTGGACACGCCTACGCGCAGGCCGGTATAGGAGCCCGGACCGGCGCTAACGCACACAGCGTCGCACTCCCCTGCCGTGATGCCGGCAGCATCCAGCACTTCCTTCACCAGCGGCGCCGTGAGGGCCGCCTGCGAGCGGGGCTGGGTGCACACCCGTTCACAAACAACAGCCCCGTCCCGGGCCAAAGCCACGGACAGGACTGCCGTTGAAGTTTCAATACAGAGGATCATTACAGTTTCCGGCGAAGATACTCCTTGAGCGAGGCGGCATCGCGCACCTTGGCGTCCTGGTCCACCGTGCCGTCCACGATGAACCATGCCATGGGCAGGCTGCCGATTCCATAAGAAGCCACATAGGGCGACTGTACTCCGCGGGTGTCACACACGTTCACCCAGGGAAGATCCTGGTTGCGCACAGCCGTGGCCCAGGCCGATTTATCGGCGTCCAGCGACACGGAGTAAATCTGGAAACCTTTGTCCTTGTATTGCTCGTAAATGGGCGCCAGGGCATCCAGATTGAACATTTTCTGTCCGGCGGCGGTGGAAGACCAGAAGTATACCATGGTCACCTGCTTGAGGGATTCGCTCAGCGACACGTTCTTACCGTCGATGCCGGGCAGGTTGATGTCGATGTACCCCACTTCCTTCGCATCCCGGATGCGGTTGTTCACATCCAGCAGGGCCATGCGGCGGTTGGCTTCCTTCTCCAGGGCCCGCACGTAACGGGAATCCGGATACACGGTCTTGAGGGAATCGCAGATGTTGCGCATGAGGATACCGTCCGTAGGCTGGCCGAATACCGGCATGTCGGGCGTCACCTGCTGGAACAGGACAGGAACCACAGTAAGGGAATGGGAATTACCCACTACATAGGCCAGACGGTCGCGGTAATAGGCAATATAGCGGCGCGAAAGGGCAGGTCCTTGATCGTCCTGGTCCAGAAGACGCCTGAAATCCTTCATGAAAGAGTTGTATTCGCTTTCCACTTTCTGCAGTTTCAGCGATTCCTCGGAGCCTTCCACGGTATATGCGCCTAAGGTGTCGGTGAAGACCTTCACTTTGTCGCCCTTCTGCAGCAGCAGGGAAGCAATCTGGCGGTTGCCATGGAACAGGTAGATGAACTCCGGCTTTCCTTCTGCGATGTCCAGCTTATAGTCAAAGTCTCCCGCCTGGTTCACCTTGACGGTGTCCAGCACCTGGAAACGGTTCACATCCAGTAACTTGACAATTACTTCCTCTCCGGCACCCTCGTGCAGGTTGCCGCTAATACGGGTATTCTTCCCGCAGGAAAAGACCATGGCCAGCAGGCCCATGGCAGCGATGAAGCGGCTAAAGTTTTTCATAAGCGGCAAAGATTCGGCTGGCAATGTCCTGCATCTCGGCGGGATCCAGCTGCAGCTTGGGTTTGCGGAAATCCATGTCCCCTTCCGTCTGGAGCGGAATCAGGTGGATGTGCGTGTGGGGCACTTCCATGCCCAGCACGGCCACGCCCACGCGCTTGCAGGGAACGGCCTCCTTCACGGCCTTGGCCACCTTACTGGCAAAAGCCCAGAGGTTCTGGTAGGTTTCGCCGTCCAGGTGGAAGAGATAGTCGTCCTCCACGTTCTTGGGAATGACCAGGGTGTGACCCTTGGCAAGCGGTGCGATATCCAGGAAAGCGTAGAAATCTTCGTTTTCGGCGCACTTGTAGGACGGAATTTCGCCCTTGGCGATTTTGGTAAAGATGGTTGCCATGGCTTACAGGGAAATATCCAGGATTTCGAATTTCATCACGCCGCTGGGCACTTTGGCCTCTACGGTTTCGCCCTTCTTGTGGCCGATCAGGGCCTTGGCGATGGGCGTGGTGGCGGCCAGGAGGCCCTTGGAGAAATCGGCCTCGCTTTCCGGCACGATCTGGAAGTTCATGGCCATCTTGTTGGCCAGGTTCTTCACCTTCACCTTGGAAAGGAGCTGTACAGTATCGGCCGATAATTTGCTTTCGTCGATTACGCGGGCGTTGGCCACTTTCTCCTTCAGGCGGGCGATTTTCACCTCCAGCAGACCCTGCGCATCGCGCGCAGCGTCGTACTCTGCATTTTCCGACAAATCTCCCTTTTCACGGGCCTCGGCAATGGCGGCGGAAATCACCGGCCGCTGGGCCAGGGCATCGGCCAGTTCTTTCTTGAGTTTGTCAAGACCGGCCTGAGTCATCATTTCAATTGCCATATAGTTGTCTGTTTTGTTTGTCAAAAAAACAGCCGACGACCGCTAACCGGCCGTCGCGCTTTTGATGTGATGCAAAGGTAAGAAATTATTTCCGTTTTTCCTTCACCTGTGCCTCAAATTCTTTCAGGGAGGCAAATGCCTTGGGGCTTAGGAACAAAATACTTACCACCGTTACCCAGGCCATGAGTCCTACGCCTATGTCGCCCATCTTCCATACAAAGTCGGCCTCGTGAACGGCGCCAAACACCACGGCGCTAAGCAGCACCACCTGCAAAATCCTGATACAAAGCTGTTCCTTTTTATTCTCCTTCCCTTTGAACAGGTACATGATGCTGGATTCGGCGTAGAAATAATAGGCCATGATGGTGGTGTAGGTGAAGAAGATCATGGCCACCGACACAAACTCGCTGCCGAAGCCCGCAAACACCGAATCCACGGCACTCTGGGTAAAGCCGGCATAGTTGTTTCCCAGTTCGGGAGCCTTGGCCAGGAGCATATTTCCATTGGCATCCAGGATGTTGTAGGTGCCGGAAGTGAGAATCATCAGGGCTGTGGCGGTACACACCAGCAAGGTGTCCACATACACGGAAAACGCCTGTGCAAGGCCCTGCTGGGCGGGATGGTCTACATCGGCCGATGCAGATACGATGGCGCCGGTTCCCTGCCCCGCCTCATTGGAGAAAATGCCGCGCTTCACACCCATGGCGATGGTGGTGCCGATGATACCGCCCGCCACCGGCTGGATGCCGAAAGCATTGGTAAAGATGGAGGCTAACACCGCCGGAACATCGTGGATATGGAAAGCCACCACCACCAGGGCCAGCAGGATATAGCCCAGGGCCATGAACGGCGTCACGATGGAAGCCACCTTGGCAATGCGTTGCACACCGCCGATCACCACGATGCCCATAAGTACAGCCAGGCCGATACCCGTTGCCAGCGGCGGCACGGGGAAGGAATTCTTCATGGCCATGGAGGCGCCGTTGGACTGCACCGTAACCAGGAAAAAGCCGCAGCTGATGAGCGTAATAGCCGCGAAAACAACAGCCAGCCACCGCTTACCCAGGCCCATTTCAATGAAACAGAAAGGTCCTCCGCGGAAACCACTCTTATGCGGGAACTTGTAAATTTGCGCCAGCGTGGATTCTACAAAAGCCGTTGAGGCGCCGAAGAAAGCCACCACCCACATCCAGAACACCGCACCGGGCCCGCCAAAGGCAATGGCCGTGGCCACACCCACGATATTGCCCGTACCTACTCGGCCCGAAAGTGCAATGCAAAATGCTTCGAACGAGGAAATACCCTTTGCACCTTTATCTTTCTTGTTAAAGAGCGAACGGAGCATCAGGCCGATGCGCCGCACCTGCACCAAACGCGTACGAAACGAAAAGTACAGCCCCGTGAGCAGCAACAGCACCACCAGCGCCGGGTTCCAAACAATATCATTGAGGGTAGAAACTATCTTTTCCATACGCTAATGGCAAAGATAGTATTTTTTACGCATGTTCCCGCCTGTTCCCTGCTGAATTTGCTTACGGTGATCCAATAACTTGCAGAAATCAATCGTTCAGTTTTTGAACGATTGATTTCCGTAAATGCCTGATGAACAGTAATTTATGCCGCATTGTCCAGGACTTGGAGCGGAATAGAATAACAGGAATCTTTTTTACGATTCTTGGAATTACTGTTGTTTCTCGCGAAGTTCGTAGTAAGATGTACAACCGGATGTTTCTTCATCATCCAAATATGTTGTACAAGTGTACAACTTTTATTATATTTGCCTCGTGAAACAGATTATTAAATTAGCAGTACTATGAAGAAAAGCAAAACGGGTGATTACTACGATATTACTGCTCATTTAGTAGAGCAATACGGGCCGA
>JBGVCF010000035.1:0-28858 GCA_045226315.1 Candidatus Cryptobacteroides sp.
TGGTGGGTTCGTATAACGGTTAGTACTCGGGATTTTCATTCCCGCAATAGGAGTTCGATTCTCCTACCCACTACCAAATATAAAAAAGAAAATAATGGCAAACACTAAATCCGCCGCGCGTGCCGCCCGTCAGAGCGAGCGTCACCGCCTGCATAACAAGTATTATGCAAAGACCACGAGGAACGCCATCCGCGACCTCCGCAACACAACAGATAAGGCAGCAGCCCAGGAGAATGCTCCCAAGGTATATGCCATGATCGATAAACTTGCCAAGATTGGCGTTATCCACAAGAACAAGGCTTCCAACCTTAAAAGTGGTCTTCAAGTATTCATTAACAAGCTCGCCTAAGAGCTTGTTTTTTATCAAGAGCGGGATGTAGCGCAGTTGGTAGCGCACTACGTTCGGGACGTAGGGGTCGCTCGTTCGAGTCGAGTCATCCCGACACAAAAAAGCCAGGCAGTCTGCCTGGCTTTTTTATGCTTGGAATGCAGGTACTACTTTTTAATCCAAGGCAGATAGTCGGCGTTGGCCAGGGAGAGTGCTATGCTATACACCATGTTTACATTAGCCAGGGTACCGGTTAGGTCCCAGTCATCGTGGTATTCATCAGAAGGCTTGTGATACCAGACGGGCATGGGGTATTTGTTGGGTTTGCTGGGATCGGCCAGTTGAAGACCGTTCTCCATCACCACGGCGGGCACGCCTTTTTTCACAAAGTTATAGTGGTCGGACCGATAGAACCAGCCGTCGGAGTTGTCATCGTCGAAGAAGATATAACGCCCCTGAGCGGCAGCTGCAGCCACATAATAGTTGTCCAAAACACTGTTTCCACCGCCCAGAATGACCACATCCTGCGTGAGCGGAGCCGGGCCGATGCTTTCGAGATTCAAACATGCCGCCGTTTCCTCCATGGGCACGACCGGGTGCTCACAATAATAGGCCGATCCGAAGAGGCCGCTTTCTTCTGATGAAGGGAAGAGGAAGAGGATGTTACGGCGGGGCCGTTCTGTCAGAGTGGTGACCCGCTTGGCAATGAGCAGGGCGCCGGCCATGGCGGAAGCGTTATCGGACGCACCGTTGTAAATACAGTCTCCTGTTTCGTCCGGCTTGCCGATGCCCAGGTGATCCCAATGGGCGCACACCACCACGGTGCCGCTGTCTTCCTGTGTACCGCGGAGGATGGCTCCCACGTTGCGGGTTTCCTGGATTTCGTAGGAAACCGCCATCTTGATATCGCTTTTCACCTTCAGTGAGAATGACTTGAATCCGGGTTTCTTGGCGGCGGCCAGGGCTTGGTCCAGGTCCATTCCGGCGGCGGTAAAGAGCTTCCGGGCACCATCTTCGTGCAGCCAGCCTTTTACGGCCAGCTCGTCGGCATTGGCTGTTTCGGGATTGTACAGGGCCAGGTTGTCCTCCAGATGACCGTTCACGCATACGTGCCAGCCATAACTGGCGGCCTCTGTGTTATGCAATACCAGACAGCCGGCCGCACCTTGACGGATGGCTTCCTCGAACTTATATAGCCATCGGCCGTAATAAGTCATGTTTCGGCCCTGGAAGAGCGAAGCATCATAATAGCCGGGGTCGTTCACCATGGCAATCACTATCTTTCCTTTCACGTCGATATCGGCATAATCGTCCCAGCCGAACTCCGGCGCATGGATGCCGAAACCGCAGAAAACGTATTCGGCCTTGGAAAGCTTTACCTCGTCGGTGGCCTGGGAGGTCCAGATAATCAGGTCTTCCGGATAGTTCAGCTGCGCTTTCTTCTTTCCTTTCACAATTAGCTTCCCGCCTTCCGGCTTGGCCGTGACGGAAACAATCTGGAAGGGTTGGAACCAGCTGCCGCCAAAAGCGGGCTCCAGGCCCATGCCCTTCAATTGATCCGCTAAGTAATTCACTGTGAGGTCTTCATACGGAGTCATGGGTTTCCGGCCGCCGAATTCATCTGAGGCAATGGTCTGGATCCACTGCCGGAGCAGTCCTTCGTCGCTGCCGGCTTTGATGGGTTCGGAGACTGATAACTGCGGCTCCTGGGCAAAACCGAAAAGCGCCCAAGTAAGCGCAAAAAGGAGAATCAACATTTTTTTCATACCGTGAAGATAAGCATTATTTGTATGATTCGCGAATTCTCAGTAGTTTTGTATAAGAAAAAAAGTTTGAGCGTTATGAGCAAAATCGTAGTTGCAGGCAGTTCCAACATTGACATGACAGCCTATGTCAAATCCCTGCCAAGGCCGGGGGAGACCATCGGAGACGGCCGTTTTTTGCAAGCTAACGGTGGTAAGGGGGCCAATCAGGCTGTATCGGCCGCCCGGCTGGGCGGAGACGTGGCATTCCTCACCTGCGTAGGGGACGACATGCAAGGCCGGATGCTCCAGAAGGTCTTTGCCTCGGACGGCATCCATACGGAGTTCATGAAATACAGTGCCACTTCTCCCACAGGCACAGCGCTCATTTTTGTGGCCGATGACGGCGAAAACTGCATCGCCGTAGCGCCGGGCGCCAACCAGGAGTTGCTTCCTGCGGATATAGATTCGGCCGAAAAAGCCTTCGCCGATGCCTCCTGGCTGCTGATGCAACTGGAGATTCCCCTCCAGACCGTGTACCATGCCGTGGATGTTGCGTATAAAAAAGGCATCAAGGTGGTGCTGAACCCGGCTCCCATTTCGGATGTCATTCCCAGTGAGGTGCTTCGCAAGCTTTGGCTCATTACCCCCAACGAAACAGAGGCCGAAAAACTGACTGGCATCAAGATCGGCTCGGTCAACGATGCTTTCAAGGCTTCGGAGTTCCTTCTTTCCCAGGGCGTTCAGAACGTGATTGTGACTTTGGGCAGTGCCGGTTCTGTCATCTGCAATGCTTCCATGCGTGAGTTCGTTCCTGCCCGCCAGGTTGTTGCGGTGGATACCGTAGGTGCCGGCGACGTCTATAATGGAGCGTTGGTTACGGCGCTTTCGGAAGGGAAGTCCCTGCCGGAGGCCGCCCGTTTCGCAACGATTGCATCTTCCATTGCCGTCACCCGGCCGGGCGCCCAGACCGGCGTCCCTCATCGGCCCGAAGTAGATGCTCTCCTGAATCAGTAACAAATAATTAATAGCACGCCATGTTTATCGTAAACAGTTACACGTTAGCAGTCATCCTCTGCTTTGTCACCATGCTCTGCTGGGGCTCCTGGGGCAATACCCAGAAGCTGGCCGCCAAAAGCTGGCGTTACGAATTGTTCTATTGGGACTATGTGATCGGCATGGTCCTCTTTGCCCTGCTTCTGGCTTTTACGGCAGGCAGTATCGGCTCTCAGGGCCGTCCTTTCCTGACCGATCTAGCACAGGCCTCCACCTCCAGCATCCTCTGGATCCTGCTGGGCGGCGTCATTTTCAACGCCTCCAATATCCTGTTGTCGGCCTCCACTTCCATTGCCGGCCTTTCCGTGGCTTTCCCGCTGGGCGTGGGCCTGGCTTTGGTGCTGGGTGTGGTGAACAATTACCGCGTGGCGGTGCAGCAGGGTTCCAAAACCGGCAACCTGGTCCTTTTGGCCATCGGCGTGGCTCTGGTTGTGTGCGCCATCGTCTGTAACGGCATGGCCGCCAGCCGCAACGGCGGAAGCGGCATTTCCAAAGCCAATCAGCGCAAGGGCATTATCCTGGCCCTGATAGCCGGTGTGGTCATGTCCTTCTTCTCTTCTTTCGTGATGCGGGCCATGGATACCTCCAACTTCGTGAATCCGGCCGCCGGCAAGGTGACTCCCTATACGGCCATTGTGATTTTCACCCTGGGTGTACTCATCAGTAACTTCCTGTTCAATACCATCGTGATGCGTAAACCCTTCGTGGGCACGCCTGTTACCTATAAACAGTACTTTGCCAGCGATTTCAAAACCCATCTGGTTGGTATCCTTGGCGGCGCCATCTGGTGTCTGGGTACGGCCCTCAGCTACATCACGGCCGAAAAAGCCGGCCCTGCCGTCTCTTATGCTTTGGGGCAGGGAGCACCCATGATTGCCGCTATCTGGGGCGTGTTCATCTGGAAGGAATTCAAGGGCGGAAAGAAAGGCGTGTACGGTCTGCTGGCCCTCATGTTCTGCCTCTTCATCGCCGGCCTCGCCTGCATCGTGGCTGCCGGTAACTAGGTTACGCTTATGTCCATCTCAGACCGATGCCATGCTCTGGCAGGTTTCTTTGGATGGTCAGGTGCTGGAGAAAAAGAGCCTGTGCACTGTCACTTCCACATTGTCAGAGGTGGCCGATGACTGTGGCAAAAAACAAAAGCACTTGCGATTTCTCGTAAGTGCTTTTTTCCTGCTCCCCCTGTTGGACTTGAACCAACGACCCTCTGATTAACAGTCAGATGCTCTAACCAACTGAGCTAAGGAGGAAGGTATGTTCCCGCTGAACGGGATTGCAAAGGTACAATCTTTTTTGAATTCTGCAAAGATTTTATCGAAAAAAATTGAAAAGAATTTTCTTGCGGATTTTTTGTATATTTGTAAGTTAAAACCCTTGCAAGATGGATATCGACCTCCTGGCCAAAATGGTGAAAGAAGTGGTGATGGATCACGACAGCCTCACGCTGCCCGGTGTGGGCAGTTTTGTGGCAGAATTGGTTCCCGCCTCCTTCGCCGACAGGGGGTATACGCTTCTCCCGCCTTACCGTCGTCTTTATTTCTCGCCACGGCAGGGGGATGATACATTGCTGGTGGATTTATACGCAAAGGCCAACGGTGTTTCCCAGGCCGATGCCAACCGCATCCTCACGGACTTCCTGTCCGAGATGAAGGAAGTACTGATGGTGAAGAAAACCATCGTTTTCCCGGGCTTGGGACGTCTTCGCGCAACAAGGGAGAACCATTTCTTCTTCGTGGCCGATGAAGACCTGGACATTTATCCGGCCGGATTCGGCCTGCAGCCCATCTCTCTGAAAACGCACGAAGAGACGCAGGAAGAAGTAGCCGCCGCCGTGGCCAATCTGGCCGAAATCCTGGAACCCGAATCCATTCCGGAACCCACTCCGGAACCCGAACCAGTGCCCGAAATTGAGCCGGTTCCTGAACCAGAGCCAGAGCCAGAGCCGGAACCCGTTCCCGAACCGGAGCCGGAGCCTGTTCCAGAACCCGTTCCTGAGCCCGAGCCCGAACCCGAACCGGTTCTGGAACCTCAACCTGAACTAACTCCTGAACCTGAGCCCACCCCGGTCATTCCTGCCGTGGTGGAGGAAACCTCCAAACCCTACAAGAAGTGCTGGAAAGTGCTTTGGATTACCTTGGCGGTTTTGGGTATCGTGCTGGTGGTGCTGGCGCTTGGCCTTGTCATAGTGGGCCGGGTGGCTCCTGAGTGGCTGGACAGCCTCCTCTATTCTTCCGAAGAGTTCGGTATCCTGCATCCTTAATATTATGAAGCCAGCAAGCAAAGAGGGGTATAAATTCTGTCAGGAGGTATGCATTCCCTGTTACCAGACAAACGGGAACTGCGTCCTGAAACCCGCCGCGTTCATGGACCTGGCCCAGGAAATCGCCTATTGGGCGGCCCAGGAGTTGGGTTTCGGCTACGATACCTTGCATATTCATCATACCGCCTGGGTGCTTAGCCGTATGCATATCCACTTTCATCGGCCTGTAAGCTGGCGGGATGCCGTGAAACTGTATACCTGGCACAAAGGAGCCAACGGGCTGTTTTTCCTGCGAGACTTCCTTCTGCTGAATGCAGAAGGGGAGCGTTGTATATCGGCCACCAGTTCCTGGGTGGTCATCGACGAGCAAAGCCGCCGCCTGGTGCGTCCGGAGGACCTTTCGAATCTCATGCGGCTGGACTATGAGGTAGAGGATGCCATTGCCGAACCAGCCCCGAAGGTGGTTTTGCCCAGAGAGGTGGAAGCAGAGCCGGCGGGGGAACATAGGGTGGCCTATTCAGACATCGACCTTATCGGCCACACCAACAACGCCAGATATGCGGTGTGGGCGATGGACTGCCTCCCTGTGGAAGAGGCTTCCAAGCCATTCAAAGATTTGTATATCAACTTTAACAAAGAGACCCGGGCCGAAGAAACGGTGCAGCTATTCCGCCTCCAACAGGAGAATGGCTGGTATGTGGAAGGCCGGTTGGACGGGAAGTCCTGCTTTGTGGTTCAATTGACCTTTTAGACCATGGAAGATTTGATTTTCGGATATGGCATAGCCCACAGCATCCTGCTGCTGGCATTTGTGATTGGCCTGGGCATTTTTCTGGGCCGATTCAAACTGAAGGGCATCTCCCTGGGTTCCACATGGATCCTGTTTCTGGGTATCCTCATGGGACATCTGGGCTTCCAGATGGATCTGGACATCCTTAGTTTTGTGAAGGAGTTTGGCCTTATCCTGTTCGTCTTTTCCATCGGCCTGCAGGTGGGCCCCGGCTTTTTCCATTCCTTCAAGAGCGGCGGCGTGAAGATGAACCTTCTGGCCGCCATAAACATCCTGTTGGCCGTGGTGGTGACTTATGCTATAGCCTCCATCTCCGGCGAAGACCTGAAAACCCTGGTGGGTGTGATGTCCGGTGCCGTTACTAATACTCCTGGCCTGGGTGCCGCACAGCAAACTTACGTAGATACGGCAGTGGCCGGCGGAATGAGCCATAATGCGGCCAGTCAGGCTTCCGAGCAACTGGCATCGGCCTATGCAGTGGCCTATCCCATCGGCGTCATCGGCGTGATAGGCGTCATTATCTTGCTCAAGTCCCTTTTCAAGATCGATCATCAGACGGAGCTGGCGCAGTTGGAGGCGCAGGACAATCAGGTGGACAAAGCGCGCCGTATGCACGTGGCCGTGCAGAACCCCGCTATCTTCGGCAAACAGATGGAAGAGGTCCTTAAGGAGTTCGGCAGCAGCGACTTCGTGGTTTCCCGCATCATGAAAGGCGATGAAATCATGGCGCCGCAGGCCGATACCATCCTGGAGGAAGGGGACAAACTGCTCATCGTGACCTCGCAGCACGAAGTGGACAAGATCCGCATCCTCTTCGGTGAAGAAGTGCCCATGCACCAGGCCGATTGGCAGGAAAAGGACCATCACATGGTCACGCGCCGCGTACAGGTGACCAAGAGCGCCCTTACCGGCAAAACCATTAAGGAACTGGCTTTCCGTTCGGCCTATGGTGTAAGTGTGACGCGTGTGGTCCGTGCCGGCGTGGAACTGGTGGCCCATCCCAATCTGTACATTCAGATGGGCGACGGACTTGTTTGCGTAGGATCGGAAAAGAGTATCAATGAATTGGCCCAGAAAGTGGGCAATTCGGCCGAAGCGCTGAACAAACCCAACCTGGTACCCATCTTCCTGGGCATCGTAGTGGGCGTGATTTTCGGCTCCATTCCTTTCCATTTCCCGGGCATTCCCCAGGCCATCAAACTGGGTCTGGCCGGCGGCCCGCTCATCATTGCCATTTTACTGGGACATTTTGGCCCTAAGTACAAAATAACCACTTATACCACTGCCAGCGCCAACCTGATGATCCGTGAGATTGGCATCTCGCTTTTCCTGGCGGCGGTGGGAATTGGTGCCGGTGGCAATTTCTGGTCTGCTATTGTGGGAGGCGGTTACTGGTGGATTCTGTACGGTGCCATCATTACCCTGATTCCACCGTGCCTCACTTTTGTGATTGCCCGCGTTTTCTTCCACCTGAATTTCTATCAGATCTGCGGCCTTATCAGCGGATCCTGCACCAATCCTCCGGTTTTGGCCTTCGCCCAGGGTATGTACGGAAGCGATTATACCTCTGTGAACTACGCAACGGTGTATCCGCTTTCCATGTTCCTGCGGGTACTGGTGGCCCAGCTGCTCATTCTATTAGCCATGGCTTAGGATATGCGAGATCTACTTTATCCCCTGGAACCGGCGCAGCTGTATCCCAGACCGTCCATTGAACGGCCGGGCAACCCCAGCATTCCCAGGGGAGAGATGATTCCGCTTATCGAACCCTCCGGCGTGGTGATCGGTCAGGCTAAACGATCATGGTTTCATGAGGGTTCCCGGGCCCTGCATCCGGTGGTCCACCTGCACTTGATAGACCGTTTCGGCCGGATTTACCTGCAAAAGCGATCGGAGCAGAAAGACCTGCTTCCGGGCTATTGGGACACGGCTGTGGGTGGCCACATCTCATATGGCGAGCATCCTGAGGAAGCCCTGTACCGTGAGGCGGCCGAAGAACTGGGCCTGCATGCCTTCCTTCCCGTTTTGCTGGACAGTTATCTCTTCGAGAATGAACGGGAGCGCGAGTGGGTGTTCGTGTATGCCGTAACAGGTCACCCGGATCTGGCTCCGGACAATGCCGAAGTATCGGAAGGGAAGTGGTGGACCCAGGAAGAATTGGATGCCGTCTGGGATCAGAATGTGCTCACACCCCAGTTCAAATCTGAATTCCTGAGAATCAGGGAGAGATTGCTGGCTCTGTTATAGGAATTCCCCCTAAAATAATGTAACTTTACAAGGTCATGGCAGCAGATATCGATAAATTTGTCCACGACCAATTGTCTGTGTGGCCGGCGGTAGCGGCCAAGTACCGGGCGCTCAAGAGTGCCCGCACACGTACGTTGCCCCTGAATGGAATCCTGGTCACCTTGCAGTCCAATCCGGGCCGTATGCCCATCTTCGACCACGGTTGCCCCCTGTGTGAGGAAAACTACATGGAGCACCAGCACACCCTTCCCTTCGAGGGCCGGAAAGGACGTAAGTACAACATTCTGGTCAATCGTGCTCCCATCTTTCCCAACCACCTGGTGATTACGCGCGATATTCATGCCCCACAAACCATCTGGCACCGTTTCCCGGACATGCTGGACCTGGCCGCCAATCTGGACAATTATATCGTCTTCTACAATAGCCCCAATAGCGGTACTTCCGTTCCCCAGCATGCGCATTTCCAGGCCTGCCCCAAGGGGTATATGCCGCTGGAACGCATTGCGGAGCGTTTGCTTCGTTCCGTATCGGCCGGAGAATGCCCGGAGGAACTGGAATTCGTAGATTCAGTCCGGGATGCCCAATTGTACCACTATAAGCGTTTCAACCGGGGCATCTTCATGCTGCACGCCACAACGGCCAAATCCATGGCTAAGATGTTTTACCGTCTGCTGGATTGCCTGAATCTGGTGGCCGAAGAAACCGAACCCCGTTTCAACGCCTTCACCTATTGCAGCGAAGGCGAATACCGCGCCGTGGTTACCCTACGCAGCGCCTCCCGCCCCAGTTGTTATTATGCCAAGGGGGAGGAGCATTTCGCCCTATTGCCCGGAGCGGTGGATATGGCCGGCTTTTTCGTAGTCCCGGAGGCAGAGGATTTCGACCGTCTGAACGCCCCTATCCTGCAAAAGATTTATGCCGATATCACACTGTCGGAAGAGGAAGAAAAGCGGCTTCTGTGGCGTTTGGTGCGCACCCAACCTCGTCTGGAGGTGGGCATCTGCGCAGCGGCCGAAATCGGCTTTGAAATCATCTCGGACGGTGCAGGCCCCCAGAAAGTTAGTTACCGGGAGGGGAAAATCGATTATAACGGCGTCCTGTACGACGAACTGGTGTTCGAGGCCGTCACCATCTCCACCCTCTTTGCCGAACCTTCCTTTATTCTTTATCTGGCAAATGGGGAACAGCGCTTTGCCGGCACCCTCAAGTTCATTGTGGACAGAGGAAAGGTGCAGGCCGTGAATATCCTGGGTGTGGAAGATTATCTGCTCAGCGTGGTCTCCCTGTTGCCGGAGGCCTCCCGCAGGGAGAAGGCCATCTCCATCCGGGGCTGGCTCCTGTCGCAGATGAGATGCCGCCGGGCCGGTCATCCGGCTTCCACCGGACCCCTGCTGGAGAATACGCCGGAGGTGGTTACCTGGCTGGAGCATCGGCCTCCTGTGATTTCACACGCCCAGGGAGAACCCGTTCATACCCATTTTGATGTATGTGCCTCCGGGCATTGCCAACGTTATATAGGACTTACGCCGGCGGCGGATTCCCAGGCCCGCGCCGTAATAGATGAGACTTGGGGGAAGGTATAGGAAAGATGGCTTGTATAGGCATATTTGACTCGGGTTGCGGCGGCCTTTCGGTTTATCGCGAACTGATTAAGGTGCTTCCGCAGGAGCAGTATCACTATTTCTCGGACAACGCCCATTGCCCGTACGGAGAGAAATCGGCCCTGTATATCCAACGCCGGGCACGCTTCATCACCGAATTTCTGCTTGATAAGGGGGCCGATATCATTGTGGTGGCTTGCAATACGGCCACGGCGGCGGCCATCGCCACTTTGCGGGCCGAATATCCGGACGTACCCTTCGTGGGCATGGAACCCGCCGTGAAACCCGCCGCGCTGGGCACACGGAGCGGCGTGATTGGCGTCCTGGCCACCGCCGGCACGCTAAAAGGCTCTAAATATCTGAATACCAGAGGCTTGTACGAAAGTGATGTCCGCATTGTGGAACATGTAGGTCAGGGTTTTGTGGAATTGGTGGAGCGTGTCGTTCTGGACGGCCCGGAAGCCGAGGAAGTGGTACGTACCTCCTTGCAGCCTCTGCTGGACGAAGGGGCCGATACCATTGTTCTGGGCTGCACGCACTATCCTTTCCTGCAGCCTCTTATCGAGCGCCTCTCCGGTCCGGATGTGAGAGTGATCGACCCTGCACCCGCCGTGGCCCGTCAGACTGTCCATGTGTTGGAGCAGCGCGGTGTACCTGTGGGTATCGGCCCGTTTTCTGTAGAGTTACATGCTTCTGGGGACCCTTCATCCCTTAACCGTTTATTTGCCAGCTTATGAAAAAGCTATTGATCATAGGATTGACCCTTTTGCTGGGTATGCCGGGCTGGGCCCAGGTGTTCACCGGTATCGAAGTGTTGGAACAGGGTGGTTTTGAGGAACTTAAAGGCAAGCGCGTGGGGCTGGTGACCAATCCCAGCGGCGTGGACCGGAACCTGCGTTCCACCATCGACATCCTCTTCGATGCTCCGGAAGTGAATCTGGTAGCGCTCTTCGGCCCGGAACACGGGGTGCGCGGCGACGCCTATGCCGGTGCTCACGTGGAAGGGGGCAAGGATGCCAAAACCGGCCTGCCCGTGTATTCGCTTTACGGCAGCACCCGGGAGCCCACTCCAGACATGCTGAAGGGAATCGACGTAATGGTGTACGATATCCAGGACGTCGGGGTGCGCTGCTATACCTTCATCTCTACTCTTGGTTTGGTGATGCGCGCCTGCGCCCAGGCCGATGTGGAGGTGCTGGTGTTGGATCGGCCCAATCCGCTGGGCGGCAACAAGGTGGAAGGTCCGCTGGTGCAGGACGGCTATTATTCTTTCGTGAGCCAGTTCCACATTCCTTTCGTCTACGGCCTCACCGTGGGCGAACTGGCCGGCCTCATCAACGAGGAAGGCCTGAACAAGGGGCAGAAGGGGGACAAGGAGCATAGGAAATGCCGCCTGAATGTGATTCCCATGCGTGGCTGGAACCGTCGGATGCTTTTCCGCGATACCGGCCTTCCGTGGATCCTGCCTTCGCCCAACATCCCGTCCATGGAGAGCGCCTTGTGCTATGCTTCTTCCGGCATCTGCGGCGAATACGGCTATCTGAACACCGGCGTGGGTTATACCATTCCCTTCCAGACCTTCGCCGCCGAATGGATTGATGCCGATGCCCTCAAGGAGCGCCTGGACAGTTATCGGCTCCCTGGCGTGGCGTTCCGTACCATTCATTACAAGCCCATTTCAGGTTCCATGAATGGGAAGCTTATCCACGGGGTACAGTTCTTTTTCACGGATTATGAACAGGCGCCGGTGTCCCTGCTGCAGTTCTACGTGATGCAGGCCGTCCAGGAGCTATGGCCGTCTCACAACCCCCATCCGCTCAAGAGCACACGGATGCTGGATATTGTTTGTGGTACGGATTATGTAAGGACTACTTTTGGAAAGCGGATGAAGGCGGCCGATATTGTTGATTTTTGGAACAAGGATACCGAAGCATTCAAGACGCTTTCCCTGAAATATTATTTATATCGTTAACCCTAAAAACTGAGATGCTATGAGAAGGTTTTCCATTTTTGCCACTTCCATGATGCTAGCCCTTGCCATGCTCATGGCACCCGATATGATGGGTCAGTCCCGTTCCTCGGGCGGTAGCAGCACCTCCCGTTCTTCCAGCGGGAGCACCAGCACTTCCCGTTCTTCTGGCAGCAGTAGCTCCAGCAGCTCCCGTTCCAGCGGAAGCACCGTTACCCGTTCTTCCGGTAGCAGCTCCTCCAGCAGCAGCTCTTCCGGCAGCGCTGTCCAGCAGCAACGTTCCTCCAGCAGCAGTTCCACCACCCGGAGCAGCGGTGCCGTCCAGCAGCAGGACAACCGTCGTTCTTCCGGTAGTACCACCACTTCCGGTACTTCCCGTTCCAGCGGCAGCACCAGCACCTCCCGCTCCAGCGGCAGCACTGTGAGCAACTCCGGCAGCAGCTCCGGCAGCAGCTCCGCCGCCAGGCAGCAGCAGAGCGGCACCACGGTTCGCTCTTCTCAGAGCAGCAAGAGCTCTACTACCAGTAGCGGTTCTACCGTGAGCAGTTCTTCCTCTGCCCGTTCCAGCAGCAGCCAGAGCACCAAGAACGTGACTTCTTCCGGAAGCACTTCCTCTTCTTCTGGTTCTGGCCAGCAGGCCCGGAGTTCTTCTTCGCAGAGCAACAGTGTAACCGGTACTACTGTCCGTTCTTCCAACGTGAGCCGCAGCGGTCTCACTTCAGGTGCAGCCACCAATGATCCTGCTCCCGTGAAGGCCACCTACCGCGACGACGGTTACAATTACCGCTATCAGGACGACATGCGTGTGGACGACCGCCACAACATGTACCGCGTACCTCCGCGTCAGCGGGATCCCATGCCTTGGGACCGTCCCAGCCACTTCTGGGGTGATCATCCGCACTATTACGGATATCGCATCCACAGCCTGCCTCCTTCCTGGCGCCGCGTGAGCCACTGGGGTATCGACTACTATTACTACAACGGCATCTATTACCGTCCTTTCGGCGGTGCCTATGTAGTCTGCCGTCCTCCTTTCGGTACTCCGCTTGAGGCCGCCATCGACAGGGCCATCTTCCGGGTTGTTCGTTTCGCCTATTACTGCGACACCTATCGCACCTATAGCCAAACCTTTGATTACTATAATGTAATTGCCCGTCAGAACCTGATCATCGCTCAGCAGAACGCCCGTCTGATTGCGCAGAACAATGCGTTGGCCATCAACGCCAACCGTGCTCTCACCGCCTATGAGCTGGCCGAGAAACTGGGACTGGTACAGAGCTACGCCTATGCCAACTCCGAGTACTTCTACCAGGACGGCGTGTTCTACACCATCTCCGCCTCCGGCGTCTATTCCACCATCGTGCCTCCTGCCGGTGCTCTGGTTAGCTCCCTGCCGGACGACTATGAGATTATCGTGATGAATGGTATCGAGTACTATATGGTTGATAACACCGTGTACCGCACCACTCTCTTCGAGGGTCAGCCTTATCTGGAGGTACTGGGTCAGATGTACGGTTCGCTGTATAGCCAGTACAATGTATACCGCTAGTTCCATTTGAATTCAAATAAGCCTCCCCGTTCGCGGGGAGGTTTTTTTTGCTATCTTTGTAGCCATGATTACGCAGGAACAGATCAAGGATTTACAGGAGAGGGTGGCCACTCTGAACAGCTGCCTGGATATTGCCGGAAAAAGGAAGGAAGTGGCAGCCAAAACGGAAGAGACGCTGGCTCCGGATTTTTGGGGAGATCCCAAAACCGCGGAAGCCTTCCTGAAAAAACTCTCTGGCATCAAGTCCTGGGTTACGGACTTCGACAAAGCCCGCAGCCTTTCCGAGGATCTGGAAGTGCTGTACGAATTCGCAAAAGACAGTATGGACGGGGCCGATGAAGAAACCCCGGAAACGGACGAAACCCGTGAGCTGGAGGCTTCCTTCAAGCAGGCCCTGCAGGCCGTGGAGGCACTGGAACTGCGGAATATGCTGGGGAACGAAGGGGATAATCTGGGGGCTGTACTAACCATCAATTCCGGCGCCGGCGGTACGGAGGCCAACGACTGGAGCGCCATGCTCATGCGTATGTATCTGCGCTGGTGCGAAAGGAACGGATACAAATACACGGTCACATCCCTCCTGGAAGGTGAAGAAGCCGGCATTAAGAGTACCACCATCGAGGTGGAAGGGGATTACGCCTACGGCTATCTCAAGGCCGAAAACGGCGTGCACCGCCTGGTGCGCATTTCTCCCTTCAATGCGCAGGGAAAGCGCCAGACCACCTTCTCCAGCGTCTTCGTGTATCCTTTGGTGGACGATAGCATTAATATCGAGATCAATCCCGGCGATCTTGAATGGGATACCTTCCGCAGCGGCGGCCATGGCGGCCAGAACGTGAATAAGGTGGAAACCGGCGTACGGGTACGCCACCTGCCCTCCGGCATTATGGTGGAGAATACGGAAACGCGCAGCCAGCAAGACAACCGCCAGCGTGCCCTCCTCATCCTCAAATCCCGCCTGTACGATATCGAGTTAAAGAAACGCCAGGAAAAACAGGCCGAACTGGAAGGCCAGAAAAAGCGCATCGAATGGGGTTCCCAAATCCGGAATTATGTTCTGCATCCTTACAAACTGGTGAAGGACCTGCGAACCGGTTACAGCACGGCCGATACCCAGGCCGTCCTGGATGGAGACCTGAACGAATTCATGAAAACCTATCTGATGGGGACCGGAACGGCGGTTACGGACCCGGACGATTTAGATTAAGCGAATGCCCTCGGATGCCATTTCTTCGAGGGCTTTTTTATGCCCTTCGGCATCCACATAGGCCAGGCAATCTTTCAGGACCGATACTTTGAATCCTGCTTTCATCAGGTCTTCGGCCGTATTGCGCACGCAGAACTCCGTGGCAATGCCGCAGATGACCACACGGTCGATTTCCAGGAGCGCCAAAACTTCGGCCAGGCTTTGCCCGGCTGCGTTTTTCCCTTCAAAGCCACTGTATTGCTCCGTGGCGGGGTCTTCTCCTTTGAAAAAGCAGAGGTCTTCGTTCACGAACGGCTTCAAGTCTTCGTGGATTTCGGCCCCGCGGGTGCCCTGTACGCAATGGGGTGGCCAGGGGCCTCCATATTCTGCAAAGGAGCTGTGGTTGGCGGGATGATGGTCCAGGATCCACAGGATGGGGCCTTTGTGCCGGCCGATATAGTCTACGGTGGCGGCCACGGCCTCGGGAGCCTGCTGGCAGGCCAGGGAACCGTCGATGAAATCGTAGAGCATGTCTACGACAAGGAGGGCGCTGTCTTTCATAGGAACAAAGATACGCAAAAAATAGTATATTTGTAGGAACAAAGCACAGTTGGAATGAACTCTATCAATACCGCCTACGTTTCGGACAAGTACCAGTACACCATGGGAAAGTCATATCTGGAATGCGGAAAGCAAGACCAGATTGCCGTGTTTAATCTCTTTTACCGCAAGGCTCCGGAAAACAACAACTGGGCTGTGGTGAGCGGTACGGAAGAAGTGATTCAGATGGTGCAGGCTTTGGGTTCGGAACCGGAGGAGTTTTATGAGAAGTTCCTACCCGGAGAAGCTTATAAAGAATTCCGTAAGTACCTGAGCACCATGAAGTTCACTGGCGACGTGTACTGCATGAGGGAAGGGGAGATCGTCTTCCCCAACCAGCCCATTGTAACGGTGGTGGCTCCCATGATCCAGGCCCAAGTGTTGGAAACACCCATGCTGTGCATCCTGAACCACCAGATGGCCGTGGCCACCAAGGCCTCGCGTGTATGCCGCTCTACGGACAAACCCGTTTCTGAATTCGGTTCCCGCCGGGCTCATGGGCCCTGGGCGGCAGTGTACGGCGGCAAGGCAGCCCAGATTGCCGGCTGCGCCAGTTCTTCCAACATCCTTACGGGTGCGTTCAACAACGTGCCGTCCACCGGCACCATGGCTCACAGCTTCGTAACCTCCTACGGCAGCACCGTGGAAGGGGAGCACCAGGCTTTCTGCGATTACATCCGTACACATAAAGGTGAGAACCTGATTCTGCTCATCGATACCTACGATACCCTGCGCTGCGGCGTGAAGAATGCCATCCGCAGTTTCAAGGAGAATGGCATCGATGATAACTATCCCTATGGATATGGTATCCGCCTGGATAGCGGTGACCTAGCCTATCTTTCTCAGGAGGTGCGCCGTATTCTGGACGAACAAGGCCTTACCAAGTGCAAGATTTTCGCCACCAATGGGCTGGATGAATATCTCATTACTGACCTTGAGCGTCAGGGTGCCCGCATAGATTGCTATGGAGTAGGCGATGCCATCGCCACCTCCAAGGCCGCCCCTTGCTTCGGCAATGTGTACAAGCTGGTGCAGGTGGACGATGAACCTGTCCTAAAGCGTTCGGAAGACAAGATCAAGCTCATCAATCCCGGCTTCCAGATTACCTGGCGTATATCGGCCCAGGACAGTGTGAAAGGTCATAAGTTCGACGGTTATATCCATAAAGTGGACGTGACCTGCCTGCGCGGCGATGCCATGGACATAGCTCTCCAGCACGGGGAGGCCGTTACCGTGCGCGACGAATACGATTCCTACAAGTACAAAACCTTCGAAGAAGGCAGCTACGAGGCCCGTCCCTTACAGCACCAGGTCATTGCCAAGGGCGTTCGCGTGTGCCCCCAGCACACCCTGGCCCAGAAGCAGCAGTTCTACCAGGACAACCTCCACCACTTCTCACCGGCCGAACGCCGTCTCATCAACCCCCACTATTACAAAGTGGACATCTCTGACGCCCTGTACGATACAAAAATGTCCATCATCGGGAAGTTGGTCAAGGAAATTGAAGAATTCAAACTGTAGCCGTGGAGCTAAGTATTTGATTATTAGAAACAAACGAAAAATCGATTACCCTAAACAGAGTAATCGATTTTTTATAAGTGACTGTGGAAGAGTTGGTTATCTCCACGGCTACCTTATTCAACGAAAGCCATTTCGTTGAACAAGTAGTCTGCATGGCCGATCTCCTTAATGATAAAGAGGATGTAGCGCACGTCCAAGGAGATGTTGCGGCAGATTTCGGGGTCGAAGACAAGGTCGCTCATGGTGCCTTCCCATACGCGGTCGAAATTGATGCCGATCAGGTTGCCCTCTGCGTTGAGCACCGGGCTGCCGGAGTTGCCGCCGGTGGTGTGGTTGGTGGCCAGGAAGCATACCGGCTGATTCTCATGACCTCCTTCGGCGTAGATATCGCGCAGGGTCTGGGGAATGTTGTAGTCGAAGATGGCCGGGTTGTCTTTCTCAATAATGCCGCGCAGGGTTGAAACGGGCTGGTAATAAATGGCATCGGCCGGCCGATATCCTTCCACATGGCCGTAGGCCACGCGCAGGGTGAGGTTGGCATCCGGGTAGAAATTGCGCTCGCGTTCGAATTCCATCTGGCCCTGCATGTAGTCGCGGTATACCAGGTTGATGCTTTGGTTGAACTCGGCTACCGGCGGTGCAATGGCAGATGAGTAGAAGTCGTTGAGGGCATCGGCCAAAGCCTTGGCTTCTTCTTCTGAAGCAAAGACGGCGTCTTTCCAGGCTTCCATGGAGCCATATTGAGCCCGCTTGTCCAGGAAAAGCTGAGGTTTGTATACGTCGTCCAGCGCCTGGTCAAAGGCTGTCATCATGGCCACGAATATCTCTTCGTCTATAGGCTGATAGTAGTCTTTCTTGTTGAAGCGGGGATTGCGGGCCATCTGGAGTTTCTCAATGGTGAGGACCGTCTCGCGGTAATATTCGTAGGCGCGGAAAATGGGGTTGCGGGCAGCGTAGAGCTGGGCCAACCTGTTGGTGATACCCTCGAAGCGGGTGCCGGTGGCCCAGGTCTCGAAGCGGGCTTCATAGTCCTGCTTCACGGGCACGACGTGATTCTTGCGAAGACCCTTTTCCTCGCCCTGCCATTTCTTCCAGGCGTTGGCCACGGAGGCGTACTTGGAGGAGTACTGGATGCGTACGGCCTGGCTCCGGTCCATGTACTTTTTCATCAGGTTCAGGCGGGTGGTGCGAAGGGCGATCTTTTCGGGATCAGAAACATCCTGGATATAGCGGACAGCCTCCGAGTGTACGTATTCCTGCGTGCTGCCGGGGCAACCGTAAACGAAGGTGAAATCGCCTTCCTTCACGCCTGCACGGGAGATTTTTAAAGATTTCTTGGGAGTGTAGGGCACATTGTCCGGGCTGTAATCGGCTGGCAGGTTGTCGGGACCGGCATAGATGCGGAAGATGGAGAAGTCGCCGGTGTGGCGGGGCCACATCCAGTTGTCCGTTTCACCGCCGAATTTGCCGATGGAGGACGGGGGAGCGCCCACCAGGCGCACGTCGCGGTACTCGCGGAACACGAAGAGGAAATACTGGTTGCCGTAATACAGGGCTTCCACGCTGGCCTTGAGGCCGTTGCCTCCGGCCGTGGCCTGCTCCTTCAGTTTGTCGGCGTTCTTGTTAATGAGCGCCTGCCGCTGTTCTTCCGTCATTTTAGCTTTGTAGCCTTTGAGCACCAGGGCGGTTACGTCCTCCATGCGTTCCAGAAAGCGCACGGTGAGGCCCGGGTTCGGGAGTTCATCGGCCTGGCTCAGTGCCCAGAAGCCATCCTTCAGGTAGTCGTGCTCCACGGAGGAGTGCCGCTGGATAAAGCTGTAGCCGCAGTGGTGATTGGTGAAGAGGAGTCCCTGATCACTTACCAGTTCGCCGGTACAGCCGCTGCCGAACAGCACCACGGCATCTTTCAGGCTGGCCTGATTCACGCTGTAGAGGTCTTCGGCGGTCAGTTTGAAGCCTTTGGCCTGCATGTCGCCGATGCGCTGGGAAATCAGGGCCGGCAGCCACATGCCTTCATCGGCCCGGAGGGGCTGGAGCGCGCAGAGGAAAAGCGCGGCCAGGAGGGTGTATTTCTTAATCATTTCAGGGTATTGGTTACTGTTTTATAGGTTTCTTTTTGCAAAGGGCTACATAGGTGAGCAGCACTACATTCATCATGAGCGAGTACAGGATGGCGGGGATGGCCATTTCCTGGTTGTTGAACACCAGCGGGCTGGAAGCTACCGCAATGGCCTGGGCTGCGTTCTGCATACCTACCTCGATAAGGATGGTCCTGCGTTCCCGGACACTGTTTTTGAGCAGGCGGGACAGGAGTGCAGCACAGGCAATGGCCAGCAGGATAAGCAGGGTAACACACAGACCCAGGGTGCCGATATGGGCGAAGATGGTCCTGTAATGCTGGATGAAGAAAACGGTTACCAGCAACATCAGGGCCGGGAAAGCAGCTTTGGATAGGACCCTGTCTATGCGCTTGGCGGCACCGGGCCAGAAGGCGTTCACAACGATACCCATGACAACAGGCAGGAGCATGAGCAAAAGGTTCTGCTTGAGCAGGTTGCCCACCGGAAGGTGAATGCCGGCCTCGGCCCCGGCCGATGCGGAAACCCAGCCCATGATCAGGGGCAGGGTAATCAGGGTGATGAGGCTGGTGAGGGCGGTGAGCGTGACGGAAAGGGCAACGTCGCCGCCTGCCAGTTTGGAAAAGATGTTGGATGAACTGCCGCCCGGACAGCAGGCAATGAGGACCAGGCCGATGAAAAACACCGGCGGCAAATGGAACAGCCAGCCGATGCCGATGGCGATAATCGGCAGCAGGACCAATTGTCCGGTAAGGGCCACGATAAAGGCTTTGGGGCGGGTAAGGACCCAATAGAAATCCTTGGGCCTGAGGGTAAGACCCAGGTCGAACATCAGGACCGTCAGGATGGGCAGAACAATCCAGATGGTGTTCATGAATGCTTACTTCTTAATGGCGTGAGGGCGCACGTAACGGTTTCCGGTCTGGTCCTTGATGGCTTCGATGAAGGCCGGGGCATAGGCCGGGGAAGTGTGGCGTCCGGGGACGATTTCACCGTCTTTGCTGGGTCGCATCACTTGGTCGTTGTGCTTCACTATCAGGAATTTGGCCAGTTTATCCCAGCGTTTCATCATCTGATCCGTGTAGGCGATGGTGGTGGCGGTCAGATATTGGGCCCTTTCGCCGGCGGTGAGCTCCTGGGCCTTGGCATCCACGGCGGCCTGCTGGGCTTCATAGTAGTCTTCCAGTCCTTTCTGGGCTTCCAGCAGGTCCGGATACATGGCGCTCCAGCGCGGATAAACCATATTGGCTACCCAGTTGTTCATCCAGAAGGCGCTCTCAAAGGAGAATTCGGTGATGCGGTTGTTTTCCTGGCGGAACGGGTCCGGGATGCGGTTGATGCCGCAGTACACGGGCACGTAGGCCACCATGGTGGCATCGTCCATATTGAAATAGGTGATGCCGCCCACGGCGTCCGGCAGCCAGCTGCGCATACGGCATACCATGGTCATGGCACTTTGTTGGCAGCCGATAGGACGCTCGCGGAACATATCGGTTCCGTCGGCGCTCTTGAAGCTCACGATCTGGTTGCGGTAGGGAGATGCCCAGGGACCGGCGCTCATATCGGCCGTCATATCCAGGGCGGTGCCTTCATAGTGGTCGCGCATGTCGTTCTGGATGTCGCGGTAGCTCACCAGTTTGTCGGGCTTGATCCACAGGGGCAGGCTGTCGTGCACCGAACTGTCTCCGTTGAGGTAGGGGAGGTAGGCGTCCATTTCCTCCGTATTGTAATGGTGGCGGAAGAAGCTCCAGACGCGGGCGTCGCAGGAGCGGATGGAGTTGACGGTCAGGTTGCCGTAGGCTTCGCGGAAGCTGAAATCCGCGTCCGGACCTTCGTAGTAGCCCATTTCCTTGGCGAAGGAGATCACATCGGCGCTGTACATACAGTTGCCGTCGGCAGTGACATAAAAGCCCAGCTTCTTGTCCACTTTCTTGGCCTGCGGGAACTGGCGGATGCGGCTGGAGTTGGCATAGGCGCTGATGCAGTCGTCGGGGACACGGAGGGCCACCCACACGGCGCCCTTGCGGCCGGGACCCTTACCGATAAGCTCCATGATCCAAGCCTCATTCTTGTCACAGACGGCGAAGGACTCGCCGGTGGCGTTGTAGCCGTATTCCTGCACCAGATTATGCATCACGGCAATGGCTTCGCGGGCCGTGGCGCTGCGCTGCAGGGCCAGCTGCATCATGGAGAAATATTCCAGATAGCCTTCCGGATTCCGTAGTTCCGGACGTCCGCTCCAGGTGGTTTCCATGATGGAGACCTGTTTTTCGTTCATCAGGCCCGTGACAGCGTAGGTGTAGGGCACCTGGGCAATGTAATGCACGCCATCGGGGGCATGACGGTCCCGGATGGCTATCATTTCCCCGGGTTCATGCGCTCCGGCCGGGCTGTAGCTAAGGGCCGATATGAAGCCGAAACTGTCGCAGTTGTACGTGCAGATGACGCTTCCGTCCACGGAAGCTTTCTTACCAACAATGAGGTTGGTGCAGGCATCCGTATGGCTGCTCGATGCCAGGAGCAGGGCGGCGGCAAAGGCCGCAGTTACAATCCGTTTCATCATGCTCAAAGATAGAAAATCTTATCCACAAATGCAAGATTTGCATTTTTCACGCTGTTTCGCTAATTTTGTAATCTACACAACCACAGAAGCATTATGAGAATTCCTGAATCCGAACTCATTATCAACGGCGACGGCTCCGTTTTCCACATCCATCTCAAGCCCGAAGAACTGGCCGACAATGTCATCATGGTGGGAGATCCCAACCGCGTGATGATGATCGCCGAATTTCTGACGGACATCGAGTTCCAGCACGCCTCCCGTGAATTCGTTTCCGTTACCGGCAAATACAACGGGAAACGCATCACGGTCCTTTCCCATGGCATCGGTCCGGACAACATCGATATCGTGATGACGGAACTGGACGCTCTGGCCAATGTGGATTTTAAAACCCGTGAGGTAAAGCCGGAGCACCGGGCGCTGAACATCCTTCGCATCGGCACTTCCGGTGCCCTGCATGCCGATATTCCCCTGGGTAGTTTTGTGCTTTCGCACATGAGTGTGGGCTTCGACGGCGTCATGAACTGGTATGGCAACCGCGACAAAGTGACCATTCCGGAAGTGGAAGAGGCATTCAAGAAGCACATGCACTGGAGTCCTTATCTGTCTTCTCCGTATTTCGTGAAGGCTTCCAATAAGATCATCGACGTGATGAAGGACGTCACCATCAAGGGTGTAACCATTTCGGCTCCGGGCTTCTACGGTCCTCAGGGCCGCATCGTCCGCCTGCCGTTGGCCATGCCCAATATGCTGGAAGACGTAGAGAGTTTCCGCTTCTCGGCCGATGGGCAGGACTACCGCATCACCAACTTCGAGATGGAGAGCGCTCCGCTGGCCGGCCTGTGCGCCCAACTGGGACATAACGCCGCTACGGTGTGCTGCATCATTGCCAACCGCTACCTCAGGAGCTCCAATCCGGATTATAAACCCAAGATTTGGGAACTGATAGAATTCTGTTTGGAGAGAATTAGTACGCTCTAAATCAGATACTTAGCATAATGTCATTCAAGAGGCCGCCGGCAGTTTGCCGGGTACCGGCCCCGGCGCCTTGTATGAGCATGGGGGAGGGATAGTCTCCGGTGGTGATGAGAATGGCATTGTCCGTGCCGCGGAGTCCGTACAGCGGACTGTCCGGTCCCACTTCCTGCAAGCCCACCACTGCATGTCCCTGGGCATCTACTGAGGCTACATAGCGGAGTTTGCGTCCGGCAGCCGCTGCGACAGCATAGCGGCGGTCGATATCGGCCGGAATAGGCTCCAGCGTCACTTGCGTAGCTTCCAGCGGAATACCGGCCTGACGACTCAGGATCAGGATTTTACGTAATACATCCTTGCCGCTCAGGTCGATGTTCGGGTCTGGTTCCGTATAGCCTTTCAGGCGAGCGTCTTCCACCAGGGCTTCCCAACCGCTTCCATTGTAATTATCCAGCAGGTAGTTCAGCGTGCCGGAAAGTACGGCATCCATCCGCACCAGGGTGTCACCGCTCTGAACCACGCGGTCCAGGGTTACCAGCACGGGCAGGGCGGCGCCGGCCGTGGTTTCGTAGCGAAGGGAAACGCCGGCCTTGTGGGCATCGGCCTGCAGGTTGCGGAACTGTGCATAGGTGCCGGAGAAGGGGATCTTGTTGCATGCTACCACGCTATAGCCGCTGTGGAAGAGGTCAGGATAGCGGAAGCCGATTTCTTCATTGGCCGTGCAGTCGATGAAGAGGGCATTTTCCAGCGACAAGGCGCAGAGGGCGTCGATGAACGAGTCCGTCTGGCCGGCTTCCAATAACTCCCCGGCGTGCTGCAAGTCAATTCCTTCCGTGTCGATGATATAGCGCTTGCTCCGGGCCAGACCGCACACCCGCAGCTCCTTGCCGGAGCGTTTGGCAATGGCGGCAGCATTGTCCCGCAGCATCTGCACCAGGGCCTTTCCCACACGCCCGTATCCGGCGATGAACAGGGGAATGACCTGGGTGGTGTAACGGTCGAAGAATTCGTGGTGGATGGCCCGGATGGCCTCGTGGGCCCGGTCACTGGACACAATCACGGAGATGTTACGCTCCGAGGATCCCTGGGCGGTGGCTCGTACAGGAATGCTGTGGCGACCCAGGGCGGCCAGCATCTGCCCGGTGGCTCCGCTGTGCCCCAGAATATCGTCGCCGATGACGCAAACGATGGAAAAACCCTTCTCCACGCGCAGCGGATTCAGTTTTCCCAGGGAGATTTCATAGGCGAAGCAGGCGTCGGCCGCCCGGCGGGCTTTTTCGGCATCGGCCGTGGAAATGGCGATGCACATGGAATGGACGGAGGAGGCCTGCGTGATGAGGATGATGTTGATGCCGGCGCGGGACAGGGCGTCGAACAGACGCGAACTGAAGCCTGGAACACCCACCATGCCGCTGCCTTCCAGCGAGATGAGCGCGATGCCGTCAGAATGGGCTATGCCGATAACACCGTCCTGGGAGCGGGGCGGGTTTTTCTCCACCAGCGTACCCGGTTCGTCGGGATGGAAGGTGTCTTTTACGTAAATGGGGATGCCTTCTGCCACCACGGGCTGGATGGTGGGCGGGTAAATCACCTTGGCACCGAAATGGGAAAGCTCCTGCGCCGCCCGGTAGGAAATATGCGGAATGGGACGGGCCGATGGAACCACATCCGGATGTGCGGTCATGATACCGGGGACATCGGTCCAAATCTCTACCCGACGGGCGTGGATGCCCACGGCAAACAGAGCGGCCGTGTAGTCGGAGCCCCCGCGTCCCAGGGTGGCGGGTCTGCCGTCCTGGTCCTGGGCGATGAAGCCCGGCACCACGAACAATTCGGCCCGGCTATGCTGCTCCACGGCTTCCTGCATGCGGCGGTAGGTCTCGGCCGTTTCCACAATGCCGTCCCGCACGCGGATGAGCGTGCGCGCGTCCAGCCATCGGCAGGCAATGCCCTGCGAAAGGAAGGCATCGGTGAGGATGCGGGTGGAAAGCAGTTCGCCGAAACTCTCCACGGCGGCCAGACTGGTGGCGGGCAGTTCTCCCAGCAGGAAAACGCCCTGCAGAATGCTGGAAAGCTGGTTGAAGAGAATATCTACAGCTTCCTGGGTCTTGTTCCGATACCCCTCCGGCAGCAGTTTTTCAATGATTTCCCGGTGCCGTGCCTGCCAATGCTCCAGCTGTCCCAGATAGTCTTTATTCCCTGCAGCGGCCAAGCGGGCCAGTTCGATGAACCCGTCGGTGCAGCCGCTGATGGCGGAACTCACCACAACAGTGCGGTCGGCCTCCAGGGCTTTCTGAACAATGCCCAGGGTTTGCAGCATGGCCTTCGCGTTGGCAACCGAAGTGCCGCCGAATTTTAAAACTTGCATAGTTTATAGGATTAAGGCCGATAATTTGGCAATTTCCAGGAGGAAACCGTCGTGGCCGAAGTCTGAATTGATTTCTACATAACGGGCGCCGGGAATCCAGGCGGTCCAGGTGCGGCTTTCCGCAGGCGGGAAAATCTGGTCGGTATCCACGGCCAGCACCGTTACCTGAGCCTTGATGGTCTTCAAGGCAGCTTGAACGCCTCCGCGTCCCCGGCCCGCATTGTGGCTGTCCAGGGCATTGCAGAGGCAATAATAAGAATAGGCGTCAAAGCCGCGGCGCACCAGTTTCTCGCCCTGATAGCGCTCATAGGAAGCCACCCTGCGGGCAAACAGGACATCGGGATCGGGTTCGGCCTGGGTGAGTCCGTAGCCCTTGAAGCAGCGGTAGCTGATAAGGGCCTGCGCCCGGGCGCATTTGAGTCCTTCCCGGCCGCCGTCCAGGTTGCGTGCTTCCCGGAAGCTGGGATCGGCCTCCAGAGCCATCCGCTGCGCCTCCACCGTAGCACCCAGGAAAGGAGAGATGCGTGGAGCGGTGCACAGAAACAGGCAGCGGCGGAACAAATCCGGCTCCATGATGGACCATTCCAGGGCGTGGAATCCGCCGTTGGAGGCGCCGATCAGCAGGTCTATTTTATTAATGCCCAGGTGCTTACGGACAGCAATGAAGGAGTTGACCGTGTCCCGGATGGTGATATCCGGGAAATCCAGCATCCAGGGCTTGCCGGTGGCGGGATTCTCCCGGGCAGGCCCTTCGGAACCATACGCACTGCCCAGCATGTTGACACAGATTACATAGTCCCTTTCCGTATCAATGGTTCTGCCCGGTCCCACCATGTCCGGCCACCAGTCTTCGGGGTCGGAATTGGCCGTGAGGGCATGACAGATCCAGATAATCCGTCCGGAACGGGCACCGGAGGTGTGGAACACCAGGCGGGCGCTGTCCAGACGGGCTCCGCATTCCAGCTCCAGGGGTACGGTGATTTCCTGTCGGATCATGCTTTGGCGGCGGCTAAGGCTTGTTCAAGGTCGGCGATAATGTCTTCCGGTGCTTCCAGACCCACGCTGAAGCGGATCAGGTCGGGGGCAATGCCCGCCGCGCGGAGCTGTTCGTCGGACAGCTGCCGATGCGTATGCGAGGCAGGGTGCAGCACGCAGGTGTGGCAATCGGCCACATGCGTCTCAATGGTGGTGAGTTTCAAAGCATCCAGGAAGCGGTTGTCGAAGGCTCGGCCGCCTTTCAGGCCGAAACATAGCACTCCGCTGCAGCCGTCCGGAACGTATTTCTTGGCCAGGGCGTAGTGAGGATCGTTCTCCAGGCCGGGGTAGCGCACCCAGGCTACGTCCGGGCACTTCTCCAGCCAGCGCGCCACCTGCAGGGCACTTTCGCTATGGCGTTTGATGCGTAAATGCAGGGTTTGCAGGCCCAGGTGCAGGTAGAAGGCATTTTGCGGGCTTTGGGTAGAACCCAGGTCACGCATTAGGTGGGTGGTGGCCTTCACAATAAAGGCCGCCTTGCCAAACTGCTTGGTGTAAATGAGGCCGTGATAGGAGGCGTCGGGGGTGGTGAGGCCGGGGAAACGCTCCGGGTAAGCATCCCAGGGGAAGTTCCCGCTGTCCACCAGGGCGCCACCCACGCTCACGCCGTGTCCGTCGATGAACTTGGTGGTGGAGTGGGTCACGATATCGGCACCCCATTCAAAGGGACGGCACAGGACAGGGGTGGCGAAGGTGTTGTCAATCACCAGCGGAAGACCGTTCCGGTGTGCCACGGCGGCCCAGCGCTCGATGTCGAACACTTCCACGCCAGGATTGGAGATGGTTTCGCCGAAAACCAGCTTTGTGTTGGGTTGGATGGCCGATTGAATCTCTTCGTCGGAGGCGTCGGCCTTCAGGAAAGTGATGCCGATTCCCAACTTGGGCAGCGTAACACCCAGCAGGTTGAAAGTGCCGCCGTAGATGTTGTTGGCCGCGATGATATGGTCACCGGCACTGGCGATATTCAGGACGGCGAACAGGTTGGCTGCCTGACCGGAGGAGGTGAGGATAGCCCCAACGCCGCCCTCCAGGTCATTGAGTTGGGCAGCCACAGTATCCACAGTAGGATTCTGTAAACGGGTATAGAAGTATCCGCTCTCCTCCAAATCGAACAATTTGCCCATCTGGTCCGAAGTCTCATATTTAAAGGTAGTACTCTGAATAATAGGAACCTGTCGCGGCTCGCCTTTACCAGGAGCATAACCAGCATGCACACAACGAGTGTCAATCTTTGCCATATTCTATATTTTTTATGTGTCCGCGGATCCTTCGTCGCTTTTGCTCCTCAGGATGACAGTCCTGTCATTCTTGTTCTTTTGTGTCCATGGAGCCATCTGTCGCGCTTTGTCCTAGGAATCAAAGGTCCTGTCATTCTGAGCGAAGCGAAGAATCTGTAGATACAAAGGTATATTATATGGAAATATCGTACAAGAAATTTCTAAAAGTTAGAATAAATTACTATTTTTGTTGTGGATAATAGAATAAATGCGTTTTTAGGGTCGGTTTTTAGACGAAAAAAAGAATGAGTGAAATTGTATTGGATAATGTAGATCTGCAGATTTTGCGGGCCCTGCAGGAAAATGCGCGGCTCACCACCAAGGAGCTGGCGGCTCAGGTACACCTTTCTACCACGCCGGTTTTCGAGCGAATGAAACGTTTGGAAAGGGAAGGCTTTATCCTGAAATATGCGGCGGTATTGGATGCCGGCAAACTGGGCCGGGGATTTACGGTGTTCTGCAGCGTGAAGCTGAAACAGATGACCCGTTCCGTGGCCCGGAACTTCATTTCCGTCATCAAGGACATTCCCCAGGTAGCGGAATGCTACAACATATCCGGAGAGTACGACTACCTCCTAAAGATCCAGGCTACGGATATGAAGTACTATAACGAATTCATCATCAATGTGCTGGGCAACATTGATTCTATCGGTTCCGTCCTCTCGTCGTTCGTGATGGACGAGATCAAGAACACGCATGCGCTCTATTTGTAAATATCGCCCATAGATATCGACATCCAGTGAGGCAGCGAGGCATCTTCCACCAGTGCATCTACGTGGCGGGCGTGGCCTTTAATGACATTCTGTTCCAGAAAGGCTTTTTCCAGATCCCATAATACCTCCATGTACATGGCTACGTCGTGGGTGGAATCCTTGAAGCGATAGATACAGTAATTGTCGTATCTTTTTTGTTTCCAGTGATTTGCGAGCCAAGAACTGCCCCAGATTCCTTTGCCGAAAAACTCCAGGCTCTTGTATTGTACGGCTTTGTCGGCCGTTCCGTGCAGCAGTAGGATGGGGCAGGGAGCCTTCGGGAACTGAGGCGCTCCGCTGTTGCTGATGACACCTCCTGCAAAGGACATGACGCCCTTGAAATTAAAGTCTTCCGGTAGCCCGGTGGCGCGTCCGCTCACAATGGTATATTCGGTGGCCAGCGAGATAATGGCGCCGGCCGATGAACCGGCAATAACCATGTTATAGGGGTCTATTCCCAGCGAGTCCTTCTGCTCCAGCAGAAAGGAGACGGCCGAAATAACGTCTTCCACACCCATTTGCTGGGCGTTTTTGAAGGCTTCGGAGGCTTTATAGGCTCCGCTCAGGCCCTTTCCCACTTTCACGCCTTTCATGCCCAGCCGATAATCTATCGTCACCACCGTATATCCGTTATCGTTCAATGTTTTGAACCAAGGGAGATGCCAAGGATGGGAGCGCTCGCCCATGATGAATCCGCCGCCGAATACGTACATGACAGTGGGTTTGTCCAGGCTGTCCAACTGTGTCTGGCTACCTTCGGTGGGCCGATAAATATCCAGATACAGGGAACAGGTATCCCTTTCGGCGAAGCGGTAGGTTTCCTGGGCCTGGGCGGCAAAACCCAGACAAAGCGCTAATAAAACGACAAATTTTTTCATGTATTAACCTAGAATAAGTTGACACTATACGAGGGCAAATTTAATAAAAAGTATAGTGCAATGAAACCAAAAACAGCTCGAGTACG
>JBGVCF010000036.1:0-2968 GCA_045226315.1 Candidatus Cryptobacteroides sp.
ACCATCGGCCTGGCGGACGGCCTGAGCCGGATCGGCAAGGACGTCACCGTCGCACTGCGCGAGCCGAGCCTCGGCCCGGTGTTCGGCGTCAAGGGCGGCGCCGCCGGCGGCGGATACGCCCAGGTGGTTCCGATGGAAGATATCAACCTGAACTTCACCGGCGACTTCCACGCCATCGGCGCGGCGAACAACCTGCTGGCGGCCATGCTGGATAACCATATCCAGCAGGGGAACGCCCTGGGAATCGACGTGAAGAAGATCACCTGGAAGCGCTGCGTGGACATGAATGACCGCCAGCTGCGTTTTGTGGTGGACGGCCTGGGCGGAAAGGCCAACGGCACGCCCCGTGAAGACGGCTTTGACATTACCGTGGCCAGCGAAATCATGGCAGTGTTCTGCCTGGCTTCCTCCATGGCGGACCTGAAGGAACGGCTGTCCCGGATCATCGTTGCCTATACCTATGACGACAAGCCTGTGACCGCCGGCGACCTGAAGGCAACCGGCGCCATGGCAGCCCTGCTGCGTGACGCGCTGAAGCCCAACCTGGTGCAGACCCTGGAAGGCACCCCTGCCTTTGTGCACGGCGGACCTTTCGCGAATATCGCCCATGGCTGCAACTCCGTCATGGCGACCAGGATGGCCATGCGGATGGGCGACTATACCGTGACCGAAGCCGGCTTCGGTGCGGACCTGGGCGCTGAAAAGTTCCTGGATATCAAGTGCCGGATGGCGGGCCTGACCCCGGATGCGGTGGTAGTGGTCGGCACCGTGCGCGCGCTGAAGATGCACGGCGGCCTGGATAAGAAACAGCTGGCCAATGAGGATCTGGCAGCCCTGGAACGGGGCATCCCGAACCTGCTGCGCCATGTGAACAACATCAAGAACGTCTATCAGCTGCCCTGCGTGGTGGCCATCAACCGCTTCCCCACGGATACGGACGCGGAAATTGACTTCATCATCCGCAAGTGCCGGGAGCTGGGCGTGAACACCGTGCTGTCCACCGTGTGGGCAGACGGCGGCAAGGGCGGCGAAGACCTGGCCCGCGAAGTGGTGCGCCTGTGCGAAGAGGAGCAGGGCAACTTCACCTTCTCCTACGAACTGGACGCTTCCATTGAGGAGAAGCTGGAAGCTGTGACAAAGAAGATTTACGGCGGTGCCGGCGTTGTGCTGACGCCCGCCGCGAAGAAGCAGGCGGAACGCCTGACCGCCCTGGGCTTTGACAAGGTGCCGGTCTGCGTGGCCAAGACCCAGTATTCCTTCTCGGACGATCCGACCCTGCTGGGCGCGCCGGAAGGCTTTGTGGTGACCGTCCGGAACCTGAAGGTTTCCGCCGGTGCCGGCTTCCTGGTTGCCCTGACCGGTGAAATCATGACCATGCCCGGCCTGCCGAAGTCTCCCGCCGCCGAACGGATTGATGTGGACGACAACGGTAAGATCAGCGGCCTGTTCTGATCAGCATAAAACAAAAAAACGAACACCCCGGGATCAGTTTGATGTGTACCCTCTTTACTGGACACCAGTAAGGAGGGTATTTTTATGCGATACAGTTATGAGTACAAGAGGAAATGCGTTGAGATGTACAGAGAAGGAAGGTGGCCAGAGACCCCAACAGGTATTAAAGATCCCAAAAACTTTCACAAGATGATCCTGCGATGGTTCCATGCAGAAGAAGCAAATGGGCCGGAGGTTCTCAAGCATCTGGGGACTAATAAGGAATGGACTCCAGAAGAGAGATATGAGCTGGTTGCCAAGGTTATTGCAGGTTTATCAATCCTGTCAGTAGCTAATGAGGCAGGTATACACAATGGCTTACTTTCTCGCTGGGTTCGCAAATATAAGCTCGAGGGGTATAATGGTCTGGTAAACATGAGAAAAGGCCGACCATCAAAGGAGCCCCATATGAAGAAAATCAATTACAACAACCCTAGGAAACTCAATGAATCCGAGTATGAAGAGCTTGTGAGACTAAGGGCCGAAAACGCATACATTAAAGCAGAAATCGAAGTCATAAAAAAAGAGATCGCCTTGAGAGAAGAAAAGGAAGCTGCGCGTCTCAAGGCGAAAAAGCAGCGATCATCAAAGAACTCAGAGAAGAAGGATACCAACTGAAGTATCTTCTTAAAGCGATGTGCCTTTCCAGATCTACGTACTATTACGAAGTTTCAAAAGAAGACATTGTAGCGAAAAGAAGCGAAGCAGTCGCATATGTGATTAGGGAAATCTTTGAGCACAATAAAGGTCGATACGGTGTCCGGAGAGTACACCACGAACTGATCAATAGAGGCTATAAGGTAAACCACAAAAAGGTCCAGCGATTAATGCATTGCATGGACCTTAAAGGTAAACGTCCGAAAGAAAAGTACCATTCTTATCAGGGAGAAGTTGGAAAGGTGGCAGATAACCTCATTAACCGAGACTTCAGTACAACAAAGCCTTTGCAAAAATGGACAACAGATGTTTCTCAATTCAATTTATCTTGGGGAAAATGCTACCTCTCTCCAATTCTGGATATGCACACAAACGAGGTCATCTCATACGATCTTTCGTTAAGTCCAAACATGGAACAGATCCGACGGATGCTGGAGAAAGGGCTGAGCAAGTTTTCCTCGCTTAATGGTCTGATTTTTCATTCAGACCAAGGCTGGCAGTACCAACATGCTTATTTCAGAAAGGGTATTGAGAAGCGTGGCATTATTCAGTCCATGTCCCGAAAGGGAAACTGTTATGACAACAGTATCATGGAGACCTTCTTCGGACGACTGAAGAACGAAATGTTTTATGGATGCGAGAAAGAATACAAATCATATGAGGAGTTCTCCACAGCCATGGCGAAGTACATTGACTACTACAACAATGAGCGCATCCAGGCAAAAACAAAATGGATGCCACCCGCAAAATACAGGATGGCATCCATGGGTTGAGCCTCGATCATAAATCAATGTGTCCAGGAAACTGGGTACATATCAGT
>JBGVCF010000037.1:0-65984 GCA_045226315.1 Candidatus Cryptobacteroides sp.
CCGCATAGGCAACCTTGATACCGGCCTTCCGGGCGAATTTCTGCAGTTTCTTCCAGAAGGCATTCTCGTTGTACTGGTCCGCGTACTTGACGATCTTCCCGTCTTTCCACGCTTGGTTGAATTCCTGTTCGTTCATGGCCGGATAACAATGGTTCTTGCTCCCTCGTTGCAAAAATCGGGCGAGCCGCCGTCTCCCCTGACGTTTTTTCAGGAATAATGGCTATCTTTGATGATTGAAACCACTTGACCTGAAACCATCACTGATATGCTCAAATTCCTGCAACAACCCGCCTACAAGCCGGAACAGACTGGTCCTGAGGCGGATGCCCGGTACAAGAGCCTGCGTCTGCAGGTGTTCATCGGGGCCTTCATCGGCTATGCCGGCTTCTATCTGGTACGGAAGAACCTCTCCATGGCCATCCCGGCCATGGCTCCGCTGGGCTTCGCCAAGACCGAACTCGGCTTCGTGCTGGGCCTCAACGCGGCCGCCTACGCCCTCTCGAAATTCCTGATGGGCAGCGTGTCCGACCGTTCCAACGCCCGCATTTTCCTGCCTCTGGGCCTGGTGCTCACAGCCATCTCCATGTGCTTCATGATTGTGCCCATCCAGTTCCTGGGGGCCGATCACAAGGCCCTGGCCATCCTGGTGATGGGCGTGCTGAACGCCGCTGTGGGTTGGTTCAACGGCATGGGCTGGCCTCCTTGCGGACGTGTGATGACCCACTGGTTCTCCCCCAATGAACGGGGCACCATGATGAGCATCTGGAACTGTGCGCACAACGTGGGCGGTGCCCTGGTCGGCCCCATGGCCACTTATGGCGCCGTCTGGTTCGGCAGCTGGTTCTATGGGAGCCATACGGAACTGTATTTCCTGATCGGCACCTTCGCCTTCCCTGCTGCCGTGGCTCTGTTCATTGCCCTGTTGGCTTACATCCTGCTCCGCGACACTCCGCAGTCCTGCGGCTTGCAGTCCGTAGAGGCCTGGCGCAACGACTACCCCAAGAACTATTCGGCCAAACACGAAGAGACGCTGAGCACCAAGGAAATCTTCTTCCAGCACGTGCTTAACAACAAGTTCCTCTGGTACATTGCCCTGGCCAACGCTTTCGTGTACATGGTCCGTTATGGCTGCCTGGACTGGGCTCCTACCATCCTTACGGAGAGAGGCATCGACCTCAAGAGCGCAGGCTGGGCCTATTTCGCCTATGAGTTCGCCGCCATCCCCGGTACGCTGCTTTGCGGCTGGCTGTCCGACAAACTCTTCCATGGCAAGCGCGCCATGCCCACCATGCTCTTCATGGCCCTGGTGCTGGTGTTCATCCTCCTCTACTGGGCCAACATCGACAACCTTACGGTGGTGATTATCTCGCTCATCGGCATCGGCTTCTTTATCTATGGACCGGTTATGCTCATCGGCGTACAGGCTTTGGATCTGGCCCCGAAGAACGCTGCCGGAACGGCTGCCGGCCTCACCGGCTTCTTCGGCTACTTCCTGGGCACCTTCATCCTGGCCAATACCGTAATCGGCTGGGTAGCCCAGCAATTCGGCTGGGGCTGGACCTTCATGCTGCTGGTAGGCGCCTGCATCCTGGCCATCATCTTCATGGGCCTCACCCTCAAAGAAGAACGCCGCGCATAGTTGTGCGGTGTAACCACCTATCACACAACACATTACAAAAATCAATCGTTCATTTTTTGAACGATTGATTTTTGTAATACGCTGGAGGCCAGCTATTTGCGTCGCATTAGAAAACGAGCAGGAAGAGGCCGGCGGCGAGGCATGCGCCCAGCATGGGGCCGACCACGGGGACCCAGCTGTAGTTCCAGCCGCTGTCGCGCTTGCCCTGGATGGGCAGCACGGCGTGAGCGCAGCGGGGCGAAAGGTCACGGGCCGGATTCATGGCATAGCCGGTGGTTCCGCCCAGGGACATACCCAGTGCCATGATGAGGCAAGTGACAGGCCAGGCGCCAATAGCGCCGGTCTGAGCGCTCACAGGACCCACCTGGAAGGCATTCCCCTGCGTGCCGATAGCCAGGATGATGAACACCAGCAAGCAAGTGGCGATGAATTCCGACAGGAAGTTGCGCCAAGGGTTCCAGATAGCAGGCATGGTGCAGAAAGTACCCAGCATGGTATCCGGCTGGTCTGCGGTAGCTTTGTAGTGGTCCTTATAGAAGATCCACACCAGCACGGCGCCGAAGAAGCCGCCCAGCATCTGAGCTACGATATAGCCAAACACCAGATTCCAGGCAAACTTGCCGGCAAGGGCCAGACCCAGCGTAACAGCCGGATTCAGGTGGGCACCGGAAACAGGGCCTGCCACCAGCACGCCCATCATCACGGCCAAGCCCCAGGCCAGGGAGATAACCACCCAGCCAGCACCCTGTGCCTTGGATTTATTCAACGAACATGCAGCGCAAACGCCGTCACCAAATAGCACCAGCACCAATGTACCTAAAAACTCAAAGATAAAAGCAGGATTCATAGTTTACTTGTTAATGGTTCTGTTGATGGCATCGGCCCAGCCGGCTTTTACGCCGGAGACGTCGTTGCCGGAGGGACGGAAGCAGCGTTCCACCTGCCACTGGGCCTTGATCTCGTTCAGGGAGCCCCAATAGCCCACAGCCAGTCCGGCCAGGTAACAGGCGCCCAGGGCGGTGGTTTCGGTGATTACCGGACGGACCACATTGGCGTCCAGGATATCGGCCTGGAACTGCATCATGAGGTTGTTGCGGGAAGCACCGCCGTCCACCTTTAGTTCGGCCAGCGGAACTCCGGCATCACGCTCCATGGCCTGGACGATGTCCATGGTCTGGAAGGCAATGCCCTGCAGAGCAGCCAGGGCGATATGCGCCGCCGTGGTGCCACGGGTGATTCCGCAAATGACGCCATGCGCATACTGGTCCCAATAGGGAGCGCCCATGCCCGTAAGGGCCGGCACGAAGTACACGCCGCCATTGTCCGGAACGGTGGAAGCCAAGGCCTCGATTTCCGAAGAGGAACGGATAACACCCAGACCGTCCCGCAGCCACTGGACCACGGAACCGCCCACGAAGATAGAACCTTCCAGGGCATAATTCACCTCCGAGCCGATCTTCCACGCAATGGTGGTTAGGAGGTTGTTCTTCGAAAGAATGGGCTTGGTACCCGTATTCATGAGCAGGAAGCAACCTGTACCATAAGTGTTCTTTACAGCACCCGGATCCGTGCACATTTGGCCGAAAAGGGCCGCCTGCTGGTCGCCGGCGATACCGGCGATGGGAACCTCGTGCGCAAAGAGGGTGGTTTTAGTATGGCCGTACACCTCCGAAGAAGAACGTACGGAAGGCATCATGGAGATGGGAATGCCCATCAGCTCGAGCATTTCCTTATCCCACTCCAGCGTGTTGATATTGAACAGCATGGTGCGGGAAGCGTTGGAAACATCCGTCACATGCACTTCCCCACGGGTGAGCTGCCACACCAGCCAGGTGTCCACCGTACCGAAACGCAGCTTGCCTGCTTCGGCCTTCTCGCAAGCGCCGGGCACATTGTCAAGAATCCACTTGATCTTGGTGCCCGAGAAATAAGCGTCGATGATCAGGCCCGTCTTCTGGCGGATCTTGTCCACCAGCCCCTGGGCTTTGAGTTCATCACAATAGGCCGATGTACGGCGGTCCTGCCAAACGATGGCATTGTATACGGGGACGCCTGTCTCGGCATCCCATACGATCGTGGTTTCCCGCTGATTGGTAATACCGATAGCGGCAAGGTCCCGGCCGCTGATGCCGATGCGGGTAATGGCTTCGGCAATCACAGAGGCCTCGGAAGCCCAGATTTCCCTGGGGTCATGCTCTACCCAGCCCGGCTGGGGGAAATACTGCGTGAACTCTTGCTGTGCAACGGAGCAGATATTTCCGTCGTGATCAAAAACGATGGCCCTGGAGGAACTGGTTCCTTGGTCCAGGGCCAAAATATACTGGCTCATACGCGCTTATTTATCGTATTTACCATCGGGATAGTTCCCCACCTCAATCATGTTGTGCACGGTCTTGAGGAAATTGAGGACCTTGTGCTTATAAGTGGCGGGATCCTTCTGGAAGGAATTGGCATGCACGGCACCCGGGCATACATAATACTCCTTATAACCGTGTTTCTTGGCCTTGAAATTGGCCCACAGATGGTCAAAGGGGACGAAGTCGTCGGCATCGCCGTGGATGAAGAGCATGGGAACCGTGCTCTTTTCCAGCTGCTTCACGGAAGAAGCCTCCCAGAAACCCCAGCCATAATTCTTCTTGGTCACCAGACTGGCGCTCTGGAGCACATCCGGCGGAATAAAGCGGAAACTCTGCTTGCGGTTGTTGTTGAACTGAGCCACCACGGAGGAATAGCCGCAGTCTTCCACGACAGCCTTCACATAGTACGGAAGCGGATCTCCGCTGGCCATCATCACCGTGGCCGCGCCCATGGAAACGCCATGCAGAACCATGAAATCGTCCTTGAACAGTTCGTGAGCGATATTGATCCATTTTTCCACATCCAGACGGTCATACCAGCCCATCTGGATTTCATCTCCCTCGGAATAGCCGTGATACTGCAGGTCCGGGAAAAGGACGTTATAGTTGAATTCGTCCCGGTACATACGCACCAGATACAGGAACACGATGTGGTTGTCCGTGTAGCCGTGCACCACGATGGCGGTGCCGTTGGCTTCCTCCGGACGGGCGGCCGGCACATAACAGGCATGGAGCTTCTTGCCGTCGTGGCTGGTGGTCCAGGTATCCTGCAGGATGCCCTGGGCCTTGAGACCGTCGTACCAGGCCGTACTGCCGGGAAGGAGGGAATCGGCTTTGTGACGGGTGCGCTCAATATCATCTACCCCGTGCACGGCGGGCTTCAACGCATAATTGGACATGTATTTGCCGGCCATACAGGCGTTCAGGGAAAGGGCCAGCAGGCCGAGGGCCGCAAAATGCAATACTTTTTTCATAGACTAGAAGCAATAGTTAACACCGATACCGATCCAAAGGCCTGCATCCAGCGGCTTGTAGAAGCACTTGGCGAATTCGGCCGAAATGATGAAGTTCTGGTTCCAAGCAATCTTGAGACCTGCGCCGGCGCTGTATACCACGTCTCCCACCCTGCCGGCGTTGTAGATGTTACTGAACTGGAATCCGGTTTTGGAAATCCAATCTGCTTTGCTGGCGGCATTCAGTTCGGCGGTACGATAGGCCTTGGTGATGACACCGGCATCGAAGAACGGGTTCAGGGCAATATAGAAATACTGGTTGAAGAGCGTGAATTTTACCAGTTTTACGCGCAGTTCCAGATTGGCCCAGGCCATACCTTCCGTAAGGATGCGGTTGTCACGCAAACCGCGGATGGTGCCCGTGGAGCCGTAACCCTCGGTAATCATGTTGCGCTGGACCAGCAGCGGAATGTTCTGGATCATGTACAAAGGCGTTTCTCCGGCAATGGTCTGCTGCCAGGCCAGACGATAGGCGAATACAGGGTCGCCGGCCGGAATATGGATGGGGATATCAACGTAGTGACGGAAATACACGCAGGCTTTCAGGTATTTGTGCTGCAGGAGGTTACCGTTGAGGTAGGCCTCGGCCCAGATGCCCCGGTTGGGAGCCGCTTCAATATCACGGGTGTCGAACACCAGACCGGCATTGACTTCCAGGACGTTGCCGCCATCCTTTTCATCGGCATGGATGATGCCCAGTTCCTGATAGTCCTTATACAGGGTCTGGGTCTTGTCGTAATAACCTTTCTGGTCCGTGCCTTCTTTCTTGTAACCCCTGTCCTGCATATCTCCCAGCTTCCAGTTCCAGAAGTTGACGCCCGCTGCCCAGTTGAGATGAGGAACAATCTGTCCCTGGACGTTGGCCAGGATACGCAACATCTTGCGGCTCATGCCGAAGTAGTTGATGTCGGTGGTCTTGTTGGTCCAGTATTCGGTATAGCTCTGCGGAAGGTCTACCAGGGAAGCCGGTCCGTTGAAGCCCCAGAAACTGTACAGAGGGTCGTTCATATAGGTGACCGACGCATTCAAACGCATATGGGGGATGAGATACTTGGAGTCGTAGGCCAGATAAAGGCGCATACGCTGGCTCTTGGTAAAATAGGAGGCTTCCCAGCTAATCTTGTGGAGAGGATCCGGATAGGTGTTGCCGTCACCATAGTAATAGACGTCACCGAAGGCACCGGCCTGGAAGCCATTGTCGGCCGAGAAAGTGGCCGTAGGCAGCAAACTCAGGCTCCAGCCCTTCTTCACTTCCTTCTCTTTCTCCTGTGCCGAAACTGCAAATACACAGGCGGCAAACAGCATTACACTGATTAATAATTTTTTCATTTGAGTTAGTTATAATTGGTTCAGTTTTATTCAAGTTCACAAATATAAGAAAAAAAACGTACCTTCGTACTATGAGAACTCATCTACTTACCATTCTGCTCACATGCCTGCTAACAGGCTGCGGGCAATCTGTCCTTCCCGGCGACGCCCAGCCGGAGCAATATCTTCCCCTGTTGAGAGAGCGGAAAGTGGCCGTTTACAGCAACCATACCGGCGTTGTGGACGGCAAGCATCTGGTAGATATCCTGCTGGAAAACGGCATCCATGTATCTACCATTTTCTCCCCCGAACACGGCTTCCGCGGGAAGGCCGATGCCGGCGCCGGCGTGAGCAATAGCGTGGATCCGGAGACCGGGGTTCCCATCCTATCCCTTTTTGGCCCGGGCGGCGAGGTCCATCCATCGGCCGAAGCCATATCCAGCTTCGATGTTTTAGTGGTTGATATCCAAGATGTTGGCTTGCGGTTCTACACCTACTACATTACCCTTTGTCACCTAATGGATGCTTGTGGGGAGGCCGATAAAGAAGTGGTGATTTTAGATCGGCCCAACCCTAACGGACACTATGTGGACGGACCCATCCTGGACCCCATGCTCAAGAGCGGCGTGGGACATCTGCCCATCCCTGTTGTGCACGGCCTCACGCTGGGCGAATTGGCCCGTATGGCCCAGGGCGAACACTGGCTGGGCGCCGGCAACACCTGCCGCCTCACGGTGATTCCCTGCAAGAATTACACGCATCAGACCGTTTACAACCTGCCCGTGGCGCCCAGTCCCAACCTGCCCAACATGCAGTCCATTTACCTCTACCCTTCCCTCTGCCCCTTCGAGGGCACCGAGGTGAGCCTGGGACGCGGCACCGACAAACCTTTCCAGCAATACGGCCATCCGATCCTGAAAGCCAAATACAGCTACTCCTTTACCCCGGAGAGCCGTCCCGGCGCACTGAACCCGCCGCTGAAAGGTCAAATCTGCTATGGCGTGGACCTGAGCCAGTTGGAAAACGCCCGTTCCATCGGCCTGGATCTGTCCTATGTGATCGACGCCTATACGGTGCTGAAAGAGCAGGGCAAGGAGCACGACTTCTTTACCCCTTTCTTCGACAAACTGCTGGGGGTCTATTGGGTCCGTGACATGATTGAGGAAGGCTGTCAGGCCGATACCATCCGCGCCCGCTGGCTCCCGGAAGTGGAAGCCTTTAAACAACTCAGAAAGAAATACTTGCTCTACGAAGAATAGGCTTTACACCTTAAAGAGCATGCCGCCGATATTATCCTTTGCCGCGCCGGTAACCGACCGCAGGCAGGAGGGTTCGTCCAGCATGTAAAGCACTCCCAGGAAAGCGAAGATCAGCGCCTCTTTATACTCGATGATGGCAGGCTCCGGAATCACTATATTGCAGCCACTCATAGCCCTCATCCGTTCTATCAAAAACTTGTTGTAGGCCCCGCCGCCGGTAACCAGCAGGCTCCGGCCCGGCTTAGTCACTCGGGCCAGTTGTGTGGCGCAATGCTCGTAATAAGTGCGCAGGATATCTTCCAAGGTCAATCCACAGTTGTCCAGCAGCGGGAAAACCTGCTTTTCCACCCATTCGCGACCCAGCGACTTAGGCCAGGGACGGGCATAATAATCCAGCGCATTGAGCCTGTCCAGCAGCGCCTGGTTCACCTGCCCCTTTGAGGCAATAACGCCGTCCCGGTCCATTTCCAGGCCGATTTGCCGGGTAAAACGGTTGATTACATAGTTCACCGGGCTGATATCGAAAGCAATGCGTTTATCACCCTGCCGGAAGGAAATATTGGAAAAACCACCGATATTCAGGCAATAGTCGTAGTCCCCGAAAAGGAGATTGTCGCCGATGGGCACCAGCGGGGCTCCCTGCCCGCCCAGCATGATGTCCAGCCGCCGGAAATCCGACACCGTAGGGATCCCCGTTTCGGCCGCGATGGCCGCCCCGTCCCCTATCTGAAACATCACTTTCTTCTCCGGCTCATGGAAAACCGTACTGCCGTGGGAGGCGATAATGTCCGGCCGGACACCGAATTCGGCCATGAAATCGTTCACCCTCTCCCCCAGAAAACGGCCGTAGGCGCTATGGAAGGTCACAAATTCCAAGGCCGACATCTTCTGGACTTCGGCCCCCAACTGACGCTTCAGGGCATCCGGATAAGAATAGCCGCGGGCACAGTCAATGGAGAACGACCACTTCCCCTCCCTGCGTTCAAACGTGGCGCAGCACACATCCAGTCCATCCACCGACGTCCCGGACATCAACCCAATACTGCGCATAGGTAATGTAGCTTTCATAGCGACTAATTTACGGATTTTTTCGGAATTTATTTAACTGAATCCGGGCGAAATAGCCCTTTTTCGCACGGTTTCACTACCGAACGAAACTAAACTCGGGCGAATTACGACATATTCGCACAGGTTCAGTATTCAAACAGAGTGATTATCAGGGCCAAATGGATTTCCGGTAGGGGTAGGTGCGTGCCGGAGGGAATAGGTGGAAAGGGGTTGTGCGAGGGACCGGGTGAGCCCCCTTTCCACCTTTTGAGCGGAGGCACGTACCTACCCCTACCGGAAAATTGTGAGTCCCGACCAGCACCAAAAATGAGTGCACAGGGTACAAAAAGAAGACTGGTGCAGTGCGCCAGCCTTCTTTTCGTACCCCCGCTCGGAATCGAACCGGGACCAACGGAACCGGAATCCGTTATTCTATCCTTTAAACTACAGGGGCATCCTTGTTAAAGGATTGCAAATATACAAATATTTTCCGGAAGCGGCACAAAAAACGTCAAGACTTTTGCTCCGGCAGAACCAGGCGGCGGATATTGCAGCCCACATAGTTTCCCAGCACAATGAGCGGATAGAACCACAGCAAATCCGTCGACCAATTCCAGGCAGCCACGATGTACACTACATCGGCGATGGAGTGATAGAAACCGCACACGATGAACAGCGGCACACCGAACAGCACCGGCAGAATGTTCTTGGTGGTTCGGTACAGCCACACGGCCAGGTCGATGATGAGTCCGCAGCCCACGGCGCGAAGGAAGGCGCGCCAAGGGCCTTGTGCCAATCGGCCTGCCACTACAGTCTGCGCACGTTCGGCCGATTCCCCACCCAGGGACCAGATGAGCAAGCCCAAGAGGATGCAGGCCAGGATGTTAAACAGCCAGATGCGCACCAGCGCCGGCGTCTCTTTCAGCGGCATCACGCCCGCCCGGCCAGTATACAGCGCCGCACCGGAAAGTACCACGCCGATGAGACCGAAGGCGAAAATGATGGCTCCGGGCAAACCGCCCAGCGCCAGGAAACCGCAGGCACCCAGGCCTATAAGGATACCGGCTAAGAAAGCCTTTCTGTTCAGTTCCATATCATTACATTTTGAGAATACAAATATACGAAGATTTCGTTTCCTGTCAAGTCCCTTCCGTTACCGTGCACGGAATGTAAAAAAGGGCTTGATTCGCATCAAAAATATACCTATATTTGTAGACCTAAAAAAAGAACATGTCAAAAACCGCATATATCTTCCCCGGCCAGGGTTCCCAGTTTCCGGGAATGGCCCAGGAATTATACGAAAGTCACAAAGATTTGATGGAGCGCGCCAATGAGCTCCTGGGTTTCCGCATCACGGATATCATGTTTGAAGGTACGGAGGATGACCTAAAGGCCACCCGCGTCACCCAGCCTGCCGTTTTCCTCCACAGCGTCCTTCTGGCCATGGATCAGGAGCAACAGCCGGACATGGTGGCAGGTCACTCCCTGGGAGAATTCTCGGCCCTGGTTGCATGTGGCGCCATGGATTGGGAAGACGGGCTGCGTCTTGTAGCCCTCCGCGCCAACGAGATGCACAAATGCTGCGAAGCCGTTCCCGGCACCATGGCCGCCGTCATCAAACTGCCGGACGATGTAATCGAATCCGTCTGCGCCCAAATTGAAGGGGTGGTTCCCGCCAATTACAACTCCCCCGGCCAGGTGGTCATCTCCGGAGAAGTATCGGCCATTGAAATTGCCTGCGAAAAGATGAAGGAAGCCGGCGCCAAGCGGGCGCTGCCTCTCTCCGTTAGCGGCGCTTTCCACTCCCCTCTCATGGAGCCTGCCCGTGAGGCCCTGGGAAAAGCCATCGAAGCCACGCCTTTCCGCGTGCCCCACTGCCCCATCTACCAGAACGTCACGGCCCTCCCCTCCACGGATCCGGCCGTCATCAAGGACAATCTCCTGAAGCAGCTCACCAGTCCCGTGCGCTGGACTCAGACGGTGCAGAACATGCTGGCCGATGGAGCCACCCGCTTCGTGGAACTGGGTCCCGGCACCGTCCTCCAGGGTCTGGTAAAACGCATTGCCCCCTCCCCTACGGAAATCATTCTGGAAGGAATTCAATAACAACAATATATTAACCACAACAATTAATTATGGCAAAAGAAAAGAAATTCATCACCTGCGATGGTAACTATGCTGCCTCGAACATTGCTTATCTGTTCAGCGAGCACGCCGCCATCTATCCCATCACGCCTTCCTCGACGATGGCCGAAAACATCGACGAATGGGCTGCCCACGGGAAAAAGAACCTCTGGGGCGAAAAAGTGAAAGTGACGGAGATGCAGAGCGAAGCCGGCGCCGCCGGTGCCGTACACGGCTCCCTACAGGCCGGTGCCCTCACCTCCACCTTCACCGCATCGCAGGGTCTCCTCCTGATGATTCCCAACATGTACAAGATTGCCGGCGAAATGCTGCCCACCGTGTTCCACGTGAGCGCCCGCGCCCTGGCCAGCCACGCCCTCTCCATCTTCGGTGACCACCAGGATGTGATGGCCTGCCGCCAGACCGGCTTCTGCATGCTGGCATCCGGCTCCGTACAGGAAGCCCAGGACCTGGCCGCCGTCGCTCACCTGAGCGCCATCAAGGCCAGCCTGCCGTTCCTGCACTTCTTCGACGGTTTCCGCACTTCCCACGAAATCCAGAAGATCGAAGCCCTGGACGAGGCCGCCCTCAAGGACATGGTCTCTGAGAAGGCCCTCGCCAAGTTCCGCGCCCGCGCCCTGAATCCGGATGCTCCGGTCACCCGCGGTACCGCCCAGAACGGCGACGTCTACTTCCAGGCAGTGGAAACCCGCAACCAGTGCTATGAAGCCGTTCCGGACATCGTGGCCCGCTACATGGGTGAAATCACCGAACTCACCGGCCGCAGCTACCGTCCCTTCGAATACTACGGCGATCCCACCGCCGAGAACATCATCGTAGCCATGGGTTCCGTCACCGAAACCATTAAGGAAACCATCGACTACCTGGCCGGCCGTGGCCGCAAGTACGGTCTCATCACCTGCCACCTCTATCGTCCTTTCTCCGAGAAGTACTTCTTCTCCGTGCTGCCTAAGAGCGTCCGCAAGATCGCTGTCCTGGACCGCACCAAGGAACCCGGCGCCGTGGGCGAACCCCTCTTCACCGATGTCAAGGCCCTCTTCCAGGGCAAGGACAACGTCCTCATCATCGGCGGCCGTTATGGTCTGTCCTCCAAGGACACCACTCCCGCCCAGATCGTGGCCGTCTACGACAACCTGGATTCCAAGGAGCCCAAGGCCGATTTCACCATCGGCATCGTGGACGACGTCACCTTCAAGAGCCTGCCCATCAAGAGCGAGGTTTCCATCGTGAAGCCCGGCACCACCGAGTGCAAATTCTATGGTCTGGGTTCCGACGGTACCGTAGGTGCCAACAAGAACACCATCAAGATCATCGGCTCCCACACGGATCTGTATAGCCAGGCCTACTTCGACTACGACTCCAAGAAGTCCGGCGGTTACACCTGCTCTCACCTGCGCTTCGGCCAGCAGCCCATCAAGGCCCCTTATCTGGTGAACACCCCCGACTTCGTGGCCTGCCACGTACCTTCCTACCTTAAGAAATACGATGTCCTGAAGGGCATCAAGGAAGGCGGCACCCTGCTCCTGAACAGCCTCTGGGACGAAGAAGAGACCATCAAGAACATCCCCGACAACGTGAAGGCTATCATCGGCCGCAAGCACATCAAGGTGTATATCATCAACGCCACCAAGATTGCCGCCGAAATCGGCCTGGGCGGTCGCACCAACACCATCCTGCAGAGCGCCTTCTTCCGCATCACCGGCATCATTCCCGCCGAGGACGCCGTGAAGTACATGAAAGACGCCATCGTGAAGTCCTATGGCAAGAAGGGTGAAAACGTGGTGAACATGAACTACGCAGCCGTAGACCGCGGCGGCGAGTACACGGAAATCAAGGTTCCCGCCGAATGGGCCAACCTCACCGCCAAGTTCGAGAACCCGAACAAGGATCGTCTGGCTCCCGCCTTCGTGAAGGACATCGCCGACATCGTGAACGCACAGGCCGGTGACACCCTGCCCGTGAGCGCCTTCATGCCTTACGCCGATGGTACCATGCCCGCCGGCACCGCCGCCTTCGAGAAACGTGGCGTAGCCGTGAACGTGCCCGAATGGGACGCCGACAAATGTATCCAGTGCAACACCTGCGCCTTCGTTTGCCCGCACGCCGCCATCCGCCCGTTCCTCCTCACCGAAGAAGAGGCCGCCAAGGTTCCTGCCGGCGTGAAGCTCGCCCAGGGCAAGGCCAACCTCAAGGAATACAAGTACGCCATCGCCATCTCCGTGGACGACTGCACCGGTTGCGGCAACTGCGTGGATGTGTGTCTGGCCAAGCCTGAAAAGGCCCTCAAGATGGTTCCTTATATCGATCATAAGGAAGATCAGGCTGCCTTCGACTACCTCAACAAGAAGGTGGGCTACAAGGAGTACGTGGACAAGAAGGCCAACATGAAGAACAGCCAGTTCGCCCAGCCTCTGTTCGAGTTCTCCGGCGCCTGCGCAGGTTGCGGTGAAACCCCCAACATCAAGACCATCACCCAGCTGTTCGGCGACCACATGATGGTAGCCAACGCTACCGGTTGCTCCTCCATCTACGGCGCTTCCTTCCCGGCCAGCCCGTACTGCACCAACGCCCAGGGCCACGGTCCCGCATGGGCCAACTCCCTGTTCGAGGACTTCTGCGAATTTGGTCTGGGTATGAAGCTCGGCTCCGACCGCGCCCGTGAAACCGTGGCCAACGCCATGAAGCAGGCCCTGGAGTGCGAGTGCTGCAGCCAGGATATCAAGGCCCTGGCCGCCAAGTGGCTGGAAGCCCCGCAGGATCCCGCTGTCACCCGTGAAGTGGCCGATAAGATTGTCCCTCTGGCCAAGGAATGCAGCTGCGACACCTGCAAGAAACTGGTGGAATACGAGCACTTCATCCCTGCCCGCAGCCAGTGGATCTTCGGCGGCGACGGTGCCTCCTACGATATCGGTTACGGCGGTCTGGACCACGTGCTGGCCAGCGGCGAGAACCTGAACATCCTGGTCCTGGACACCGAGGTGTACTCCAACACCGGCGGCCAGAGCTCCAAGGCCACGCCTGTGGGTGCTATCGCCAAGTTCGCCGCTTCCGGTAAGAAGATCCGCAAGAAGGATCTGGGCATGATGGCCATCTCCTACGGCTACGTCTATGTGGCTCAGGTGGCCATGGGTGCCAGCCCCGTGCAGTTCTTCAACGCCATCAAGGAAGCCGAAGCCTACAACGGTCCTTCCCTCATTATCGCCTACAGCCCTTGTATCAACCACGGTCTCAAGGCCGGCATGGGTCTGAGCCAGAAGGAAGAGAAACTGGCCGTAGATTGCGGTTACTGGCATCTGTATCGTTACAACCCCGCCCTGGAAGGCACCGACAAGAACCCGTTCAGCCTGGATTCCAAGGAACCCGACTGGAGCAAGTTCCAGGACTTCCTCAAGGGTGAGGTCCGCTTCGCTTCGCTGTACAAGATGTTCCCTGAGAGCGCCGAAGAACTCCTCCAGAAGACAGAGGAATTCGCCAAGGTGCGCCTGAACACTTACAAGCGTCTTGCAGGCAAATAGCCCGTGGAGCTAATCCAGTAGTAATCAATTAGTAATGCAAAATCGATTAGTCGGGTTCGACTAATCGATTTTGTTTAAATGCTTATCAACCAACGAATTACCCCCACGCTCTACTTGCTGAAGGTGGCGTTGGCAAGGTCATAGGCGTCCTGGATGCGACGGGCGTACTGCAGGAAGAGTTCGCCGCTGGGAGTGAGGGAAAGCGTGGTGCCCCTGTCAAAGAGGGATTGGCCGATAGCCGCTTCCAGCGAAGCGATTTGCGCGCTCACGGCGGGCTGGGTGACACCCAGGCGCCTGGCGGCTCGGGTGAAACTCCCCTCCTCCACTACGGTTAGAAAAGCACGGATTTTGCAGTCCTCTAACATTTGGAAATTTTAGTTCTCTCTTTGTGCAAAAATAAGTATTTTTGTTTGGAAAATAAAAAATAGTTTCTACCTTTGTGGTGTACTATTGAACTAATACACGTTAAAATCGATATTATTATTCCTAAATACCTTAAATCAATGAAAAGAGTCTTTCTTACATTGGCTGCCCTGGTTATGACAGGTGTCATGGCCCTTGCGCAGCAACCTTCCCGTGAGCAGATGGAAGCCTACCTCTCCCAGATGCCGCAAATCCCCAACTCCGACCAGGTCCGTATCGGCCACCTGGACAACGGCCTCACTTATTACATCCGTCACAACGAGCTCCCGAAAGGTCGCGCCGAATTCTATCTGGCCACCAACGTGGGCGCCATTCAGGAAATCCAGCCTGATCAGGACGGTCTGGCCCACTTCCTGGAGCACATGTGCTTCAACGGCACCAAGAACTTCCCCGACAAAACCATCCTCAATTATCTTCGTTCCATCGGCGCAGAATTCGGCCGTAACATCAACGCCTCCACCGGCTTTGAGGAAACCCAGTACATGCTCAACAATATCCCTGTAGAGCGCGAGAGCGTGGTGGACAGCTGCCTCATGATCCTGAGGGACTACTCCCACTACGTGCTCAACGAGCCCAAGGAGATTGACGCAGAGCGTGGTGTTATCATCGAAGAGCGCCGTACCCGCCGCAACGCTTCCTGGCGCACCATGGAGCGCAGCCTCCCCTACTACTTCGGTCCCGACAGCCCCCAGGCTCAGTGCACCCTTATCGGCACGCAGGAACACCTGGAGACCTTTAAATATGAAAGCCTGAACAACTTTTATCAAACCTGGTATCACCCCGGCAACCAGGCCGTCGTGGTGGTGGGTGATGTAGACGTAGACCGCACCGAAGCCCAGATCAAGGCCTTCTTCGGCGAGATTCCTCTTAAGGAAAACGCCCTGAAAAAGCCCGTCCAGACCATTGCCAACCATGCCGAACCCCGCGTGGGCATCATCACGGACCCGGAAACCACTTCCCCGTCCATCGAGATCATGTGGCACAGCGAGGCCATGCCGGAAATCGCCAATGCTACGGCTATCGGCCAGGCCAACTCGCTTGTGAAGGACATCATCGCCCAGGTAATGTACGAGCGTTTCAACGACATCACCTCCAAACCCACTTCTCCTTACCTGAACGGCAGTTTCGGCATCTCCAGCCTCATCTACGAAGACATCGACGCTGTCATGGGCGACGTTTCCTTACGTGAAGACAACATCATCGGTGGTTTCAAGGACTTCTACACCGAACTACTGCGCCTGAAGAAGTATGGCATCACCGATGCTGAATACAATCGCGCCAAGGCCGACTATCTGAACATGATGGAAACCGCCGTCAACCGCGCCGAAACCCGTCAGAATCCGGAGTTTGTCCGTGGCATGCTCAGCAACTTCTTCGACAAATGGCCCCTCCTGGAACCCAAAGATAACCTGGAAATCACCAAGGCCCTCTTTGGCCAGCTGAATGCTGCTGTGATCAGCCAGGCCGCCGCCCAGCTCTGGGACAAGGAAAACCTGATAGTGCTTTATTCCGGTCCTGAGAAGGAAGGCATCGCCACCCCCACCGCCGAGCAACTGCTCCAGGCCATGGCCGAGGTTGAAGCCTCCGACATCGCCGCTCCCGCCGGCGAGGATATCCCGGAAGCCTTCCTGGATCCCGCCAAGCTGAAAGGTGCCAAGATCGCTAAGGAAAGCACCACCATCTACGGTGCCCAGGAATGGGTTCTGAAGAACGGCGTCAAGGTTGTGGTCTATCCCACCGACCTGCAGAAAGACCAGATTATCTTCTCCCTCACCAAGCAGGGCGGTAAGAGCCTCATCCCCACCGAGGACATGGCCAGTTTCGACGACAACCTCATCTCCCTCTTCCAGAACAACTCCGGTGTGTCCTCCTTCTCCGGCACTGTCGTGAGCAAGATGCTCACCGGCAAGAACGTTTCCGTGAACCCGTTCATTGACGGCGTGGAGCATGGTATCACCGCCCGCAGCACCGTCAAGGACCTGGAGACCGCCTTCCAGCTTATGTATCTTGAGTTTGTGGATCCCCGCTTCGATCCCGAAGAGTGGCAGAATGGTGTGGACCAGATTCAGGCCGTACTGCCCAACCTGGTGAACCAGCCCAACTACAAGCTCCAGGATCAGCTGTACAAGACCCTCTACGGCAACAACCCTCGCCGCCAGATGATCAGCGCCGATGTCATTGCCAAGGCCAACCTGGCCACCGTGGAGAAGAACTACCGCAAACTCTTCGCCGATGCAGCCGGTGCTACCGTAGTCTTCGTGGGCGACCTGAATCCCGAGACCCTGAAGCCGCTGGTAGAGAAATACATCGGCTCCCTGCCTAAGGGCAAGAAGGCCACCAACTGGATCGACACCAACGAGGACATCGTAGCCGGCCGCATAGAGAACATCTTCGAGGTAGACATGCAGACTCCCAAGAGCACCGTGCTCCAGGTCTGGAGTGCCAACCTGCCCTTCTCCTATGACCGTCAGACTGCCATGGAAGCCATCTCCTATATCCTGGATATGCGCTATGTAGAATCTCTGCGTGAGGAAGAAGGCGGCACCTATGGCGCCAGCACCAACGCCGTGCTGAATCGTCGTCCCAAGGAGAAAGCCCTGGTGCAGGTATACTTCGACTGCAAGCCCGCCCTGTGCGACAAACTGCGTGATCTGGCCATCAAGGGCCTGCAGGATCTGGCCCAGAACGGTCCCACCGACGAAGAAGTGAACATGGCCAAGCTGAACCTCCAGAAGAACATCCCGGAAAGCCGTCAGCGTAACAACTGGTGGAAGAACAGCATCGAGATCTACCTCCTCCGCGGAGAAGACCGCGACGCCCAGTACGAAGCTTCCGTGAACAACCTCTCCAAGGAGCTCATCCAGAACACCCTGAAGGAAATCCTGGCCCAGGACAACTTCGTGGAACTGGTCATGAAACCCGCCGTCACCGCCGAAGCCGAATAATCTCTGGCTCTCCCCTCTCTTTAAACGATCTTAGTCATGATCTCGTGACTAAGATCGTTTCTTTATGCCCTGTCAGGAGGAGTAAGGTGTGCCGGGGGGACAAGCACGAAAAATGCCTTGTACGTGCTCGTAAAGCCGTTTTAGCCCTCTACAAGCACCGAAAGTACCCATTTCGTGTCTGTGGGAGTGTTTTTCGCCACCCATCTCCCTCCTGCATATAAAAACAGCCCGTGAGGGAACTCACAGGCTGATGAAATGCTGAATAATCAGGAAAACTAGGCCTCGCTGATGGCTTCGTTGGGGCAGGTGCCTTCGCAAGCGCCGCAATCGATGCATTCTTCGGCGTTGATTACATAGGAGGCATCACCGGCGGTGATGGCGCCCACAGGGCAAACGTCTGCGCAGGAGCCGCAGGAGACACAAAGGTCGGGATTGATGATTCTAGGCATGGTAATAAAAGCTTTTATTGTTGTTGTGTTATTTTCTAAGACGCGAAGATAGGCATTATATTTGATTTTGAAAAGAACTGTAACTAACTTTGTACTTATGAAAGTCCTGTTTCTCTCTATATTGGCCGCATGGGCCATTGCAAGCTGCGGCAACGGAGCTGTAGCAAATAACGGGCCCAACGCGCAGTTTGTGGCTCCGGTCACGGAACTGGCCGCTGCAATTGAAAGCGAAAATGAGGCCGATGCTCCCGGCGATATCATCTCCTGGGACAAGACGGTGCACGATTTCGGCGATGTTTCGGTAACGGACGGTCCCCTCTCCTGCACCTTCACCCTCACCAACAACGGGCAGGAGCCCATCGCCATCTTCGAGGTAGTTTCCTCCTGCGGCTGCACGGACGTGAAATGGACCCGCGAGCCCATCCAGCCCGGTAAGACCGGCACCATATCGGCCACTTATAAGAACGAGGACGGCGCCATGCCTTTTGACAAGACCCTTACGGTGTATGTGTCGGGCGTCAAGCGACCGGTGGTCCTTCGCCTGCGGGGCGTAGTCCACGAAAAGAAAAAGTCCCTGAGCGAGCTCTACGGAGCACAGAAGCTCGGGGCTTTTGGTATCAAGTCGCGCCAGTTCAAGACCGGCACCCTCAAGCAGGGCCTCAGCGTGAGCGAGAGCACCACGGTGGCCAACCTGGGCAATAAACCTCTGAAAGTGGAATGGGCCGATGCCTCCCCGGAGCTAAACCTCCGCGTGGAGCCCAATCCCATTCCCGCCGAAAGCAGCGCCACGCTCCATTATACCGTCAATGCCAATCCGGCCCTGTACGGGAAAACTACATACGAAGCCACCCCGGTGCTTAACGGGAAAAAGGCCGATGCTCCCATTATGGTAACCACCTGGACACAGGAGAATTTCGGCACGCTGGACAAAGTCGCGCGAGAGAACAGCGCCCTCCCCTATTTCGAAACCAGCACCGTGAACTTCGGCATCTTGCAAAAAGGCGAAAAGAAGGAAATCGTTTTCCACTGCACCAACCGGGGTAAATCGGTCTTCCATATTTATAAGGCCGATGTTGAATCTGGCGCCGTGACGCTGGCCGCTCCGCTGCAGGAAATGGCTGCCGGAGGCAAAGGAGACGTGCGATTTTTGCTGGACACAGCGCTGTTGGAGAAGGGAGAAAACGTGATTATGGTGAGCCTCACAACTAATTCTCCATTAAGACCTCTGGTGAATCTTTTTATAGCCGGGGAAATCCGATAATTTTTCGTAAATTTGTAGGATGAATCGGCAAGACATGGCAGAAACCATCCATACCTACAACGACGACTCCATCCAGACCCTGGAATGGAACGAACACATCCGTCGCCGCGCCGGCATGTACATTGGCCGTCTGGGCAACGGAGACCGGCAGGGAGACGGCATCTACGTGCTCCTGAAGGAAATCGTGGACAACTCTATCGACGAGTTCTCCATGGGATACGGCAAGCGCATCGACATCAACATCGAAGACAAGACGGTGACCGTGCGCGACTTCGGCCGTGGCATCCCGCTGAACAAAGTGGTGGACGCCACCTCCAAACTGAATACCGGCGGTAAGTTCGACGACACCAACTTCAAGAAGAGCGTAGGTATGAACGGCGTGGGTACCAAAGCCGTGAACGCCATGTCGGTGGACTTCTACGTGGCTTCCTACCGCGAAGGCAAGTGCTCCTATGCCCGATTCACCCGGGGGCATCTGCTGGAAAGCGGCATCGTTCCCACCACGGAGAAAAACGGAACCTTCATCCGTTTCACCCCGGACGAAGAAATGTTCAACGACTTCAGTTTCCACATGGAATTCGTGGAAACCATGGTCAAGAACTACTCCTATCTTAAGAAAGGGCTCACCCTGAACCTGAACGGAACGCCCTACAAGAGCGAAAACGGCCTGCTGGACCTGGTGACGGAGAACATGAGCGAAACCCCGCTCTATCCCCTCATCCACCTGGAAGGCGAAGACATCGAGATCGTCCTCACCCACGGCAACAGCTACGGGGAGAACATCGCCACCTTCGTGAACGGCCAGAACACCCGCGACGGCGGCACCCATCTGGCCGCCTACCGCGAAGCCATCGCCAAAACCTTCAAGGACTTCTACAAGAAGGACTACAAACCGGAAGACATCCGCCAGGGCATCGTGGGCGCCATCTCCATCCAGATCCAGGAGCCCATCTTCGAAGGCCAGACCAAGACCAAGCTGGGCAGTACCTATATGTGGGAAAAGCAGGTGAAGGCCTCAGACGGCACCTCCAGCGTGGACCGCGGCCCCACCATCCGCACCTTCGTGAACGATTTCGTCACCAAGAACCTGAACGACTACCTACACCGGAACATGGAAATCGTCCCGGTGATCGAGGACAAGATCAAGGCCTCCCAGGCCGAACGCGAAGAAATTGCCGGCGTCCAGAAGAAATCCCGCGAACGCGCCAAGAAAACGGCCGTCTACAACAAGAAACTGCGGGACTGCCGCTACCATTTCTGCGACACCCGTTTCCCCAAGGGCATGGAAGACCAGCGGGAAAAGACCTCCATCTTCATCACGGAGGGCGACTCCGCATCCGGTACCATCACCAAGGTGCGCAACGCCAACAACCAGGCGGTATTCAGCCTGCGCGGTAAACCCATCAACAGCTTCAAGGAAAGCCGCAAGAAAGTAGCCGAAAACGAGGAACTGAACCTCCTTATCGCCGCCCTGGGCGTGGAAGAAGATCTGGACAACCTGCGCTACAACAACATCATCGTGGCCACGGATGCCGATGACGACGGCATGCACATCCGCATGCTGGTGCTCACCTTCATCATGAAGTATTATCCGGAGCTCATCCGCCGCGGACACGTGTACATCCTGCAGACTCCCCTTTTCCGCGTACACAACAAGAAAGACATCCGTTACTGTTACTCCATAGAAGAGCGCGACAAAGCCGTGAAGGAGCTGAAAACAGGCGTGGAGATCACCCGATTCAAAGGTTTGGGAGAAATCTCCTCGAATGAGTTCATAGACTTTATCGGCGAAAACATGCGCCTGGACACCGTGAAGCTGGCCGATGAAGAATCCATCTCCACCATCATGGAATTCTACATGGGCATCAATACCTATGAGCGCCAGCATTTCATCATGGACAATCTGAGAAGCGAAAAAGAACTGGAAGACGTTAATATCTGACGATATGGGCAAGCAAGCTAGAACTACGGTAGGCCCCCGCTGGGCAAAATTCTGCGGCTGGGCACTGAAGAAGATGGGATGGACCACCGTGGGTGGCCCCATGCCCGAAGCCAAGTGTGTTGTGCTGGGCGTTCCGCACACCACAGTCTGGGACTTCGTGGTAAGCTACCTCTTCTATACCCAGTTTGGCAAAGTGGCCCATATCATGATCAAAAAAGAGTTCTTCTTCTGGCCCCTGGGCCCCATCCTGCGCGCCTGCGGCGCCGTTCCGGTGGAACGGAAATCGGCCGCCACGCTGGTGAAGAGCCTCATCACGCAAATGGAAGAAGTACCCGAATTCCATCTGGCCATTGCGCCGGAAGGTACCCGCAAAGCCACCACCAACTGGAAGAGCGGTTACCACCTTATCGCCCGTGAAACCGGCGCCACCGTGTACCTTGGGTACTACGACTGGGGCCGCAAGCGCATCAGCGTGGGCGAACCCTTCGAACTGACCGATGATCCCAAGGCCGATATGAAACGAATCTACGACCACTATCGCCCCATGGGCATCCAGGGATACCATAAGGATCAGTTCGTCATACCTGAACCTTAAAATAGCTTTTATGGCTAAAAAAATCAAAAGTCCCTACAAAGCCTGGCGTAAGTATCGTCACCGAGAACAATCCTGCACAACACTGCATAAGGTATTTGACTACGCCACCACCAATTATGCCAAAAAGGTTGCCTATCAATATGTAGATGGCGGCCAGCAATATACCTACGAAGAATTCCGCCGCAAGGTGAACCAGCTGTCCATGCGCATGACGCGTTTCGGCATCAAGCACGGCGACAGAGTGGCCATCTTCTCGCAGAACATGCCCAACTGGGTGGTGGCTTTCTTCAGCGCCACCGTTTTCGGCCGCGTGGCCGTTCCCGTCCTGCCGGACAGCTCCGAGCATGAACTCACCAACATCCTGAACCATTCGGAATCCAAGGTGCTGTTCATTTCGCAGCGCATGATGCCCAAGCTAAGCGAAGAATGCAAGCAGAAGCTCACGCTCATCATTGATATCGAAACCTTCGATTTCATCAAGAAAGACAAGGACGACTTCAAATGCAACGGCTGGGTGAAAGACCCTCAGCCCGACGACCTTGCCTGCATTATCTACACTTCCGGTACCACCGGCAAGGCCAAGGGCGTGATGCTGAGCCACCGTAATATCTGCAGCAACCTGGCTGCCGCCTTCAAGGCCCAGCCGGCTTTCATGAAAGACCGTTTCCTGAGCATCCTGCCGGCCGCCCACGCCTACGAAATGAACGTTTCCACCATCTACTCGTTCTATGTAGGCGCCACGTGCTACACCCTGCAGAAACCGCCCACCCCCACCATCCTGCTCAATGCCATGAAAACCGTGAAGCCCACCATCGTGTGCTCCGTGCCGCTCATCATTGAGAAAGTGGTGAAGAACAGCGTACTTCCCACCATCCAGAAGAGCCGCGTGCTCTCCTGGGCCGATGAAAAGATCCCTCGCATCCTGCGCTGGTTCATCGGCCGACGTATGGTCAGGACTTTCGGCGGCAAGCTGAAGTTCTTCGGCATCGGCGGCGCCAAACTGGACCCGGCCGTGGAGCAGTTCCTTCGGGAATGCCACTTCCCCTATGCAGTGGGATACGGCCTCACCGAGACAGCACCCCTGGTTTGTAACCTCATGGTTAACAAGAGCAAGGGCGTAGGGTCCATCGGCCCGGCCTCCTATAAGGTGGAAATCCGCCTGGACAACGTGAATCCCGAAAACGGGGAAGGCGAAATGGTGGTACGCGGCGACAACGTGATGCTGGGCTACTACAAAGACCCCGAACGCACCCTCCAGGTGATGGACGACGAAGGCTGGTTCCACACCAACGACGTCGCCACCATGGATGAAGACGGCTACTATTACATTAAAGGCCGATTGAACAACACCATCCTGGGGCCTTCCGGCGAGAACATCTATCCGGAAGAGATCGAGCAGGTGATCAACAACTTCGAGGGCGTGGAAGAATCCCTGGTGATGGAGCGCGACGGCAAACTGGTGGCCCTGGTGAAGTTCCAGGACAACGCCATCGACTGGAACCAGAGCACGGAAGACAAGTGGTTCGAGGAACTGGATAATCGCAAGAAGGCCGTTATGGAATGGGTGAACAAGAAGGTGGGCAAGAATTCCAAGATTGGCGAAGTAGATGCCATGAAGGAGCCCTTCGAGAAAACCGCCACCCAGAAAATCCGCCGCTTCCTGTACAAGGATTCCCACGGCGACGAGCCCCAGAATCCCAAAGAGGACAAGAAAAAGGATGAATAAACGCTTGTTAATAGGGCTGCTGGCACTTGCCACAGCCCTTTCTTGCACCCGCACCTACGACGTTATCGTGCTGGGCGGCGGGGCCGGCGGCACCATGGCCGCCATCGAAGCCGCCCGTGACAGCGCGCTCACGCTGGTGGTTGAGGAAACGCCCTGGCTGGGCGGCATGCTCACATCGGCCGGCGTCAGTGCCATCGACGGCAATTATCGGCTCCGGGGTGGCCTGTTCGGGGAATTCACCGATTCCCTGGCACAGCGCTACGGCGGGTATGAGGCGCTTAAATCGGGCTGGGTCTCCAACATCCTCTTCAATCCCGCCGTTGGGGCCGATGTCCTGCACAACATGGCGGCCGATGCCGGCGTGCACATCCGCACCCGGAACAAGGTGACCAAGATTGAAAAACGCTGGGCAAGTGGCTGGACCATCACCCTGGAAAGCGGCATCCGCTACCATGCCCGCGTGCTCATCGACGGGACGGAACTGGGCGATGTGGCAAAAGCCGTGGGCTGCGCAGAACTCCAGGACCGGATATCGGCCCAGGACTTCACCTACGTGGCCATTGTGAAATTCTACGACCACGAAGTGCCCATGGAACAGCCGGAGGGCTATGACAGGGATTTCTATCGCAACTGCTGTGACAATCCGTTAGCCAGTAACGAGGACGGTCTCAATCCTTTTGGGCAAAAGCTCTGGAGTCCGGACATGATGCTCAGCTACGGTCGTCTCCCCGACGGGCACATCATGCTCAACTGGCCCATCTGCGGCAACGACTTTTTTGCCGAATACCTGGACATGACACCCGACCAGCGGGATTCCGTGGTCCGGGAAGCCAAACTGCGTACTCTGGGCTATCTCTATTTCCTGCAGAACGAATTGGGATACAAGAATTTAGGAATTGCAAATGACGTGTATCCCACCCAGGACGGTCTCCCCTTTTATCCCTACTGGCGGGAGGCCCGCCGCATTGCCGGCCTGGATACCATGACCGTGGAAGCGGCCAGGCGACCCTACGATTTCGACCTCTATACCCGCGCCGTGGCCGTGGGCGATTACCCGCTGGATCATCACCACCATCAGAATCCCCGCCGGGAGGAACTGAGCCATCTCTGGTATGGCAAGATTCCCTCTTTCAGCGTGCCCCTGGGCGTGCTGATTCCGGTGGAAGTAGAGGATTTCCTGGTGGCCGACAAAGCCATTTCCGTTACCTGGGAAATGAACGGCGCCACCCGGCTGCAACCCGTGGTGATGGGGCTGGGCCAGGCCGCCGGTGCCTTGGCCGCCATTGCGGCCCGCAGCAGAAGGCTTCCCTCCGAAGTGCCTGTCGGCGAAGTCCAGAAGGTCCTGCTGGACCACGGCTGCTATTTACTCCCCTTCCTGGACCACCAACCCTCGGATCCGGCTTTTCGGCAACTGCAGGAAAAAGGCATCCGCGGCGAGATAAAAGGCCACAGCATCACGAATGGCTGGGCCAATGAAACATGGGCTTTCCCTCCAAGATATTAGTTATGAATAAACGAAACCTGGCCATTGACATGTTCCGGGGTCTTACCATGACCCTGATGGTGTTCGTGAACGAATTCTGGAAAGTGCTGAATGTTCCCCACTGGATGGAGCATACCGCCACCATGGAAGACGGCATGGGCCTTTCCGACATAGTTTTCCCCATGTTCCTCTTTGCCATGGGCCTGTCTATCCCCTACGCCCTGGAACGCCGCCGGGAAAAGGGATACAGCACCGAAAGCACCCTCAAACACATTATCAGCCGGACTTTTGCCCTGCTGGTGATGGGCGTTTTCATCTGCAACCAGGAATCCCGCGAAATGGCCGGCAACCGGGGACTCTGGGTGCTGCTGATGGTCCTCGGCTTTTTCCTCACCTGGAACCAGTATCCTAAGGATTGGAAGCCCGCGCGCTGGTGTCGCTTAGCCGGCGTCTTGCTGCTCACGGGATTAGCCCTATACTACCGCACCCCGGACGGAAACCATTTACAGAGCCTTTGGTGGGGCATTTTAGGTCTTATCGGCTGGACCTACCTGTTCTGCTCCCTGGCCTATCTGCTGTGCCGGGAACGCAAGTGGGTGCTACCAATAATCTGGTTAGGCATCTGTCTGGTAAACCTGTCCGTAATGCGTATGCGGAGCGGCAATCCACTCATCGGCCCCAATATCTTGGCCGATCTGGCCAGGGCGCTCCAGCTGGGTACCGGATCCTGCGCCATTATGGCTTTGGGCGGCGTGATGCTCACCCTGGCCGATGGGCAATTGCAGAAAGAATCTGCCGGGAAACGCCTGGGCCTGGCCTTTGCCGCCTCGGCCGTCCTGCTGGTGCTGGGCCTGGCCGCACACACGGGCTGGATTGTTTCCAAGAACCTGGGAACATTGCCCTGGTGCCTCTTTGTGCTGGCTATTTCCGTTGCCCTGTATGCCGTGCTGCGTTATATGGAAAGAAGGGGCTGGACCGGCTGGTTCAAACCCCTCTCTGTTGCAGGAACCGCCACCCTCACGGTGTACATGATTCCTTATCTGTTTGTGGTGCTCTGGATCTTTGTGAATCCCACTATCGCGCCCTGGCTCACCGGTTGGGTGGGCGTAGCCAAATGCGCCCTGATGGCTGCCGTTTACATTTCCTGCGCCTGGGGACTCACCAAAGCCGGTATCAAATTGAAGATTTAGTATCGGCAATCTCCTGAAGGATGGTGCCTATCTGGTAAAGGCCACGGGGCACGTGGAAGCAGCCCTTCCATTTGCCGCCTTTGAGCGGTAACAGCACTTCTCCCCTACGGTTCAAATAACCGAACCATTCCGGATACTCGGGATCCTTGAAATGGGTCCAGAGGTAGTCGTCCAGTTTCAGGAACCACTCCAGAGCTTTCTCATTGCCCGTGAGCTGGTAACCTTTGATCATGCAGATGGCACTCTCGATGTGCACCCACCAGAGTTTCTGGTCCCATTCCAGTTCCTGGGTAGGATAGCCCTTGCGGTCCATGAAGTAGAAAATGCCGCCATACTGCTTGTCCCAGCCATAGTCAATCACCCGCAAGGCAATCTCCATGCTCTTGTCGATGATATCCTGCCGATGCAGGCGCAGGCCCAGGTTCATCATGAACCAGAGGGCTTCCAGGTCGTGGCCGGGGTTGATGCGGCGGCCTTCGAAGCAGTCGATGAGACTGCCGTCCGGGGCCAGATTCTCCACCATCACCCCTAAATCGGGCTGATAGAAGACATCGAAGACCTCATGCAAAGCTTCGTCTATGGTCTTATCCAACAGGGATTTATCCTCGATAATAGGCTCAATCTCCAGCGCCATGTTGCAGATGATCATGGGCAAGGCGAAATCCTTCATCGGGCGCGTTCCGGGCACGGCTTTCAGCCACCTGCCTTTAGGATTGGAACGGCGGTCCAGGATGCGCTGGAAGGTCTTGCGGGCAATATCGGCCCAGTGTTCCTCGCCGGTGGCTACGGCCAGTTGGGCGAAGGCCATGCAGGCGAAGGTGTTGGAGAAAATGTTGTACGGAGCAATGATGGGCTTGCCTTCCCGAGTGAGGGAAAAATAGAAGTCGTAGTTGCCGTCGTGGCCGAACTTTTCCAGGAATTCGGCTCCCTGGCGGGCGCAGGAGAGCCAGGCGGGATTCTTCTCCACCTTATTATAAAGCATGGCGAACATCCACACTTCCCGGCCCTGCAGCCAGACGAATTTATCCGTGTCGAAAACGCTGCCGTCACGGTTCAGGCAGGTGAAATAACCGCCGTACGTAAGGTCCTGAGATTTTTCCAGCCAGAAGGGTAATACGCTGTGATATAATTCGTTTTGATAACGTGCTGCCAAGGCAGCGAAGTCAGTGGTCATTTTTCAGTAGTTTTGCTGAACAAAAATAGCTATATTTGTGTTATTAACCGCAGAATTTATGGAAAATCGTCGTTCGTTTCTAAAGAAAGGAGCCCTGGCGGCTGCCGCTGCCCCGCTGCTGGCATCGGCCTGCAAACCCGCCGGCGGGCAAGACAAATATGGCATTGACCCGGATCCTTCCGTGAACAGCACCCTTATAGTTCCCAAGGCCGCCGGCCTGCCCATCACCGGCACTTTCCTGGACGAGATTTCACACGATATCCCCCACCAGAACTGGGGCGAAAGGGAGTGGGACCGGGACTTCCGCTACATGAAAGCCATCGGCATCGACACTGTTATCGATATCCGCTGCGGCTACCGCAAGTTCATCACCTACCCCTCCCCTTACCTGCTCAAAAAGGGCTGCTACATGCCGTCCCTGGACCTCATAGACATGTTCTGCCGCCTGGCCCAGAAGTATGACATGAAGTTCATGCTGGGCCTGTACGATTCCGGCAAATACTGGGACACCGGCGACATGCGCTACGAAGTGGAAGCCAATCAATTCGTGATTGACGAAGTATGGGAACGCTACGGTTCCAAGTACAAGAGCTTCGGCGGCTGGTACATTTCCGGAGAAATCTCCCGCGCAACTAAAGGTGCCATCGAGAGCTTCCGCACCATGGGACGTCAGTGCAAGGAAATCAGCGGCGGCCTGCCCACCTTCATCTCGCCTTGGATCGACGGAAAAAAGGCCGTGGACGCCGCCGGAGGCAACCTGACCAAGGAACAGGCCGTGTCCGTGGCTCAGCATGAGAAGGAATGGGACGAGATTTTCGACGGCATCCACGACTATGTAGATGCCTGCGCATTCCAGGACGGCCACATCGACTACGACGAACTGGACGCCTTCTTCAGCGTCAATAAAAAGTTGGCCGATAAATACGGCATGCAGTGCTGGACCAACGCCGAAAGCTTCGACCGCGACATGCCCATCCGCTTCCTGCCCATCAAGTTCGACAAGCTGCGCATGAAGCTGGAGGCCGCCAAGCGTTGCGGCTACGACAAAGCCATCACCTTCGAATTCAGCCACTTCATGAGCCCGCAGAGCGCCTATGCCCAGGCCGGCCACCTCTACGACCGCTACAAGGAGTACTTCAACCTATAAACCATGACCCAAACCGAACGTCCGGGATACATCCTTTTCCTCTCCTTCGTCGCCGCCTTGGGCGGCATCCTCTTCGGCTACGACACCGCCGTCATCTCCGGCACCACGGACATCGTGAGCCAGCAGTTCCGCCTGGACGAACTGGCCACCGGATGGTACGTGGGCTGCGCCCTCATCGGCTCCATCATCGGCGTACTGGTGGCCGGTCTGCTCAGCGACTTCCTGGGCCGGAAGAAGACCATGCTCATCGCCGCCCTCATGTTCAGCATTTCAGCCATAGGCTGCGCTGTGTGTCAGGGATTTACAGACCTGGTCATCTACCGCATGATCGGCGGTTTCGGCATCGGCGTTGTATCCATCGTCTCCCCTATCTACATCTCGGAGGTGGCGCCGGCCGATAAACGCGGCACGCTGGTTTCCATGTACCAGCTGGCCATCACCGTGGGTTTCCTCCTGGCCTATCTGATGAATTATCTGGTACTAAAGGGGGCCGATACTTCCGCCACAGACCCCTCACTGGGTTCCCGCATGTTCAACAACGAATACTGGAGAGGCATGCTGGGCTATGAAACCCTTCCGGATCTGCTCTTCCTGATCCTGATTTTCTTCATTCCCGAAAGCCCGCGTTGGCTGGCCGTGCGCGGGGAACGGAAAGACAACAGCGAGGAGTGGAAAGCCCTTCGCGAACCCGGCATTCTCCTGGCTGTGATAGTGGGCGCATGCATCGCCATCCTGGGACAGTTCATGGGCGTCAACGCCGTACTGTACTATGGTCCCACCATCTTCAAGGACGCCGGTTTTGAGGATCCTCTCTTCTCCACCATCCTGGTGGGCGTGGTGAATATGCTAACCACCGTGATTGCCCTCCTGATCATAGACAAAGTGGGCCGTAAACAACTGGTATGGTGGGGTGTAGGCGGCATGATCGTGTGCCTGCTCATGATTGGGATCTACTTCCTGCCCACCACCCATCTGCCCACCAGCTTCATGCTGGTATTCTTCCTGCTCTATGTCTTCTGCACAGCCATTTCCATTAGCGCCGTGGTGTTCGTACTGCTGAGCGAAATGTATCCCAACCGGGTTCGCGGCCTGGCCATGTCCATCGCCGGCTTCGCCCTCTGGGTGGGCACCTATCTCATCGGCCAGCTCACGCCCTGGATGCTCAAGAACCTCACGCCGGCCGGCACTTTCTTCCTCTTCGCCTTCATGTGCCTGCCGTATCTGTTCATCATGTGGAAGTATATTCCGGAAACTACCGGAAAAACCCTGGAGGAAATTGAAAGTTACTGGAAAAATAGGTAACTTTGTAGACTATGAAAATTCTGATTGTCGTCAATAATCTATATGTGCAGGGTAACGGACTGTGCGCATCGGTCCGTAGAACCATCGCCGAACTTAAAAAGATGGGAGAGGATGTCCGCGTGCTTTCCGGTCCCAATAAGAACGCAGACCAGCCGCAGCCGGATTTTCCCCTGAAGGAATACATTTTCCCTATCTTCCAGCCCATCATCGAGGCCAATGGTTTCTCCTACGCCGAATCCGATGAAAAGGTGATCGAAGAAGCCGTCCGTTGGGCGGATGTAATCCATCTGGAAGAGTTTTTCGTCCTGCAGTGGAAGGTGGTGAAAGCCGCCAAACGCCTGGGCAAGCCCCTCACCGCCACCTATCATCTCCATCCGGAAAACATCACCAACAATATCAGTCCTATCCTGGCCAAATGGCCCAACTTCAACCGCGGCATTCTCCGTGGCATGAAGAAACTCATCTGCGATGAATGCAAGTTCATCCAGTGCCCCACCATGAACGTTCAGGACCGTCTGCGCCGCTATCATTTCAAGCCCGCCACGGAGGTCATTTCCAACGGAGTCATTCCGGATGCCTGCATCAGGCCCACTACTCCGCCGGAGAATTACCTGGATCCGGATCGTCCGCTGGATGTGATTTACATTGGCCGCTTATCGGCCGAAAAAGACCAGACCACGCTGCTGGAGGCCATGCGTTACAGCCAGTATGCCCATCGCATCCGCCTGCATTTCGCCGGCAACGGTCCCAAAGCCAAAGAGTATAAGAAGCTGGCGCAGAAGCTGGTTAAGGAAGGTATCCTGAAATACGAGCCCGAATTCTGCTTCCTCAGCCGCGATGAACTGCGGAAACTGGCTGCCAACGCCGATCTTGCCATTCACTGCGCCATCATCGAGGTAGAGGGCCTCTCCATCATGGAAGCCATGCAGCAGGCCGTTACGCCCATCATTGCCGTGGGCCGATATACCGGCACCGCACAGTTCGCGCTGGACCGCCACTGCAAATTCCCCGAAAAGAATCCCGAGGCCCTGGCCAACCGCATCGACTATTGGCTCTCCCGTCCTCAGGAACGTTGGGAAATGGGCTTCCGCCACGCCAAGGAAATGGAAGACTACGACATAGAAAAGTCTGTCCAAAAACTTCGGGAGGCCTGGGCCAAGGTTATATAAAAAGAAAAGCTTGCGAGCTAACTCGCAAGCTTTTTCTTTTAAGGAGTTCCGAATAATTATTCGGCTACCACATTGAATTTGAAGGTGCCCTTGATGGCTTTGTACAGCTTCACGGAAGCTTCGTACTCACCGCACTCCTTCACCTCACCGGCGAGGATGGTGATGTCCTTCTTGTCAATGTTCAGACCCTTGGCGTTCAGAGCCTCGGCCAGGTCCATGGTGGTGACGCTGCCGTAGAGCTTGCCGCTCTCGGACACTTTCACCTTCACTTCCACGGTCTGGGCGCCGATGGTGGCGGCCAGAGCTTCGGCGTCGGCAACGAGCTTAGCCTCTTTGTGGGCGCGCTGACGGAGGGTCTCCGCGTGCTGTTTCTTCACACTCTCGGTGGCCACGGTGGCATAGCCCTGGGGCACCAGATAGTTCATAGCATAACCGGCCTTAACCTTTACAATCTCACCGGCGTAACCCAGATTGGTCACATCTTTCTTGAGCAAAATTTCCATAAGGCAGATTATTTAAGAAGGTCAGTAACATACGGAAGCAGAGCGAGGGAGCGGGCACGCTTGATGGCCTGGGCAACCTTGCGCTGGAACTTGAGGGAAGTACCGGTGATGCGGCGGGGAAGGATCTTACCCTGTTCGTTCAGGAATTTCTTCAGGAACTCAGGATCCTTGTAATCTACATACTTGATACCGGCCTTCTTGAAACGGCAGTATTTCTTCTTGCGAACCTCTACGGTCGGGGGGTTCAGATAGCGGATTTCTTTATTTTCGTTTGCCATAATTTTGTCCTCCTAATTATTCAGCAGCGGGAGCTTCGGCGGCGGGAGCAGCCTTGGCAGCCTTGTTAGCGCGACGTTTCTCGGCGTATGCAACGGCATCCTTGTCGAGGGCGACAGTGAGGAAGCGGATGATGCGCTCGTCACGGTGATACTGGGTTTCGAGGGTGGCAACGAACTGAGAGTCGGCCTTGAACTCGATCAGGTAATAAAAACCTGTGGTCTTGTGCTGGATGGGATAAGCGAGCTGACGCAGGCCCCAATCCTCTTGGTACACAATCTCACCGCCGTTATCTTCGATGAGCTTGACGTACTTGGCAACCGCTTCCTTCATCTGGGTGTCAGACAAAACGGGAGTTGCAATGAAAACGGTTTCGTACTGGTTAACCATAATTAATTGTTTATAAATGTTTTACTATCCTTCCGGCCCCTTCTGGGCCCAAAAAGGACTGCAAATATACGAATTTCTATTGGAATATCAAAATATTTTCTCCCCTTGTCCAATCGGCCCTCCAGGTGTAACTTGCCATGGCAAAAGCTGTCGACAAATCGTCTGATCGATCGCCGTCAGGTACCCCCCTTTTGCACCGATGCCGGCAGGCCGGACCCACCCCGACCCACCGGCATCGCCGTATCTGCTCCGGAAGACTACTTCTCCGGGATATTCTTTAAGATTTCTTTCAAGTAATCCCAAGTGCGGGCAACGGAAGCGATATGCACTTTCTCGTCGGGGCTGTGGGGATACTTGATGGTGGGGCCGATGGACACCATCTCCCAGTTGGGATACTTGGCACCCATGATGGCACATTCCAGACCGCCGTGCGTGGCCATGATCTTCATGGGACGGCCGTAGACCTTCTGGAACTGCTCCATGCACACTTTATTGATGGGCGTATCCAGTTTGGGCGTCCAACCGGAATAGCCGCCTGCGAACTTGATGTCATCGGCGCCGGCCAGTTCGAAGATGCACTGGATGCGCTGGGCCAGATAGGCCTTGGAGCTATCCACGGCGCTGCGCATGAGCGAATGGATGGTGATCTTGCCGTGCTCCGTGCGCACGATGGCCAGGTTGATGGAGGTCTCAGTGAGGCCGTGCATGGTCTGGCTCATACGGATTACACTGGAAGGAGAAGCGATGATAGCCTTCACGGCGCGCAACATGGTAGCGGTCTGGATGAACTTGGGCGCTACGGGTACGTTGTCCTCGATGGTGAGGGTGGCCGAAGGATCGCTGTCGATGAACTCCTGCTTGATGGTCTCGAAAATGGAGACGATGAATTCGCGGACCTCCAGATAACGAGCCTCGGGGATGAGGATTTCGGCCGTGGCCTCGAACGGGATGGCGTTGCGGAGCGAACCGCCGCAGAAGGAAACCACCTTCACGCCCAGGTCTTCCACCAGGGGCAGCAGGATGCGTGCCATGGCCTTGTTGGCATTGGCCCGGTACAGGGAAATATCCATGCCGGAATGGCCGCCCTGCAGGCCGCTCACCGCAATGCGCATGCCTTTCAGTCCAGCGGGCGTCTTATACTTATGATATCTGAAAATGGCCGATACATCCAGGCCGCCGGCGCAACCCACGCAGAGTTCGCCTTCTTCCTCGGAATCCAGGTTCAGGAGGATATCGCCCTTCAGGACACCCGGGCTCAGGCGGTTGGCGCCCGTCATGCCGGTTTCCTCATCGTAGGTGACCAGGACCTCCAGCGGACCGTGCTGCACGGAAGGATCTTCCAGGGCAGCCAGGGCCAGGGCCACGCCGATACCGTTATCGGCACCCAGGGTGGTGCGGTCGGCCGTTACCCATTCGCCATCTACATAGGCGTTGATGGGATCCGTGAGGAAATTGTGCGGGGAATCGGCCGTCTTCTGCGGCACCATGTCCATGTGGCCCTGCAGGATCACGCCCTTGCGGTTTTCGAAGCCGGGGGTGGCGGGTACGCGGATGATGATATTGCCGCCGCCGTCCTGAAGGGTTTCAAAGCCGTGGGATTTGCCCCATTCATAGAGGTATTGAATCACTTGGCCCTCGTGCTTGGAGGGACGGGGAATCTGGGTGAGAGCATAGAAGTTCTTCCAGACTACTTGAGGTTCTAAATTTTGAATGCTCATACTATGTGGTTTGAATAATTATTTCGATAAAACAAGGACGCTTTCCCGGCCCAGCTGGTAGATAGGCATACGAGTTTGCAACAACGTCAGACCGTCGCGGGAGAATGTGACCCGGCACACCTGCGGAATGCGGTAACGGACTGCGCCCTTTCCCGTTTTGCGCTGGCCCTGCTCTTCAGGAAGGGATCCCTCCGGAAACAGTTCCAGATAATAAGGCGTGCCCTTGGTGCCTTCCGCCACAGGGCCGTCGTCGGTGAGACGGAACACCAGGTAACGGTGGTTTTTTACGCTGGCCGACGGCAGCACATCGAATACGTAGCTCTGCTTACGCACAACTGAATAGCCGCGGAACAGGGCCATGTACTCTTCCTCCGTGCGTTTCAGTTCGTCCAAGGCGGCCTGCATGGCCTCGCCGGAATAATTGGCGTCCGTATCCCCCATGGCAATATCCAGACGTGCCTGACGGATGCTCAGAATCTTATCCGCAGCTTCCTGGGCTTTGTCTTCCAGGGTCTTGTCCACGATGGCCTTATGCTCTACCGGCACATTCACGATGGCTGTATCGGTCTGAACCTCTTCATACACGATCTGCACCACCTGCTTCTGGGGCTCCGTGAGGCCTTTGTTGGAGTAATCGGAGCGGAGGGAAGGCAGGAAGCTCCAGTTGGTCTGCGCACCGGAACTGCCCAGGGAAACCAGTCCCTGCGCCCCCAGGGCCATCAGAGCGGCGCTTTCTGCATCGCAGGTGTACCAGGCGTCTGTATCGGCCTCCACGCGCGGCAGCAATTCCACGCGGGTGACTTCGGCCGATATCCGGTCTTTGTCCTCCACCGTCATATTGAGCATGCGCTTGGCAAAAGGGGCATAAGGTCCGGCGAAGTAGGATTCCTGCCGGACATCCACCTTCACCGTAACGCAGGTGGCGGGCAAGGCATAGGGAATCTCCTGCGCCTGCAAGGCGGCCGACAGCAAGGCCAGCGCCAGTAATAAGCCAGTCTTTCTCATTGTAATTTCCATCTTTTATGGGTCCAGAGGTAGTTCCAGGGCTGTTTTTCCAGATCTGCCTCCAGGAGTTGATAAAACTTTTGCATCAGTTCCAGCGGCTGTTCCCCAGCGGCATGTTCGCAGATGGGCACCACCTCCAGACGGTATCCGCCGCCTTCCCGGCATTCCATGCGGAAATAGGCCACCGCCATATCCAGCTTCACGGCCAGTTCGGCCGCGCCGGTCATCGTGGGCGTGTCCCGGTGCATGAAATGGATGATATTCTTCCGGTTAGCATTGTAGGGGAACTGGTCCGTGATGAAAGAATAGATGTATTTCTGATTCTTCCGTTCCAAGACGAAGCGCACCACGTTCCGGGTTTCTACATAGCCTTCAAAATTTTGGTCTACCACGGCTGCGGTGCGGTTCCGCGCCATGAAAGCATCCATCCGGCGATTGGATAATTGCCGATAAGTAACGGCGAATTCATGCGACGTCACTGTGAGCGGTTCCCCGTAGCTGTAATTGAGGATGCCGCCGATGAGTTCCCAGTTGCCCGAATGCGACTGCAGGAGCATCACCTGACGGGCGCCGGCAAACAGACGGTTCATTTCCTCCGGGTTCACGAGCTCCACGATATGGCTTTCCCTCAGGCGTTTACGCGCCTTCTCCCCTGTGGATCGGCCGAACCAGAGGGTTTCCTTGAAAACGGTGGCCAGGTGCTGATAGAACTGCTTGTGGATGGCCTGTATTTCTTCGTAGGTTTTCTCCGGAAAACTACGGCTCAGGTTCACCGTCACCACATCTGAGCGGTAACGGACAACGCTGCGCAGGAACCAGGCCAGAAAACTCATTACTTATAAGGGTATTCCTTTACCACATCCAGCAGGCGATCCGGATAGTTGGAGATGATACCTTCCACACCCAGGCCGATGAGGCGGCGCATTTCATCTTTGTCGTCTACCGTCCACACCACCATCTTCATGCCGTCCGCATGAGCACGGTCCACCATCGCTTGATCTACAATCTGATACGGCGGACTCAGCCACTCCGGTTTGAATTCCAGTTTGGACATGAACTCGTCGTAGTCGGTTTCCCAGCCCTCTACCAGGTAAGAGAGGATGTGGCCGGGATACTTCTGGTTGATGTAATTGAGGGCACGCTCGTCGAAGCACTGGATGATGAGCCTGTCCCCCAGCCCGCGGGCGTCCAGCATAGCCATGCAAAGGTCCGTGAATTCCTTAAAATGAGGCCAGTCGCGGCCTTCCACACCTTCTTCGTAGTCGGGGTCGCTCTTGATTTCGATGTTGTATTTCATGGGAGGAAGGCCCTTTTCCTTGCAATAGGCCTCCACGGCATCGATTACCTCTGCGGCACGCTGCTTCACGGCAGGCTGGCAATTCTTTTCCGGCCAGTCGGGATTAGCTTTGGAACCCACGTCCCACTTCAAAACCTCTTCATAAGGCGTATTCCAAAGATAGACGCGTTCTTCGCCCGCCATCACAGGCGTGCCGTCCGGACGGGTGGCATAGCGATGATGGAAGAATTTGTCGTGCGACAGGACCACTTCTTTGTCCTGGGTAATGCAAAGGTCCATTTCCAGCGTGTTCACGCCCAGGTTCACCGCATTGAGCATGGCTGCCAGGGATTCTTCCGGGTATAAACCCATGCCGCCACGATGGGCCTGCACATCCGTAATGTATTTAACCTGCTCCTTTTCCCCGCAGGAAACGAGCATCGCCGCCACGGCGGCCAGACAGAGGAAGGACTGTTTCATACTATGTTTTGATTATTCTATCCAATCATACAAAATTAGGGATTTCTGCCCAAATAAACAAGCGACCCCCTCCAGAGGCAGTTTAATTTGGCAAAGTCAGAAATTTTTACCAATTTTGTAAGGATAAGGCAACTATAAACTAAAACCCAATATTATGTTCAAAGGACAACCTAAAGGTCTATTCGCCCTGGCACTGGCCAATACCGGTGAGCGCTTCGGCTATTACACCATGATTGCCGTCTTTGCGCTCTTCCTAAGGGCCAATTTCGGCCTCTCGGCAGGTACTGCCGGAACCATTTACAGCTCGTTCCTCATGCTGGTGTACTTCTTCCCGCTCATCGGCGGTATCCTGGCCGATAAATTCGGCTTCGGCAAGATGGTCACCACAGGTATCATCGTCATGTTCCTGGGCTATCTGCTCCTGTCCATTCCGCTGGGCAGCGGCAGTGTCGCACTGGTGGGCATGCTGGCGGCCCTGGTACTCATCGGCTTCGGAACCGGCCTGTTCAAGGGCAACCTCCAGGTAATGGTGGGTGACCTTTATAATGAGCCCCAGTACGCAGCCAAGCGCGACAGCGGCTTCTCCCTGTTCTACATGGCCATCAACATCGGTGCTCTCTTCGCTCCCACCGCAGCCATCAGAATCCGCGAATGGGCCATCGGCCTGGGCTTCGACGGCAATTCGGCCTATCACTTCTCCTTCGCCGTGGCCTGCGTGTCCCTGATTGTCTCCATCGCCATTTACTATGCGTTCCGCGCCTGGTTCAAGCACGTGGAAGGCGGTCACAAGAAAGACGGCAAAGCCCAGGTGGTGGATACGCTCACTCCGGAGCAGACCAAAAAACGTATGGTGGCCCTGTTCCTGGTGTTCGCCGTGGTGATCTTCTTCTGGATGTCCTTCCACCAGAACGGCCTCACCCTCACCTACTTCGCCGATGAATTCACAGAGCGCAGCGCTTCCGGCATCGCTTCCATGCCGTTCAACGTATGGAACCTGGTAGCAGTAATCGCCATCGTGTACGCCCTCTTCTCCATCTTCGACAAAGAAGCCACGCAGAAGGGCAAATGGATTGGCGTAGGTGTGGTGGTTCTCGCATGCGCCTATCTTGTATGGCAGTACACCCGCCTGAGCGGTTCCATCGCCATCAGCGCCCCCATCTTCCAGCACTTCAACCCCTTCTATGTGGTAGCCCTCACACCGGTCTCCATGGCCATTTTCGGTGCCCTGGCCAAGAAGGGCAAGGAGCCTTCCGCTCCCCGCAAGATCGCCTATGGTATGCTGGTAGCCGCCGTGGCCTTCGGCCTCATGGTCTTCGCTTCCATCGGCCTGAATACGCCGGACGTACAGGCTGCCGCCCGCGAGGCCGGCATGCCGGAAACCCTGGTTTCCCCGTACTGGCTCATCTCCGTGTACCTCATCCTCACCTTCGGCGAACTGCTGCTCAGCCCCATGGGTATCTCCTTCGTTTCCAAGGTGGCTCCGCCTAAGTACAAGGGTATGATGATGGGTATGTGGTTCGTGGCCACCGCCCTGGGTAACTTCCTGGTGCAGGTGGGCGGTCACCTCTGGGGCGGCCTTCCGCTGTGGGTGGTCTGGACCGTGTTCCTGGCAGTCTGCGTGATCTCTGCCATCTTCATGTTCACCATGATGAAAAAACTGGAAGCAGCCACAGAGTAGCTACAGATCCTTCGTCGCTTTCGTTCCTCAGGATGACAAAATGACTCTCCAGGACGATTATTGTCATTCTGAGCGAAGCGAAGAATCTCATGCCCAGATTATATATCATATCGGGTCCTAATGGCTCCGGGAAAACCACGGCATCGTACGGTGTTCTCCCGGAGCTGTTGGACTGTAGCGAGTTCGTGAATTCCGACGAATTCGCCAAACACCTCTCCCCTTTTGCGCCGGAAAGCGCCTACATCACGGCCAGCCGCCTGATGCTCAGGAAGGTGGACTACCTTTTCGAGCGGCGGGAAGACTTCTGCATAGAAACCACCCTGGCCACGCGTTCGCTCATCAAGATGGTGCGCAACGCCCAGGCCAAAGGCTACTATGTGACCGTGATCTACTTCTGGCTGAACACCGCCGACATCGCCGTGCAAAGAGTGGCCAGCCGGGTACAGGCCGGCGGGCACGACGTCCCGGAAGAGACCATCCGCCGACGCTATAAATTCGGACTTAACTACCTGTTTCACAAATACATTCCCCTTTGCGACAAATGGATTCTGGCCGATAACTCCAACCCGCCCTTCGACATCATCGCCGAAGGCAGCAAGAAGGGCCTGGTAATCCGCGACATGGAACGCTACGAGGTAGTACGCTCGCAGGTCACCGACCAGATAGAGCCCCAGCGTCCCATCGAGAACGTGACGGAATTCATCGTAAAAGAAATTGCCAAAGCTCCGTTGGCCCACGACGGAGTCCCCTATCAAAATGATCCTGTCTAAATCCTGTTACTTTGACATTTTCCAGGTAGACGCACCCTTGCTGGACAAGCTGGTGCAGGAGGCAATGGCCTCCGGCGGCAGCTACGCCGACCTCTACTTCGAGAATACCACCTACGGCAGCCTCTTGCTGCGGGACGGAGCCGTCACTTCCGGCGGCCTCCACGTGGATTTCGGCGTGGGTGTCCGGGTACTCAGCGGCGAAAAAACCGGCTACGCCTATGCCGAAAGTACCGCCTGGGAAGACCTGGTGGCCTGCGCTCGCGCCGCCGCCCAGATTGCATCGGCCCCCGTGGACGTGAGTCCTTACGGAACCCGCAATCCCAGCCGGGGCGAACCCAACCCAAAGGCAGACCGTTACCCCCTGGAACAGGCCTGGCGCGGCGTACCTTTATCGGCCTTCCTCCCCTTCCTGCAGAAACTGGAGGCGGAAGTGCGGCGCCGGGATAACCGGGCAGTGAAGGTGATGGCCAACCTGGCCTTCCAGATGAGCGACATCCTCATGTACAACAGCGCCCGTGAGCTCAAGTGGGACAGCCGGCCCATGGGCAGCGTATCGCTCTCGGTGGTATTCCAGCAGAATGGCCAGACAGAGAACAAATCCACCTCCCGCAGCTTCCGCAAAGGCGCCGAAATGCTGGACGACGCCCTGATTGAAACCATGGCGTCCGAGGTTGTAAAAGGGGTGGACGAACGCTTTGCCGCCCGTCGGCCCAAAGGTGGCCAGATGAGCGTAGTAATGGGCGCCGGTGCCTCGGGCATCCTGCTGCACGAAGCCATGGGACACGCTTTCGAGGCCGATTTCAACCGGAAAGGCACCTCCATCTTTGCCGATAAGATGGGCCAGCAGATTTGCCCTCGCGGCATCCAGATCATCGACGACGGCACGCTGGCAGGCAACCGCGGCGCGCTGAATTTCGACGATGAAGGCGTCCCCGGACAAAAGACTTATATGGTGGAAGACGGCGTGCTCACTTCTTACCTGCACGACCGCATTTCCGCCGCTCACTACGGCGTACGTCCCACCGGTAACGGCCGGCGGGAGAGTTTCCGCTACGCCCCCCTGCCCCGTATGCGTGCCACCTATATGGAAAGCGGCGACGCCAAGGCAGAAGACCTGATTGCCTCCGTGAAAAAAGGCATTTTCGTGGACGAATTCTCCAACGGACAGGTGCAGATTGGCGAAGGTGATTTCACCTTCTACGTCAAATCCGGTTTCCTCATCGAGGAAGGCCGTCTGACCCAGCCCGTGAAGGACATCAATATCATCGGCAACGGACCCGCCGCCCTGGCCGATATCCGCGGCGTGGCTGGCGACCTGGCCATCGACCCGGGCGCCTGGACCTGCGGCAAGGAACAGTCCGTTCCCGTGAGCTGCGGCATCCCCACCGTCCTCATTGGCAGTTTAACCGTGGGAGGCGAATAAGACCGTGAAATGTAAATGTTTTATTTTTAATTAGTTACAGGTTTTCTCCTCTTTAAAATGCGGAGGAGAAATTGCATAAACGAATGATTGACAACAAGTTACATAACACGCTCACGGAGGAAGAAATCCAGTTGGCGAAGCATTGCCTGGCCTATGCCCAGGAACAGGGCGCCCAGAAGGTGCGCATCACGCTGTCCAAGAGCCTGATGAACCTGGTGGGCCTGCTGAACGGCGACGTGGACAAGACCGCCCATGCGCTGGACCGCAGCCTGCAACTGCAACTGTTTGTGGAAGGCCGATACGGCGCCTTCTCCAGCAACCGCCTGGAAAAGGAAGGGCTGGAGGCTTTCATCCGCGAGGCCATCGGTACCGTGAAAATGCTGGAGGCCGATCCCTGGCGGGATCTCCCCGCCCCTGAACGGCTGGCCAAGGACGCCGTTTCCGGCCGCGAACTGAACCTCTACGATCCAGCTTACGAATCCCTTACCGCCGAAAAACGCCGCGAAATGGCCCTGGCATCCTGTTTCTTCCACCAGGCCCCCGATTCTCCGAAACTGGTGGCGGAAGAGGGAGAATACTCTGATTCTGTATTCGACTCCTTAACGATAGATTCCCAAGGCTTGTACGCCCGGCATACGGAAAGCTCTTTCGAGATTGGCTACGAATCCACGGTGGAGGATGCCCAAGGCAACCATTTTTCCTCCTACTGGTGGGATGCCACGCCCAGGCTGCAGGACCTTCAGTGGAAGGACTGCGCCGCCAAGGCTTGCCGGCGGGCAGTGGCGCAGATCGGCCCGGAAGGGATTTCCGGTGGGAAATATAACCTCATTGTGGACAGCGAATGCGCTGCCAAACTGCTCACGCCTATGCTCAACGCGCTGGGCGGCTTCTCCCTGCAGCAGAAGAACTCCTTCCTGGTGGACAGCCTGAACAAGAAGCTGTTCCCTGAGCAGCTCACCATCCTGGATGCGCCCCGTACTCCCGGCGACACAGGCTGCCGCCTTTTCGACAGCGAAGGCGTGGCCACCCAGGAGCGTGCCATCATTGAGAAAGGCGTTGTAAAAACCTATTTCTTAAACACTTACATGGCCGCCAAGATGGAGCTACCGCCCACCGTGGAAGATGCCACCCGCGTGAAATTGCTGCCGGTTGGAGAGGCCAAAACGCTGGAAGATCTTCTGCAGCAAGTGGGCGACGGCATTCTGGTCACAGGCTTCAACGGCGGCAATTCCAACCCCGCCACCGGCAACTTCTCCTACGGCATCGAGGGCTTCCTGATCAAGGACGGCCGGCGCGTGCATCCTGTGCGCGAACTGCTCATCACCGGCAATTTCCTCACCCTGTGGGGGAACCTGCTGGCCACCGCCCAAGACGCCCGAACCTGCCTGTCCAAACTCATCCCCTCCCTCGCCTTCAAAGACGTAGATGTGAGTGCATGAAAACGGCAGTTGTCATACTGAATTATAACACCAGGGACTATCTGAAAAGGTTCTTGCCGGGGCTCATCGCTTCCTGCAAGGGACAGGACGCCCAGGTGATAGTGGCCGATAATGCTTCCACGGACGACAGCGTGGCCCTTATGCAGGCCGAATTCCCGGAAGTGCCGCTTATCCAACTGGACCAAAACTACGGCTTCACGGGCGGCTATAACCGGGCCCTGGCGCAGCTGGAGGCCAATTATTACCTGCTCATCAATTCGGATATCGAGGTGCCGGAAGGTTGGCTGCAGCCGCTGGTGGACTGGATGGACAGCCATCCGGACTGCGGCGCCTGCGGACCCAAACTGCTTTCATACTCCCAGCGCGACCACTTTGAATATGCCGGAGCGGCTGGTGGCCTCTTAGACCGCTACGGCTATCCTTTCTGCCGCGGACGCATCCTGCAGAACATAGAACAGGATAAGGGACAGTATGATACCCCGGCCAATGTGCTTTGGGTGAGCGGCGCCTGCCTGCTGGTTCGTGCCAGCGTCTGGAAATCCCTGGGCGGCCTGGACGAGCGTTTCTTCTGCCACATGGAAGAGATAGACCTTTGCTGGCGCATGCAGTTGCAGGGCTGGAAAGTGACCGTGGTTCCCCAGTCGTTCGTGTATCATATCGGCGGCGGTACCCTCCCCAACGAATCGCCCTTCAAGCTGCGGCTGAACTTCCGCAACAATTTGCTGCTGCTGGAGAATAACCTGCCTGCTACTTTTGCCGCAGGAGATTCTCACGGCCCTAAAGGGCCTCAGAATGACAATATGGCACGGAAAAAGGCTCGGAGGCGGATTTTTATGCGGATGTGCCTGGATGGTTGTTCGGCCCTGGTATACCTGGTTACGCGGCGGTGGAGCTTCTACCAGGCCGTGGTGCAGGCCCACAAAGAATACTATCAGCTTCGCAAACCCGGCACCATCCCGCAGCATCCGCATCGGCCTGATGGATTGTACAACAAGTGGATCATTCCGCGCGCGTTCGCGATGTTTCGAAAAAAATAGTATATTTGCAGGATATAGGGGAAATGATTTAAAGTTATGAAGATCATCATCGAGGGAGCCGGACAGACCGGATCGCACCTGGCCAAGATGCTCAGCGTGGAATCCAACGAAATTGCTGTCATCGACAGCGATTCCGCCCGTATCCGCCAGCTGGCCACCCAGGCCGACGTAGTCACCCTGCAGGGACCGCCTTCCAGCATCCGCCTGCTCAAGGAAGCGGGCTGCGCCGACGCCGACCTTTTCATCGCCGTGAATCCCCGCATGGACCAGAGCGTGAACATCGTGAGCGCACTGCTGGCCAAGAAGCTGGGCACCAAGCGCGTGATCGCCCGCATCGACGACCAAGCCTACCTTTCCCCGGAAAACAAGCTGCTGTTCAAGGACATGGGCCTGGACATGATGTTTTTCCCGGAAAAAAGCGCCAGCGACGAAATCGTGGACATGCTGCGCAGCAATTCATCGGCCGATACCCTGGACTTCGCGCGCGGCAAACTCCAGCTCACCGTGTTCAAGCTGGACGACGACTCTCCTCTCCTGGACATGAATGTGGCCGAATTCGCCCACGCCGTGAAAAACAAACAGGCCGATGCCGATTTCCGTATCGTAGCCATCTCCAGAGGCGGTAAAACCATCATCCCCAAGTTCGACACAGGGTTCAAATACCACGACTTCCTCTATATCATCGCCCGCCGCGACGCCATGCCCGCCCTCATGAAATTCCTGGGCAAGGACAAGATCGACATCCGTCGCGTGATGATCCTGGGCGGCAGTGAGATCGGCCACATGGTGGCGGAAAAACTGGCCGAACAGAAGCTGGACGACATCAAACTCATCGATATCAACCGCGAACACTGCCGCTACCTGTCGGAAGTCCTGCCGGACGAAGTGAGCGTAGTGTGCGGCGACGTCCGCAATTCGGATTTCCTCCTGGAAGAGGATATGCGCAGCTATCAGGCGGTGCTTTCCTTCACCGGCAACGACGAAGTGAACATCCTCGCCTGCGTGGTGGCCAAGAAACTGGGAGTCCCCCGCGTTATCGCCCAGGTGGAAAACCTGGAATACCTGCGCCTGGCCGAAGAAATGGGCGTAGATACCGTGATTAACAAGAAACTGATTACAGCCAGCCGCATCTTCAAGTTCACTTTGTCGGACAAGGTGCGTTCCGTGCGCTATGTGAGCGGAACGGATGCGGAGGTGCTGGAATATACGGCCGCTCCGGATTCCCGCGTGACCAAGGGCATCCTGAAGGACATCGAGTTCCCTTCGGACGCCATCATCGGCGGCGTGATCCGTGGCGGAGACAGCTTTATTGCCGTGGGCCATACCCATATCGAGCCCTATGACCGTGTGGCGGTGTTCGCACTGCCCGAAGCCGTGAAAGAAGTAGATAAAATGTTCAGATAAGCTATGAGTATTCAAAGCGAAAATATTGAAAAGCTGGTGCAGCGGCGTGAGAAAGCCCGCCTGGGTGGCGGCGAAAAACGCATTGAAGCCCAGCACGCCAAAGGAAAGAAAACGGCGCGTGAACGCCTGGCCCTGCTGCTGGATCCCGGCAGCTTCGAGGAATTCGACATGTTTGTGCAGCACCGTTGCACCAATTTCGGGATGGATAAGAGCCATCCGGACGGCGACGGCGTAGTTACCGGCTGCGGTACCATCAACGGCCGCCTGGTGTACGTGTTCGCACAGGATTTCACGGTGAACGGAGGCTCCCTGTCCAAGACCATGAGCGAGAAAATCGTGAAGGTGCAGGAAATGGCCCTTCGCAATGGTGCGCCTTGTATCGGCCTGAACGATTCAGGCGGCGCCCGTATCCAGGAAGGGATCGATGCCCTGGCCGGCTATGGGGAAATCTTCGAGCGCAACATCCTGAGCAGCGGTGTGGTTCCCCAGATCAGCTGCATCCTGGGTCCCTGCGCCGGCGGTGCGGTGTATTCCCCCGCCCTCACGGACTTTACCCTCATGGTTAAAAACACTTCCTACATGTTCCTCACCGGCCCGGCCGTGGTGAAAAGCGTCACCGGCGAGCAAGTGAACCAGGAAGAGCTGGGCGGTGCGGCCGTCCACGCCTCCAAGAGCGGTGTGGCCCATTTTGCGGCCGATTCGGAGGATCAGGCCATCAGCACCATCCGTGAGCTGCTGGACTATCTGCCCCAGAACAACCTGGAAACTTCGCCACTAAAGGAATCGGCCGATCCCATCAATCGCGTGGACGATGCCCTGAACAGCATAGTGCCCGACAATCCCAACAAGGCCTACGACATGTATTCCGTGATCAAGAGCATCGTGGACGAGGGCAAGTTCCTGGAAGTGCATAAGGATTTTGCCAAGAATATCATCGTGGGCTTTGCCCGCATGAATGGCCGGAGCGTGGGCGTGGTGGCCAACCAGCCTGCAGTGCTGGCCGGCGTGCTGGACATCAACGCCAGCCGCAAGGCCGCTCGCTTCGTCCGCTTCTGCGACGCCTTCAACATTCCGTTGGTCACGCTGGTGGATGTTCCGGGCTTCCTGCCGGGCACCCAGCAGGAATACGGTGCCATCATCACCAACGGCGCCAAACTGCTGTACGCCTACGGAGAAGCCACGGTGCCCAAGGTAACCGTTACTTTACGTAAAGGTTACGGTGGCGCCCATATCGTCATGAGCTGCAAGCAGCTACGCGGCGACATTAATTACGCATGGCCCAGCGCACAGATTGCAGTAATGGGGGCCGATGGAGCCGTGAACGTGCTCTACGCCAAGGAAATGAAGGATGATCCGGAGAAAGCCCAGGCCATCTTCGACGAGAAGAAGAAAGAATACGAGGAACTCTTCTCCAATCCGTACCAGGCTGCCCAGAAGGGTTACATAGACGATGTGATCGAGCCCCGCAATACCCGCTTCCGCGTAATCCGCGCCCTGGAGCAGCTTTCCGGCAAACGGCAGGAGATCCCCGCCAAGAAACACGATAATCTGCCGCTGTAGCCTATGAGAAAGTTCCTATTAACGGTTCTCACCGCGCTGTCGGCCCTGGCCCTGCACGCCCAGAACGTCAGTGACCTCATCATTTCCGAGGCACTGGCGCAGCCGGATTCCACCGGCATCCTGGACGGATACGGCCGGCGCGGCGGCTGGGTGGAACTGTACAACAAATCCACAGGGACCGTGAACTACGGCGGCTGCTTCCTCACGGACGATCCTACGCAGCTCCGGAAGAGCATCATCCCCAAGAGCGACAACCGCACCAAGCTGGGTCCCCGGCAAGTGGTGCTGTTCTACTGCAGCGGCAACAGGCACGACGGTACTTTCTACACCGACTTCAAACTGGAGCCCGGCAAAACAATATACCTGGTTTCCAATGATGGTAGAACTATCATTGACTCGTTGCAAATACCTGTCAATCTGCCTGTTGGCAAATCTGTAATTAAGCTGGCTCCGGATATCCGCCAGCAGGAATTCGCAGCTCAGGACCAGCCCGCCATCCCTTCCCCCGCCATCCTGAACGGCGACAAGAATACTGCTTCCCGCGGTGAACTGATGAAGGAAAGGGATCCTCACGGCTGGATCCTTTCCATCACTTCCGTTAGCGTTGTTTTCAGCGCCCTGGCCATCCTCTGGTTCCTTTTCTGGTTCCTCTTCGACCGCAGGGCCAAGAAACAGGCCGAACCTAAACCGGCCAAGATGGTGAAGGGCACGCCCGATGCCGAAATCGCGGCTGCCATTGCCGTGGCGCTGGATATGGAGAACTCCGGCGACGTATACGCCGCCATTGCCACGGCCGTGCACCTGTACCTTACGGAAACCATCCACGACGTAGAACCCGGTATTGTGACCATCACCCGGAAAGAATCCGCCTGGAACAACAAAGCATTGACCTTTAGAAAGCACCCCAGATGATCATATGCACCCCTTAAGTCCCTCCCCCGAGGGGAGGGGTTTCGGGAGGGGGTAACGTATAACATTTTATTTTTCATGAAATGAAAGAGTACAAATTCAAAATCAATGGTAAGGATTACGCTGTAACCATCGGCGAGGCAGAGGGAAAACTGCTCTCCGTGAATGTAAACGGCGCCAACTATCAGGTGGAACTGGAGAACGCTCCCGTGGCCGCTCCTGCGGCAGCTCCCGTACAAGCCCCGGCTCCTGCAGCGGCAGCTCCGGCGGCTGCAGCACCCGCTGCCGCCCCGGCCGGCGCTGGTGAAAAGGTCAATTCCCCGCTTCCCGGCGTGATTGTGGAGGTTAGCGTGAAGGAAGGCCAGGCCGTCAAGGCCGGCCAGAAGGTGGCCGTACTGGAAGCCATGAAGATGGAGAATGAGATTCCCGCCCCCAAGGACGGCACCATTACCGCCATCCACGTCCAGAAGGGTGACAGCATCCTGGAAGGCGCTCCCGTAGTTAGCATCGCCTGATGGAACACATTTTCGAATCCCTAGCCCAATTCTGGGAGTACACCGGTTTTGCCAACTGCAGCTGGCAGAACCTGGTGATGATCGGGATCGGCCTTATCTTCATCACCCTGGCCATCGTGAAGGAGTGGGAGCCCATGTTGCTGGTTCCTATCGGCTTCGGCATGATCGTGGGTAACATTCCCATGTTCCCCGGCCTGAATATCGGCGTGTATGAAGACGGTTCCGTGCTCAACATCCTGTACCAGGGCGTGAAGCAGGGCTGGTATCCCCCGCTCATCTTCCTGGGCATCGGCGCCATGACGGACTTCAGCGCCCTTATCTCGCAGCCGCGCCTTATCCTCATCGGAGCGGCGGCGCAGATGGGTATCTTCGGCGCTTACCTTCTGGCTCTCGCCTTCGGCTTCGCCCCCAACGAGGCTGGTGCTATCGGCATTATCGGCGGCGCAGACGGCCCTACGGCCATTTTCCTGAGTTCCAAACTGGCACCGGATCTGATGGGTGCCATCGCCGTATCGGCCTATTCCTACATGGCGCTGGTGCCGGTGATCCAGAAGCCTATCATGCTGCTCCTCACCAACAAGAAGGAACGGCTCATCCGCATGCCTGCACCGCGCGTGGTGTCCAAGCAGGAGAAGATCATCTTCCCCATCGTGGGCTTCCTTATCACCGCTTTCATCGTGCCCAGCGGCCTGCCCCTTCTGGGTATGCTCTTCTTCGGTAACCTCCTGAAAGAGAGCGGCGTAACCAAGCGTCTGGCCAACACGGCCAGCGGCCCGCTCATCGACGTGGTCACCACCCTCATCGGCCTTACCGTGGGTGCATCCACTCAGGCCGATAAGTTCATCACCCTCAAGTCCCTGCTTATCTTCGGACTGGGTCTTCTGAGTTTTGTGATCGCCACCACCTGCGGCGTGCTCTTCGTGAAGCTGATGAACGTATTCATCAAGAATCCCGCCAAGAAGATCAACCCGCTTATCGGCAATGCCGGCGTTTCCGCCGTGCCCGACAGCGCGCGCGTATCCGAGACTGTGGGCCGGGAAATCGATCCTTCGAACCACCTGCTCATGCACGCCATGGGACCCAATGTGGCCGGCGTGATCGGCAGTGCCGTGGCGGCCGGTATCCTGCTTAGCTTCCTGGGATAATGAAAAAACTTCTCACCGGACTTCTACTCCTTGTTCTTGGGTTATCGGCCCGGGCGCAGGAAGCGGCCAAGACCGGCTGGGAATATGTTCCCCTGCCCAACCTGGGCTACAACACGGATTTGGGTCTGTCGCTGGGCGCCTTCTGCGACTTCTTCTATTACGGCGACGGATCCATCTATCCCAATTTCCTCCACCACGGAGGCATTTCGGGCACCTATTCCACCAAAGGAAGCTGGTATATACACGGCTATTTCGAGTCCATCAAACTGCTTCCGGGCCTCCGTATCAGTGCATCGGCCACTTACAGGGATGCCGAATCCAATAGTTTCTATGGGTTCAACGGCATTGCTTCGCCCTACGACCCTTCGATGGAATTCAACAAGGAAACCCGGACTGCCAGGTATGCCAACCGGCGGCAGTTCGTGCGCGTGGCTACAGCTGTCCAGGGGACCATTGTTGGCAAGCTGAACTGGGTGGGCGGCGCCGTGTTCCGCCACGTGATGATGAGCGATTTCAAGCTCAAGAACTACGATTCCGGCAACAGCCTGTACATCGCCTATCACCAGGCAGGGCTCATCCACGACGATGAATTTGCCGGCGGCACTTCCCTGGAACTAAAAGGCGGTATCAGCTTCGACACCCGCGACGTGGAGATGTTCCCCACCAAGGGCGCCTACGGAGAACTCCTCCTCATCGGCAACGGAGACCTGAAACAGTGGAGATACAATTACTTGCAGGTGGCCGCCCGCTGGAAACAGTTCATTACCTTCATTCCGGACTGGCTCATTTTCGCCTACCAGGTATGTTTCCAGCACACCCTGGCGGGAGAGGTTCCCTATTATAACCTGAACGAACTGGCCACCATCCACTACATTTACGAGGAGAACTCCGGTCTGGGCAGCCGCTACAGCATCCGCGGCTACAATTACAACCGCATTTCCGCTGCCGGATACGCCTGGTCCAATATAGAATTCCGGGTAATTCCCTTGAAATTCAGGCTGTTCAAACAGAACTTCCGTATTGTCCTGAATCCTTTCATGGACCTGGCCGCCATTACCAAGACTTATCGGCTGGAACAGCAGAAGCAGATACCTGCCTTCTTTCAGACCGAGAAATGCCCTATTATGGCCAGTGCCGGCTGCGGTATCAAACTGCACATGAACACCAACTTCATTTTGTCGCTTGACTTTGCCAAGGCCTTTGACCCGCAGCTGAGCAACTTTATGATTGTAATGGCAACCACTTATGTATTCTAAACCCATTGCCCTGCTGGCCGCTGCGCTGTGCGTGGCTGCCTGCCATCCTGCCGAAACGGGCATCCGGCGCAGCACCCCTTATCGTCAGGGCATGGATGATAAGATTCTGGCCCGCATTGACAGCACCGTGAACGCTTCCATAGCCGATGGGGACATCCCCGGCGCCGTGGTGGGCGTGGTGCGCAACGGAACGCTGGTATACGAAAAAGCCTTTGGCAACAAGGCCGTATATCCGGAAGTGGAGCCCATGACCGTGGAGACTATGTTCGACCTAGCCTCTGTATCCAAGTGCGTGGGAACAACCCTTTCTTTTATGCAGTTGGTAGAACAGGGCAAGGTGCGGCTGGTGGATCCCGTCAAGTACTACTTCCCGGATTTCCAGCCCTGGACGGACCCGGAAACCGGAGAGAAAGTAGACATCAAAGTTCAGGATTTACTCACCCATTCTTCGGGCCTTGACGCCTATCTTCCCAACGTGACCGCCTATGTTCAGGAGTTCGGTACCGACAGCCCGGAGCAACTGCTCAATTTCATCTGCACCCGCACCGGCCGGAACTTCCGACCCGGCACAAAACAGCTTTACAGCTGCCTGAATTTCATCACCCTGCAGTACATTCTGGAGAAAGTGACCGGCGAGCGTCTATGCGACTATGCACAGACGCATGTATTTGACGCTCTTGGACTAAAACATACTTGTTATATATCGAAACATTTTTGTTACACGCCTATTTCCCTAATCGCTCCCACGGAAATTCAGGCCGATGGCTCCGTGCTTCGTGGGCAGGTGCACGACCCCATCGCGCGTCTGGTCAATGCGGGGAATTCGGGCAATGCCGGGGTGTTCTCCAACGTGGAAGATCTGGCGGTAATCTGTGCTGCGCTGCTGAACGATGGCAGTTACAATGGCCGACGGGTTCTGCAGCCGCTCACCGTGAAAAAGATGTTTACCGTGCCGGCCACCAACGCGCCGGAGGTGGCCCGGGCGCTGGGCTGGGACACCTATTACACGGGGCCTTATACCAGCGGTGACATCTTTCCTCTGGATCAGCTCCGGGGGCATACGGGCTATACCGGCACTTCCCTTCTGCTGAGTCCGGACACCCACACGGCCGTAATCGTCCTGGCACACCGGGTGCACCCCAAGGACGACGGGTCGGCCTCCCGACTTCGCTCCACCATAGCTTCCATCGTTGCAGCGTCCATTCTTCAATAGAATGGATTTTTTTTTGTAAATTATATTTGTTATATTTGTAGGAAGCATAGAAAACTAATACACAATAATATGGACAAACTCCAGGAACTGACCCAAAAACTTTATAACCAGGGTCTTTCGAAAGGAAAGGAAGAAGGCGAAGCCATTCTGGCCCAAGCCAAAGCCCAGGCCGAAGAAATCGTGAAAAAAGCTCAGGAAGAAGCCGCTGCCATTATTGAGAAGGCGCAGAAAGAAGCGGCCGATTTCAAGGTGAAGACGGAAGGCGACGTAAAGATGGCCGCCAGCCAGGCCCTGCAGGCTACCAAAGCCAGCATCGAGCAAATCATCGTGGCCAAGGCCGTGGACGCTCCCGTGAAGGAAGCCCTTTCCAAAGCCGATTTCCTAAAGGATATCATCACCGCCGTAGCACAGCGCTTCAGCACCCAGGAAAGCACAGACCTCGCCCTGGTACTGCCGGAGCAACTCCAGAAAGAGCTGGAGCCCTTCCTGAAGGGCGCCCTGGCCCAGACCCTGGGCAAAGGCGTGGAAGCCAGCTTCTCCAAGAAGCTCAACGGCGGCTTCAAGATCGGCCCCAAGGACGGCAGCTATTTCATCAGCTTCTCGGACGAGGCCTTCCAGCAGCTAATCGGCGACTATCTCCGTCCCGGCACCAAGAAAATCCTCTTCGGCTAGTGCATGAGTAATTTCGAATATATCATCTCCAGCCTCCCCTACCTTACCACGGACTTCAAGTACGCGGAAGGCCAGGGATACTGGAACGTGGTGGAAGAAATCCGCAGAGACCTCTCGGAGAAAGACGTCGCCACGCTGAACTTCCTCCTGAAGGGTTTCGACACAGACCAGCTGAACGCAGACTTCTATGCCCAGGCGCTGCAGCATTCCCTCCCTTTTATCCGGGAATACTTCCGCTTCGACCTTAACCTCCGCAATGCCAAGGTCCGCTTCCTGAACCGGGAACTGGACCGTCCGGCCGATATGGACCTCATTACCGGAGAAGGCACGCCGGAGGACGAAGACCTGGACATCGACGGCTACCGTTTCAACGGCGGCGAATTCGAGGAAGAAGAAGCCGTGTCGCAGGCCCTCTCGCAGGTAAGCCTGCTGGGCCGGGAAAAAGCCCTGGACGACATCTGCTGGACCAAGATCAACAATCTGGAAACCTTCCATTACTTCGACCTCACCGCCGTCCTGGCCTATATTGCCAAGCTGCACATCGTGAACCGCTGGCTGGCCCTGGACGAAAAGAAGGGCCGGGAACTGTTCCGGCAGCTGGTGCAGGAGGTAAAAGGCACTTTCAAAGGTGTAAACTACAAAGAATCATAAGAATATTCCATATGAAGACAAAAGGAATCGTAACCGGTATCGTGAGCAACCTGGTCACCGTAAAGGTGGACGGTCCGGTTTCCGAAAATGAAATCTGCTACATCAATTCCCAAGGCGTGGACCTGATGGCAGAGGTCATCAAGGTTAACGGAGAGAATGCCTCCGTACAGGTGTTTGAAAGCACCCGTGGCCTCAAGGGCGGGAATACCGTGGAGTTCGAAGGGAAGATGCTGGAAGTGGAGCTGGGTCCCGGTTTGCTCTCCAGTACCTACGACGGCCTGCAGAACAACCTGGCCACCATGGAGCAGGTGTTCCTGCAGCGCGGCGAATACACAGACCCGCTGGACCGCAAGAAAACCTGGGAATTCACGCCCATCGCCAAGCCCGGGGACCACGTAGTGGCCGCCGACTGGCTGGGAGAGGTGAAGGAAGGCTGGCTGCCCCACAAGATCATGGTTCCTTTCTCCTTCAAGGGGGAATATACCGTGAAATCCATCAAGGAAGCCGGCGCCTATACGGTAGACACCGTGATGGCCGTCCTGGTGAACGCGGACGGAGAGGAAGTTCCCGTGACCATGACCCAGAAGTGGCCCGTGAAGGTGGCCATCAAGGGCTATAAGGAAAAACCGCGTCCCAACAAGATCATGGAAACGGGTGTGCGCGTGATCGACACCATGAATCCCATCGCCGAAGGCGGTACGGGCTTCATCCCCGGTCCTTTCGGCTGCGGTAAAACCGTGCTGCAGCACGCCATCGCCAAGCAGGGCGACGCCGACGTAATCGTGATGGCCGCCTGCGGCGAACGTGCCAACGAGGTAGTGGAAATCTTCACCGAATTCCCGGAACTCATAGACCCGCACACCGGCCGTCACCTGATGGAACGTACCACCATCATCTGTAACACCTCCAACATGCCCGTGGCCGCCCGTGAGGCCTCCGTGTACACGGCCATGACCATTTGCGAATATTACCGCGCCATGGGACTCAAGTGCCTCCTGCTGGCCGATTCCACCTCCCGCTGGGCCCAGGCTCTGCGTGAGATGTCCAACCGTATGGAGGAACTTCCGGGCGCCGACGCCTTCCCCGTGGACCTGTCGGCCATCATCTCCAACTTCTACGCTCGTGCGGGCATGGTGGTGCTGAACAACGGACAAACCGGCGCCGTCACCTTTATCGGTACGGTCTCCCCTGCCGGCGGTAACCTGAAGGAACCCGTGACCGAAAGCACCAAGAAGGCCGCCCGTTGCTTCTACGCTTTGGAGCAGGGACGCGCCGACCAAAAGCGTTATCCTGCCGTAGGTCCGCTGGATTCCTATTCCAAGTACCTGGACTATCCCGAAATCAAGGAATTCCTGGACAAGACCGTGGAAGAAGGCTGGGTGGACAAAGTATTATCGGCCAAGAACATTATCCGCCGCGGCAAGGAAGCCAGCGAACAGATCAACATCCTGGGCGACGACGGCGTTCCCATGAGCTACCACGTCAATTTCTGGAAGAGCGAACTGGTGGACTTCATCATCCTGCAGCAGGACGGCTTCGACCCTGTGGATTCGCTCTGCCCCATGGAGCGTCAGCGCTTCATGCTGGACCTGGTGCTGGAAATCTGCCAGCGCGACTACTCCTTTGAAGACTTCGAGAAATGCCGCGAATTCTTCAAGAACCTCATCAACGAGCTCCGTCAGATGAACTACTCCCCCTACGAGAGCGAGCAGTTCTGGGCCTACAACGATTCCGTAAAGAAAATGACCGCATAGACTATGGCAACGAAAGCATACCAAAGAGTATATACCAAGCTGGAAGGCATTACCAAGGCCACCGTTTCCCTCAAGGCCAAGGGCGTTAGCAACGACGAACTGGCCGTGGTAGGCGGCCGGCTGGCCCAGGTGGTGCGCATCAAGGGCGATGTCATTACCCTGCAGGTGTTCTCGGGCACCGAAGGCATCCCCACCAACGCCGAAGTAGTGTTCCTGGGCGAACCGCCCACCATCAAGGTGTCGGATCAGCTGGCCGGCCGATTCTTCGACGCCTACGGCCATCCCATCGACGGCGGTCCTGAAATCGACGGCGAAGAGCGCCAGATCGGCGGCCCTTCCGTGAACCCGTACAAGCGTCGCCAGCCCTCGCAGCTCATCCCCACCGGCATCGCCGGCATCGACCTGAACAACACCCTGGTCTCCGGCCAGAAGATTCCCTTCTTCGCAGACCCGGACCAGCCCTACAACCAGGTGATGGCGGATGTAGCCCTGCGCGCCGATGTAGACAAGATCATCCTGGGCGGCATGGGTCTTTCCAACGACGACTATCTGTTCTTCCGCCACTCCTTCGAGGCAGCCGGCGCCCTGGACAAGATCATCTGCTTCATCAATACCACGGAAAATCCCCCGGTGGAACGCCTGCTGGTGCCGGATATGGCCCTCACCGCCGCCGAATACTTCGCCGTGGACAAGAACGAAAAGGTGCTGGTGCTCCTCACGGACATGACTCTGTACGCGGATGCCCTGTCCATCGTGTCCAACCGTATGGACCAGATTCCTTCCAAGGACTCCATGCCGGGCTCCCTGTACAGCGACCTTGCCAAGATCTACGAAAAGGCCGTGCAGCTGCCCACGGAGGGTTCCATCACCATCATCGCCGTGACCACCCTGAACGACGGTGATATCACCCACGCCATCCCGGACAACACCGGCTACATCACGGAAGGCCAGCTCTACCTGAAGGCCGATACCGACACCGGCAAGGTGATCATCGACCCGTTCCGCAGCCTGTCCCGTCTGAAACAGCTGGTACAGGGCAAGAAAACGCGCGAAGACCACTCCCAGGTGATGAACGCCGGCGTGCGTCTGTACGCGGATGCCCAGAACGCCAAGACCAAACTGGAGAACGGCTTCGACCTGTCCGACTACGACCACCGCTGCCTGGATTACGCAAAAGACTATGCCCGGGAGCTGCTGGCCATCGACGTGAATATCGGCATCAACGAAATGCTGGACACCGCTTGGAAGCTCTTCAGCAAATACTTTACGCCGGCCGAAACCGGTATCAAACAGGCGCTGATTGACAAATACTGGGTCAAATAATGGCAATTAAATTCCAATACAACAAAACCTCGCTGACGGAGATGGGCAAGCAGCTCAAGGTCCGGCAGCGGGCGCTCCCTACCCTGCAGAACAAGGAGAGCGCCCTGCGGCTGGAAGTGCGCAAGGCCAAGGCCGACAGCGACCGTTTGATGGACGAGTTGGAACAGGCCCTGCAGCGCTACGATTACCTGGCCGCCCTGTGGAACGAATTCGACCCGGGGCTCATCGCCATTACGGACGTGGACCTGTACACCAAGAAGGTGGCCGGTGTGAAAACGCCCGCCCTGGGCGAGATCCACTACGAGATCAAGCCCTTCAACGCGTTTGTCAAACCCGCCTGGTATGCCGACGGAGTGGCCATCCTCAAGGAACTGAGCCGCTTGGGCATCGAAAGCGAGGTCTATAAGGAAAAGGCTCGCATCCTGGACTACAACCGCCGGAAAACCACCCAGAAGGTGAACCTGTACGAGAAAGTGCAGATTCCCGGCTACCAGGAAGCCATCCGCAAGATTAAACGCTACATGGAAGACGAGGAGAACCTCTCCAAAGCTTCTTCCAAGATTGTGAAAAAACGCCACGCAGAGGAGGAGGAGGCCTCAGCCGTATGATCAATCCCATGACCAAATACTCCTTCATTCTGCTGAATGGAGAGCAGGAAGCCCTGCTGGAACGCCTCCAGGAGCTGGGTCTGGTGGATATCACGCGCAACACCAAGGCTCTGGACAGTAAGGCCCAGCAGAAATTAGCCGACATAGAACTGGTGGACGGCCTCATCAAGGGCCTGAAGAAGATCGAAGTTCCGGAAGGGATTGAGCCTAAACATCTGGACAACACCGAACTCGAACGTCTGGCAGGCGGTATCCTCATGTACTACTCCGACCAATCCTCCACCCTGCAGAGCCTTCGCAAGGAACTGGAAGCCAGACGCATCTGGGGTTCGTTCAATCCTGAAATCCTGAAGGAGTTGTCGGAGGCCGGCGTTCCCATTCATTTCCACAGACTGTCCAACAAGCTGTTCAAGCCGGAATGGGAGCAGGAATTTGCCCTAACCGTGGTGAAGAAGGAAAAAACCAACACCTGGTTCTTGGTGATTGGGGAAGACACGCTTCCGGGCGAACTCCCCACCCCCGACGCCGATGCAGAACAACTGGAAAAGGCCATCGAGGAAAAAGAAAAGGATTTCCATCGACTTCTCACCTATGTAGCCGGTGCCCAGCAACGCATTCCGGATATGGAAGCGTTCAAAACCGAATTGTGCGCCGATCTGGACCTTTACCTGGCCGGCTTGTCTGCCGTTCCGGCGGCCGAAGACACCATCGTCACCCTGGTGGGCTATGCTCCTGTGGAGGACGACGAGGCCATTTGCGCTGCGCTGGATGAATCCGATGTCTTCTATCTGAAGGAAGAAGCAATAGTTGAAGACAATCCGCCTATCAAGCTCAAGAACAATTGGTTCGTGAAGCAGTTCGAAGTGCTCACGGACATGTATGGCCGGCCTGCTTATAACGGCTTCGATCCTACCCCCTTCATCAGCGTGTTCTTCCTGCTGTTCTTCGCCTTCTGTATGGGCGACTGCGGCTATGGCCTGGTGCTCATTGCTATCGGCCTTTTGCTGAAGAAGGTGGATTCTTTCAAGGATATGGCGCCGCTGGTGGTGATCCTGGGTATCGGGACCACGGTCATCGGCTTCCTGTTCCATACCTTCTTCTCCATCGACATTGCCAACTGGGAGATCTTCCAGCCCATCAAGGGGATTTTCTTGCCCGCCAAGATTGGCGGCTACGACGGCACCATGGTGCTGGCGCTCATTATCGGTATTATTCACCTATGCCTGGCCATGTGCGTGAAAACCTACCAGGAAACCAAGAACAAGGGCTTTATGAACGCCCTGGGCACCTGGGGCTGGACGCTGCTGATTGTGGGCGGCACGGCCGTGGCCACGCTGTTCCTCATGGGCGTGCTGGACAAGGGAATCACCAAGCTCATCGTGATAGTCATAGGCGTTTTGAGCGCCCTGGGCATCTTCGTGTTCAACGACATGAAGCGCGGCAAGCTGGCCAATGTGGGAGTAGGCCTCTGGAACACCTACAACACGGTTACGGGCCTGCTGGGCGATGTCCTCAGCTACCTGCGACTCTATGCCCTGGGCCTGGCCGGCGCCATGCTGGGCATGGCCTTCAACAATATCGGCGCCATGGTTCTGGGCGACGGACAATCTCCCGTGATGTGGCTTCCGTTTGTGCTTATCGTCATCATCGGCCATACGCTGAATGTGGCCATGTGTGCGCTGGGCGCTTTTGTACACCCGCTCCGACTCAACTTCCTGGAGTTCTTCAAGAATTCCGGCTACGAGGCCAACGGGCGCAACTTCCATCCGCTAAGTAAATAACAAATAAATACTACTTTATCATGCTTAATTTAATTCTCGGTTATTTGGGTCTGGGCCTGGTACTGGCCCTCTCAGGTATTGGTTCCGCCATTGGGACCACCACGGCCGGCAACGCGGCAGAAGGCGCCCTCAAGCGCAAGCCGGAAGCTTCCGGTAACTACATGGTGCTCAGCGCACTCCCCGCTACCCAGGGTATCTATGGGTTCGTAGCTTTCTTCATGCTTATGGGCCGTGTGGCCGAAGCCGGCGGTATGGTCTTCGGTGTTGGCGTGAGCGTGGGTCTGGTGTGCATGCTTTCCGCTATCCGCCAGGGCCAGGTTTGTGCCAATGGTATCGTGGGTGTATCCCAGGGTCACGACGTATTCACCAACACCCTTATCTACGCCGCTCTCCCGGAGTTCTATGCCATTCTGGGTCTGGTAGGCGCTCTCATGCTGTAAAGTGAAACGGCTGATTATTAGTACTTTCGCGATGCTCGCTCTGACGGGCATCGCGTTTGCGCAAGGCCCCGCCATTGTGGCACATCGCGGCTACTGGGACGACAATGCCCAGAACTCCATCGCTTCTTTGAAGAAGGCGCAGGCGTTCGGTTGCTGGGGCAGCGAGTGCGACGTGCATCTGACGGCCGATAATATCGTGGTGGTGAACCACGATGGAAGTATCGGCGTTACGGATATCCAGACCAGTCCTTTCAAGGAGGTTCGGGAGTATAAGCTGAAAAACGGGGAACCCGTTCCTACGCTGGCCGAATACCTGGACCAGGCCTCCAAGAGCGAAAACTGTGTGCTGGTGCTGGAGATCAAGCCGCACGTCAACAGCATACGGGAAGACATGGTGATCCATAAATGTCTGGAGGGCCTGAAGGCGCATCAGCTAATGGATCCTAATCGTGTGGTTTTCATCTCTTTCAGTTATTATATCTGCAAGGAGCTGGCCCGTATGTGCCCGGACTTTACAGTGCAGTATCTGAACGGCGACAAAACTCCCGTGGAGGTTCACGCCGACAAGATCAATGGTATCGACTACCACTATTCCCGTTTTGTGAAGCATCCCGAATGGATCGTGGAAGCCCACGCGTTGGGCATGAGCGTTAATGCCTGGACGGTGGACCGGGAAGACGATATCCGGAAGATGATCAAACTGGGTGTGGATCAGATTACCACCAACAATCCTTTGCTGGTGCGGGAGATCATTCAGGAAAACTAGAAGCTGTTCAGCAGCTGCGGAATCTCTGAGAAAAGGTCGACGACCCTGTGGGCGCCGGCCTTTTTCAGTGCCTCCCGGTTGGAATTGCCGTAGGAGACGCCGCAGGTGTAGGCATCGGCCCCTAAGCCCATCTGGATGTCCACGGGCATGTCCCCTACTACCAATGCTTCTTTTGCGGGGATTTGCAGGTCCCGCAGGGTTTTGAGCACGGGTTCGGGATGGGGTTTGGCTTTGGTGACGTTATCGGCGCCCAGAACGTAGCAGAGATAGGGCATGAGGCCCAGATCTTTGAGGAAGGCGTTCAGCGAGATGGAAAGGCGCGAGGAAGCCACGGTGATGAGGTAGCCTTCTGCATGCAGTTGTTTCAGCGTTTCCTTAACGCCCGGGAAAAGTTGAGGGCCGATATGCACTTTCAGATCGTCAAATACCGTCCGGTACATTTTTACCCACTGCGGCAGGACTTCCCGCGGGAGGTCGGGGAACATAGTCATGATGCCTTCCTCCAAAGGCAGGCCGATGGTATCGATGATGGTCTGAGCGTCCTGCACCGGATAGCCCAGGCGCCGCATGGCTTCCTGGTTGGTGCGAACGATGAGTTCCTGGGTATCGGCCAGGGTGCCGTCAAAATCCAGAATGAGCAGTTTGATCATGGGTGCAAAGATAGGCTTTTTTTGCCTATTGACGCACCGTTTTTCGGGAAAGAACTACACCAAGGCCGATGGCGATGACGGCGATGGGCAGCAGCAGGTATTGCCGCCAGGTTTGCGCGAAGATGCGTACGCTCTCCCAGAGTCCGTGACGCACCGATTGCACGTCCACGGGATACAGATAGGCCAGCGCCGTGATTAGCACGCCGGCGGCCAGGCCGATGGCCAGCGCGACGATGAGCGCGATGCGGCCGTAGCTGCGTTGGCGGTCTACTTCGGCCTTGATGCCATCCACTTGGTCCATCCTGCGACGGGTTTCCTGGAGGAAGGTGGGGTCGTCTTTCACCAAGGGCTTGTTTTCTTTCAGGAATTCCTCTATCTCTTTCATAACTGAATGTGCTGTTTTAGGTGCTGCCTTCCCATGGAAAGCTGATATTTCACTGTGCCCTGCGGCATGCCCAGGATGGCCGATATTTCCTTGATGCTCCGGTCTTCGAAGTAGAACAGCGCGATGGCGGCTTTTTCTTTTTCGGGGAGTTTTTCCAGGGCCTGATAGAGTTGCTGGTAACGGAAGGCGCGGTCTGAGGTATCGCCTGAAATCAGGCTTTGGGCTTCCTCTACCGGCACCTGCTCCGGACGGGCTTTCCGGCACTGGTCGATATAGCAGTTGTAGGCGATACGGAAGAGCCAGGTGCTGAATTTGGAGAGGCCCAGGAAGGAGCCGGAGGCCACATAGGCCCTTACAAGCGCGTCCTGCGCGATGTCATCGGCCCGGGCTCCGTCGCCGTTACACAGCGCAAGCAGGAACCGCCGTAGAGGCTCCTGCTCGGCCCGCACAAGGCTGATGAACCGCTCCTGATTCATGAATTACTGCTCCAGCTTCTTTTCTTCGGCCTCGATCTCTTTGGCCAACATCCTCTTACCCACTAAATAGGTGATTAACAGGCCGATACCTACGGCGAGGAGTACACCACCGGCAGGAAGCCAGAATTTGTTAAGGAACATGTTGCGGCCGAATTCACAGTCGAGGGTGCGGAGAATCCCCAGGGTGAGGAAGCCGATGCCCATAAGACCTGTGATGCAGGCGCCGTTGAGTTTGTCCAGGAGATCCTGCTTAATGGTTTTGGGTCTCATCTGCTTCTTGGAGGGCTCGAACTGGCTCATGTCCACGGGAACGCCAGCATCTATGGCTTTGAGCATGATTTCGGCCTTTCGGTTGGTTTCGTTCTGTCTGGTACGGGCTACCAGCCAGACAATGACAACGGGCAGGACAACACAAATAAAAATAGGTACTAAAATGTCTTCCATGTTTGTATCAATAACTATGTTCAACTTTTTCCCCGCTTTCGGAGCGGTTTCATCTATTAGACGGGTGTTGCCGCCAAAAGGTTGGGAAATTTAGCAAAAAATGGAAAGAAAAAAACTATCTTTGACTGTACAATATGAAAAAACTCATTCTTTTCGACTTAGACGGCACGCTGCTGGACACCTTGGAAGACCTTGCAGAGGCTGTGAACCACGCTCTTTCTCTGAGAGGGCTGCCGGTGCTTACTGTAGATAGATATCGCAAGATGGTAGGGCACGGCGTGAGGAATCTGGTGCAGCAAGCGCTGGAAGCGGCGGACGCGAAAAACCAATTTTCCTCTGCTGAAATAGATGCTGCATTGGCAGATTTTCGGGCGTATTATCAGGCGCATATTGATGTGCATACGAGGCCGTATGAGGGGATTCCGGAACTGCTCTCGGATTTGCAGGAGGCGGGGGTTCAGTTGGCGGTGACTTCCAATAAGTTTCAGGAAGGCACGGAGTATTTGATTCGGCGATTTTTCCCTGATATTCAGTTTGTTGCCATACTGGGAAATCGGCCTGGGTATCCGCTGAAGCCGTCGCCGGAGATTGTGCAGGAGGTGATGCGGCAATTTTCTCCAGCCGATGCGAAGCTATCGCACGATGATGTTTTGCTGGTGGGCGACTCCCCTACTGATATGCGTACGGCTTTTAATGGCGGAATTGAGGGGTTGGCGGTGACTTGGGGATATCGATCGGCGGAGGAAATATCGGCCGCATTCCCTGAGGGGCCGGCTGTACAGATGGTTGAGAGTGTGCCGGCGCTGCGGATTGAGCTGCTGGGTTTTTATGTGAGCGAGCCTTTTACCACGCCGCCGTCCACGTTTGAGACTCCCCTGCAGCGGCTTGTTTATGAGACGTTTGCATCGGCCGATATTCCTTTTAAGCGGGTTGATACTGACCCCGGCATTACTATGGAGGATTGTGCCCATATTAGTGCGCGCGTTGGGGTGCAGATTGTGAAGACCATTTTCCTGTGCAACCGGCAGCAGACGGAGTTTTACCTTTATGTTACATCGCACGACAAGCCTTTTGTGACGCGGGATTTCTGCAGTGCCCTGGGGATTCCTCGGGTGTCGTTTGCCTCTTCTGAACGGCTGTGGGAACTCACCGGCGTGCGCGTGGGTGCGACCACTATTCTGAGCGCCGTTTGGCCCGCTGCCGCCGGCGTGCACCTGGTGATGGATGCCTCCATCGCCTCCTCCGTGTGGTTCGCCTGCACCGACGGCACCCCCACCTGTTTCGTTCAACTCCGCACCCGCGACCTGTTGGATAAATACCTGAACGGCAAGGAAATAAGAGTGATAGAATAAAGTTCTACACCCGGTCCAGCAGTTTGGCTGCATGTTCATACGAAATGCCTGTTACGCGCGCGATTTGATTCACGTTGGTCGAAAAACGGAAGCGTAACTGTCTCATGAGTTCTACCAACTGTTCTTCCTCCAAATCTTCCACAGATCGTTTCCGGAACAAAGATTGGCAAAGGTCCGGTAGAACAGAGAGGATTACCTGATCCCTGAACGACGGCTGGTTTTCCTCTGCGGCCTCCAGCCTGAGCCTGGCCTTGGATGAACTCTGCAGAAAGTAGTTCATTCGCTTGGGAGTGCGGTACAATGACTCCACCCAATCCTTTTTGATATAGGATTCGGGAGCAATATACCCACCCTCGCTAATTATCCATTCCCCTGGTAAAGCAACTTTCGAATGAAGTAATCGATAACGAGCCCGTTCCTTTAATGAAGACAAGGCTTGTCCATGGGATGATGAGGAGAATCCCGGTGAATCATTGAAGAAGCAATTTCCCGTTCCCCAAGGATAATCCGTTGGCCAGGCGCATATATTGGCTGCAACACAATTCATCTGTACGTACGCGATGGCGCGTTCCAATGCCTCATTCCCCATTTTAATTTCACTGATATCCACGGAATTCCGTCTGAGAGTTTCCCGGACGCCGTACTTATCCCATAAATATCTGGAATACGCGCTTTTAAACCCGTTGATATAACTTTCCACCTGCTCCTTAGTACCCGATAGAACAAAATGCAAGTGGTTAGACATTAAGATAAAAGACAACACAAATACACCTGTCTTGAACGACCATATGGCCACATAGTTCATCCCTACGCGAAAGTCTTCCGCATCTTTGAACAGTAGACGGTCTTCCAAGTGATCTGTAGTGATTAGCCAATACTTCCTCATACTCTCACTCTTTAAGATATCCGGCTTTTCCGGACTTGTTTTCTACAAATATACAAAATTGTAGAAAACCAGCAAGATTATCTCAACATATTTGTAAAAAAGTAGAAAGATGCTACCTTTGTAGTACAAGCCATGATAAAACACGATAGAACCATCATTCATGTGGAGGTAAAGGATACCCATGAACACTTCTACTTTGGGTCGGCGGCAGCCATGTTCGAAGACTCCAGAGTGAAGAACCTATTGAAAATCAAGTACCAAACCTTCCGGACCAAGCGGGTTTCGGCACACCAACCTTATGAGAATGATTATGTAATTGTACGCAAAGGAAATTTGAATACAATTGACCATAAGTTGTTGGAGGAGATTGTTTGATTCTGGTGTTCCTTCAGGTCCAGGGTTTGGACCTGAGGGAGCGATTTGGGTACTAAAACGCTCCCTCCGTCCCATTATTTGGACCGGAAGGAGCAGTAAGAGAGTAGAAAGAGAGCAGAGATATGAAAATTTGTGTCATAGGCGGGGCGAATGTGGATATTACGGCCACATCGGGGAAGGCGTTCCGGGTGGGAGACTCCAATCCGGGAAGCGTGGTGGTGTCGTGGGGCGGTGTGGCGCGGAACATTGCGCACAACCTTACTCTGTTGGGGGATCAGGTGGAGCTGCTTACCATTTTCGGCGGCGGGATTTTCGGTCCGGTCATCGCTGCGGCGTGCCGTGAGATAGGGATCGGGATCAGTCATTCCGAGATTGCGGAGGAGGGCACGAACTCCTTCTTTGTGTCCATCAACAACGCCGATGGCGAACTGGTTGGTGGAGTGGCCGATATGAATGCCACGGAAGGCATGACTCCGGAGTGGTTATCCAGGCGGCTGGATGCCATTAACGCCGCCGATGTTGTGGTGGCCGATGCCAACAGTTCTGCGGAAGCACTCGCCTGGCTCATTGACCATTGTCAGAAGCCGCTATACCTGGATGCAGTATCGGTGGCTAAAGCCGGCCGTATTCAGGAGGCGGTAGAGCTTTCAGAGCGGAAAACGTTCTTTGCCCTTAAGTGTAATGCGCTTGAGAATGAGGAGCTTGCATCCATTGAAGGCTGCCAGCGGCGCTATGTGAGTGTGGGAGCGGAAGGACTGAAAGTATTAGCCGGTAGTCGGCTATATGAATTCCCCGCACTCCCCTGCACTGTCCGGAATGTGACCGGCGCGGGAGATGCCCTGCTGGCCGGAATCGTGCATGCCGGACCATCGGCCAGTGTGGAAGAATCGGCCCGCTGGGGCCTGGAATGCGCCCGCCGCGCCGTCGAAAGCCCCCACGCCGTGCCCAACAGCTACTAGTTTTTGTATGGAATGAATCATTTGGGAGAGATTATATCGCTGGTGGTGGCGGTGTCGTGGACGGTGACGGCGCTGTTTGCCGACAAGGCCAGTCATCGGCTGGGGTCTATGTCGGCGAATGTGCTGCGGCTCACCATGGCCATTTTGTTTCTGGGGCTGCTGCTGTGGGTGACGGTGGGGCATCCCTACCCCGTTTATGCATCGGGGCAGGCTTGGTGGTGGCTGGCTTTATCGGCCCTGGTGGGTTACGTGTTTGGCGACTGGTGTCTTTTCAACTGCTATTTGAGCATTGGTGCGCGCTTCGGGCAGCTGTTTATGACGCTGGCGCCGCCTATGGCTGCCATTGCCGGCTGGGCCATCCTGGGCGAGACATTGAGCTGGAAATCTATGCTGGCTATGGCGGTGACTTTGAGCGGTATAGCCATATCCATCTTAAGCCGAGGTGAAGGTCACAAGGTGCACCTGACGCTGCCTTTCAAGGGCGTGCTATTGGGCCTGGGCGCCGGACTGGGACAGGGCGTGGGACTGGTGCTTAGTAAGGTCGGCCTGCAGTATTATTCGGAGGCCATTCCGGCCGATGCTCCCAAGTTGATGGCCGATATGCTCCCCTTCGCCTCCACCATGATCCGGGCTGTGGTGGGCGCCATGGGCTTCCTGGCCCTGATGGCCTTGCAACGCGGCCTGCCGCGACTGCGGACCGCGGTGCGGGATAGGATAGGCATGCGTTATGCGTTGATTATGACGCTGTTTGGCCCGGTACTGGGAGTATCGCTTTCGCTGATGGCGGTGCAGTACACCAACGCCGGCATTGCTTCCACGTTGATGGCGCTTACGCCGGTTTTCATCCTTTTCCCCTACGCTTTTATTTACAAGCAGCGCATTAAATTCCGCGAGATTCTGGGCGTGGCGGTCTCCATGACCGGCGTGGCGCTGTTCTTCCTGCTGTAATTACTCCAGCACCTGCGCGGCGGCATTCTTGGTGTCCACTTTCTCGATGATGCGTTCCAGGATGCCGTTTTCGTCGAAGATGAAGGTGCGTCGGAGCGTCCCCAGCACGGTTTTTCCGTACATTTTCTTCTCTCCCCAGGCGCCGAAAGCTTGCAGCATTTCGGTGGTTGTATCGGCCAGAAGCCTGAACGGAAGACCGTGTTTGGCGCGGAAACCGGTGTGCGAACGGGCGCTGTCCTTGCTCACGCCCACCACGTTATAGCCGGCGGTGGTGAGGGCGGCGTAGTTGTCGCGGAAGGAGCAGGCCTCGGCGGTGCAGCCGGACGTGTTGTCCTTGGGATAGAAGTAAATGATGGTCTTTTTGCCTTTGCCGATGAAATCCTCCGACTTCACCGTGGCCCCGTCCTGGTCCAGCACCTCGAAGGACG
>JBGVCF010000038.1:0-4501 GCA_045226315.1 Candidatus Cryptobacteroides sp.
CGTACTCGAGCTGTTTTTGGTTTCATTGCACTATACTTTTTATTAAATTTGCCCTCGTATAGTGTCAACTTATTCTAGGTTAATACAGCAAGCCCGGGGCGCAGGCACAAGCCCAGGAACCGCAGGCGGAAAACCAGAAGTCCATTATTCCTCCTGGCGGGCAATCAGAATAGGGATGGGGCGGCCGTCCCTGTAGGCCGTGATGTGCGCTTCCGGGAAGCCCTGGATGCGCACCAGGTTCAGGTCCAGCAACGCACTCACATAGGTGGGATAGAGGCCCACGGAATAAGTGTAGCGCAGGTTGGAGGCCAGCCGTTCATACACCGGAGAAAGGCCGCGGATGTCATCTAACGAGGCATGCCGGGGCGAAGTAAAGAATTCTATCTGATACACAATGCCCGGCGGCAGCGTATTGTCGAAGGCAAACCGGCCCACGGGTGCCACCCGGAAAGAATGGTTTTCCGGATGCGTGCCCACTTTCATCTTGAAACGGCTGCCCATGCTGTTCTTGGCAAAGGTGTAGGCTTGTTCGGCTCCCACCACTTCTTTGTCTTCCCCGCCGGAGACCACACCGTTTTCCAGGAAACTCTGCTCCACCAGGCGGATTTCCAGGTTCACCTCTTCCAGCAGGGCCTGCAGTGAATCCCGCACCTCCGGCACGGAGCAGGCGGCGATGGAATCCCGCAGCACGCGCGCTTCCTCCATCTTACGCGTATACAGGCGCGTGGTGGCGTTTCCAGGCAAGGCCGATGACATGGCCGATCCATTGTCGATGCGCGTAGGATCCTTCACCGGCTTCAGCGCAGAGATGCGCAGGAGTTCCTCCGGATCATGGATCGCTTTACGCACCCGCGACGTAGCATACTCCACCACATACACATAGACGGAATCGCGCGAGCAGTCCCGGTTGGAGGCAAAAAGCGTGTATTTGCCGTCCTCCGTGTCCATCAGGAGGAAATCATCGGCCGGCGAATTGAACGGGAAGCCCAAGTTCACCGGCGCGCCCCAGGACGCACTTTCCGGATCCCAGGCCGATGCATAAAGGTCGAAGCCGCCCATGCCGGACAGGCCGTCGGAGGCGAAATACAGCGTTTGTCCGTCCGGGGAAAGCAGGGGGAAAATCTCGCTGCCGGTAGTGAGCAGCGACTCCCCTGCCAGACGCGGCGCCCGCCACAGACTGTCCACATCTTCCGTGATGAAGAGGCTGCGGGAGCCGGAACGGTCCGGAGCGGAATAATAGAGGATATCGGCCCCCTTGGGATAATAGAGAGGATAGCCTTCCAGGGAATCCAGCGGATTGGGCGAAGCGCGCCAGGCATGCGGCGCCAGCGGGTAATAAAGGTAGAAATCCTTGCGGGAAAAGCGCTGGCGGGCCACTACGTGGGGATCGGCGCAGAAATCCATCATGTTCACGGCATTCTGCGCTGTGGCTGCCTCCCCTTCCCTGCCTATGGAAAGATACAGGTCCACGGCCTCCTGGAAACAATAGGCTTTAAACAGGCTGTCGGCCTTGGCCAGAACCTTTTCCATGGAGGGACGCTCCGGTGCCACAGGCATTTCAATGGGCACGGGCCGGTCCATGACATGCTGGGCCGACAGGGAAAAACCTGTCACAAGCAGGAGAAAAACAATGCCGAATACGCGTTTGTCCATGGTGTTTTGAGCTTACAAAATTAACAAATAGTTACGAGAAAGTTCGTAAATCAGAAAAAATTAGTAAATTTGCAGCCTATTTTGCGGTAGTGTCCCGTGACGCTACCCGAAAACTTGACTAAAGTAATTATTAAAACATAAACAAAATGCAAAGCAAAGGTTGGATCAGATTCGTCGCCATTCTGCTTGCCATCGCCAGCATCTGGCAGCTTTCCTTCACTGCGGTTACCCGTATCCAGGAGCGCAAAGCTGCCAAATACGCAGAGCTTCAGGCCAAGCAGTTCGTAGAATCTAACAATGTGCCCGCCGATGTCCGCGAATATGTGCTGGACTCCGTGGCCAACATCAGAAACAGAGCCTACATCGACTCCATCAACACAGAGAACGTTTTCCTGGGATACACTTTCAAGAGCGTAAAGGAAAAGGAAATCAACCTGGGTCTGGACCTCAAGGGCGGTATGAACGTAATGCTGCAGGTGCAGCTGGAAGACCTTGTGAAGGCCCTCTCCGGCAACAGCACAGACCCCGACTTCGTGGCAGCTCTCGCCCAGGCCAAGGCCAACAACGTGAACTCCAGCCAGGATTTCATCGGCCTGTTCGCCGAGGCTTGGCAGCAGGTGGCTCCCCAGCGTCGTCTGGCCGAGATTTTCGCCACCTATGAGCTCCGCGACAAAGTGTCCAACGACGCCACCAACGCCCAGGTTATCGACGTGATCCGCAGCGAGGCCAAGAGCGCCGTTGACAATTCCTTCAACGTGCTCCGCAACCGTATCGACCGCTTCGGTGTCACCCAGCCCAACATCCAGCAGGTTGGCAACTCCGGCAAGATCCTCATCGAACTGCCCGGTGTCAAGGACCCCGAGCGTGTGCGTAAGCTCCTGCAGGGTACCGCTTCCCTGGAATTCTGGCCCACCTATCAGGGCAATGAGGTAGACCTCTATGCCGTAGACGCCCGCGTGAGCGAAATCCTCCGCAACCTGGGCGACAGCACCGCAGTGGCCAATCCCCTCTTCCAGGTGCTCTCCCCTTCCGGTTGGAACAATGCTTGCCTCGGCTTCGCCCAGGGTGTGGACACCGTGAAGGTGAACCAGTACCTGGCCATGGCCTCCGACGTCCTTCCCGCCGGCTTCCGCGGTCTCTGGTCCGTGAAACCCTCCGAGCTCGTGAAAGGCGCCAACCTCTACGAACTGGTAGCCATCAAGGCCACCTCCCGTGACGGCAAGGCTCCCCTGGACGGCGGTGTTGTCACCGACGCCCGCGTGAACTTCAACGGTGCCCAGCGTGGTGGTAGCGGTGCTCCTTCCGTGAGCATGACCATGAACGCCGAAGGCGCCTCCATCTGGGCCCGCCTCACCAAGGACAATATCGGCAAGCAGGTTGCCATCGTCCTGGACGGTCTGGTGTATTCCTATCCTACCGTGAACACCGAAATCACTGGCGGTTCCTCCGAAATCACCGGTAACTTCGACGTTCAGGAAGCCGAAGACTTGGCCAACGTGCTCAAGTCCGGTAAGCTCCCCGCCCCTGCCACCATCATCCAGGAGCAGGTTGTGGGTCCTTCCCTGGGTTCCGCTTCCATCCGTGCCGGTCTCATCTCCTTCCTCATCGCCTTCTGCCTGGTGCTCATCTACATGGTATTCTTCTACCAGGGCGCCGGTCTCATCGCCGATGTCGCACTGCTTTGCAACGTGCTGTTGCTCTTCGGCGTGCTGGTCAGCTTCGGCGCCGTCCTCACCCTGCCCGGTATCGCCGGTCTGGTCCTGACCCTGGGTATGGCAGTGGACGCCAACGTGATTATCTACGAGCGTATCAAGGAAGAACTGGCAGCCGGCAAGGGCTTCTCCCTGGCCGTGCACGACGGTTACAAGAACGCCTACAGCGCCATTATCGACGGTCAGCTCACCACCCTCATCACCGGTATCATCCTCTACATCTTCGGTTCCGGTCCTGTGCAGGGCTTTGCTACCACCCTCATCATCGGTATCATCACTTCGGTGCTCACCTCCATCTTCATTACGCGCATCATCTTCGACGACCGTATCCAGAAGGGTAAGACCGTGGCTCTGTCCAACAACCTCACCGCCAACATCCTGAAGAACACCAAGGTAGACTTCATCGGCCTGAAGAAGTGGTCTTACATGATCTCCGGTGCCCTCATCGTGATCTCCATCGCCAGCATCGCCTTCAAGGGCTTCAGCTACGGTGTAGACTTCACCGGTGGCCGCACCTACGTGGTCCGCTTCGACAAGAGCGTCACCGCAGAAGATGTCCGCGCCAGCGTGGAAGCCACCTTCGAGGAAGCTGCCGCCGCTGCTGGCATCGACCAGTACTCCGTGGAAGTGAAGCAGTTCGGTGGCGACGCCCAGATGAAGATCACCACCCAGTATAAGAACGACCAGGAAAGCACCGATGTAGACGCCGAAATCGAAGGCCTCCTCTTCAAGGCCCTGAAGGGTTTCTACGCAGAGAATATCCAGCTCGCAGACTTCACCTCTACCCTGGAGAACCCCAACGGTATCATCTCCTCCGATAAGGTAGGTCCCACCATCGCCCGCGATATCACCCGCAGCGCTTTCATCGCCGTGTTCCTGGCCCTGTTGGCCATCTTCGCCTACATCGCCATGCGATTCAAGGGTTGGACCTGGGGTCTCGGTGGCGTGGTCTCCCTGGCCCACACCGCCCTCATCGTGATCGGCTTCTTCTCCCTGTTCAACGGTATCCTGCCGTTCAACCTGGATGTGGACCAGACCTTCATCGCGGCCATCCTGACCATCATCGGTTACGCCATCAACGATAACGTGGTTATCTTCGACCGTATCCGTGAGCAGCGCGGCCTGCACCCGAAGGA
>JBGVCF010000039.1:0-165260 GCA_045226315.1 Candidatus Cryptobacteroides sp.
GGAAAGCGCCGCTTCAAGGCGCCTGAGTACGTGGATGCGAGCGACCGGGTCTTCGAGGCCAAGTACTATGGAAAGGGTGCTTTCGGCGCAACCGGCTACTCGGATTGCGTGCAGAAACTTTGCTCAGAGGACTGCCTTTACCTGAACATCTGGGCCAACACCGACGACAAAAGCGTGAAGAAGCCGGTGATGGTGTGGATTCACGGCGGTGCGTACGTCGTCGGCTCGGGCTCGCAGAGTGAATACAGTGGAGCCAACCTCGTCCAGGTGCACAGTGACATCATCATGGTGAATATCAACTATCGCCTGAACATGTACGGCTTTATGGACTTCTCGTCGGTGCCCGGTGGCGAAGCCTTCAAGACGGCGCCCTGCAACGGCCTGCTGGACCAGGCTATGGCGCTCCGGTGGGTGCACGAGAACATCGCCGCTTTCGGCGGTGACCCGGATAACGTGACCATCTTCGGGCAGAGCGCCGGAGGCGGCTCGGTCTCCATCCTGCCGGTCATGAAGGAGGCGAACCAGTATTTCCAGAAGGTTATTGCCCAGAGCGGCTCAACCACTCTGGCCTTCCCGGTCGACTGCGCATCAGCTCAGGGCAAGACCAAGGCGCTGCTTGAGTACACAGGTTGCAAGACCATGGATGAGATCATGGCGCTGAGCGAAGAGGATCTCCAGAAGGCGTATGTCGAGGCGGTTGGCAAGTTCACTTCCTGTCCCTACTACGGAACTGAAGTGCTTCCCGAGGCGCCCATCGAACTGTACAAGAAAGGCTACGCAAAGCACATATCCATCATGGCAGGCAGCACGGCCGACGAGGCCAGGCTGTTTATGGGTGAGGGTGCGATGCTGAGCCTGGAAGAGCAAAAGCTGTTCGCTACACGCGCCGTGGGCGACGCAGCCCAGTGCCTGAAGGAAGAAGACAAGAAGTATTACCGGGAATTCTGGCGGGTCTGCAGGTCCCAGGAACCGGGACTTATCGAGACGGAGTTCATCAATGAGCTCATGTTCAGGGTTCCCATGCTCCAACAGCTGGACGTGCAGAGTGCGTTCAATAAGACGTTCTGCTACTACTGGTCTTACCCGAGCAGCAATCCGGAGATTGGCGCAGCCCATTCCGTGGAGCTCATGTTCGTGTTCAACATGCGCGGCTTCGGGACAAGCAGCGCCTTCAACGGCACCAACAACTCGGATGAGATCTTCACGGCCGTTATGCAGATGTGGACCAATTTTGCACGATGCGGCAACCCGTCCACAGACAAGGTGGAATGGAAGGCGTATTCGGCCGAAGACCCGAACGTCATGGATATCGCCGGTCCGGGAGACATGCATATCAAGCGGGGCCTTCTGGCCGAGCAGTACAAGGCCGTGACCCCATTGGTGGGCTATTACCAGTTCATGGACAAGTACTTTACCCCTCACTACCTTTTAGATATCATTGCTGCGCGGGAGAAATGAATAACGCAAGAGAGAGAATAATGCTGAGCCGGAGGATTATCGGCATCGCAGCCGTTTTCGTGTCTTTCATTTTGATCGGCTGCAGCAAGATTGCTCCGGACACATCCAAAGATTACTTTACCCAATGGAATTCCTGTGAGGCCCTGACCGCCCTGCAGGAATACGTCCAGGATGTAACAAATGCTGCTTCTGCCAATTATATCAGGCCGGAAGACCGGATTGCCACCTTCGATATGGACGGGACGTTCTTATGCGAACTCTTCCCGACGTATTTCGAGTGTAACCTCCTGGAATACCGTGGACTGGAAGATAAAACGTATCAGGCGCCAGAAGATGTGAAGGAAGCGGCGCAGATTGTCCGTGACTTTGTGAGAAAAGGCACACCTTACCCCGAAGACTGGGACATCCGGTTCTCCCTGGCGGCCTCGAAGGCCTACGCCGGCATGACATTGGCCGAATTCGACGCCTATGTCAAGGCGTTTGCCGCCAAGCCGGCCAACGGCTTCACCGGCATGTCCTACGGACAGGCCCTCTACAAGCCGATGCTCGAAGTGATAGACTATCTCAAGGCCAACGGCTTTATTTGCTACGTGGTTTCGGGTGGTGACCGCTTCATCGTCAAGGCCATTGCCGAAGGTGCGGGTATCGAGCGTAACTATGTGATTGGCACCGACGTGAAACTCATGTCAAGTGGCCAGGGAATGGAAGAAGGTGTCAATTACACCATGGGGAAAGAGGAGAGCATCATCCGTACTGAAGTATTTCTCATCAAGGACCTCAAGACCAACAAGGTCCTTCAGATTGCGCAGGAGATTAGCAAAATTCCGGTGCTGTCCTTCGGCAATAGCGGCGGCGACGCCGCCATGCACAACTACTGCCTGGGCAACCCCCTCAAATCGGCCGCCTTCATGCTCATTGCCGATGACGACGAGCGTGACCACGCCAACCGGGAGAAGGCCCTGGCCCTGGGCGAGCGGTGGCGGAAGGCCGGCTACCATGTCATCTCCATGCGGGACGACTTCAAGACCATCTATGGTCCCGGCGTCCAGAAAGTGGATTTCACATTTAAATACAGCTTGGGCAAGATTTAAGGGAACAATGACACGAAACAGAATCCATATCTCATCCATTGCGTCGGCGGCAGCTCTGCTATTCCTGGTCTTGCCGTTCACCGCTTGTCATCGCGCAACCCCCAAAAATTCCAGTGCGGAAGCCGTCAGTATGGTGAATGCGGCCTCAGAGGCAAGGGACTATGAACGAATCCAGTTTTTGGCAGACAGCCTGGGAAAGGCCGGAAAGCTTTCCAAAGGCGAGAGCTATTACTGGCAAGGCTACGCCAACTACCATCTGGGCCATAACGAATTGGCCGAGTATTATTGGGAAGAGGCCATCCGGGTCACGGAACCATCTACCGATCCCAATGACCTGGTTTACTATGCCAAGTCTGGCAACCGCCTTGGCAGCCTGCTTTGCCGTTTAGGAGAATATGCTTCGGCCCTGCATCAGACGCTCCCCGTCATCAACCGGCTGGAGAAGATGCAGTGTGACACCACCAGCGACTATACCAACCTGCTGATTTTTGCCGGATGCAGCAAGACGTTCTTCAACAAGGAAGACCCCACGGCCACCGATATGCTGGAGCGGGCCTACCAGATGCATATCAACAACATTCAGCAGAAAGCCTCGAAGACTTCCTATCGAGATGCCATAGCCGGCATCATCAACACCGCCTATATCTGGATCTATGTTGAAGGATACGAGAAGGGGCTCTTCTGGACAGAACGCCTCGGAGACCTGGTCAAGGAATACACGGACCTGTACGGAGAGGACAGGGGTTATTCCGAAAAGCAATGGGCCCGGTACAAGATTTTCCAGGCCATCTCTCTGGAGGGCCTGGGCCGTCACGAAGAGGCCGAAAGATCCTATGACGAATATCGGCAGACCGAATTCTCCCAGACGATGGAGGGGCTCACCAATGCCAGTGACTATCTCACCGTCGCCCAGCGTTGGGAAGAGGCGGTAACCAGCTATCGCACCATTATGGATTATCTCCAGAGTGAACTCAATATCTATTCCCTGGACAATATCCATCGCTATTTGCTGAAGAAATACCGCGTCTACCAGATGCTGGGCCAGCAAGACTCCATCAACCATACGGCCCGGCAGATCTGCGACGTGCTGGATTCCGCCATCGTCAACAACCGGCAACTCGATGCCAGCGAACTGCATTCCATCCACGTGCGGGATATGGAGATCGTGGAGGCCGAGGCCCGATCGGCCCGTCAACGGGGAGTCTATACCACCATTTTGGTACTGGTCCTGCTCATTGCCTTCACCATCTACATCGTCTTCCGCCGCAGGGCCGATATGAAACTGCGCAAGGCCCACGAAGCGTTGAAAGAAGCTTACGACCAGTTGGAGGAGACCACCACCATTAAGGAGCGCATGGAGAGCGAACTGCGTATCGCCCGCGATATCCAGATGTCCATGGTGCCGTGCATGTTCCCCATCTATCCGGGCCTGGATATGTGCGCTTCCATGATGCCCGCCAGGGAGGTGGGCGGCGACCTCTACGGCTATCTGCTAACTGGCCATATGCTCTATTTCGCCGTGGGCGACGTAAGCGGCAAGGGCGTACCAGCGTCGCTGTTCATGGCGCAGGCCACCCGATTGTTCCAGACACTGGCCAAGCAGGGCATGTCGCCTGCAGAGATCTGCACGCGTATCAACGATGCCCTTTCCGGCGAAGATAACGAGGGCAACATGTTTGTCACCATGTTCCTGGGCCTGCTGGATCTGGAGACGGGTCATCTTTCATACTGCAATGCCGGTCACAACCCGCCCATCCTCGGAGGCGGCGAGAATGGCGGCGACTTCATCCAGATGCTCCCTAATGCCCCCATCGGTGTACTGCCCGGGCTGGAATTCCTGGGAGAGGAGATTGAAAGCATCAAGGGCCGGCCGCTGTTCGTCTATACCGACGGACTCAATGAGGCCGAGAATCCCGCCCACGAGCAGTTTGGCGACGACCGCCTGCTCAGTTTCCTCAGGAACTGCAGCTTCGAATCGGCCAGGCAGGTTATTGAAAGCATCACGGTCGATGTGGAGAAACACCGGAACGGGGCCGAGCCTAACGACGACCTCACCATGATGTGCCTTGATATCAAGTGTCTATAACCTTCACTTACTAAAACTATGAGTATAAGATTTAAGAACAAATCGGACATCTTCAACATCGTTGTTACTGTCGTTGCGGCGGTTCTCTCCGTGGGAATCATGCTTTATGGCGTGTGGCATTTCGGCCTGCAGAATACGTGGCCGGAACTGGTCCTGAACGTGTTTTACATCGCCTGCCTGGTGATGATGTGGATGTATTTCTTCAATTACCGCATAACTACTGAGCAATTCAATTATTGGTGCTCTTTATGTGTGGGCGTAACAATCATACTCCGTGACATCCTTTTCCCGCCCACGCTGGCATATTACTCGCTGCATCTGGGATGTCTGACCCTTTCTGTGGCGCTGATCATCATGCTCACTTATTTCTATGCCCGCAAGGACTGGAAGAGCTATACAAAGAGTAACCTGTGGGCCATCTTTGTGGTGGACATGGTCATCGCCTTGCTTTATAACATAGATATCATCCTGGAACCCACCGACGAATTCACCAGTTATATGATGGTGGAGATCTGGATCCGTCCCACCATCACATACGGCCTGGTGGCATGTTTTGTAAAGGGCGCTAAAGAAAACTAAAGATAATCAATAATAATCACTAATAAACTAAAACCATGAAAGCAGACAAAATTATCAAAAACGCAAAGATCTTTACGTCGGACAAATGTAACCCGCAAGCGACTGCGCTGGTGGTGAAGGATGGAAAATTCGTCTATGTAGGCGACGAAGCCGGCCTGGCCAATTTTGAGGGAGAGGTCACGGACCTTGGTGGCAAGTTCATCATGCCCGGCATCATTGACAGCCATGTGCATGTCACCATTCCAGTAGGTTTTGAGTACGCACCCATGGGAGAGCGGATTGAGCCCGATGGTAAGCAGGAAGCGTTGAAAATAATGGCAGACTATATCAAAAAGAATCCCGGTGAGAAACGCTACAGGTTCTATATGGAGAAAAGGTTCCTGAAGGGAGAGGATATCGTCAAGGAGGAGCTGGACGCCATCTGCCCGGATGCCGAGCTGCAGATTCAGGAAGGCGAAGGACACAGCATCTGGGTCAATTCCAAGATTCTTCAGCGCCACGGCATTACCGACGACACGCCGGATCCCATCCCGGGCCTTGCGTATTACGTGCGCAAGGACGGCCACGTGACCGGAAATATGTATGAAGGCGCAACGGAAGTCCGTATCATCCTGGACAGTGGAATGGACCTCACCGATGAGCAGGTGGATGCGGCACTACAGCGTTGGATCGATTTCTGCGTTGAATATGGCGTTTCCGCGGTATTCGATGCCGGCCTCCCGGGCGACATGAAGTTCCACGAGAAGGTCTATAAGCGTCTGGTCGAACTGGACAAGCAGGGAAAACTGCCCGTTTATGTGGATGGCAGCCTTGTGGTCAACTCGGAGCGGGATGCAGAAGAGGGTCTGAAGCAGCTGAAGCGCATTCAGCGTGAATACAATTCAGAGCACCTGAAGGTTCATACCATGAAGGTCTTCATGGACGGTACCCAGAAGATCCATACCGCCGCCATGGTCACGCCCTATGTGGATGTCCATACGACGGGTTCTACCGCTTTCTCCGCAGAGGGAATCGCGAAGGTTTTGAAGGAACTCAACAAGGAACACCTGGACTTCCACCTTCACACCGTCGGTGAGCGCGCATCCCGCACGGTATTGGATGGCGTCGAGATGGCCAAGAAGGAGATGGGAGACGACCTCCACGTGAGAGTTACCTGCGCCCACCTTGAAATCGAGTGCGACGATGACCTGGAGCGTTTCGCCAAGCTGGGCGTGTTCGCGAACTTTACGCCGCACTGGCATTCCGGCGACCCTGCCATTGCCGCTACCTGGCTGGGTATGGACCGTGCCTGCAAGCAGTTCCGCTGCAAGTCGGTTTGGGACAGCGGTGCCACCGTGGCCTGGTCCAGCGACAATATCGTCTTTATGGATTTCACTACCTGGAACCCCTACCTGGGCATGGAAGTGGGTATGACCCGCTGGATCACCGAAAAAACCAGGAACTACCCGTACACCGTGGCTGCCAAGGTATTCCCGCCGGAGAACGAGCGAATGAACATTGAGGAAATGCTCATCGGCTTTACCATCAACGGCGCCAAGCAGCTGGGCATCGAGGATAAGAAGGGCTCCATCGAAGTGGGCAAGGACGCCGATTTCCTGGTGTTCGACAAGGACCTCCTGACGGCAGAGAAGGAAGGCTTCAGCTACAACAAGCCGGCAGAGGTGTATTTCGGCGGCAAGAAAGTGAACGGTTAAGGACGATAGCTTTAAATACATTGCTATGAAAGCAGAGAAGATCATTCTGGGGAATGTCATCACGATGGATGCATTCAAGCCCTATGCAGAGGCTATCGCGGTAGCCGATGAAAAAATCATCTATGTCGGAAGCAAGGAGGCCGCCATGAAGCTCCGGGGGGAAAAGACCGTGATTCTGGATTATGGGAGCCATTCCATTTATCCGGGATTCCTGGAAGCGCATTGCCATCCGGGATTTGCCGGTAACATCATGTTCGGCAGGGCCAACCTGGCAGAAGGCAAGACGCCGGAGGATTATCTGGCCATTCTGAAAAAGTATGTCCGGGAAAATCCGGATAAACCGCACTATGTGGGTTCGGGCTGGGCCGATGATTTGTTGTATCAGCTGAATGCCAAGCAATTGGATGAGATTTGTCCGGACAAGCCCCTGATTAACCAAAGCAGCAGCGGTCACATGATGTGGGTGAATACCAAGGCAATGGAAGCCTACGACATCAATGAAGACGCCGTAAAACAGTGGGGAACGGAATGTATCCATGTGGACGAAAACGGCAAGCCGAACGGCCTGCTGGCCGAAAAACCCGCCATCGACCTGGTAAAGCGGGTCCAGCCGGACCTTGAACAGGCGAAAAAGGAGCTGCTGGGCTTCCAGCAATATGCGTTTGCAAACGGATACACAGGCGTATATGACGCCGGTTACCAGCTTCTGACCAAGCACGACCCCCGTGCCTACAAGGAGCTGGACGAAGAAGGCAAGCTCAAGATGTATTCCTTCTGCGGCAGTTTCGTCAATGACAATACCGACACGCCGGAAGAGGATATGGACAGAATCGCAGAAGAGGCAAAAGAATACAACGGCAAGCATGTGAAAGTAATCGGCGCCAAGGTCTTTGCCGACGGCGTTGTGGAGGGGCATACCGCTTGGATGCTGGACGACTATGTGGACAAGCCGGGGTATAAAGGCGTTACCCGGTTCGACAATCACGATAAAATGGTAAGGCTTGTGAAGGCGGCGGCCGCACACCAGATGAACGTTCACGTCCATTCCATTGGCGACGGCGCCACCCGGGCGTGGATTGACGCTTTTTCCCAGGCGCAGACCGAAACGGGTAATTTCGATATGAGAAATGCCCTTGCGCATCTGCAGGAAGTTACGCCGGAAGATGTGAAGAGAATGGGCGAATACAATGTCATGGCCGTATGCGGCATCATGTGGGCCATCAAGCATCCTGCCGGCTTCGCGCAGGAGGTTGCCTACGTGGGCAAGGAGAAGTCCTATCGGGCCTATCCGGTCAAATCCATCATGGATGCAGGCGGTGTGGTTGCCAACCATTCAGACTATCCGGTGTCGCCGCTGTTCAGTGCCATAGAGGCATTCTGTTATGGGGTGTTGAAGAAACTGCCCTCACAGCCCGATGACTGGATCAGAAACATCGACCAGGCTATCAGCCGGTATGAGGCGCTGCAGACCCTGACAAGCAATGTTGCCTATATGTGGCACGAGGAGGACCGGATGGGTTCCATCAGTCTGGGCAAGCTTGCCAATTTCGCTGTCCTGGACCGTGACCTTATGCACGACGATTTTGCCGAGATAGAGAAGGCCCGTATCATCGCCACCATCGTGGACGGCGAGGAAGTATATAGTATATAAAACAAATAGATCCGTTTTATGAAAAAGTTGCTTTATCCTTTTGCCGCCATCGTTTTCGTCATGCTTCCGGCGCTGTCTTGCAACAAGGAAAGCGCCGTCAAGGTGGTGGACCTTGCCAAACTTACGGCCGATTATGAGGCAAAAGACGGCGAAACGCTTTCGGGAATCCTCGGAGGCAACTATAAAATTACCATAGCCGACGGGGCCGTTGTCACGCTGAAAAACGCAGTGATTTACGGAGAAAACAACGAGGCTTACAAGTGGGCCGGCATTACGGCGACAGGGGATGCAACCATCGTATTGGAGGCATCCAATATTGTCAGGGGCTTCCATGAGAATTATCCCGGCATTTTTGTGCCCGAAGGCAAGACGCTCCGCATTAAAGGGAGCGGCAAACTGGAAGCAGGCAGTAGCGGACGGGGGGCCGGAATAGGCGGTGCGAATTATGAGCAAATAAACTGTGGCAACATTGAAATCCTGGAGGGCACCATCCGTGCTGTCTCCGGTATGAACAGCGCCGCAATCGGCGCTGGCGGCCTGTCGGAGTGCGGCAGCATCACCATCAGCGGCGGCTTTGTTTCGGCGGTGCCTTACAACAGTGACTCTGCCGCAGGTATCGGCACCGGGCGCAAGCGTTCCCGATGCGGGGATATCACCATCAGCGGAGGGAACGTGGTGGCCGAAGCCGGGGATTTGGCTGCCGGCATCGGCTCATCCTACGAGTCAATATGCGGCAACATTACCATCAGCGGAGGTACGGTCACGGCCCACGGAGGGACAAATGCCGCCTGTATTGGCAGCGGCGCCGGCTGTGACAAAAAACTTGAAACAAGCTTTGACCCCTCCGTCTGCGGAAACATTACCATCAGCGGCGGCACGGTTACGGCGGCGGCCGCCAGTGACGGCAATACGTTCGCCGCCGGCATCGGCTCCGGCAATTACAACGCCGTGTGCGGAAACATCCTGATAAGCGGCGGTACGGTATATACCAAAGGCGGTTCCGACGCTGCCGGGATTGGAACCAGCGAGCAGTCAAGCGTCGGTGATATCACCATCACGGACGGAGTGACGAAGGTAACGGCCGAAAAGACTTCCATGGGAGAAGATACACACTGCATCGGCGGCGGAACCGATTATAAACGCATCGGCAAAGTCACCATCGGCGGAAAAGAGGGCCCCGTCATCGAAAGCCCGTTTGTGTACCAACCGTAATGACAAGAATGTATAATAACACATAAACATATTGATAACCAGCTATGAAACAAGAAAGTATGAAAGCTGTCAAGTGCAACAACGGAACCTTCATCGGCCAAGAGACAGACGAACTGATTATCTGGAAGGGCATCCCTTATGCTACGCAGCCGCTGGGGAAACTTCGTTGGCAGAAGGCACTTCCCGCCGCAGACGATGACGGCGTGTATGACGCGACAAAGCCCGGCCATGTTCCTATCGGCCCTGTGAACGACTCGATGGGAACGGCGGAGTTCGGCGAAGACTGCCTGGTGCTGAACATCTATTGCAATACCACTTGTACTGCCGACAAGAAACCCGTCATGGTGTGGATTCACGGCGGCGGCTTCTGCGCCGAATCCCAGGCCTCGCCCCTCTATGACCTTACCCATATCGCCAAGCAGTATCCGGACATCCTGTTCGTGTCCATCGACTACCGGCTGGGTTTCCTGGGATTCATGAACTTCGAGCGGGTTCCCGGCGGAGAGAACTTCAAGGAGGCGGGCAACCTGGGCCTGCTGGACCAGCTTGAGGCCCTCCGATGGATACAGAAAAACATCGCCGGCTTCGGCGGAGACCCCGGCAACGTGACCATTTTCGGCGAGTCGGCCGGCTCGGCCAGCGTCACCTTCCTCCCGCTTATCGAAGGAAGCGAGGGTCTCTTCAAAAGAATCATCGCCCAGAGCGCCAATATCGCCTACTGCGACACCATGGAGCACGGCATCCACGTTACGCAGAACTTCCTGTCCGTAACGGGCTGCCAGACCATGGACGAGCTGATGGCGCTCACCACCGGCCAGCTTGTGGACGCCTATCTGAAAGCGGCGCTCATTGACAAGAACTGCCTTCTGGGAACGGCCAACTTCCCGCTCCTGGACGGCGTCACGCTGCCGGAGGACCGGGCAGAGATGTATAGGATGTGGGGAGACGGGAAGCGGGCCAAGATAGACATGATGATTGGGTCCAATCAGGATGAAATCAGGTATTTCGTTCCGTCCGAGGGCGGAGAAGAAGGCTTCCTGAATACGCTGAAGTGGATTGCCAAGCGGGACCGCGCGCTGCTTAACGAGCAGGAGAAGGCCATGTATGACGAGTTTATGGCTACGCTTGCCGGCGAAAGCGAGGGGAGCAGGTTGGAGCAGTACTGCAACGACATGAACTTCCGCGCCGGTAACACCAATATGGCCATCCGGCACGCGGCCGCCGGCGGCAACACCTACATGTACTTCATCAAGAAGCCGGTGACAACACCCCAGCTTGGCGCAATTCACGCGGCCGAGATTCCGTACCTGTTCGACACTTGCATAGAGGACCCGATGGGTAGCGGAAAGATAGTTTCGACCGAAGACTGCGAATTCCGCCACGTCGCCAAGGAGATGTGGACTAACTTCGCCCGGACGGGCAACCCCTCCACTGACAAGTACGAGTGGAAGAAGTTCTCCGGTGATGACCGCCAGACGATGGTCTTTGGCGACACCATCGGCATGCAGAAGGATATTTTCGGAAGACGGGAAGACCTGATGATGTCCTGGGCGGAGCGCCTGGGGAACGGGTCGTCCAAGCGAGTCTGCTAACGCAGGCTTCTGTATGAAAGGGATTAATGATATGGATAAAAAGAATATTGCTGACCTCGTGGTCTATGGGAAGATTTTTACTTCCGATAATAATCAGATTGTAGAAGCCTTTGCCGTGAAGGACGGCAAGTACGTGTATATAGGGAGCCGCAAAGGTGCCGAAGCCTTTATTGAAGCCGGCAAGACCGAAGTGATAGATTACACCGGAAAGGGCCTTGTGATGCCTTCCTGCGGCAATGGGCACGCCCACTATTCAATAGGCGTTGCTCTGCCCATCGTGGGAACTATAGCCATTGGCGCCACGCCCGACCAGTTCCTGAACGAGCTCGTTCCCGCTGCCGTCAAGAAGGCAAGGGAAACAGGGGCGAAGTCCATCTTCGGCTTCGGCTGGAGCTACTTCACCTTCACGGATCATATTCCTACGCGTCAACAACTGGATGTCATCTGCAGTGATATTCCTATGTACTTTGCGGATGATGAGGGACACAAGGGGGTGGCAAATACCCTTATGTTGGTCAAAGCCGGCATCATGGCAGCCGACGGCACGGTGCTCAAAAAGGACAAGGACATCCGCGGAGGAGAGATTGTGATGGGCCCGGACGGTACCCCTACCGGTTTCCTGAAAGAACAGGCCGGCACGTATACCCGTTCTTTCCTGGACAACGAGACCCTCTATCCCGTTGACGTAGCCAAAGTAGTTGTCAAGGGTATCCAGGAGAAGATGCTGTCAGAGGGTTACACTATGTATATTGACGGCTGGGGTAACTATTTCTATAACACCAATTTCTTCAAGGCCGCTCAGCAGCTGGATAAGGCCGGAGATATGAATATTATCCTGGGTCTTACCTACGAAGTGGAAAGCTGGATGAATGTGGAAAAAGAATTGAAAAATGCCGTTGATGTTCAGCAATACGCCACTACGCACGTTAAGACCAACTGGCTCAAACTCTTTATGGACGGCACGGTGGAAGGAGGTACCGGATATGTGGAGCCGCTATACCCCGACGGCCACCAGGGGCTGGCCAACTGGACGGAAGAGGAACTGACCGACATCACACGGAGGACCAATGCGAACGGCATCACGATGCATATCCACTGCATGGGCAACAAGGCTGTCAAGACCGTTGTCAGTGCATACGCGAATGGCGGAAAGGACGAACTGCGCAACACGCTGGTTCACGTTCGCAACGTCAATCCGGAGGATTACAAACGCATGGCCGACCATAACATGTATGTCACCTCCGGAATGCTTTGGCATCACGGCCCGTCCTGGCTGGCCAATTATATCCGTGAGCATGGTATGGCACCCGCAGGCGTGGAGGGCAAGTCGTATCCCATGAAATCCTATTTCGACAACGGCATCACGGTAACTTCCCACTCAGATTTCCCGGCTCTCGGCGGCAGCCCGGACGACCCGTTCGGCATCATGGAACTTGCTGTCACAGGTATGCTCTACGGTGAGAAGGATGGCGCCCCCTGGTGGCCCGAAGAGCTCCTCAGCCGTGAGCAGGCCCTTGCTTCCCTGACCATCAACATGGCCAAGCAGATGTTCATCGAGAAGGAAAGAGGCAGCATCCGTGAAGGCAAGTATGCCGACTTCCTCCTCGTCGACAAGGACGTGCTCTCCTGCCCTGAGACAGAGATTCACGAAGCCAAACCCGCTGCCACCTATTTCGAAGGAAAGAAGGTTTTCTCTTTGTAGTATGGAAGAGCAAGAGATGCATATCAGAATAGTGTCGGCAACGGCCGCAGACGTTGCGGCTCTTGCCGACCTGTTCATCGGCCATATTACCGCGCATCCCGAGTACATCTCCCACGGAGAAATCCAGATGGGGGTGGGCGAAGGATTCGTCCGGGACGGCTGTTTCATCACCCGCCCTGCCCCGGAAGCCCGGGAAAAATGGATGAGGTCAATGTTGTACCAGATGAGCGACGATTCTGTCTCGCACGTTTGGAAGGCCGTTGATGAAAATGGAACCCTTATGGGATTTTGTGCTGCCGATATCGAGGGGGACGCGGACGCCCGCTTCGGCATGGTAGGCGACATCCTGGTGAATCCCCAGTGCCGGGGAGGCGGTGTAGGCAATACCCTGCTGCAGACCGCCATTGACTGGTTGCATTCCAAGGGAATCCAGGACATTTTTCTGGAGTCCGGAAAGGACAACCACAACGCCCACCGTTACTTCGAAAAACGTGGCTTTGTCCATGTCAGCGAAATGTATAAACTCATGGAAATATGACAGAGATAACAATCAGCGTGGGCTTGAACGATGCTGTTACCAAGCAGCAGGAACATCCGACGGAGGTGTACGTTGATATAATGAAGAACGTATGTCATAGTTACCATGTCCCTTTCTCGTTTATCGTTTCGGACGGTGGGTATTTCCACGAAAATGGTGATTATACACAGGAAAAGACCCTTGTTATATGTTTGCTGGACCCCGAGAAAGGGGTTGTGGATGCCATTGCAAAAGATCTCTGCGCTTTTTTTCATCAAGAATCCGTCCTGATAACAGAGAGTAAGGTCAGGGCATATTATATTAAAGAAGAACTATAGTGATATTATGAAAGCAGACATAGTCATTATGGATAACAAAGAACTACAAAGAGCTGTTAACCCCGTTTATTTGACTGCCAAAGGAACTTTAGGTCTTCTGAAGAAAGCAGGGGATCCGGATGCTGTTGCCTTGTTGCCTATTATCGGCCTGGGGACAGAATTGCAGGAAAAAGCCAAGGTTCTTCCCGCCCCTATCGGGCTCTGTTACAAAACGGCCCAGTTGGCCCGCTATGAAATATACAATACCGCTGCGCTTCGAAGCAGCGCCCACAATATTGTGGACCTTCCTTCGGGTTATTCGCCCCGCGGGTTCCGCGTGTCATCGGCGGGGAAGCGTTATTTCGGGTTTGACCTTCCGGTGGTGATTGAGGACATGGCTCCTGCCGCGGAGAAAGTGATGACTCCCGAGCAGCGCAGCCTGTCCAGCTACCATGCCGTGGATGCCACCAATTACCAATCCATGAAAGACGCATTGGGGAGCGTCAAGGGTGAGTTGTGCATTGTGACGGAAGGACTGCTGGGGTACTTCAACGAGCCGGAGCTGGTGAGCCTCTGCCAGGCCATTCACCGTCTCCTCTCGGAGTACGGCGGCACCTGGATAACGGCCGATACATCCATCTTGAGAATCTATGTGCTCACTTTCAGCACCCTGCTGAAAGGAGATGATCTCGCCTTCTTGAACCGTATCCAAGGGAAAGCCACCGAATTGGCCGATGTGAAGATGAACCAGAACAGTCTCTTCTTGAATGGCGAGGAGGGAGCCATCCGATTCCTGGAGAGCCAGGGATTCACGGTAACGGCTGAGCCCGTCACGAACTATCTTCCGGACGTTCCCTGCGTAAATGATGAGCTCCGCAATGCCTATCGGCAGATGAATATGCTCACCATGCATGTCGCCTCCCCTAAGACCGAAAAAAAGGCGGCTCCGGAGCTTGCATTTGCCGTCGACAGCTCGGTAACGGACGGAAAACTGGTAATGAAAGTCCAGGGACGGGTGGACACCCTCACGGCAACGCAACTGCTGAAAGCCTTCCAGGAGGCGTCGCCTCAGAGCGATTCCATAGAACTGGATTTGGAGAAAATGCCCTATATTTCATCGGCCGGTCTCCGTGTTCTGCTGATTATGAGGAAGTCTGTAAAAGACCAAAGCTGCTTTAAGGTATTCCATGTCCAGTCCGAGGTAGAAAAAATCCTGAAAATGACCGGATTCGACAAACTTCTGCTTTAATTCCTTAATGGTAAGGTGTTAAACAACTATGAAAAAGATTGGTTTTGGGTTGGCTGCCACGTTAATTTGCTGCGCGGGTGTATTCTCGGCCTGTAAAAAAGATATGCCCGACGACCGCGGCAAAAAGGCGCTGCTGATTATCTTGGACGGCTGGGGCATTGGTGACAAGGGCCAGGGCGACGTGATTGCGCAGTCCACTACCCCTTACATAGATAATCTGATGGCGGGCTATCCCAATTCCCAGCTGCAGGCTTCGGGCGAGTACGTAGGCCTTCCCGACGGACAGATGGGCAACTCGGAAACGGGGCATCTGAACATCGGCGCCGGGCGCGTGGTTTATCAGGACCTGGTGAAAATCAACCGCGCCTGTGCCGACAACTCCATCCTGGAGAACCCGGAGATCAAGTCGGCCTTCAGCTATGCCAAGTCCAGCGGCAAGAACCTGCACCTGATGGGTCTCACGTCCACCGGCGGTGTTCACTCGTCGCTGAGCCATCTGCTGAAGCTCCTTGATATTGCCAAGGAGTACAACATCTTTAACTGCTACGTCCACTGTTTCATGGACGGCCGCGACACGGATCCCTATTCAGGTAAGGGTTTCATCGCCGATGTTCAGCGGCACATGGACGAGACGGGCGCAGGCAGCATCGCGTCTGTCATCGGCCGATATTACGCCATGGACCGCGACAAGCATTGGGACCGCATCAAACTGGCCTACGACCTTATTGTTAACGGCGTGGGGCGCGAGGTAGATGACATGGTAGAGGGCGTGCAGTCCTGCTATGACAGCCATACCGAAGAGCACAAGAACACCGACGAGTTCATGGAGCCGCTGGTCAACGGCAACATCGACGGCCGCATCCAGGAAGGCGACGTAGTTATCTTCTTCAACTTCCGCAGCGACCGCGCCAGGGAGCTGACCACGGTGCTCACGCAGCAGGACATGCCGGAGCAGGGCATGACAACCATTCCCAACCTGCAATACTACTGCATGACGCCTTACGACGACTCCTTCACGGGTGTACACGTCCTTTTCCCTAAAGATAACCTGAATAACACCCTGGGGGAATATATCTCAAGTAAGGGTCTGAAGCAGCTGCATATCGCCGAGACCGAGAAATACGCCCACGTGACCTCCTTCATCAATGGCGGCCGTGAAGAACCGTTCCCGGGCGAAGACCGCATCCTGGTGACCTCGCCCGCAGTGGCCACCTACGACCTGAAGCCCGAGATGTCGGCCTTCGAGGTGAAGAACAAACTCGTCGAGGCGCTGAAGACCGACCGCTACGACTGGATTGTGGCGAACTTTGCCAACGCCGACATGGTGGGCCACACGGGCGTTTACACCGCTATTGAATCGGCCGTGAAAGTAATCGATGACTGCCTGAATGAAGTGGTGGAAACCGCCAGGGCTATGGGCTATGAAACCATTATTACGGCCGACCACGGGAATGCCGACCACGCCCTCAATGCCGATGGAACGCCCAATACGGCCCATTCCACGAACCCGGTTCCTTTCATATATGTTACGGAGAACGGGAACGCAACGGTGCAGGACGGCGTTCTGGCCGACGTGGCCCCTTCCATCCTCCGCATTATGGGCCTGGAACAACCCGTGGAAATGACCGGACGATGCTTGATTTATAAATAATAATTATCTTATGAGATCTTATTTATTTACCGTACTTGCATTTGCTGCACTCCTGATGGGAGTGACCACCGCGTGCAACCGCGACCCCATCGACATTCAAGCGCTGGAGAAGGATCTGGTTCCTCACCAAGTATTATATGTTATAGTTTGAGCTTATGAAAAAGTCTATTGACTATTCCCAAAAGTCTTGTTGGTTTAAATATCCGGAAATCACCAAGGAGTTCGACACGTTCTACATCTACTCGACAGTATATTTTGGCGTTGGCGACGGCGATCCGGACTACGCGACGCTGGACAACGCCGAAATGCTGGAGGGCGTAAAGATAGAACATGCCATCAAGTCTAGCGTTTTCGAGGAATCTACGAATGTTTTCATCCCTTATTACCGCCAGGCCGGCCTGAAGATCGAGGCTGAGGCATGGATGAATAACGGGGAGATCGATACGCCACTGCTTGCCGGTTCGCCTTACGGGGACATTACCGACGCTCTTGACTACTATTTTAAGAACATCAATGGCGGTCGGCCGTTCTTCATCGCGGGACACAGCCAAGGTGCTGCCATCCTCCGCTTAGTGTTGAAGGGCTATTTCAAAGAGCATCCCGAATACTACAAACGCATGGTGGCCGCATACGCTATCGGCTATTCCATCACAAAGGACGATCTCAAGGCTAATCCGCACATGAAGTTCGCGACCGGTGAGACCGACACGGGCGTCATCATCAGCTGGCATGCCGAAGGCCCCAAGAACGTGGAGGCAAATGCCCCGATTCCGAACCTGGTGATCCAGAAGGGTGGCATCAGCATCAATCCGCTGAACTGGAAGCGCGACGAGACATACGCTCCTGCCAGCATGAATCTTGGCTCTATCGTAATTGACGAGACCGGTGCAACCGAGATTCGCGATATCGGCGCAGATGCACAGGTGAGTCTAGCGCGGGGCACAGTGGTGACGAACGCCAAAGCCGTCCCTAATGAGATGACAGACCTTGCCGGTCCGCAGAGCTATCACCAGGACGACTACTCGATTTTTTACAATAACATTAAAGACAATGTGGCCAAGCGCTCGGCCGCGTTTAAGCAATTTTGATAACACAAAACTGATAAAGAGATGAATATCGATAACAAGAAGATAACCGACGGTAAATATGACAAGTCGCTGGCCGTCAAGTGTATTAACGGTACCTTCGTGGGTCAGAAGACGGAGAACATCATCACCTTCAAGGGCATTCCGTTTGTGGGAGAACAGCCGGTAGGCAAGCAGCGCTTTAAGGCGCCGGTGAACTATACTCCGGACGACGGTGTGTATGAGGCCTATCATTTTGCCAAACTCTCCGTTCAGGACGAATCGGTCTCGGACCATCAAGGTGAAGACTGCCTGTATCTGAACGTATGGAAGACGGATGATGCATCTGATGTGAAGAAGCCGGTAATGGTGTGGATCCACGGCGGCGCTTTTACTTCAGGTGGAACCGGTCTTGATCTGTTTGACTGTACCAGTTTGATCAAGGAGCATCCGGAGGTTATCTTTGTTACCGTCGCCTACAGACTCAGCGTTCTGGGCTTCTTCCATTTGGCACATCTGGCCGATGGCAAGGATTATCCCGATGCACAGAACTTGGGTCTGTTGGACCAGAATATGGCCCTGAAGTGGGTTCATGAGAATATTGCTGCCTTTGGCGGAGACCCCGACAACGTAACCATCTGGGGTGAATCGGCCGGCGCAGGAAGCGTGACCATGCAGCCGCTTATCAAGGGCTCCCAGAAGTATTTCAAGAAGATTATCGCCCAGAGTGGCGCCCCGTGTCAGACCAATTCCCTGGAAGAGTCCATCGCAACCACGAATGATTTCATGGAAGCCATTGGCTGCAAGACCGTTGCCGATCTGATGAAGTTGGATGCCCGTACGCTGGTGGATACGGCGGCAAAGGTGATCGCATTACGCATGTTCCCCGTCAGGGACGGACGCATCCTGCCTTTGGATCCCTGGGCGGCATACGAAAACGGCGCTGTTAAGGATATCACCATCCTTCAGGGCTGCAACAAAGATGAAATGAATTGCTTCGTGTACGACTGGACCGTGGATGGGTTCAAGGCGTGGGCCAAGGACCGCAAGACCAAGAAGTATGCCCATTTGCTCACTCCGGAAGAGAAGGCAAAGATAGAAAGCTACTGCAAGGAAGGAGCTGTAGAGGACTGGGAACCGGACAGCCGTCTGTATGGCCATAGCTGGTTCATTGACGGTTCCGTCAAATTGTCCGAGAGCCAGACAAAGGGCGGCGGCAAAGTTTACGCCTATTATTATAGGGTAGAGAATTCTGATCCTATTTTGAAGAGCGCCCATTTTGAAGAAGTGCCCGTCGTATTTGCCCATCCGGAACACACTGGAGGAAGACCGTATGATGTTAACTTCTGCAAGAACATGCGCAAGATGTGGGTGCTGTTCGCCAAGACCGGCGTCCCGGCAGAAAACTGGCCCCTCTACGATCTGAAGGATAAGTGGGTGATGGTGCTGGATGAACTCGACATCCATCCGGCTAAGGAGGCCGATGTAAAGATCGTGGATTGGGACAGGACCTATTTCCTGACCAAGTACTACATGCTGTAATTATAAATGGCGCCCATTAGCTATGCAAAAGAAGAAAGTCGGCAAATTATTCGAATCCAGAAAAGGGCAGATGGAATATCTGCTGAAGAGGGATTATATCAATAATGGAATTGCTACATTCCCTGTCAAGATTTCCTCCTATGAAGATATCGTCAACCCCCTCAGCGTCCGGCGATACGAGACCCCGAATACGGATTTCATCGATTTACTGGAAACCGGTGCCTCGGTGATTCCTTCCGATTGTCCCATTGTTTTGAACATCATTGAGGACTGCCTCACCGAGGAGCAAAGAAAAATCTCTGTTGCAGTTATCCGGGAGTATTTTTCTTACAAGCTGGGCATGGTGGAAAAAGAGGAGAAGCGGCATACCAAGCGCTTTATCATCATGACCGTCGGCCTGGTCATTTCGGCCTGCTTGCTTTGGCTTTCGGAAGGCCTGGACGAGATTTCACGTGAACTGTTTTTCATCCTGTTCTGGTTCATGGGAGATACCCTTTGCGATTATATCCTTCTCACCGGGCACGACCTCAGGCGGGACAGGAGAAAGGCAGGGCAGCTCGCCAGCATCAAAGTGACTTTTTCCAAAAGCTTCGATGAGGCCGATTACACAAAGGAAGAAGTGGAAGAACTGTATTCCGATATTGAAAAAGACGTGAAACAGACTGTAAAAAAGACAAAAAAATAACCACATAACTATGAAAAGGGAATAGGAGAATAATACAATGAGAATCACAGACGGTAATTATGATAAGGCCCTGGCGGTTAAGTGCGCCAACGGTACCTTCGTGGGCAAGAAGACTGACGAACTGATTATCTGGAAAGGCATTCCCTACGCAACTCAGCCGGTAGGGAAGCTTCGTTGGCAGAAGGCCCTTCCGGCCGCAGACGATGATGGCGTGTATGACGCGACTAAGCCCGGCCACGTTCCTATCGGCCCTTCGAACGACTCGAAGGATATCTTCGGAAGGCGCGAAGACCTGATGATGTCCTGGGCCAAGCGCCTGGGGAACGGGTCTTCCAAGCGGGTGTGCTAAAGAATGACTATATTAAACGAGAAGATCAAGCATGAAAGCAGATTATATCATTAAAAACGCGAAAATCTATACTTCGGACAAGGACAAACCGCAGGCGACCGCTCTGGTGGTGAAGGACGGCAAATTCGTCTATGTGGGCGATGAAGCAGGCCTCGCCGGTTATGAAGGAGAGGTCACCGACCTTGGCGGCAAGTTCATCTTGCCCGGACTTATCGACAGCCACGTCCATATAACCACCGGCGTGGGATTTGAGTACACGGATTTGGGTGTACCCGTCATGTGCGCCACCAAAAAGGAGAGCCTGGCTTTTATGGCCGATTATATTCAGAAGAATCCCGGCCTGAAGCGTTACAGGTTCATGATGGAGAGGACCTGCCTGGCTGGCGAAGATCTCTCCAAAGAAGATCTTGACGCGATCTGCCCGGACGCGGAGATGCTGGTTCTGGAGGGCGAAGTGCACAGCAACTGGGTAAACTCCAAGATTCTGGCGGCGCACGGCATTACCGACGAGACGCCGGATCCTGTGCCGGAGCTGGCCTACTTCGTTCGTAAGGACGGTCACGTGACCGGTAATTCGTTTGAAACCGCCAGCTGGCCCATGCTCTTTGACAGCGTAAAAGACCTGACGGACGAACAGATCAGCACGGCTGTCCTGCGCTGGTTGGACAGCTCCGTCAAGTATGGAGTGAGCGCTGTCTTTGACGCTGGTTTTCCGGAGCAAAACGAAACGAATGAGCGGATTTACAGGTATTTGCGCGATCTGGACAAGCAGGGAAAACTGCCGGTATACGTGGATGGATGCTATGTGCTCACCCAGCCCCGGAAAATGCGGGAGGCCCTGGATGGCGTGAAGCGCCTGCATAAAGAGTTCGACACGGAGCATATGAAAGTGCATACGCTGAAAATCTTCATGGACGGTACCCTGAAGATTGAGACCGCGGCCATGGTGACGCCCTATGTGGATACCGGAGTGAAGGGCGCCACAGCCTTCAATGCGCAGCAGGTTGCCGAGATTCTGAAAGAGCTCAATGAAGCAGGACTGGATCTTCACGTACACACCGTGGGCGAGGCTTCGTCACGCGTGGTACTGGACGGCGTGGAACTGGCCAGAAAAGAGCTGGGGGACAAGTATCGGGTGAAGGTGACCTGCGCCCATCTGTGGGTCCAGGACGATGCCGATCTGGACCGTTTTGCAAAGCTTGGCGTTACGGCCAATTTCACACCCTGGTGGCACAGCGGCAATGTGGGTGGTAACCCCATCGAGTACTGGCCCACTTTCATCGGCGAGAAACGCGCCCATAATATGTTCCGTTGCAAGACGGCCTGGGACAGCGGCGCGCTGGTGACCTGGTCCAGCGACGAAGTTTTCTACGGCGACTTCAGGAACTGGAGTCCCTACCTGGCCATGGAAATCGGCATGACACGCTGGATCAATGAGAAGACCCGCTTTGACGAATACAGCAGAACTGTTGCTCCTTTCCCTCCCGAGAGCGAGAGAATGAACATTGAACAGATGATCATCGGCTATACCATCAACGGTGCCAAACAACTGGGCATCGAGGCTAAGAAAGGCTCCATCGAAGTGGGGAAGGATGCCGATTTCCTGGTGTTCGACAAAGACCTGCTCACGGCCGAACACGATGGCTTCAGCTACAATAGCCCTGCCCAGGTATATATGGGTGGAAAGAAATTGAATTAAAAACCAATAACACAAAACTATGGATAAAATAATCCCCACCGACTATTCCAAGAAAGAGAACTGGTATCTGATTCCTCAAATAACCAAGAAAGTTGACACGTTCTACATTTACGCCACGGAGTACATCCTGGGCAGCTTTGAGGAGGGTGCCCCCGATTTTGCAACGTTAGACAACGTTGAAATGCGGGAAGGTGCGGCGGTGGAATACAGAGACCACGCATCTGCCTTCGCAGAGGCCACCAATATATTCATGCCGTATTACAGACAATCCGGCTTGAAGTACGCTGGAGAGGTCTTTAAAAAGACCGGAAACGCCGACGGAGCGTTTATAGGAATGCCCATAGAAGATATCGTCGCAGCGCTGGACTACTACTTTGAGAATTGCAACGGAGGCCGTCCGTTTATCATCGCCGGCCATAGCCAGGGATCGGCCATGGTTTTAGTGCTGCTCAGGACCTACTTCAAGGATCATCCTGAGTACTATTCGCGTATGGTCGCGGCCTACACCATCGGCTACTCCGTCACCAAGAGCTACCTTGCCGCCAACCCGCACCTGAAGTTCGCCACCGGCGAGACCGACTCCGGCGTCATCATCGCCTGGAACACGGAGGGCCCCAAGAACGTGGAAACCAATGCCCACAATATCGTGGTACTGCCCGAAACCATGAGCATTAACCCCCTCAACTGGAAACTGGACGAAACCTATGCTCCTGCAAGCCTGAACCTGGGTTCCATCATTCTGGACGATGAAACAGGAGAGCGTTCTATCGGGGATGTAGGTGCCGATGCGCAGATCAACCTTGCCCGCGGTGTAGTGGTGACGAATGCCAAAGTTCCTCCGGTGTCGGAGTACGTCGCCCAGGTTTCCGCCCAGTTCTTCGGACCGGACGGCCGCCACGCCTACGACTATATGTACTACTTCAACAACATCAAGGAGAACGCAAACAAGCGCGTCGCCGTTTATCTGAATAAATAAGAAAAGACTATGGACTTACAAGAAATCAGAGAGGCCCTGAAAGGGATGTACGGCGGCGAAAACAAGCCGATCGTTGACGGTAAATATGACCCCTCGCTGGCCGTGAAGTGCATCAACGGTACTTTCGTGGGCAAGAAGACGGATAACATCGCTGTATTCCGGGGCATCCCGTTTGTGGGCAAGCAACCCGTCGGGGAACTGCGTTGGAAGGCTCCGGTGGATATTGTTCCGGACAACGGCGTTTACGAGGCCTATTACAATGCGAAGAGCGCCTACGGCAATGCGTCGTTCGAGGTAGGTTCCATGTACTATTGGGACGAAAACTGCCTGTATCTGAACGTTTTTAAGGCCGATGATCAATCGGCCCGGAAAAAGCCGGTGATGGTATGGATTCACGGCGGTGCTTTTGAAGCCGGCGGAACCATCGACCCGATGTTCGACTGCGTCAATCTGGTGAAGGAAAACCCCGATGTCATCGTCGTTACCATTGCCTACAGACTGGGCGTTATGGGCTTCCTGCACCTCTCGCACCTGCCCGACGGCAAGGATTACCCCGACTCACAGAACTTGGGCCTCCTGGACCAGAAGATGGCGCTGAAATGGGTTCACGAGAATATTGCAGCCTTTGGCGGCGACCCCGACAATGTGACCATCTTCGGTGAGTCCGCAGGTGCCGCAAGCTGTACCCTGCAGCCGCTGGTTCCGGGCTCCCAGAAGTATTTCAAGCGGCTTATCGCCGAGAGCGGTTCCGTCAACCAGACCCGGTCTCCGGAAGAGGGGATCGCGTGTACCAATAAACTGCTGGATGTGCTGGGCTGCAAAACCGTGGCCGATCTACTGAAGGTCGATGGCGAAAAGCTCCTGGAGGCTTCTGCCGTGAACTTTGTACACCAGATGCCCGAAAGAGATGGGAAACATCTGCCTACGGACACGTTTGCCGCTTATGCCAACGGTGCAGCGAAGGACTTGACCATTCTTGTAGGTTGCAACAAGGACGAAATGGACTTCTTCGTGTCCAGCTTCGGAAAGGAAGGTTGGGACAAGTGGATTGTGGATCGCAAGAAGGAGAAATATGAAAAGTTGCCGGCCGATGAAAAAGCGCTGGTGGACAGTTACATGAAGGATGTGAAGGGCGACTACTATGAGCCCGACAGCCGCCTGTTCAGTCAGAGCTGGTTTAATGTGCCCATCATCAAACTGTCCGAGTGCCAGACGATGGGCGGCGGCAAATCCTACACCTACTACTTTACGCCGGAGTCGCCCGATCCCATCATGAAATGCGGACACGCTATCGAACTTTCGGTAGTATTCAATCATCCGGAGATGACCGCAGACACGGGAAGGGCCTTTGACGAAACCTTCTGCAAGAACATGCGTAAGATGTGGGTGCAGTTTGCCAAGACCGGAGTTCCCGCCGAAAACTGGCCGCTCTACGACCTCAAGGACAAGAAGGTCATGGTCCTGGACGAGTTCGACATCCACCCGGCAAAGGAGGCCGATGTAAAGATCGTGGATTGGGACAGAACCTATTTCCTCACCAAATATTATATGCTTTAGAATAACAAACAAAAGATATGAAAGAAACTGTTATTCTGGCCAACCTCATCGCTACCATTATCGACGGCGAAGAAGTCTATAAGCCTACGTTATAAAAATATAGATTAATGATCATGAGCAGCATTTACGAGAGTTTTTACACCAACCTGATAGCCGAAGACCGTTACAGGATGATTCTGGACGGTCTTCAGGTGACGCTCCTTATCACAGTATGCGCCGCTGTCCTGGGTACCTTGCTGGGCGGACTGGTGTGTTGGATGCGCATGAGCCGTCACTCTTGGCTGCAGAAAGTGGCCAAAGTGTATATAGACATCATGCGGGGAACGCCCGTGCTGGTGCTGCTCATGCTCATGTACTACGTGGTCATGGCGCCGATGGATGCCACCGGAATCGTGGTAGCCATCGTCACCTTCGGCATGAATACGGCGGCCTATGTCGGCGAAATGCTGCGCTCTTCCATCCAGGGCATAGACCGGGGACAGACAGAAGCCGGTCTTGCCCTGGGTTTCACACAGCGGCAAACTTTCTTAAAGATTGTGCTGCCCCAGGTGATCAAGGCGGTGATGCCCGTCTATCAGGGCGAGGTGATCAGTCTGCTCAAGGGCACCAGTATCGTGGGCTACATTGCCGTGACCGACATGACCAGGGCATCGGACCTGATCCGCTCCCGCACCTTCGATGCCTTCTTTCCCCTCATAGTAACGGCCATCATCTATTTCTTCATGGCCTGGCTTATCGGCCGCTTACTCACTTCCCTTGTGCAGCATGAGCCTAAAAAAGCCATCACCAGCGCTGTGGTGCTGATGCTGTTTGGCGCTGCTGGCTACGTGCCGGCTATGTTATCGGCCGATAAAAAAGCCGAGGTGAAGGATGTGCCTGCTGCTTTTCAGGCTTTGGAAGGAAAGCGCGTGGGGGTGGTGATCGGCAGTATTCAGGACATTGCCGTTACTGACATGGCGCCGGGGGCCGACATCCAGCGCATGGCTGGCTTCACCGACATGGTGGCTGCCTTGGATGCGGGGAAGGTGGATGTGGCCGGCGGTGAAAGCCTCACAATAGTGTTCAACAAAGCATTCGCTGCCAAAGTGGACACGGTGAATACAGGGTTTCCGGCCATTCCAATAGCTGCCTGCTTCCGCCTGGACAACAACGAGATGCAGGAGGATTTCAACAGCTTCCTCGCCGACATACGCCGCGACGGTACTTACCAGGATATCATGAATCGGTGGTCCAAGGCCGATGATCCCTCTTCCGTTTCCATACCGCGGAGCCGCGGAACGGGGCGCACCCTTACCGTGGCCACTTTCCCGGTCATGCCGCCCTTCAATTTCATCAGCTCCGGAGAGCCTTCAGGCATTGAGCCCGACATCCTGACAGAATGGGCCAACAGGCGGAACTGGAAGCTGGAGTACCTGGTCATGGACTTCGCATCGCAGATCCCGGCCGTGCAGACAGGCAAGGCCGATCTTGCCATGGGGGCCATCAGCGTCACCGAGGAGCGGCAAAAGCAGGTGCTTTTCTCCGACGGCTATTTCGAATCGCGCATCATGCTGATAACCCGGAAAGGAGAATCCGGTATCCTCACGGAGCCGGCGGAACCGTCGGCGAAACAGGACGATGGTGCCCGTCGGCCGTGGGTTCTTGTCCTTTCCCTTGTTCTCAGCGGCTGTATAGGGCTCTTGTGTATAGGGATTTATATGCGCCGGAGATTCCTTGCAAAGCAAGCGGCCGCCTTCCGGGCCGCATCGCAGCCCGACGACGCCCCCGTCATCCGCATCGAACACCTGAAAAAGAGCTATGATGCCTTGGAGGTGCTCAAGGATATCAATGCCGATGTTCACCGCGGAGAGGTAATCTCCATTATCGGCCCTTCAGGAACGGGTAAGAGTACGCTGTTGCGCTGTCTGAATCTGTTGGATCATCCCACCGGCGGCAGCGTCTATGTAGATGGAAAGAATATCCTGGCCAAGGGTTATCCCGTCCATCTGATGCGCCAGAAGATGGGTATGGTGTTCCAGAGCTTCAACCTCTTCGCGCATAAGACCGTGCTGGAAAACGTGATGATGGCACCCGTCCAGTTGCTGGGAGAAACTCCGGAAAAGGCGCGTGAGGAAGGTCTGCTGCTGCTTCGCAAGGTAGGACTGGCCGAGAAAGCCGATGTCTATCCTTCGAGCCTCTCCGGCGGTCAGAAACAGCGCGTGGCCATTGCCCGTGCTCTGGCCATGAAGCCCGAAGTCATCCTCTTCGACGAGCCTACATCGGCCCTGGATCCCACTATGGTGGGTGAGGTACTGAGCGTCATCCGCCAGCTGGCCGATGAAGGCATGACCATGCTCATCGTCACCCACGAAATGAAGTTTGCCTTCGATGTGAGTACGCGCATCTTCTTCATGTATGGCGGTTATATCCACGAGGACGGCACGCCCAAACAGATTTTTGAGGAGCCTGTTCACAGCGCCACCAAGGCTTTTATCCAGCGCATCCGCAAGGAAGTGTTCGAGATTGACAGCCCCGATTTCGACTACCTGGGCATGCGCTCTGCCATCAATGCCTTCTGCTACAAATACGGCATTATGGATAAGCGCTTAGCCATACGGAAGCTGACGGAAAAGATGCTGAACGACGTGATGGCCGCTTACCGTCCCATGACCGTCCGTGTCACCCACAGCGAACAGTCCGGCATTACCTCCCTGGACTTCATGGTGGAGGAAATGAAAGCTACGCCACTGAGTGAACAGCAGCGTAGCGAACTCTCCGGGAAATGTCAAGAGGTTGTGGAAGAGCCCACTGAAAGGGGCTTCCGCGTGAAACTGATAATCTGATTATTTCTTGATTACCTGGCCCAGCCAGTAGAGCAGGGCTGCAACCGCCATACCGTTGATGGCGGGGAAGCCCCAGTGTACCAGGTTGGCCACCACGGCACCCGCTATCACACCGGCTACGGACCACCATTTCACTTGTTGGAGCGGGGCGGATGTGAATTCCTTCCGGTTGGAGAAATAGCTGATAATAAGGATAATGCCTACTGGAGGAAGGGTGCAGTTGAGGATGTTGAGCCAGTCACAGAAGTTCCAGTAGAGCCATACGGCTGCCACGGTTCCAATGAGGCCGGAAACGATTACCATGCTCTTCTTGGACATGCCGGTGATGTTGGACAGACCCAGACCGGCCGAATAGAGGGCATTGTCGTTGGTGGTCCAGATATTGAGTCCCAGCACCAGGACGGCCAGGTAGAAGAGGTTCAGGTTCAGCATTACTTCAAAGATGTCGTTTCCACCGGCGTAGATGCTGGAGACGGCACCGAAGAGGAACATCAGGCTATTGCCGATGAAAAAGGCCACGACGGTGGTAATCAGACCCACTTTCCCGCTCTTGGCAAATCGAGTGAAGTTGGGAGTGGCCGTGCCGCCGGATACGAAACTGCCCACTACCAGACCTGCGCCAGCGATAATGCCCAGATTCTTGGTTCCCAGGGAGAACTGCTCGATAAGGCCCATGTCGCCCCGATGGACGGCGATGATCATGGCGGCCGTACCCAGGATGGCCACTGCAGGAACGGCGATATAACTTACGATGGTGAGGCTCTTGATGCCGAAATAGGCGCTGGAGGTCATCAGGATACCTGCAATGGCCACCAGGAGATAGCCCTGCCAAGGCATCGAGTCAGGAGTAACTTCCAGGCCGAGAAACTCCTTAGCCACGGGGATGGCGAACATGGCAAGACCCACACCGAACCAGCCGATCTGCGTGAAGCTGATCATGGCACTGGGCAGGTAACTGCCTTTGATGCCGAAACTGCGGTGGCTCAGCAGATCCAGGGAGAGTCCCGTCTTGGCGCCGATGTAACCCAGCGCTCCGGTATAGGCGGCGAGGATAAGTCCGCCCAGGATCACGGCCCATACAAAGCCGCCGAAATCCAGCCCGGCAGCCAGTTGCTGGCCCACCCACATGCTGGCCGAGAAGAAGGTGAAGCCCAGCATGAGCATAAACATGCTCAGCGTTGATTTACGTCCTGCGGCGTCTACCGGCCGCGAGGTGTAATCAAAGTCGTTCGTTTTGTTTGTCATAATATTATTATTGATAGAGTTTCCTTAAGGATTCCATGCTCTCCAGACGCCTTTGGGCAAGTGCCTTGAGATCCAGGGCCGCGCTCCCGGACAGGAGTGCCTGCTCCTTTTCCCAGAGCGTTTCCCAACCTTCCGGCACCCGGGTAACTTCTCTCCACTGTTCATAGTCCAGAGGCTGTGGATATCCCAGTTTTTCTCCTACAAGCGCCTGGGGATCAATCTTATCGGCCCGTTCAAGGATGCCTTCCCAATACTCTGTAACCTCATCCAGGTGGAGGGGGATTTCATAGCGACGGGCACCGCCGTCATAGATGATGCATTTTTCCAGAAGGGCGTCCGGATGGTCCATGATCCAGCTACGGAATTCGGGTGCCACAATGCCTCCGTTCCAGCCGAAGTCAATGTCACGGACGTTGATTCCGCTTACCCCGGGGCCGTCATATACCGTAAAAACTCCCTCGTAGAAGAAGCAGTCGAAGCCCTCGAATCCGGGGAACAGCGTCCTGAGCAGGGGAGTCAGCTCTTCCATAAGTTCGATGGCCCGGGTACCGCCGATGGTGAAGAAGACGATCCGCCGGATGCTTCCGCCCATTTGCTTAAACTGCTTGATAAAGTGGTCCAGACAGTGTTGCAGCGTTACTCCGGATGCGATGATATCTCCGATGGCCAGGATGGCGCCTTGACTGGGGCTCAGTTTATCATACTTGATTTCCAGTCCCGTAATTACGTGGTCCTGAATCACTCGTTCGCAGGAGAGGAAATGCATGTTGCGGACGCGGATACCCACCTGGGCACAGGCCTCCTCCAAGGGATAATTGAGCCCGCCGCGAAGGATGGTCAGGATTTCAAAAGCGCCGCCCAGACCGGTTGACAAAAGGTAACGGAGGGCGGCGGAAGTTTCTTCGAGTAGGGCGGTGTAGCAGGGGAAGCCAATGACCTCGGGGAAGGAAAGGAGTTTCCTGGAGCCCGGAGAAGTGAGGACGAAAAAGCGATTCAGGAACTCGGGGGAGTTCAGCCTATAGATATTCGTCTCTTGCAGCGAAGCCACCTGCTGGAGGCTCGCACTCTGTGCTTTAAAAGACATAAAAAATCCCGATTATAATCTAACCGGGATACAAAGGTAAAAATAATATTTTAATAAACCAGCGAACGGAAGTCTTTTACCCGATGGAAAGTGACGATATTGCCGTCGTGGGCCGTGCGGGCGCGTTCATCGCCGGAACGGCTCACTATGCAGAGGTCATCGCCGTCAATGAGCATGGTGGCATAATGCCGGGCCGAATGGTCCGTGGGGCCCACGGCTACCAGTCCGGCAAAAGTCCAGCGCAGCAGGTCAGGGGAGTAGGAGAGTGCAAGGCGCCGCCGGCCGTTCATCCGTCCGTCTATCTGCGAGTGCAGCAGCCAGAAAAGCTGGGTCTTTTCATCGTAGCAGAGATGGAATTTGAGGTCCCCGCCGGGGATGTGGACGAAATAGACTTCGCCCTCATTCTTGGTCCATCGGCCGATGGCCAGCGATCCGTCTTCCCGCTCATAACCGCGGAGCATAACGCCGATATCCGGGAAACCAGTGGCCGCCCGGGAAAGCAGCACCACGCTGCGGCCTGTGGAGTCATAGAACGGCCGCTGGGGGTCACGCACGCGCACTACATTAGTCTCCAGCAGACCGGCTGTTCCAGGCGCTACAACCGGGATGCCCGAAGGCCGTGCGGCCTCCATATCTTCATCGGGGTTGTAGAGCTCGGAGAAAGTCCAGGCTTCCGGCTTTGTCAAATCGGCATCCAAAGGGGCCTGCATGAGCACCGGACCCACGCCGGGCCATTTGTGCCCTTCGGACACCCATTTTTCGTAGACCAGCGTCACCTTGCCGCCGCAGGTATCTACGGCTGTGCAGCTCTGGTGCCAGCGGGGCTCCGGGCAAAGCACCGCCGGTGTGCTCCAAGTCTCTCCGTTGTCATCGCTGCGGGTTACCAACAGGCGTCCGGAATGGCCCACCATGTAAAGCGAGCGCCCGGCCTTGAATAGGATTTCGTGCATCATGGGGATGCGGGCGGGCGTTTCGCGCCAGGTACGTCCTTTGTCGTCGGAGAGCAGCACGCGGATCTGGTTGCCGGCCTTATAATCGCCGAAATCGGATTTGGGCCCGTCCAGCGCATAGGTGCCTGGTCCGCCGTAATCTACCGCCACCACGAATCGGCCTTCAAATCCCTCCACAACGCCGGGTGTATATAGGTAAATACTGTCCGGATTGGGCGAGACGGCAATGACCTGCTCGCTGCCTATCAGCCGTCCGCAGTTGGACGGGCCCTGGCAGGCCGATAACAAGGCGATGCAGAACGAAAGGGAAAGGAGAATGCGCTTCATGGGCTGGTTATTTACATACAAAAATACAAAGAAATTTTGTATTAGCTGATCAGCTCGATCCGGGCCTTGAAAAGGTAGGCCGGGACATTGTCTTTGCTTACCTCGCCTTCAACGACCAGGGTGATTTTATTACCGTCCAGGGCGGGCGTAAACGTCAGGGTAGTGGATAGGACGTGCTGGTTTTCCATCAGTTTGTTTACTGTCCCTTGGGTGGATTCGAACTTCCAATAGCCGCCTAGTTTTTTCCCATTCGCATACTCCATTACGAAGGTGTTGAGTTGCGAAACATTCATCCGGGTCATCCTGTATCCTTCGAATAGGGGCAGATAGTTTTCCAGCGCCGGCGCACAGCCAGCGGCGACATCGGCCGATATTTTCTCGAAATCCAGCGTGTTGTAGCTACCTTCGAAGGAGGTGTCGTTAGCTAGGTTGTTTACTATGAAATCGGCCTTGCAGGGCGTCCATTGTCCGTTTGCTGGGTTATAAAGGGGTTGTTTGGGTTTCGGCGTAATCCCAGTACGGTCGCGGTAACTTTTCCCGTCGGTGAGGGTGTATTGGGCGAAGAGCATATCTTGCTCGAAGGAGAGGGTCCCCAATCCTTCCAAACGGTATTCTTCGCTACCGGCGATGTAGGTTCCGCTTACATAGCTGGCGGCCTTCCGGTCTTTGGTCCCTACGAGGATGCGCTCGAAAGGAATCTGGAGATACTTGTCCAAACCGTCGTAATGCTCTTCGCCCGCAACGACCTCGGCATAGAAGGATCCATCATCGTTAAGTTCTATGCAGCCAAGAGGACCTATGCTATTGGCTGCACCCAGGTTGATTTTGGCATTGACCAGTTCGTAGGAGAAGGGCGTGGTCTGGGGTGTTTCGTTTTTTTTGCAGGAAGCCAACGTTACGAAGGCTGCCAAAGGGATAATGATGCTTTTTTTCATGGTGAAGTTTATTTTGGAATGGTGGTTAGTGTGCTTGTGTGGATCCTGCCTGGAAAGTGTAATCCGAATCCCACAATTTGGAATACAGGGAGGAAGGAGAGATGGAGACGATATGAAGGCTTTTGGCCAGATTGGCATTTCCATAAGGGTTAAAGCCGCCGGGATTCACCTTGGTTGCGGTGATTATGTTGTGATCTTTTGAATCAAAAGCCCATTGATTCCCGCGATTGTCGGTGGCGATAAGGGGTATTTGCTGCGCTTCCGGCGGCACGATTTCGGAGGCTTCTGCATAATAAGTACAACTGGACGTGGTGAAAGAAGAGCCGCTTTCGTAGCGCAAGCCGATGGTGATGGTCCAGGCGGTGGGCTCAAAGACAATATCTACGTCCTGGGACAGAGTGCCGGTATGAGCATCTGTATTCACCTGGAGTCTCAACGTGTAATGGTCCATCCCGTTCCATTTACAACTTCTGTTGTTGGATGCACTGATGGTAAATACGCTACCTGATTTCGACACGTTGGCATAGCTGCCTCCGCTAATCCAACTGTAATTGAACGTGGCCGAAACAGGGCTTCCGTTCTTTCTAAGCGTGGCGGTAAGGCTTATAGAAGAAGTCCTTACGGCCGATGTGGATCCGGATACCTCCATTTCATAGGAGTCCCAGATAGCCAAACCGGCATCTTCATAGGTATTGGCACTGTATTTACTCCGAATGGTGGCCGATCCGGACGAGGTCGCGGTAAGGGTGCTGCCGGAAATAGAAACATGGCTTCCACCGGATACGGCGGTGAATCCGCTGCCGGTAACGTCGCTTTGGTAAGTCCAGTTTGTGCCTCCGTCCGAAGAACGGTACAGTGCGGCAGAAGCACTTGTTAGATTGCCTACATAAAGTTCGGAAGGGGAGAGTGTGGTTACCACTTTGTACAGATAAGTGGGCGTTACAGAGTTAAACTGTATGTCGTGCGTGTCGGATTCTCCATTGTACGAAGCACTTACGTGGGCTGTGCCGGGCGTGGAGGAAGTGACCTTTCCCTTGTTGGCTCCAGTCGTGTTGTTAACAGAACCAATCCCGCTGCAACTCCAGGAGCAGTTCCAAAAATGTGTTACATCCTTGCCTCCGTCGGAGATGCCGTTCGTAGTGGTATAGTATGTTGCGGTCAAAGGCACCGTTTCGCCCACATTGGCCGATGTGGCGCCGCTGATGACAAGACTGTATTCCACGTAATCGTTGGCCGTGCAACTGTCGGTGTCCGAGCAGCCATTGAAAGTAGCACGGAAGGTGGACGTTCCGGCACCCGTGGCCGTCACATTACCCGAACTGCTTATAGAAAGATTCGTGGATCCGCTGATGCGGCTCCAAGTGGCACTGGACGTGACATCCGTACCGCTGTCGGTCACGCCATCGGTGATTGTATAATAAGTTGCAGTGAGCTGGCATCTTCCACCATTGTACCAATAGAATGAATCTCCACCGGAGACCACAAGGCTGTGTTCCACGAAATCCTTGGCGGTGCAAATGTCAGAGTCCGTGCAGCCTTTATAGCTTGCTCGGAAGGTAGCTGTACCGGCACCCGTGGCAGAAACATAGCCCGAACTGCTTACCGTAAGATTCTCGGAACCGTTGATACGGGTCCAAGTAGCACTGGACGTGACATCCGTACCGCTATCGGTTACGCCATCGGTAGTAGTGTAGTAAGTTGCCGTAAGCTGACATCCTCCACCATTAAACCAGTAGAACGAATCGCCGCCGGATACCACCAGACTATGGGTTTCTACCGAAGTGTGCCCGTCTTGTGAACAGCGCAGATAATCCTCGGCTCCGCTTTCCGGGTCTCTCAGATAAATGTTGACCCGACGTACCGTGGAAGAGGAATTGGCACTGTTCCAATATACCCACACCGTTGCCCCGTCGTTCCCATAAGTGAAATCGGACGACGTACAGTTCTTCAGATTGTCGGCATAGGACGTGAAGCCGGAAGATGGACCTGTATTGTTGTAGGTGGCCGTAGCACTTGCCCGGTTGTTATATCCCACATATTCGCTCTCCGATCCATCGAATTGCCAGGGATAGATGCTGATGGATGCAGGAACGCTTACATCTACATCTGCGGCTCGTTTCCAGTCGTAGTCCATCAGGTTTTCTTCATGGTACGTGATGGACCATTGGTATACCTGGTTCCGCAAGATATTAAAATCCGTGGTCTGGTTGGCGCCTAGGTAGGAGCGGTAGACCACACTTCCGGTATACTGGCCTGTAGTGGAAACAAGCGTCTCCAGATAGGTGGCAAAATCTCGGATGGACAAAAGTGCGTTGTTGCTATAAGTCTTTTGCCGGGAAGACGTGATGCTTCCTACGGTTCCCTGGGTGTTCTCCGGTACATAGAATACTGCCGTCAGGGTGGACGCGGAACCTTCTAAGGTCCCGTGAATATCCTGGAGCGTAGGTCGGTTAGTACTACTGGCCGGAGCCGTTCCAAAAGGTGAAACAGTGGGGTTGACATTTTTCACGGTGGCCGATGTGATAACCGCACCGGACCAGTCACAAGACAGGGAAACGTTGATTCTGGCCAGAAGCCGTTGCAGGGGAACCGTGATGGCCTGGCCTTCGGTAAAGACCTGTCCGTTGACGGCTCCGACCATGGGTATACCGGCGCTGACCATGGAAGAATAGTCCACAGTGTAGGTCATTGACGATAGCATCCCGTTAGAAACGGCGGTGGCCAGGGGCGAACGTCGATCACCCATATTGGCCAGGGTGTAAATATTATAGGTTCGGTCGGAACGGAGCGTTATCTCAAGGGAACCGAAGTTTCCTGTGTGGTATCCCAGGTAGGCCTGTGTTCCATCGGCCTCAAAAATGCCCAGAGTGACGCTGCTGATCCTGGTTTCGATGTCGCTTGCCGTCAGATAGCTTTTCGTGTCAATGCCCCCCATGCCGTCCATGGCTTCGGGCTGTCCGATTTGCAGGCTCACCCTGACCATCTCCGGCTCGGCTTCCCGCATGCAACTGCACGCGAGAAACCATCCCGTCAACAAGATACAAACAATCCTTTTCATACTATGAACTCTCCTGTATTGTGTGTGAATCACCCCAAGGGATGATTTCTATGGATATAACCAGGTGGGTCAGACTTCCGGCCACGGCAGTCCCCGAGATGTGATGGATCTTTCCTTCTTGCAGCTTTATATCGCTCTGAGCTTCTACCACCTGATTCTGGCCGTTTAAAGTAAGCGTGTATCTACACGAGAGGGTATAGATACCAGGAATCAGATAGAGGTCGCTGCCGGAGCTGACGGGCGTGGCCGATACCAGTCCGCTACATCCGTACCAACTGTCATTAGTCATGTTGTAGGTGCCGGTGGTTCCGAAAGGCTGCGTCTTTCCCTGAATCGACCAGCTTACACCACTGAGGGTGTATCCGGCCGGCGGAGTCAGCGTGAAGGTGCCCAGGCGTGCAAAGATGTGATGGAGCGTTACGGCGGGAGTGCTGGAGCTGCTGCCGAAAACCCGGCCAGCCACGATATCCGTGGTATTCAGTGCGTAGAGCGTGGTGCTGCTTCCCAGGTTGAAATCCACGTTGGCGACATAATAGTTGCGGCTTCCCGGTGCCGATTTGTCAACATATCGGCCTGTGGATACAATGCCATTGGCTGGAGTGGCCGATAGGGCACCGTTTGCGCCCGAGCACCAATTGACCTGTTCGGGTGAACTGCCTTCCGCATCTCCCCCCGTTGTGGTTCCCCAAAAAACGGTGCTGAGCTGCGTGATCGCACTGGTTTTGGTTGACGGATCCCTCCATAGACTTAGTTTCACCTCTTCCATTTTCTCAGGTTCGGGCGTAGTGGAGGGCGGGACAGGGCAGCCCTTCCTGCATCCTGTAGGGAGGAGCAGGAAGACTGCCAAAAAGAAAGAAGGGGGTAATAGGTAGGAAGACATGGCTGACGGGTAGGTGTTTTAGTTGATTTTTTCCGTAAAGGAGGCTGTCACGCTTTTATCGCTCCAGGGGGTTATTGTAACCGTAAAAGTGATATCCTGAATATCTGTCGGCTCTGGAATGTTAGCATCATTGTTCTCATTTAAGCCGATATTATTGTTAAATCCCTGGACTAAGTCCACCGTAGCCGTGGCAGTTTTCGACCTGCTGTAATCCCCTTTCGAGATGGTATAGGTTGCCGTAAGCGTATAACTGCCCGGTATGAGCCAGAGGTCATGATCTTCGCTTGTTTGCGCGCCTCCTTCTTCCAGGTCGACGCCGGAGGATTGAGTCCCAAAGATGTATACGTCATTCGAGAGGGGATATCCGGGAGCCCATGTATACGTGTCTATGTAATATACTCCCTGTTGGATGGGATGGAAACGGAGCTTGAGGTTCGTGACCGTAAAGCCGGCGGGTGCTTTCATAGTTACCGTTCCTAACTGCGCAAAGATGTGTTGGAAAGTAAAGACGTTCTCTTGCTGGAAAGTGGATGAAGAAAGATAGGCCGCTACAACGTCCGTATTGGTATTTTGGACTGTGAGGGAAGGATGGGGATTGCCCAGGTCCAGGCTCACGTTGGAAGCAGAGAACTTGTAATTGGGATTGGTGGCTGGCCAGTATTTTCCGCCCCGCCACTTGTCGTCCGTACCTTTGGTGAATTCGCCATTCTGGAAACCATATTTAGAACCTGACATGGCAGATACATAAAAGGTTTCCAGGTTGTTGATATCCACCTCGGTAGTTGCTTTGGTGGCCACGTCAGAATTGATGGGCCCGGTTATGCCGAAGATGATTTCCCGGGCAGTGGACGGCTCTGTCACGAGAGCGGTGTCAAGAGCTTTTTCACAGGCTGTTGCGAGGCTGAATCCGGCCAGGGCAAGGAGGAGTAAAGATTTGGTTTTCATTTGTTTGATGGTTTAAAAAAATTAAAATGAATGGTTCCAATGATTTAGGTGAACCACATCCGTCTCCCATTCTTGTACTTGGATGGAATAGTTTACCAGCACCCTTCCCTCCAGGGTTAGATGGATGTGGCAGTCGTCAAGGATTGCCTGGGACCAGTCGTATCCGCGCAGGGTCGCCATTTCTCCCAAAGGCAGACTTTGAAAGGGCACCCAGGCATTTGTATCGTCGTCTAATGTGAGTAAATCCAACATGAGGGAGCCTGCATAGACCATAGTACCGGAGGGCGTTGCCTGCCGGGGAATACGCACGGCATAAGAATGCGGGCCGATTTCCCGGGCTTTGACCCGATAAGACCCTTCGTGGAGTGTGAGGCTAGGAAGGCTATAACCGTCTATGTCGCAGGAGACGTGTAACAGCAGGGGAATGTCCTTCTCAAGTATTTCCACTTCGCAATAGAAAGTAGTAAAGAGACTTTGAAGGGGGACTTCCACCACATATCGTTCGGCTTCTTCCGTCTGTGCCTGTGCACAACCTGCCAGGCTCTCCGGGCATTCCTGTCCCAGGGGGATCAGAAGGATGTTTCCGTCCTCGGAAAACGTTTCGGACCAATTGCTCACGCAGACCACTTCCAAAGGGGAATGCTTTTTCCACGAGAAAGACATACCCTCAGTACAGAAGGTTTCGGTCTGGGTCACCTGCCGCTGGACCCAATCCGCTTCAGGGTTCATCATCCGGAAGCTGAAGTAGGGCCAAAGCTGTTCGTTTACCATCCTGTCGGCCTTTAGCTGGATCCAGGCGGGACAGCCGGATCGTTCTTCTTTAATAAGGGATCGGCAGGAAACGAGACTTAGTATCAGCAAGGCGCTTGTCAGTTTTTTCATATTCATGGTACAGGTTCAAACGGGTCTTCCTCGCGGTGGAGGCCATAACGTTGGATGAGGATATAGATTTCCGGGTCCAGGTTGCCACGGAAGATGAAGGAACGGTCGGCGCGGCAGGCATCCAGGTAGCATTGGACGGCCCGTTCGTCGTCGTTGTGACGGGCATAAAGGACCGCCAGCATGTAATTGACGGCAGGGGTTCGTTCCAACTCCTGGAGGATGGCCATGGCCGATGCGTTGTAGTCCAGCGATACGCAGGCGATGGCCGTGTTGTAGTCCCGATAGGGGCGCAGGAACTCCAGGGCTTTCTCGTATTCGCGTTCTTTCAGTAGTGCTATGCCCTTCATATAGGTGCTGTCCAGTTCAGTAGTGTGTACAGTGTCCTTGATCATTCCCTTTCGGTGCAGGTAGAAATCGAATTTCACGGTCCGCAGGCGAGGGTACAGTTTCTCGCGCAGATGCCGGTAGAAAGGTTCTTTCTGTAAGGCCGATTCCCGCTGGTCCCAATCACTGATTTCCAGATGTTTCAGATAAGCGTATTTGTCTTTGGGGGAGAGAGTACTGTCCTGGTCTACCAGGAGGGAGAGCAGCTCCCAGTTCTCTCCGTTGGAACGGGAGTGGAATCGGATATCCGGGATGTCGACTTTCCCCACGCGTTCCCTTCCGTCCGCATCCACGGTCATTGTAAATCCGCTGCGTCGTACCGAGTCGCGATAATGCCGGATATCCTTGTCGAAGTAGGCTGCTACTGAGGCGGCGCGCTGGGCCGATAGAGCATTGTTATGGACCAACGTCCCCTCAGGAGAAGCCGATGCGGCGATAACGATGGAATCTAAGTCAAAATTCTGGTTATCAAGTACTTCCAGGATGTTTCCGCGGATGCGGGAAAGCTCTTCCCGGTTGTAGCCCAGATCGGCTTTTACTTCTGCCTTTCCCTGCTCGAATTCCACGTAACAGGCGGTGTTGGCGGCTGCACGGCGCTCCACTATACGGGTCATGTACCTTTCGCTGGGATCCAGCAGGGTGGACATGGAACTGATGTAGAACGACAGTGGTTCAGTCCTTTCCATTTCATACAACTTACGGTCACTTTCATAGATGTCGCCGCCCAGGACGATATCCACCTTGCGTAGTTTCGGGCGTGTAGCGATACTTTGGGTATAGGCGTATACGAAGTCTCCGTTCAAACTCCGAAGTACGGTGTCCAGCCGGATGCCTTCGGTTTCGATGGGGGCGCGGACGTATTTGTGGTACATAAGTTCCTTACGCCCTTTACGGCGTTCGTTGATTCTATAGCGCAGCCAATTGGTATAATGATCCACCGCCTGTTTTTCGGTGACACCGTAATAGCTCGCAAACTGTTCATCGGATACGTAGGATGTGTCGTTTTTGAAGTAGTAGATTTCAGGCAGGTTCCGTTCCAGGAAGATTTCCAGATTCCTGAGGTCGATAAAACGGGTGCTGTCCGTAATGATGCTGCTCAGGAAGCGCTCATATTGTTCGTAGCCCCGGAGCTGCCTTTTCCGGTAGTCCTCACCGGTAATATAGACCGACTCCAGCATCAGGCTGTCTCCCAGGATATACATCTGGGGACGGAAGCGGAGCTGCCAGCGGGAATCCTGCATGGAGGCCGGGACGATGATTTCAAAGCGCAGATCCACCCGTCCGTGTCTTTCGGCCACGTTTCGGAAACGGGCGGTGATGACGGCAGCGTCAATTACGTCGTGCGCCACCATCTCGCCGGAGGATTCGTCTTTCACGGCCTTCATGATGAGCATTTCCTTTCCGGAATCGTCTTTGACAGTAATGGTGTCGCGATGGGAAACCGCGATGACCTTGCGTTCCTCCTGGATTTCGTTACGGGACAGGGCGAGGGTGGCCGCCAGTTCTTTCTGACGAACCGCCTCAATCTTCCTCATAGGCCCACAAGCCGGGAGGAACGCGAGGGCCACCGCCACGGCGGCTAACACAAAGACAGTGTCTGCTTGTTTCATTTCCTTCTCTTCAGAATATCAGTTGGATAGCCAGCCGTGCGTCGGGAAGGATAAACACTTTGGATCCTTGCTCCTGCGTGATGCCGCAGGTAGGGCAGGAGTAAACAGTATATTGTTTCCATCCGCCCCATGCGCCCACACCTATATCCAGGTTCCAGTGCTCAGAAAGCATCATGGAATATCCTCCCCACAAGCGTCCTCCATAGGTATCGGCCTCTTCCGTTTCACGACTCCAGATTCCTCCTACGTTGTACACGCGGTATTGGACGTCCAGTCCGGCCCACCATCCGGAATAGACGTGCCAGGGCCACCAGCGGGCTCCGCCCCAAACGTTCAACTGACGGGCCTGCATCTGCCGTTCGGCATCCTGCCGAAGGTAAGTCCAGGGATTCAGGGCGGCACCGGCATGCAGGGAGGCATGCCGACCCACCGCGATGGAGGCATCGGCATTGACTGTTCCCAGACTTGCCCATCCGATTCCGTCCGTTCCCACGCTATAACGTTGGGCGCCGGCAGGCAGGCTGACGGCCATGGCCAGCAAAAGGGCCAAAAGTGTGTTCCCGACGGTTTTCATATTTACCAGTCTCTTTGGGGTTGCATGGGTTCGTCTTCGCGCGGAACCAGTTTCACTTTACGCGCGACGATCTCGGTGGTGTAGCGCTCCTCCCCGTTTTGGGTTGTGTACTTGCGGTTGCGCAGGCGACCGGTCACTTCCACCCATACGCCTTTCTGGAGGGCATAGATATCGTCCACGCCATCTCTTCCGTGCCAGGCCGATACATTGAACCAGGTGGATTCGATGATGGAGTTGCCCTCCCGGTCCACGGTGCTATAGTCTGTGACCACGGAGAAATTACAAACCTGGTTCTGGCTGGAGAAAGTGATGACTTCGGCCTTTCCCACCACGCCGCGCAATTGTATTCTGTTTAAAAATTCCATGACTTTGTTTTTGGAAATTGTACTGTGGGCCGGCCTGGCGGTGCGCGCAGTGCCGCTCCGACCCGGATGCAAAGTAAGGGTGCGAAAAGGGGAAAGGCCGACAAAAAACGGCTCTCGGGTGCATTTATTCGTGTTTTTTACGAGAAATGTCACTTTTTTATGTTGTATCAGAAGAAAAAAAGCAGCCCGTAAAAAACTTTCTTACGAGCCGCTTTTCTTGTTGTACCAGCGAAACAGAAGTATTTTGGGAAATCTTTTTTCCGATGCTTGGAAATCCAGTTGTCACGATGCATTTTTGCGGCAAAAGAGCGCGAAGAGATGGCTTACAAGATTGAAGACATGAAGCATCCGCTACACTGCCAGTTCTGCGGCCGCGTATTGTTGAGCGGCCGTCCGGACCGGAAGTTCTGCAGCGTGGCTTGCAAGAACCGCTGGCACAACCGGGTGAAACATCCATCCCGGGAGCAGGTGGAACGGCGGGTGATGCGCGTGCTAAGCCGCAACCACCTGATCTTGGATAAACTGCTTCGGCTGGGGATTTACAATGTAGACCGGCTTACGCTACTGGAACTGGGCTATCGTCTTGATTATGTGACCTCCTATCGGAAGTCGGGCCCGCATCACCAGTACACTTGTTTCGATATCCGCTATGAACTCACACCCACGCGCATCAAAAACATTGTCCGCACCGGCCTGGAGGACGATGCGGACAAGATGGAAGATGAAGAGAATGTTTAGGCTTTCACCTTCTTCTGCGGGTCTTTGAACAGGATCCAGAAGAGGATGGCTACCACGAAGGCATAGCCGGCGAAGATGTACCAGGCCTGAGGCCAGTTGGCCGGGGTGTTGAATACGTCGCAGGCATCTACCACTGCGCCGGCGGCCAGGGTGCCGATGGTGGCGCCGAAACCGTTGGTCATCATCATGAACAGGCCCTGGGCGCTGGAACGGATGTCCTTGGCGGCATTCTGTTCCACATACAGGGAGCCGGAGATATTGAAGAAATCGAATGCCATACCGTATACGATGCAGCTGAGGATGAACAGCAGCACGCCGGGCATGGCCGGGTTACCCATGCCGAAGAAGGCGAAGCGGAGCACCCAGGCGAACATGGAGATGAGCATCACCTTCTTGATACCGAAGCGTTTCATGAAGAAGGGGATGAGCAGGATGCACAGGGTTTCCGAGGCCTGGGAGATGGCGATGAGGGCGTTGGAGTTCTTCACGGCGAAGGTATCGGCCAGGGCAGGATCGCTGGCGAAGGAGCCCAGGAAGGTGTTGGCATAGCCGTTGGTAATTTGCAGCGAGGCGCCCAGCAGCATGGAGAAGATGAAGAAGATGGCGAACTGGCCGTCCTTGAACAGGCTGAAGGCCTTGAGGCCGAAGGCATCGGCCAGGGTTTCGTTCTTCTTGGTCTTGTCCACGGGGCAGGGGGGCATGGTGAGGGCATAGCCGCAGAGGACCAGGGACAGGATACCGGAAGAGATGAGCTGGGTATAGCTGTCCTGCATGGCCACGCCGCCGATGTGCAGGAAGTTGGTGAGCAGCATGCTGCAGATGAAACCCACGGTACCGAATACGCGGATGGGCGGGAATTCCTTCACAGGGTCCATGCCTTCCTTGCCCAGGGCGTTATAAGCCACGGAGTTCACCAGGGCGATGGTGGGCATGAAGAAGGCCACGCTCAGGCTGTACAGGATAAAGAGCGGGGCAAACTGCACGGCGTCTCCGGCGCTAAGGCAATAGAAGCCGGCGCCCGCCATGAACAGGCCTGCGAAGCCGTGGCAGAGGGAGAGCACTTTCTGCGCCTCCATCTTTTTATCGGCCAAAATGCCCATGAGGGTGGGCATGAAGATGGACACGATGCCCTGCATGGCAAAGAACCACTTGATTTGGGAGCCCAGGCCGATATTGCCCAGGTAGCGGCCCAGCGAGGTGAGATACGCTCCCCAGACGGCGAATTCCAGGAAGTTCATCAGGATGAGCTTCAGGGTGATGGGTTTGATTTTAATCTGCATGATGCGAAGCTGTGTTATTATCTGTCAATAGCATACAAAAGTACAAAAAAATCCGTATTTTTGCATGATAATACTGCCCGGATGTTCAAATTTGAAAAGATTGCCACAGACCCTGCCAGCGCCGCCCGCGCAGGCCGCATTGCCACGGACCACGGTGAAATCCTGACTCCCATCTTCATGCCGGTGGGGACGGTGGGCTCTGTCAAGGGTGTATATCACAGGGATTTACAGGCCGATATCAAGGCTCAGATCATCCTGGGCAACACCTATCACCTGTATCTTCGGCCCGGTTTGGACACCCTTTACAAGGCCGGCGGCCTGCACAAGTTCGAACACTGGGATGGCCCCATCCTCACGGACAGCGGCGGCTTCCAGGTATTCTCCCTGGCACCCATCCGCAAGCTCACGGAAGAAGGCTGCAAATTCTCCTCGCACATCGACGGCAGCAAGCACATCTTCACCCCGGAGAACAACGTGGACACCCAACGCATCATCGGGGCCGATATCATGATGGCCCTGGACGAATGCTGCCCGGGCGACGCAGATTACCGCTACGCCCAGAAGTCCCTCCGTCTCACGCAGGGCTGGCTGGAGCGTTTCGCCAAGCATTTCGATGAAACCGAACCTTTATATGGTTACCAGCAGGTGATGTTCCCCATCATCCAGGGCTGCGTGTACCCGGACCTTCGTCAGCAGGCCGTGGAGCACGCCCTCACTCTGGACAACGACAACCGCGGCGGCTATGCCGTAGGCGGCCTGGCGGTAGGGGAGCCCACGGAGAAAATGTATGAGATGCTGGAAGTTACCTGTCCCATCCTGCCCCAGAATAAGCCCCGTTACCTGATGGGGGTGGGTACGCCCGCCAACATCCTGGAAAGCATCGACCGTGGCATCGACATGTTCGACTGCGTGATGCCCACCCGGAACGGCCGCAACGGCATGCTCTTCACCTGGAACGGCATCATGAACATGCGCAATGCCAAGTGGACGGATGATTTTACGCCGCTGGATCCCCAGGGAACTTCCTTCGTAGACAGCTATTATACCAAGGGGTATATCCACCACTTGTTCATTGCCAAGGAAATGTTCGCCGCCATGGTGGCCAGCGAACACAATCTGGCATTTTATTTGGACCTGGTGCGCACGGCACGGGAGCACATCCTCCAGGGAGACTTCCATTCCTGGAAATCGGCCGTTGTCCCGCAACTGATGCAGCGCCTATGAGATTCAGCGGACTCCAGAAACTGGACTGGTACATCATCCGGAAATTCCTGGTCACTTTCTTCGTGGCCATTGCCTTCCTGTCCCTGATCATCGTTATCTTCGACGTCAGTGAGAAGATCGAGGATTTCGTGAAGAAGGAAGCTCCGTTGAATGAGATCATCTTCGACTATTACGTGAATTTCGTCCCGTATTTCCTCAACATGTATTCACCCATGTTCGTGTTCCTTACGGTGATTTTCTTCACGTCCAAGATGACCCAGGATTCGGAGGTGGTGGCCATGCTCTCCAGCGGCATCAGTTACCATCGGCTCATGGTGCCCTATCTGGTATCGGCCACTTTTATTGCCATTATTTCGTTGATTCTGAGCCTCTGGATCTTGCCGGGGGCCAATGCCACGCGCGTGCAGTTCGAACAGAAATACAACTCCTTACGCAAGGTGAAAATGGGCCACGACATGCACTACAAGCTGGAAGACGACCATTTCGTGTACATCGAAAGCTTCAGTGCCTATAATAACACTGCCTATAATTTCACTCTGGAAGACATGTCCGGCGGAAGGCTGCGTTCCAAGATTTCGGCCGAAAGTGCCCAGTACGACACAGTGACCGGCGTTTGGAAACTGCGCAACTGGTATATCCGGGATTACGATGAAGGCATGGGGGACCATATCCGTTCCGGCCGGCAGTTGGACACCACGCTCAGTCTCACGCGGGACGATTTCTTCCGCAACCGCTACACCATCCAGGAACTGAATTATAGTGAGCTGAACCAGCTTATCGAAACCCAGAAAATGCGCGGCGACGCTTCCGTGAACATGTCGCTCATCGAGAAAAACAACCGTTTCTCGCTGCCTTTCTCGGCCCTCATCCTCACCATTATCGGCGTAGCGCTGTGTACCAAGAAAAAGCGCGGTGGCATGGGTTGGAACCTGGCGGCAGGTACGGCCTTGGGCTTCTCCTACATCCTTTTCATGCAGTTCAGCGAGATGTTCGTGATTACGGATACCTTGCCGGCTAGCGTGGCCATCTGGCTGCCCAATTACCTTTACGCCATCATTGCCATTGTCTTGTATATCAAAGCCCCTAAATAATGAAGGTTAAGATTGTCAACAAATCCCCTTATCCCTGCCCGGCGTATGCTACGGAGCAAAGTGCAGGCGTAGACCTCAAGGCCCTCTTGACGGAGCCTGTCGTGCTGCAGCCGCTGGAACGGACCCTGGTTCCTACGGGCCTGTACATCGCCCTGCCCAAGGGATATGAGGCGCAGGTGCGCCCCCGCAGCGGGCTGGCCGCCAAGCACGGCATCACTGTTCTCAATTCGCCCGGCACCATCGACGCCGACTATCGCGGAGAAATCCGCGTGATCCTGGTGAACCTCTCGCAGCAGCCCTTTGAGATTGTGCCCGGCGAAAGGATTGCCCAAATGGTGATCGCCCGCCACGAACAGGTGGAGTGGGAGGAAGTGGATCAGCTGGACGACACCCAGCGCGGCGCCGGCGGCTTTGGTAGCACCGGAAAATAATTGTCATTCTGAGCGAAGCGAAGAATCTCCTGCCTTATGAACATCAAAGACATATACCAAATCTTCCTGCAGTCTGCGGGAGTGAATACCGATACCCGGACCATCCGGGAAAACCAGCTTTTCGTAGCCCTGAAAGGGGAGAACTTCGACGGCAATACCTTCGCCCTGAAGGCCCTGGAGGCCGGCGCTTGCTACGCCGTGGTTAACGAAAGCGTACAGGCCGATGACCCGCGCCTCATCAAGGTGCCGGACACCCTGGCGGCGCTGCAGGCCCTCGCGGCCTGGCACCGGCAACAGCTGGACATTCCAGTAATCGGCCTTACCGGTACCAATGGGAAGACTACCACCAAGGAGCTTATCCGTGCTGTCTTATCGGCCAAATACCAGGTGACGGCCACGGAGGGAAACCTGAACAACGATATCGGCGTGCCGCTGTCCGTCCTCAAGATCGGGACCGATGCTCAGCTGGCTATCATTGAGATGGGCGCCAGCCATCCCGAAGACCTGAAACCCCTGCTGGCGGTGGCTCAGCCCACCCACGGTCTCATCACCAACGTGGGAAAGGCCCATCTGGAAGGTTTCGGCAGTTATGAAGGCGTGAAGCATGCAAAGGGCCTACTGTACGATTGGCTAAAGGCGCACGACGGCATCGCCTTCGCCAACGGCGACGACCCCGTCCTTCAGGAAATGCTCTGGGAACGGGAGATGCCCTGCATCGCCTATGGCGCCAAGGACGTGAATATCCTTCCGTCCAACCCGGAACATCCCTTCCTTCGGATGGAATTCCCCGACGGCCTGCTGGAAACCCATCTGGTGGGCGCGTATAACGCCGCCAACGTGTTGGCCGCCCTCAAGATCGGTTGGTTCTTCGGCGTTCCCCAGGCCGATGCCCGCGCTGCCGTGGCTGCATACATCCCTTCCAATAACCGCTCTCAATTGGTTAAGACAGAGAAAAATACGCTCATCGTAGATGCCTATAACGCTAACCCTTCCTCCATGGCAGTTGCTTTGGATAATCTGCTTCTGGTGGAAGGCCGAAAGGTGGCCCTGCTGGGCGATATGCGCGAACTGGGGCCGGATGCTGCACTGGAGCATGAGAAGGTGGTGGCGCGTCTGAAAGACATTGAGGCCTATCTGGTGGGCGAAGATTTCGCCCGGGCAGCAGAAGGGAAGGGGATTCCTACTTTTGCTTCGTCCGATGCTCTGGCCGCTTATCTGCAGGAGCATCCGCTCCAAGGCTGCACTGTGCTGCTGAAGGGTTCCCACAGCATGCACATGGAAAAACTCATCGGATCACTTTAACCGTTATCCACCAAGTGATTCCTGCTATGGTAAGGCCCACGGCCAGTCCGTAGCAGGTTCCCACCAGTACGTCGCCCAGGAAATGGGCGGCCATCATGATGCGGCTGAACGACAAAAGGGCGGCCCAGATGAATACGCCCCAGCCATAAGCCTTGTAACTGTGCTCAGGGTCATTGAGTTTAAAGCCCAGATAGGAAGCTATGGCAAAGCCGAAACTGTTGGCCGCATGGGCCGAGAAAAAGCCATACAGAGGGCCGATTAAGCCGTAAGGCGTGCGTACGCCATTGGCAATCATCCAGGCGTTGAAACACGGCCGCAGGCGCTCGAAACCGTCTTTTACGGCATTGGCAGTCTGGTCGATGAATACCACGGTGGCCACCAGGGACAAAATCACGGCCAGGCCCTTTTTCCAGCCCAGTTTCCAGATGAGGCATGCCATTACCACTGCGTAGGCCGGGAACCAAATCTTGATGTCCGACAGGAGCAGCCAGAAAGGGTCCCAGGCGGGCGTGCCCAACTGGTTCAGCCAGAGCGTGAGCCGCTGGTCCAGTTGTATGAGGGCGTCCCAATTCATCGATTCAGGGCCTTCCACAGTTCCTCCTTAAGATCGTTCAGGCCCGTCTGGGCCACTGAGGAGATAAATACGTGCGGGATATCGGCCGGGAGTTTCTTTTCTATCTTGGCGCGCTGTTTTTCGTCAATCAGGTCTGTCTTGGTGATGGCCAGCACGCGGTCTTTCACCAGCAGTTCCGGATTGTATTCTTCCAGCTCCTTGAGCAGAATCTTGTAGCATTTGGTGACGTCGGCTTCATCGGCCGCCACCATGAACAGCAGCACGGAATTTCGTTCAATATGCCGCAGGAAGCGCATGCCAATGCCTTTTCCCTCATGGGCGCCCTCGATGATGCCGGGGATATCGGCCATCACGAAGGAACGGTCGTCGTAGTAGCGCACGATGCCCAGGTTGGGCTCCAGCGTGGTGAAGGCGTAATTGGCAATCTTAGGTTTGGCCGATGTAATGGCGGCTAGCAGCGTACTCTTGCCGGCGTTGGGGAAGCCCACGAGGCCCACATCGGCCAGCACTTTGAGCTCCAGGATGAACCAGCCTTCCTGGCCATCCTCTCCGGGCTGCGCGAAGCGAGGCGTCTGGTTGGTGGCCGACTTGAAATGGTCGTTGCCCCAGCCGCCCTTACCGCCGCGACAGAGGATGTATTCCTGGTCCTTTTCCACCAGTTCGGTGATGACCTCTTCCGTCTCCGCGTCCTTAACCACCACGCCCTGAGGTACTTCCAGGATAATGTCGGTCCCGTTCTTGCCCTTCTTCAGGGCCTCGGCGCCGTTGCCGCCGTTTTCGGCCCGCACCACCTTGCGGTAGCGCAGGTGGATAAGGGTCCACAGCTGCGGATTCACCCGCAGGATGATGTGACCGCCCCGGCCGCCGTCGCCGCCGTCGGGCCCTCCCTTAGGCACATACTTAGCCCGGTGCAGGTGGGCACTACCGGCGCCTCCGTGACCGCTGGCACAAAAGATTCGGACGTAGTCTATGAAGTTGGATTCTGCCATGGTTTTTTCGCTTTGCATGCAAATTTACCGTTTTTTCGTCAGTGCGCAAAACTGATTCCTAATCTCGAAAATAATTATTAACTTTGTACAATACCAAATAACAAAAAAGAATGCACACACCCGACTTTCCGGTTCCAGTTTCTACCATGATTCTATGGCTCATCGCGTTACTGATTTTTGGTGCGTTATTTGCTGCCATTTTGGGTCGTTTGCTCCGCAGAGGTAAGCGGGGTGCCGTTCTGGGAATCTTCGGCTTCCTGCTCGTGGCAGGTGCCATCATGCACGTCGTGCTGCTGGCCCGTTCCTCCCATACGGTAACGGACGGAAACTGGATCCAGTTGTTCCTGGTATCGTCCTTGGCGTCGCTGGAGATGTTTATCGGCCACACCGTTGTGTTCGACGATATCATTGCAGCCGTCATATTCCGGGAACCGTTCCTGCTGCTGGCGTATCTCACTATTTTTGTCCTGGCTATCATCTTCACCATTTCGCTGCTCTTCCTCATTGTGCCGCGCGGAATCAAGGATACCATCCGGCTCAAATTGCGTCAGCGGCGCACATCGAAGAAGAATCGGAAACTGCATGTCTTCCTGGGCGACAATCCGGCCGCCCGCATGCTGGCCCGGAGCATCCGCGACACCGCACCCGAAGATGAACTCCTGTTCATCCATTTCCCGGATCCCGACGAAGAAGCGGAAGGGGAGCTTTCCATCGGCGAAATGCTGCACACCATGTTCTCCCGCCGCACCGAAAGGTCTCTGGCCGATATCCTGGGCTACGACCATTTCATGTTCATTCGCGGTCGTCTGCCGGAGGCTGCCTGCGAAGCGGGTTTTGCCCAGGCAGTGGGTGTTCCCATCCTGGATTCTCTGCTGAACAGTAAGCGCACCCACGTGTATATCCTTTCCGAAAACGAGGAACACAATTTCCGCTTTCTGCAGCTGCTGGTGGCCAAGAAATCCATTCTGGCCAAAGTATACTGCTTCAATAGCGATGTGAACAATTATACGGCCTTGTATGCCAATGTCCATCCCCGTGTGCGCCTGCTCAATTGGCAGGAACTTATCTTCACGCAGGTGAAGCGGCAGGAGCCGGAACTGATGCCCGTAGAGTCGGCTGCTATTGCACGCGATGCCCAGGGCAATTCGCTGGGCTATACCACGGAGCCGTTCAATGCCATGATCGTAGGCTTCGGCGCCACCGGACAGGAGGCACTCCGTTTCATTCACGAATTCGGTTCCTTTGTAGGGAAAGACCTTCGGCCCCAGCAGAACAACTATCACGTGATTGATCCGCATATCGAGGAATTAAAGGGAGAGTTCCTGAGCCGCACGCCGGCCTTCCGCTACGATGCCAACGTTACCTGGACTTCCTATTCCACCGGTTCGGAGCGTTTCTGGCTGGACTATGCCATGCTGCTGCCCAATTTGAATTATGTTGTAGTTTGTATTGATACCGGCCACCGCAACGTGGAAATTGCGGTACGCCTGCTGCAGGATGCCGCCCGTTTCGGCAAAGACCTGTCCCGTTTCAAGATTCTGGTGAAGGCTTCTGTGGAAGATTCCCAGCTGCCTTCCATGATCGCTTTCTACAACCGCAATTTCTGCCCGGAGGGCGTGTCGGTGATCTATCCTTTCGGCCTGCCGGAGAAAGTCTGGAACCTGGATGTGGTGACCGGCCGCGAACTTAAGGCAGAGGCTATCCGTTTCCACGATGTGGCATGCGAAGTGACTCATCAAGAGGTGGAGACCTGGGATGCCCGGAGCGAAAGAATCCGCAAGGGGAATGGCCTGGCACTGGCCAAACACCGGGAACTGCATCGGAGGCAGTTGGTGGATATCGATGCCTGTCTGTATTCCCGCACTCTGAGCAAACTGGCCGGTGGCGTTGTCCCGGATGAGAATTCTGAACTGATGCAGGTACTGGCTGCCTCCGTGCAGCAGTACTGGGTAAATGCCCTGGCGGTTCAGGGCTATATCCTGGGGCTGGAAACCGACGAACTGAACCGTCGTCTGCCCGGATTGCTCTCCTATGTGGACTTGAGTCCGGAAGAACAGGAAGAGGTCATTATGAACGCGAGGGTAGCGCTCATGTATGCCTGTAAATGCAAAGAAGAAGGGAAGTAAGTGAGGATATTGGTGACAGATTTCAGCGGCGTATATGAGGCGGAGGGCTTCCTGCCGTGGTTGCGGGAACAAGAACACCCCGTCACACGCCTGGATTTTCAGGAGCTGGAAGGCTGTCACTGCTATTGCGACGAAGGAGCCCGGCAAGTGATTGTGGATGCCCTGAAGCAAGGACCGTTGCCCCGGCTGCGCTTTATAGACAGCGGCGACTATCACTATATGAGCCAGCTGCTGGCCCTGGAGCAGACGGAACCCTTCCACTTGCTGTTGGTGGACCACCATCCGGACAACCAGGACGCCGCTTTCGGCGGGCTGCTCAGTTGCGGCGGATGGATGAAGTCCCTGCAGCAGGAACAGCCGTTGCTACGCAGCGTGCTCAGTATCGGCCCGGAGGGATGCCCTTCGGAGTTGCCGGAAGGCTGGCTGGATCAGAGAAGGGGAGAGCGCCTGTATGTGTCGGTGGACAAGGACGTTTTGGAAGGCCAATGGGCCCGGACAGACTGGTCACAGGGTACACACACGCTGGCGCAGCTGACAGAGATGCTGGAAAGCGTGTTCACTTCCGGAATGGAGGTGGTGGCGGTGGATATTTGCGGGGAAAAGAGCCCGGAACAGGGTGCCACGGGAGAAGACCTTCGCGTGAACAAAGAGACTAATATTGCACTTTATAAACTGATTGTTAAACACTTAAACGAATAATCATGTCAGAAGTAAACGTTGCTCCCCAGGAGTCGTTGCAGCAGACTTGCCTGTATTCGGCCCATGTGGCCCTGCAGGCCAAGATGAGCCCCTTCGCGGGCTTTATGATGCCCATCCAGTACAGTGGCATTACCCAGGAACATCTGGCCGTCCGCCAGAAAGTGGGTATGTTCGACGTGTCCCACATGGGAGAAATCTTCGTAAAGGGCCCGGAGGCCGAAGCCTTTATCAACCACATCTTCACCAATGAGATCCGCGGCTTCGAGCCCGGCAAGGTGCTCTATGGCATGATGTGCTATCCCAACGGTGGTACGGTGGATGATCTTCTGGTGTACCGGGAATACCTGGCCAACCATTTCCTGCTGGTGGTGAATGCCGCCAACATAGCCAAGGACTTCGCCTGGATCCAGGAGCAGGCCAAGGGCTTCGACTGCAAGTTGGACAATGCATCGGACCGTATCGGCCAAATTGCCGTCCAGGGCCCGGAGGCCGAGAAAACCATCTTCGAGGTACTGGGCTACAAAGAGGCGGCCGATTTAGCCTTCTACACCTTCTGCGATGTAGAATATAACGGCGAACGCCTGATTCTGAGCCGCACCGGCTACACCGGCGAAGACGGCTTTGAACTGTATACCACGCCGGAGAATATCGTTGAGATTTGGGACAAGTTGCTGAAGGCCGGCGTCCAGCCCTGCGGACTGGGCTGCCGCGACACCCTGCGCTTCGAGGCAGGTCTCCCGTTGTACGGCGACGAACTAAGCCCGGAAATCAGCCCCGTGATGGCCGGTCTGGGCATGTTCTGCAAGTACGAGAAAGATTTCATCGGCAAAGAGGCACTCCTGGACCAGAAGGCCGGGAACCTGGCCCGCAAACTGGTGGGTATCGAGATAGAAGACAAGGCCATTCCGCGCGCCGGCTATCCGGTGGAAACCCCGGAAGGGGAGGAAGTAGGTGTGGTCACTACCGGCTATCATTCCATCTCCCTGGACAAGAGCATCTGTTTCGCTCTGGTGGACAAGGCCTACGCCGCCCTGGACACCCCGCTCTGCATCCGTATCCGCAAGAAAGTATTCTCCGGAAAGGTGGTCAAAAAGAGATTTTATCAAACTAATTACAAAAAATAAACGCTATGTCTAAGATTCTTGAAGGTTTAAAGTATTCCGAATCCCACGAGTGGGTAAAGGTGGAAGGTAATATCGCTGTTATCGGCGTGTCGGATTTTGCCCAGGCGGAAATGGGTGATATCACTTATGTGGACATGCCCGATGTGGACGATGCAGTGGAAGCCGGCGAGGAATTCGGCGCCCTGGAGAGCGTGAAAGCCTCCTCCGAGCTCATCAGCCCCGTTTCCGGTACCGTGGTGGAGGTGAACGAAGCCCTGGAAGATGCTCCCGAAATGGTGAATGAAGACGCCTATGGCGCCTGGATCATCAAAGTGGAGATGGCCGATGCATCGGAACTGGACGCCCTTATGGACGCTGCCGCCTATAAAGCCCAGATCGGCGAGTAGACTATGGCACAATTATCCTATCTGCCTCATACGGAAGCGGATGTGCAGGCCATGCTGGAACGCATCGGCGTGAATAAGCTGGAAGACCTTTTCAGCGACGTTCCCGCCCAGTTCCTGCATAAGGGTGCCTATGCACTGCCGGATGCCCTGAGTGAGCAGGAAATCCGCGATTATTTCGCTTCTCTGGAAGCCATGAACGCCCGTTTGAAGGTGTTCGTGGGTCAGGGCGCGTATGACCATTATACGCCCTCTGTGATTCCTTACCTCTGCTCCCGCTCTGAGTTCATTACGGCCTATACGCCTTACCAGTGCGAGATTTCGCAGGGAACGCTGCGCTATATCTTCGAGTATCAGAGCCTGCTGTGCGCCCTCACCGGCCTGGATGTTTCCAACGCATCCCTCTACGACGGACCCACGGCAGCGGCCGAAGCCATGAAGATGGCCATCGCCAGCACTCGCAAAAAGACGCGCGTACTGCTGTCCAAGGGCCTTCTGCCCCATGTGATCAAGGTGGTGGAAACCTATGCCAAGTTCCATCGTGTGGCACTGGGTTATCTCCCTGTCCAGGACGGACAGACCAGCCGCGAAGCCCTGCAGGCCGAACTGGCGAAGGACGATGTAGCCGGCGTGATTGTGCCGTCCATCAACCGTTACGGCATCATCGAAGACCATAGCGGCTTTGCCGATGCCATCCATGCCCAGAAGGGCCTCCTGGTGGAATACTGCGATCCTTCGGCCCTGGCGGTGGTGAAAACCCCGGCCGAATGGGGTGCCGATATTGCGGTGGGCGATGGCCAGTCCCTTGGCCTGCCCCTGAGTTACGGCGGCCCTTATGTGGGCTTCATGACCGTAAAGAAGGAGCACATGCGCAAGATGCCCGGCCGCGTGGTGGGCCAGACCGTGGACAAAGAGGGGAGACGCGTATTCGTGCTCACCCTGCAGGCCCGCGAACAGCACATCAAGCGCGAAAAAGCCACTTCCAACATCTGCTCCAACGAAAGTCTGATGGCCCTGTGGGCCACCATCTATCTCTCCCTTATGGGTCCGGAAGGGCTCAAGGAAGTGAACCGGATCAGCACCGACGGAGCCCATTACCTGAAGGCCGAACTCCTTAAGACCGGCCAGTTCGAGGATGTGTTCCCGGACAAGCCTTTCCTGAAGGAGTTCGTACTTAAGCCCAAGCAGTTCCCCGGCCAGATGCAGAAGAATCTGGAAGAAGCCGGTTTCTTCGCCGCCCTGGATACCGAGGAAGGCTATGTGAGTTTCTGTGTCACGGAAAAACGTACCAAGGCGGAAATCGATGCCTTGGTCAAAATTGTCAAGGAGGGCTAGGCTATGAAGTACTACGACAAACTCATTTTCGAACTCTCCAAGGAAGGCCGATGCGGTTATTCCTTGCCCGTGAACAAGTTCCCGGCTGCACCGGAAATCCCGGTTCAGCTGCGCCGCGAAACTCCGCTGGGGCTGCCCCAGGTGGCCGAACCGGATGTGGTACGCCATTACACCAACCTCTCCCAGATGAACTTCGGCGTGGATACCGGCTTCTATCCGCTGGGTTCCTGCACCATGAAGTACAATCCCAAGATCAACGAGGAGATTGCCTTCCTGCCGGGCTTTGCAGGTCTGCATCCGCTCATGCACGCAGGCCTCACAAAGGGCGCCCTCAAGGTATATCAGGAGATGAACAAGGCGTTATCGGCCATTACCGGCATGTACACCTTCACCTTCGACCCTTGCGCCGGCGCGCATGGAGAACTGACCGGCCTTATGATCATGCGGCAGTACCACATGAACCGCGGTGACTTGAAACGTACCAAGGTCATTGTCCCGGACAGCGCCCATGGCACCAATCCGGCATCGGCCGCGGTCTGTGGCCTGGAAGTGGTGGAAGTGAAATCCCTGGAGAACGGTCGTATCGATGTAGAGGCCCTGAAACCGCTGCTGACGGACGAAGTGGCCGGCATCATGATGACCAACCCCAATACGCTGGGCCTGTTTGAGACGGAGATAAAGACCATCGCCTCCCTGGTGCACGAAGCCGGCGGCCTGCTGTACTACGACGGCGCCAATATGAACCCGCTTATGGGTGTGGTTCGTCCCGGTGACATGGGCTTCGACATCATGCACCTGAACCTGCACAAGACCTTCTCTACGCCTCACGGCGGTGGCGGTCCCGGTTCCGGTCCCGTGGGTGTGGCTAAGCACCTGGAAGACTGCATTCCGGACCTTCGCGTAAGCGGTTTCCACGGCAACTTCGGCGTTATCCTCAGGGCCTATGCCTATATCCTGTCCCTGGGTAAGGACCATCTGAAGAAGGTGGGACAGTATTCGGTGCTCAGTGCCAACTACATCAAGGAATGCCTCAAGGACAAGTACAAACTGCCCATTGAGGGGGTCTGCAAGCACGAATTCGTCTTTGACGGCCTCATCAATGACGGCGCCCGCGAAGGTGTTCCCGGCGCTACCACGCTGGATGTGGCCAAGCGTCTGCTGGACTATGGCTTCCATGCACCCACTATCTATTTCCCGCTTCTGTTCCATCAGGCCCTCATGATTGAGCCCACGGAAACCGAGAGCAAGGAAACCCTGGATGCATTCATCGAGGTGATGCGCAAGATTGCCGACGAAGCCGCCGAGGATCCCAACATCCTCCACGAAGCTCCGCACAACACGCCCATCTCCCGCCCGGACGAAACCACCGCGGCGCGTAATCCTATACTAAAGTATCAGGATACGATTTAAAGAAAAGATATATCCTCGGAACCCCTCCGCTTCGCTCCGGCCCTCCCACCGCGTAGCGGCGGGCCCCTCCCTCTAATAGCCGAGGGTGGCTAAGGTTCCGAGGATATATCTTTTCTTAAAAATTTGTATCTTTGCATCCTCATGAAAGAACGGACGTTACATACCATTTTGGATGGCTTTCAGAAGATGGAGCTTCAAGACCTTGGGAATATCCTGGGAAACGACTTGAGCCCTCGTCTGAGGAAGTCCCAGTTGGTAGATCAGATGCACAGTTATCTGCGCGCAGAACCGCGCAGATGGATGTCGCATCTGATGGAAAGGGACGTCCGTCTGCTCCGGGAACTGGTTCACGCAGGACCGGAGAAGGTGCAATATCAGGACTTCGCCGACTATCCGTCCCTCCTGGAGGTGACGGGCCTGGTGGAGTACGACGACTCCGACGAGCATTACCACAAAGTCTGGATCAGCCGCGAACTGTACGAGATTGTGGCTCCGGAGGTGGAGAAAGTGATCGGCAGCGGGGAAAAGAGCGGACAGTTCGAGATAGAACGAGTGGGCCTGGGGTACCTGAATCTGTATGGCATCCTGCCCACCGACCAGTTCGTGAACCTGATGATGGACTGGTATGAGAAAGTTCATGGGGCCGATTTTCACCGCCTGTCCAGCATGCTGCGTCAGAGCCCGCTGGTGAAGATGTACCGCTATACGGATAGCTGGGGCGACTATGTCTGTTCTCCCTGCGTGGACAACGTAGATGATATTTTCTCTATGCGGGAACAGCTGGACCAGCACGGGTTCAAACCTTTTACATCGGCCGAGGCCCGCGAAGCCGGGGCTGGTGCTCCTTATTTTACGGTGGGCATGAAAACGCCGGAGGGCATGCGCCTGGAGCAGATGTACCGCCGGCTGGGCTACGAAGGATTCGAGTTGGTCAAGGCCGAACACGACACCTGGATGGAAGCTCAATTTACGGCCGACCAGAACGACGCTCTCTTCCAGCCTCTGATGGATAGCCCGCGTTATCCGGAACTGGACGATGAAAGCTGGCTTTCCTGCTGTCAGATGGTAAGTGCCTACGCCGACAGCATTCCCAAGTGGTTTTTAAAAGGGTATAGCGCCGCGGAAACCGGTCTTTGCAAGGCCGATTGGGAAGCTTGGAAAAAGCTTCCGGAACCGGAAGGGGCAGGGGAGCAGGAGGAATATCCGCATTGGGCCATGCCTGAACCCACCATCACCGACGGCTATGCCAAGGAGCTATCTTCTCAAGAGTTCCCGTTAGGCTTTGCCATTCCCCATGTGGCGCCCGACGATCCCTGTCCCTGTGGCAGCGGCCTCCGTTACTGCCGCTGTCATGGCAAATTCCTTTCCTAAGATGGGCGCAGACGAACTCTTACTGCAGCCAGTGGCTTATTACAAGGGGCCTTTTGGCTCCAAGTTCGGCATACCCCGACAAAGTTCCCTTTCTTCGGAAATCCGGGGCCGCATTGTCTTTTGCAAGCCCTTCCAGGTACAGGAAGCTTTGCGAGGATTGGAAGGATTCAGCCATATCTGGCTCATCTGGGGTTTTTCGGCCAATCGGCCCACTAAACAGGCCTGGCAGCCCACCGTGCGTCCTCCCAGACTGGGGGGAAACACTGCCCTGGGTGTATGGGCCACTCGTTCCCCCTTCCGTCCTAATCCGCTTGGCTTGTCGTGCGTGAAGCTGGAAGGCATAGAAAACGGCGAATTGTTGGTACGAGGCGCCGATCTGATGGACGGGACACCCATCTACGACATCAAACCCTATGTGGCCTATGCCGACAGCCATCCTAAGGCGCAGTGCGGTTTCGCTTCCGAGGCTCCAGAGCAAAAACTGACCGTAGTAATTCCGGAAGAACTTCCTATCACGGCAGGCCAGAGGGCGGCACTGGAACAGGTTTTGGCCCTGGATCCCCGTCCCGCTTATCAGGACGACCCCAATAGGGAATACGCCATGCCCTTCGACGGGGCCGACGTACATTTTAGGGTGCAGGACGGTGTCCTCTATGTGACGGGACTTACTTCTCTGAACGGAACTGGGAAGGCGTGAGGCCAGTCTTTTTCTTGAAGAAACGGGAGAAGTAAGACTGGTCTTCCAGACCGGAACGGATGGCTACGTCCACAATGGGAATGCTGGGGTCTTTCAGCAGTTTCTTGGCCAGGTTCAGGCGGGCAATTTCAATCCAATCAATGGCGGTACGGTGGGTATGGGCCTTGACGGTCTTGTTCAGGTAATTGGCCGTTACATTCAGTCTGTCGGCGTAATCAGAAACAGAAAGCGGAGCCTGATTGGGGTCAAATACCAATTGCAGGAATTTCTCCGGTACCACGGCCATATGACCGCCGGGGCGAAGCTGGCCCAGAATCATGTCCATGGCGCTTTGCAGGAAGGCCTTGTCTTTGTCTTCATAGGCGGTAATCATGCGCTTGGTAAGGGAGCCCATGAATACGGCATCATCAAACCAGAAGCTCTGGACAATGGGCAGGGAAGAGCGCAGCACAGGATAAGAAGCGTCTTTCAGGAAATCCAGGCTGAAGCTTCCGGTTACGCCTTTGCAGTCCTTGAAATGATGGATGAACATTTCCTTGTTCTCCGGTACCAGGATGAACTGCCCGGGGCCCAGCAGAATCCGTTTTCCGTCTATATCGCATAGAACTTCTCCTCCGGTGAGGAAACAGAAGGAATAATGGGGAGAATACAAAGGTCGCAACTGGTAGGCATCCACGTGCATGATGGACTCCATGGGATTGATGCGGAAGAACTGGGCTTTGTTTGCCATGTTATTAGTTTAAGTTTAGAATTCAATATCCAGGCCCACGTTGACGTGGAAATTGCCTTTGTGGTTTTCGCGATGGGTCACACGCCAGAAGGCGTCTACCCGCAAAAGACGGAAGATATTGGAAATACCCGCGCCGATCTCCACATACGGAACTTTGGCGATGCTTTCCCGGTTGGTTACATTGAGCAGTCGGTAGGGAGCATTCACGCTGTTGGCGTCTGTGAGCGTGCCCCAGGCCATGCGGACGGTGAATACCTCCCGCAGGTCCAGTTTCTTGACACCCGGAATCTTCCCAAGGAAGAATCCATTGAAGTTATGTTCATAGAAGCCCGTTAGCCAGCGGTCCGAGACAAACTCGTAATAGTCCATGCAGGAAAAGGCGTAACGGTCCAGGAAGAAAGTCTGGTTGCCCTCATGCAGCTTGAGCATAGGGAAGGGAACACTGCCCCATATGGCTCCGCCTTCCACGTGCAGGTGCCCGAAACCAACGGCAGAGGAGGGGATATTCCAATGCAGGACGGCCGCCGCTTTTATAAAGTTGAAGTCGTCTTTGGTAATTCCCTTGATGCCGGTGGTGAAATCAAGCGTAAGGGAAGGATATTTGGAATACAGATAGGTCTTGGTGAAGAAGTTGCGGTTCACCCTTTCGTCCGGGGCCGAGAAACGGAGCGCGGCATGCACCTGGTTCAGGGAGAAACTCTCCTGCACCAGCCCGTCGGACGTACGGATGAAGGGCACGTTTTCGTTGCTCCAGACGCGCTGCGTATTCCATTCCAGCGAGGCGTTGAGCCAGCGGGCGAACTCATGTTCATACAGGGCGTCGAAAGAGCGCACCATGCTTAGTTTCTGGGCCTGGTTACGGGCGAAAATAGTGGAGAAGATACTCTGGTTCACAAAGACGCTGCCGCCGCCGAACTGGACATAGTCTTTTTTGTAGTCCAGCGTGAGTTTCCGGGTGATTTCCCGGCCGAACATGAATTCGGCCTTGAACTCTCCCTTGGGCTTCAAATCCTTGAATCCCAAGGCGATATAGCCGCCAAAACGCATTTTCTGGGAAAGCTCCTTGAGCGTACGGCCACCCAACTGCATCCGGAAGCCTTCCATGGGGTTGTAAGCGAAAGTCTGGGGCCAGGGGCCGAATTCCAATCTCCAGGGCTTCACCTCATAATAATTGGTCCCGATAGTGCGCGAGACGGCGTAAACCCACTTGTAGAAGCGTTGCTGTTGGAGCTTGTCCACCATGTTGTAAATCCCTTGTTCCCGTTCCGACAACTCATAGGGCCGTACCCTGTCCCAGAAGGTGTTGTCTCCGTGAACTACCTTACGCATCACCACGCTTTCGGTGGAACTGAGGGCATCCGGATCCTTTACAGGTCCGAACACGGGTGGCTCATACACCATGTGCCGATTGCCAGTGAAGGCTATAATGCGGGATTCGTCTCTAACGGTAATGGAGAAATCGATGAACAGGTGCTCTTCGTTGTAGAACCAGCGTCCATCGGGTAATCGACGGTTCAGGATGTCGACGTTGATATGACGGATCCAGTTCACGTTGGATTCGCCGGAAAGGGCGGCATGAACGGAACGGATGCCAAAGTCTTCCGCGTCAATCTGCATTTCCCCGTCCAGCGTGGGAGAGGTGACCAGTTTCTTGGGGTGGAAGCGCAGGACATAGGTTTTTCGGCCTTTCACCTGCAGGCTATCTACCAGGAAATAATTGTAGTAGATATTGGAAGATGCCGCCGCAGGATTGGGAATGACCAGGTTGAACAGGCTGATATTGGTTTTGTAGAAATTGGTCTGCAGGAGGTAGGATCCGGTAAACTGCCGTACGGCATTATCGTCCTCCAGGCCGGAGATACGGCTGGCCCGCATCACTTCCCGCCGGAAAGCCGGGTCCTGGGAATGGTATACATCCGAAATGTTCTCCGACAGCAGAGCCGGGATATAGGCTTTTCCGGTAATGGCCGATGTATCGGAGTATTCCCGCACAAATCCCAGGTTCTTGTCCAGGGCCTTGAGACGCAGGAGGTCTTCCAGGTTTTGGACATCAAACTCAATCTTCGTATACAGTCTGGCGTTCCAGTCCGGGGCGTTGTCGGGGTCGTTGGCTTCCCGGCTCTGGTCCAGCTTGCGTAGGATGGATTTGATGTAGCGGTCGTCGGGTTTTACCCGGGCGGCTTTCAATTGCCGGGGATCCAGTTTCAGGGAGAAGTTGATCTCCGAGAAAACGCTCTGGTTAACTGCTACGGACTGGCTTTCGTAGCCGATTAGGGAAGCTGTCAGCACCTTGGCATCCTTGTCACGTGTTTCCAGACTGTAACGACCGTCCAAGTCGGTGGATATGCCGATGGCAGTTCCGTCGAAATACACGCTCACAAAAGGCAGGGCTTCTCCTGTCTCCGCGTCGCGCACGATACCGCGTACGCGCGTACTCTGGGCAGCGGCGCAAATTACCGCTCCCATCAGTAACAGGGAGAGCCATACCTTTTTAAACATCCTACAAAAATAGTAAAAAATCCTAATTGTACAAACGGGATAGCAGGAAAAGGGCGGCTCTTGACGGAAGGATCCTTACCAGAAAGCCCACCAGTTTGTAATCCAGACGGGGAATCACGCGGACAGACATGCGTTTGCGACGAAGTTGTTTTAGGATTTCCTTGCCGATAACATCGGGCGACATCCCGCCCAGTTCGTCGTGCTCAATCTTACGCAGGTTGCGTTCCATCCGCTCCTTATAAGGAGAGGTGGGGTCTGCTCCTGCCTGGTTGATCTTGCGGGCGGCGGTAAAACCGGTGGCTACGTCGCCGGGCAGGATGCTGCAGCACTGGATTCCGCTGCCCTGGAGTTCCATGGACAACGATTGGGACAAGGATAATAAAGCTGCCTTGGCCGATGAATAAAAGCCCTGGAAGGGGAGTTGCAGCACAGCCATGACCGAAGTGATGGTGATGATGCGGCCGAATCCCTGCTTCCGGAATACGGGCAGGCAGGCCTGGATGGATTTCAGGCTGCCGAAGTAGGTGGTCTCGAACTGGGCACGGGCTTCCGTCTCCAGGGTCCCTTCCACCGGGCCGAAGATGCCGTTCCCGGCGTTGCATATCACGGCGTCCAGCCGTCCTTCGGCCTGGACAATGCGTGCCACGAGGGCTTCCGTTCCGGCTGCGTCGTTTACATCCAGCGCCACCGGTACGATGCCGTCCTGAGGCCGGTCAATGGTGCCACGACGGCTGGCAGCATATACTTTCATGCCTGCATCGGCCAGCAAATGGGCGGTAGCGGCTCCAATGCCGCTGCTGCCGCCGGTGAGCAGAACAACTTTTACTTCCATAATTCAGATCGTTTGATAAAATGTTCCGGTACGGGCATATCGTACACGCTGCTCCGGAGAAAAGCCTTGAAATCATCGTCCGGGACGGCATTCTGCTGCTCCACGCTGATGGTCTCGCCGATGACTATACGGTGCTGCTGGCCCGCCTTGTTGGCCACTTCGTGGAACAGACGCGCAAATCGGACGCGGTAGTCGATAAGCCCCAGGCTGTAATAGAACCAGGAATTGTGGTCCAGGAAGCGGATGGGGATCACCGGGACACGCGCCTTGCGGATCAGTCTGATGGCGGCATCCTGCCACTCCCTCTCTTTCAGGATCCAGCCTTCGAGGGGCTTAAGATCGGCCACGGCACCGGAGGGGAAGAGGCAAAGGGGTTCGCCTTCCCGCAATTGACGCAGGGCCTCCTTGATGCCGTTGATACTGGTGCCGGTAACCTGCCGCTGTTCTATGGTGGGGTTCACGGAAATGAAGTTGGGCGCCAGTCCATAGATGTACATCAGCATCTCATTGACAAGCACTTTTACCTTGGGCCGGACATGTCCTACCACATCCACCAGGCAGATGCCGTCCAAGTGGCCATAGGCGTGGTTGGAAATGGTGATGAAAGGCCCTTCCGGAAAAGCCAGCCTTTCTGGGTTGCCGATCAGGAAATCCAGGCCCATCTCGTCCAGGGTTCCTTTGGCAAAATCCGGTCCGAAGGGAATGCCCTGTTTCTCCACGGTATCGTGAATCCGGTTTACATGGTGGATTCCCATAAAATGGAGGGCTACCTTGTACAGCACTTTCCCCATCCTTCCTTTGAAGATGGGGGAGATATCTGCGGCTTTTTCGGGCGTAAGGACCATCTATTGTTCCTTTTTAGGAGGGTCTATCTTGGAAAAATACTTGGCATCCTTGAAGAAACTGACCAGGTAGATGATAATAAGGAGGAAGGATACACCCACAGCAATGTAGTCGAACAGGCCCACCATGAACTCGTTGTGGAACAAAGTGATGGGGCGTTTCCATTCACTGAGCCAGGGAATGAAGATGAAAGCCGTGTTCACCAGAATCAGGAGCAGACGGAATTCGGTGGGTCCCAGTCCGCCGTAAGTGAGGCGCATCTCGCCTTTCAGGTGGCAGTCGATGTACACGTAGATGCTGAGCATGAAATAGCCCACCAGGGCAAACATGGCAAAGCTCATATTTACCAGAGGACTGCAGCCCACGCCGATGAACATGATGGTTTCGTTGATCACATCCACGTTATGGTCGATATAGAACCCGTATGTTTTGCGCTGGGCATTGCGGACACGGGCCAGGCTTCCGTCCATGGAATCACCGAACCAGTTCACTACAAGGCCGAAACTGGCCAGCCACAGCCATTGCAGGTTCAGGTTGGAGAGGGCATAACCCGTGGCCATGATGCAGGAACCCAGGAAGCCTACGAACGTGAGCATATCGGAGGTGACCCAGGCGGGCATGCGCTCAGCCATCCAGACCAGAATCTTTCTCTCTGTAGAATTCAAAATGGAGGTCTGAATCCGTGCGGCTTGTTTATTATTTTCACTCATAACTAACTCTTCTTTCTAAAAGGGCACAAAATTAATCATTATTTGGGAAGATATCTAATTTTTCCGTATTTTTGCATACATGAAAGAACGTTTCCTGCGGATTTTTACCTTGCTAACCCTGATAGTACTGGGGGTATGTATATCCTTAAATATCAGTCGTTCCCGGAAAGAACGCCTTTTGCGCGAGGAAGAGCAGGCCTGGTTGGACCTGGGGCCCATTTTGAATAATCCCGTCCGAATCTACGACGTTCCATTCTCGAAGGAGTTCAACGACCTCAACGATGTCCAGCTCCAGGTGGCACAGTCCGTTGGCGTCCCCCCGGTAGCCGACAGGAATGCTGCGGAACATTTGAAAACTAAACTGGTGAAACTGGAAGATACGGACACCTATGTGGTGGACTCCCTTACGCATTCCATTCCGTACCTGATTCCATCGGCCAAGGAACTGCTGGACCAGATTGGGCAGAATTTCCAGGACTCTTTGTCGGCCAAGGGGCTTAATCCCTACAAACTGGTGGTCACTTCCGTTTTACGTACGGAGGCCGATGTACGCAACCTCCGCCGTCACAACGGCAATGCCTCGGAAAATTCCACGCACCGTTATGGAACCACTTTCGACTTGTCGTATTGGCGGTACGAGAAAATTCCGGAATTTCGTGGCCGGCCGTATGAAGATGTGCCGCCGGAATACCTGCGCGCTACCCTGAGCCAGGTGCTGCGGGACATACATCGGCAGCCCGGCACCTGCTATATCAAGTACGAGCGAAAACAGAGTTGTTTCCACATTACTGTGCGGAAGTAATGCTTTTTTTGTGATTGCGCTGCAAGCGGGTCACTAAGCTGCGCAGGTGGCGCCATCCCAACTTGACGAAACTCTCGGAGTGGCGTTGGCGTTTCTCGGGATACATATCCATGAACGTTACAAGAAGGCCGGAGTCGTAGATGTCTCCGAATTCATCGTTGATGCCCGTTCCGAAGAAAATCATGGTGGGGGACAGGTTCATGTACGTATTCACCAGCGGGGGAATGGAGACGCCATATTGCTGAATCTGGCTTTTCAGCACCTTGTAAGCCTCCTTAAAGTCCAAGCCCTTGAAACATTTGGTATATCGGTCGGGATTCTCTACTTTCACCTCTTTGCGGATATGGATGAGCCGGCTGCCTTTCCCAAAATATTTCTTGAGGAAGCACATGATCATTTCCCGGGCTTCCGTGGGATACTCCCTATAAATGGTGGCTTTCCCAAAAAAGTACTTGATTTGGTCTTTATACAAGACGCCGATGGCTGCAATGCCGTCGAAGAGATTGTCCAGGGCATAGAGACTTTTGGCTCCGGCTTTGGAACTCTGATATTCCAGTGAAACGAAACTCCGCCCCAGTTCAAGCGTATAAGGTAAATAATCCTTAATGAAGCGTTTGGAGAACTGGAACATGTGCGAGGAGGTGAGGATGGGCTGGCCGTTTCTGTCATAAACTGCATCCGAGCACATGCAGAAGCGATAGCCGCCGATGATCTCCTGGGCGTCGGGATCCCACAACACAAGCTGCCGGTAGCCATAGGCCGGGTCTGTGTCGAACTGGTCAAGGTCCAGGGGTTCGCCGGTGCCGCCGCCACCGTCGCGGAAAGCGATTTCCCGCAGCCGGCCAATTTCCCGCAGGACGTTATGGGCATTTGGCCCTATTACATAAAGTTCATTTCCGGCACGGTTGGATTGCCGTAAAAAGGTCTCTTGGGTTAGCTCGGCCTTCAAGAGTGCCCTATCTACTGGAGGGATAATGGGTTTCATACACGCTAATGTATATGCGAATTTAGAGCAATTTTGCGAGAAATACAAAAATTCGTAACTTTGCGCACTTGTAAACGTGTATGACCAACCGAACCCGTAAAGAACTTTTCACGAAGTTCATTATGTTCATGCTCACCAGTAGCGCCGGAACCGTTGTGGACCTGGGGCTTCACTGGGCGTTTTGCGAGTTCGTGTTCAAGGGAAATTATTGGGGCAGTTTCTGGATTGCACCCACCATTTCCTTCGAAGTGGCCGCCCTGGTCAATTTCATTATCGCCTATTTCTTCGTATGGAAAGAACGCATCAGTCATCGTTCCGTACGTTCTTTCTGGAGGCATTTTGCGGGCTATAACGCCGCCACCATCGGCGCCTATTTAATTAAGTTCATAGCCATGCAAGGGCTCCACTTCCTCTTTGTATCCATGGGTTGGATGCAGGAGTGGAGCCTGGAACCGGTCTTCTGTAATTTGCTGGGTCTGTGCTTCTCGGGGATGTTCAATTTCATCATGAGCGAGTTCGTCATCTTCAACAAGAAGAAATGACGCCCAGCTCTTTCCCTACTTTAATAAATGCCCCGATAGCTTTGTCCAAATGCTGTTTCTCATGTGCAGCGCTTAGCTGGACGCGGATGCGGGCCTGTCCCTTGGGCACCACCGGATAATAGAAACCGGTGACGAAGATGCCTTCTTCGGCCATCTTGGCGGCAAATTTCTGGGAAAGGGGAGCATCGTATAGCATCACGGCGCAAATGGCGCTCTGGGTGGGCTTGATATCGAAACCTGCGGCCATCATTTTGTCGCGGAAATAATTTACATTCTCCACCAGTTTGTCGTGCAGGGCGTTGCTCTCCTTCAGGATCTGGAAGGTTTCCAGGGCGGCGGCGGCAATCATGGGCGGGATGGAATTGGAGAACAGGTACGGGCGGCTGCGCTGGCGAAGCATGTCGATGATTTCCTTTCGGCCGGTGGTGAAACCGCCTACGGCGCCGCCGAAGGCCTTGCCCAAAGTGCCGGTAAAGATATCGATGCGGCCGTAGCAGTTGAACTGTTCGGCTACGCCGTGACCGGTGGGACCCACCACGCCGGCGCTGTGGCTTTCGTCCACCATCACCAGTGCGTCGTATTTTTCGGCCAGGTCACAGATCTTATCCATGGGAGCCACGTTACCATCCATGGAGAATACGCCGTCGGTGACGATGATGCGGAAACGGCATGCCTGTGCTTCTTGCAGCTTGGCTTCCAGGTCGGCCATATCGGCGTTGGCATAGCGGAAACGCTGGGCCTTGCACAGACGGACACCGTCGATGATGGAGGCGTGGTTCAGGGAATCGGAGATAATGGCGTCTTCGGCGGTGAAAAGGGGCTCGAACACGCCGCCGTTGGCGTCGAAGCAGGCGGCATACAGGATGGTGTCCTCGGTGTGGAAGTAATCGGCGATGGCTTTTTCCAGTTCCTTATGAAGGTCCTGGGTGCCGCAGATGAAGCGCACGGACGACATTCCGTAGCCACGGAGCTCCATGGCCTTTTTGGCCGCTTCTATCAGGCGGGGATTGTCCGACAGGCCCAGGTAATTGTTGGCGCAGAAGTTCAATGCCTGACTTCCGTCCTGGAGGGTGATTTCCGCGCTTTGCGGACTGGTAATGTTGCGTTCCCGTTTGTAAAGTCCTGCCTGGTCAATGGCTTGCAGCTCCGTTTGGAGATATTGCTGGAATTTTCCGTACATGATTATGTTGTTTTAATGTTTTTCTAACTTTCAAATTTAGCGTTTTTATCTTGAAAATGTACACAAATTGTCATAAATTTGCGATATGAAAAATATTCTTGTTATCGGGTCCACGGGACAGATTGGTTCTGAACTCAGTATGAAATTGCGCCGGGAGATTCCCGGAGGTACCGTAGTTGCCGGTTACATTCCCGGGGCGGAGCCCAAGGGGGAATTGTTGGAAAGCGGGCCCAGTGCCATTGCCGATGTTCGCGATGCAGCCGGCCTCGCCGCCATCGTGGAAGAATATAAGATCGACACCATTTATAATCTGGCGGCCCTCCTTTCGGCCGTGGCGGAGCGCAAGCCTCTGCTGGCCTGGGACATTCAGATGAATGGTCTGCTCAATATCCTGGAAATTGCCCGTGAAAAGGGTTGTGCCGTGTTCACGCCTTCTTCCATCGGCTCATTCGGCCCGGAAACCCCGCATGTGGGCACTCCGCAGGACACCATCCAGCGTCCCCGTTCCATGTACGGCGTCACCAAGGTGGCCACCGAACTGTTAAGCGACTATTATTTCCATAAATATGGCGTAGACACCCGTTCCGTCCGTTTCCCCGGTCTCATTTCCTATACCACGTTACCGGGCGGCGGCACCACGGACTATGCAGTGGAGGTGTATTATTCGGCCGTGAAGGGGGAGGAGTTCACCTGTCCCATCGCGCCGGGTACCTATATGGATATGATGTACATGCCGGATGCCCTGCAGGCCGCCGTAAATCTGATGGAGGCCGATCCTTCGCGCTTGAAGCACCGGAATTCCTTCAACATCGCCTCCATGAGTTTTGAGCCGGAGCAAATCTTTGCCAAGATCAGGGAATACATTCCGTCCCTCAGGGTGCGCTATGAGGTAGATCCTGTACGTCAGGCCATTGCGATGTCCTGGCCGGACAGCATGGACGATTCCTGCGCCAGGGAAGAATGGGATTGGAAACCATCCTACAACATGGACAGCATGACAGTGGACATGATCAAAAACCTACGGATAAAATTAGGAAAGTAAAAATGACGCCGGCGCTTACAAATTGTAAGCGCCGGTTTTGTTTTCGCTTTCAAATTGAAATGTAATTTGCCTTTTTAAAATATTGCAACGAATGAATTCCGTGTTCTGTGCGCCTCTGTTGCTTATTTAAATAATTTACAAACTGTTGTATATGTTTTCGCTTTGAATTTTAACGACTGAATATCAATGCGTTAATATAATTAGTAAAAAATTTTGTAAAAAATCTTTTGAAAAAATTTGCAAATTAGAAAAAAAGCCGTACCTTTGTATCCGGAATGAGGAAGCAAGGTTCTCTTCGTGGAATCATTCTATTGGTTATTAGTTTTAGTGTTATTAATTATGTGGTTAGTAAGAGCGTCCGCCTGAGACAGGCCGACACTCTTTTTTTTATAACCATGTCCTATCTGATCCAACCCCCAAAAGCGTATCTTTATCAGTTGCGGTGCAACATTTTTACGCCTTGTCCGGTCTAACAGGTGTTGAAACAATTAAAATTCATTACCTATGATTTATCGTCTTTTCGGTTTTCTTGAAAGTCTGATTCCTGCGGCAGTTATCCTGCTGCCCATCCTGTTCTACTATCTTTACAAGCGCAACGTTCTCAAAACCCAAAAAGAGATTCTTCTTAAGGAGATTGAGAAAGGCAGCATCGTTGACCCCGAGATGTTGGCCAAGTCTCTAACAAATCCGGTAAGCGAAGAACAGCGACTTCAGAACAATCTTCGTAATGGAATCATCTTCAGCATCGCCGGGTTCGTCATCGCCGTCGCAACCATCGTCTTCGATGTGTACCTGAACGAAATCTATGCGGAACGCGCCAATGGGTCGACGTACAATGTTGATGACCTGATTCCTATCGCTTTGGTGGTCACCCTGGTGTTGGTTGTGGCCGCCATAGCTCTCGGTGTTGGAATAGCATTCCTGGTGTCCTACTTCAATCATAAGAAACGGATGAACAAGACGGCATAGCAGCCGATGACCAGAGAGCAATTCATAGCCGAAATCTCCACTCTGCAGGAGCCCTTAAGAAGGTTCCTGCTCGGTATGTGTCACGGCGATGTCTTCCTGGCCGATGACATTGCCCAGGACACTTTGCTGAAAGCGTACCTGCATTACGGCACTTTCCAGGGGCGCTCTTCATTCAGTACATGGCTCTTGAGAATAGGATATACTTGCTTCTGTAACCACATTGGAAAGAAAATCCTGGACACCGAACCTATTACTGAGAAAGAAAACCAAATCCCTTCGGAAGACGATCATGATAAAGACAGCAGCGCCTTGTATGCTGCCATCAATGGGTTATCGGCCTCGGAGAAAGCCGCAGTCCTTCTCTTCTATATGGAGGACTATTCTACAAAAGAAATCTCTGAAATACTGGGGATGCCATCTGTGACGGTGCGCTCACACCTCCACAGGGCGCGGAGACACTTGAAGAAAATCCTTGAACGCTATGGTGAAAGATAAAGATATAAAGCAGTTTTTCCGGCAGCATAAGCCGGAGGTGAAGAACAGCGGGCCATTCTTGAAAGAGGTTGTCCGTCAGATCAACGCCATGCCTGTCCCTGCCGCTATGAATCCGGACCGGCAGAAAGAGGACTGCATCCGCCTCGTTCTCGAAGTATCCCGTAGAGACTTGCGGGCTTTACGATTGGCAGTTGGCGTCATCGTAGCCGTAGTGATCCTTTCTGCCATATCGGCATCCTTACTGCCTCCCGACTTTCTGCCGACGGAGATATTCACGTTTAATAAACCCTTAATGAAGTAAAGAGGCCATCCCGTGCACTGCTCCCATCGTCCCAATAACCCGGACAGTAGGAGCAAAAACGGCCTTAAATGCTCCCATCGTCCCAAAAACCGGGACGGTAGGAGCATTAAACCAAAAATAATCTGTTTATCGGTAAGAAAAATGCCCCTACAGATAGCTGTAAGGGCATTTTTGGAGGTGCCAAGCGGAATCGAACCGCTGTAGCAGGTTTTGCAGACCTGTGCCTAACCGCTCGGCCATAGCACCAGTGGGAATGCAAAGATAGTATCTTTTTCAGAAACCGCCAAATTATTTTGCCTTCCTTCTTTTGGGTGCAGAGAGGGAATCCACCTGGTGCTGCAGCTTAAGATTGGATGTATACAGGGAGTCGTTCATGGAGGCCAGACCATCTATCCTGTGCTCCAGGGCATCCATTCGTCCTTGCAGGATCAGGAGCATGGCATCGTCCTCATCCAATTCGGCATTGGTCCGGCTATAGATTTCATTTACAATGACATCTATATCCTGCTGACTCAGGCCCAAAGTGTGCTCCGTTAACGTTATGGCTTGTTTGGGGATGCCGTATTTGAGGGCGCGGGCGTAGAATTCATCCTTTAAACTGTCGGAGAGCGGTTCTCCGGCCAGGTTGAAAACTACTTTATGTCTGTTATCCACTTTGTAAGTGGCCACATAAGTGCGCGGTCCCACCAGACGGTCACTCTCTACGAAGGTCTGTACATTGCGCTCAAAGTTGTTATCCTGGATCAAGACGAAGGCGCTCCAGATGCTGGGAACCACCACAATGAACAGGACGGCCGATATAACCCTGCTGCGGCGCCTGGCGGTCTGCTGGTCGATGCCGGCCACGGTGGGGAAGCGTAGGTACTTGACCATGAAATAAGTGGCCAGGGCGATGAATACGCTGTTGATGATGAACAGATAGAGGGCTCCCGTGAGGAAGTGCATGTTCCAGTGTGCCAGCCCATAGCCGGCCGTACAGAGCGGCGGCATGAGGGCGGTGGCGATGGCTACGCCCGCCAGAACGGTCCCGCGTTCCTTCCGGCTGTTCTCCAGAATGCCCGCCAGACCGCCAAATAACGCGATGAGGACATCATAGATAGTGGGGGAGGTACGCGCTTCCAACTCCGTAGGATTGATCAGGGAAAGGGGGGAGAGGATGAAGAAGAGGGTAGAGGCAAACAAGGACACCAATACCATCACCAGCAGGTTTTTCGCGGCGATTTTCAGCAGGTCCACATCGTTGGTTCCCAGGGCAAGTCCCACGCCGATGATGGGGCCCATGAGCGGGGAAATGAGCATGGCGCCGATAATCACAGCAGTGGAGTTCACATTGAGACCCACGGAGGCTATGATGATGGAAAAGGCCAGGATCCACAAATTGAGGCCACGGAACGAGATGCTGCTCTTGATACGCTGGGCGGTTCCCTGCGTGTCCAATTCCTCGTATATATAGACATACCTGCGGATAAACCGCTTGATGCGCTTGAGCAAAGTCATGACGTATAATTTTTCGCAAGATACGCATTTTCTTCTTATCTTTGTGAGTTAAACAAAGCGGATATGAACGAAATTGCCAAAGGAATCTTCTATATCGGGGTAGACGACCTGGATCTGGACCTCTTCGAAAGTCAATATATTATGCCGGAGGGCATGGCCTATAACTCTTATCTGATCCAAGACCAGAAAGTGGCCATTCTGGATACGGCCGACCGCCGGAAAGGAGAACAGTGGCTTCAAAATCTGCAGCAGGCTCTGAATGGCCGTACGCCCGACTATCTGGTGGTGCATCACATGGAGCCGGATCATTCGGCCCTCATCGGCCAGGTGGCCGACCAATATCCCTCCATCCAGATCGTTACCAGTGCCAAAGCTATCCAGCTGCTGGGCCAATTCCAGCCTGGCCGAAGCTTCAACACTCTGCCGGTAAAAGAAGGAGATACCCTGGCCTTGGGTGAACATACACTGCAGTTTTTTGCTGCTCCCATGGTGCATTGGCCGGAGGTGCTGGTCAGTTTCGATGCTGCCACCGGCACTCTGTTCAGCGCCGATGCTTTCGGCAAGTTCGGCGCCCTGTCCACCTGCGGCTTTTATGGCGACGAAGATAACGACTGGGTGTGCGAAGGCCGCCGCTATTATTTCAATATCTGTGGCAAATACGGTGTGCAGGTACAGGCACTGCTGAAAAAAGCTGCTGCCTTGCCTATCAAGACCATTGCTTCGCTGCACGGCCCCATCCTGCGCAAGGATTTGTCGTATTATCTGGATTTATACAACACCTGGAGCAGCTACGGCGTGGAGACTCCCGGCGTATTCGTAGCATATGCCTCCATCCACGGCGGTACGGCCGATGTAGCCCTGAAACTGGCCGATCTTCTGCGCGCTAAGGGCTGCCCCAAAGTGGCCACCTGCGACCTTACACGGGACGACAGGGCCGAAGCAGTGGAAGATGCCTTCCGCTATGGCACCCTGGTGATGGCCGCCTGTTCCTACGATGCAGGCCTGTTTACCCCGGCCTATGATTTCTTGCATAGCCTACAAATGAAAGGCTGGCAGAAACGGCGTGTCGCTCTCATTGAGAACGGCTCCTGGGCTCCCAGTGCCGGCCGTGTGATGAAGGAGATGTTCGCTGCCATGAAAGAAGTGCAGCAGGTAGGGGAGCTGGTCACCATCAAGAGCCGCTTCAAGCCGGAGGACCAGCCTGCCCTGGAAGCATTGGCAAACGCTATTTTGGCATGATGATCCGGAGTAAAGCTCCGCTGCGCCTGGGTCTGGCCGGAGGTGGCAGCGATGTTTCCCCGTACAGCGATTTGTACGGGGGCAACGTGCTCAACGTCACCATCAACCTGGCTGCGTACTGTACCATTGAACCTTTACATCGGCCTGTGATTCAAGTATATGCGGCCGATGCAGGTGTTCGGACGGAGATTCCTCTGGGTACCGGGCCAGTGAATACGGGGGCCCTCCTGATTGACGGCGTATATAACCGCGTCATTCGGGATTTCGGCCCTATTCCTGCGCCGGGCTTTGCCATTACCACCTACAACGATGCCCCCATTGGTTCCGGTCTGGGCACTTCATCCACCATGGTGGTGTGCATCCTCAAATGCTTCGCCGAATGGATGAACATTCCGCTGGGCGACTATGAACTTGCCCGCCTGGCCTATGAAATCGAGCGGAAAGACCTGCTTCTCTCCGGTGGCAAGCAAGACCAATACGCAGCTGCTTTCGGCGGTTTCAATTTCATGGAATTCCTTCCCAGTGATCTGGTGATCGTGAACCCGCTACGGGTGAAGGACTGGATTGTGGAGGAGCTGGAAGCTTCCATGTTGCTGTATTATACCGGCCGAAGCAGGGAAGGGGCTGCCATTATCGAACAGCAGCAGCAGGCTACCCGTAGCGGCCAGAACGAGGCCGTAGAGGCCATGCACCGCATCAAGCAAAGCGCCGTAGACCTTAAACTGGCCCTCCTGCAAGGCGATATGGCCGAATTTGCCCGCATCATGGGTAGCGCCTGGGAAGACAAGAAGAAGATGGCATCGGCCATTACCAATCCCATGATCCAGCAGGCCTTTGACGTGGCGCTGGGTGCCGGGGCCATTTCCGGAAAGGTGTCCGGTGCCGGCGGTGGCGGTTTTATCATGCTCATGGTACCGCCGGAGAAAAAACACAAGGTGGCCGAGGCCCTCTCTGCGCTTCCCGGCAAAGTGGTTCCTTTCCAGTTCACCAACAAAGGCGCCGTGGCATGGAAGTTATAATCCTTTGCGGCGGACTGGGCACCAGGCTCCGTGGCGTGGTGCACGATATCCCCAAGTGTCTGGCACCCATAGCCGGCAAGCCATTTCTGGGCTATCTGCTGGATTGGTTGGGTGGCTATTCCGTCAATCACGTGGTGTTTTCCGTAGGTTATCTCAGAGAGCAGGTAATCGACTTTGTTCGGAGCCGGGAATGGCCGTTTTCCTATGATATTGCGGAGGAAGAGACGCCGCTGGGAACCGGTGGCGGTATTCGTCTGGCTCTGGGCTTTTGCCATGAGAATCAGGTGTTTGTAGTAAATGGCGATACCTTCTATCCCGTGGATTTGGAGCGTATGCCCTTCGAATATCCCGTTACCCTGGCCTTAAAACCCATGAAAGACTTTGACCGCTATGGAGCGGTGTCAGTACAGGGCGAATCTTATGGGCCGGCGGACATCGCAACGCCAACGCACGCAGATGCCCTTCTGGTGGCGGCGTTTCATGAGAAGCAGTATTGTCCGGAGGGCTTGATTAACGGGGGCGTGTATGTTATTGACCGGAGCCGACTGGATCTGAGTTCCCTGCCGGAGAAATTCTCCTTTGAGAAAAAGGTGCTGGAGCCCGGTGCGGCTATCGGCCAGATTGGTGGCTGGGTATCCGACGCTTATTTCATTGATATCGGCATTCCGGAAGACTATGAGCGGGCGCAGTGGGCCCTCCCTGCCTGGAAGGCTGTTCAGGAGGCCTCCAGGGCTGTTTTACAGGCCGATGCCGATACGCTCTTCCTGGACCGCGACGGCGTGCTGAACCGGCTTTTGCCGGGGGATTACGTGCGCAGCTGGGCACAGTGGGAGTGGATGCCGGGCATCCTGGGAGAGCTGGCCCGGTGGTCGGCGAAATTCCGTCATATTGTACTGGTGACCAACCAGCGCGGTGTGGGGAAGGGGCTCATGACCGATGCCGACCTTTCCCGTATCCATGCCCAAATGATGACGGAGATTTTGGAAGCCGGAGGCCGGATAGACCTCATACTTACCTGCACGGCGCTTTCAGAGGAGGATCCGCGCCGCAAACCCAATCCCGGCATGTTCATGGAGACGCAGGCCCTGTTTCCGGACATAGACGCAAAAAGCAGCGTCCTGCTGGGGGATAGTCCCTCCGACGCTGCCTTCGCTGCCAATTGTGGAATGCGTTTTATTCTTCTGAATCCGGAAGCGGTTTCTTAGGATTCTTGGGAACCCCCAGCTTGAGAAGTTGCCGGGCGCTGGTGAGGATGGAATTGCCCGATTCTCCAATCTTAAGGGACACTTTGTCGTATTCTTCCTGCGCGGCACGCAGTTTTTCACCCATGACGGCATGTGCTTTGGCAAAGTCGTACACCCGGTCCACCATGGTCTGGGCGGCTTTGATGATCTTTTCCTGGTTGCGGGCTTGGTCGTAGTTAGTCCAAGCGATACGGATCATTCGCAGGAAAGGCATAAGCGTTTCCTCCGTGGTTAACAGTACCCCTTGCTGATAGGCCTCCTGGAAGATGTTGGGGGCCAGGGTTTTGGCCAATTGCAAAGCACTGTAATTGGGAATGAACATTAGTACGTAGTCCAGGGTTTTGTAGCCCTCGCGGATGTAATCCTGGTAGCGCTTGCCGGAAAGGCTCTTGATCTGGGCGCGAATGGCCGATAAATTCCTTCTGGCGGCTTCTTCCTTAGCAGACGGGTCTTCTGTTGCGAACCAGTCCGAAAGGGCTTCCATGGAGGTTTTTGCGTCTACGATCACTTCCGTTTTGTCCGGGTAATGCAGGATGTAGTCCGGGCGCATGCGTTTGCCGCTGTCTTCGTTCAAGACTATGGCGCCGCTGCCGTCCCGCAGGGTCTCTTCCCGGTCGAAGTCCCGGCCTTCCTCCATCCCTTCGGCCACCAGCATGTTGTACAGGATGGTTTCTCCCCAGATGCCGGTCATCTTGTTCTGGCCTTTGAGGGCCTGGGCCAGATTGTCGGCCTTGTTTCCGATGGCGGTGGTTTGGTCCTGTAAATGCTTTACAGCCTGTTCAACGGCGGTTTTCAGGGAAGCGGAACCTTCGGCCTGGCTGCGCTTCTGAGCCTCGAAGCTCTCCTGCATGGCCTTGAGGTCCTTGCCCAGGGGCGCGGAAAGCGTCCGGAAGGTCTCCTCGGCCTTTTTCTGCAGGGCTTCCTCCCTTTGCTGGAGGAGTTTCTCTGTTTCGGCCGATAACTGGCTTCTCACGGCCTCCAGCTGCTGCGAGAAGGCTTCCTGCTGCATCTTTTGCAGTTTTTCGGCGTTCTCCAAGTCTTTCTGTGCAGCAATGAGCTTGTTCTCCAACTCATTGCAGGCCTTCACCTCATGCGCATGCATGATGAGGTAGGTGATGACCACGGCAATGATAACAGCTACAACGGCAGCGATGATAATAATCAGTCCATTCTCCATACATACAAAGGTAACTAATTTTTCTTGAGAAATATAGTATCTTTGTAACAGGATGAAACGGGTTGCCATCATAGGTGCCGGAGCTGCCGGCTGTTTTTGTGCCGCTTTACTCAGAAAACAGGTGCCGGAGATTTCTGTGACCGTCTTCGAGGATGGTGCCAAGCCCATGGCGAAATTGGCCATTACCGGTGGCGGCCGATGCAATCTTACCAATTCTTTTGCAGGTATCCGTTCGCTGGGAGAAGCCTACCCCCGGGGCGAGCGAGTCATGAAAAGGGCCCTGAAAGTCTTTTCCCAGGAAGATACAATCCGCTGGTTTACGGCCGAAGGAGTGCCCTGTACTTTGCAGGAGGATCATTGCTGGTTCCCGCAAAGTCAGGATGCCATGGATGTCGTCAGATGCCTGTCCAGAGCTATGAAAGGCGCCGATATCCAGCTGAATACGCCCGTTAAGAATGTGGGTTCGTTAGTGGATACCTATGATTATGTGGTTGTTACCACAGGTGGCGCCCCAAAGGGACTTCCCTTTCTGGAAGGGCTTGGGCTAGAGTTGATTCCTCCGGTTCCTTCCTTGTTCACCTTCAACATCTCAGATCCGGGATTAAAATCACTTATGGGCCTGGTGTTAGAGGCTTCCCTCAGTTTACAGGGAACATCATTCCGGGCCCAGGGTCCATTACTCATCACAGACTGGGGTCTCAGCGGTCCGGCCACCCTGAAATTGTCTTCCTATGCGGCGCGTTTCCTGGCCGATACGGGTTACAAAGGGACTGTTGCCATCAATTGGCTCCACGAGAACGAGACGGAGGTGAAAACCAGGCTCATGGAGATGGCTGCCCGGAATCCGCAAAAGTTACTGACCAGCGTACATCCCGTGCAGCAACGGCTTTGGGAACACCTGCTCACCAAAGCAAACCTGAGACCGGACATCCGTTGGGCCGAACTGGGCACCAAAGGATTAAACAGACTCGTGGCCGTTCTCATCAATGATACCTATGCTTTGACGGGTAAAAGCAAGTTCCGGGAAGAGTTTGTAACCGCCGGTGGAGTAGCATTATCTAACATCCATCTGAACACCCTGGAAAGCAAGCAGCACCCCGGTCTTTATTTCGCCGGGGAAGTGTTGGACATCGATGCCATTACAGGTGGCTTCAACTTACAGGCCGCCTGGAGCACTGCATATGTCTGTGCTTCCTCGATTGTTAACGCTATTCATGCTCAATGACCCTGGGCACTTTTAGCGCTTTTCGCCCAGGTTCAGTTAACTAGAAACTTGAACCCGGGCGATTTTGCTGCTTTTTGCACAGATTGAGTTAGGCTTACTGGATGCGGTAGGAGCGCAGTTCTTTCGCCAGGGTGCGGTGACCGGGGCAGACGGATTCCAGCAGGGCGTGGAAGCGGGGACCGTGGTTCATTTCGCGCAGGTGGCAGAGTTCGTGCAGCATCACGTAATCCTGCAGCTCCTCCGGCAGGGTTACCAGCCTCAGGTTCAAGTTGATATTGCCCCGGGTTGAACAGCTGCCCCAGTTGCTGATGTTGTTCTTGATGAACACTTTATTGTACTGAAAACCATGCGAAGCGGCCAGTTGGGCTAAGCGCGGAGGCAGTTCGGCCTTGGCCTGGGTACGTAACGCCTCCACCTGTGCATTGACAGGGGCTTTGCGGGGCTTTCTTTTGGCAATGAGGGTAAAAAACCGTCCGGTGAACGGGTTGAAGAACAGCCTAGTCATCTTCTTCCTCCGGCAGCACAATCTGCTTGTACTGGTTCTTGCGCTTGAGCCAGCGCTCCCGGGCGTACTGCTGCATGTCCGTGATGGTATCGTTCTCGTCGATAATTTCCATTCCCAGAATGGTTTCCATAATGTCTTCCAGCGTAATGATGCCCTGGAAGCAGCCGTAGTCGTCGATGATGCAGGCAATCTGGTCCTTGGTTTTCAGGAGGCTTTCCCAGATGTCGGATACGGTGGTTTCTTCGTGGAAGGCGGCAATCTTGCGCTTGATGCTGCGAAGGCGCATGTCGAATTTATCCTCGGCCAGATTTTCCAAAGCGTCGTAGCGCAGGATATAGCCCGTGATGAACTCCGGAGAGTCAGAATACACAGGGATGCGGGAATTGTGCGAGAGCTCTTCCTGCTTGTAGAACTGCTTGAGCGTCATGCTTTCCGGTGCGATGGCGGCCACCACGCGCGGGGTCATGACGTCGTAGGCTTTGATGTCGTCCAGTTTGATGATATTCTGGATTACCTTGTTCTCGTTGTTGTCCAGAACGCCTTCTTCCTCGCCGATATTGGCCATGGCCGATACTTCTTCGCGGGAGATGCCCAAATCCGGATCTTCGTCAGAAATGCTGTTGTGCAGTTTGTCGATGATCCAGACGATGGGGTAGAGAAGGTACACCAGGAAATTCATGATGTTGGCCAGCCACAGGAGGTCTTTCCAATGGGATGTGCCGATGGTCTTGGGTACGATCTCCGAGAACACCAGGATGAGTATGGTCATGATGGCGCTGATGATGCCGAACCAATGGTCGCCGCTTAAAAGGGTGGCCTGATGGCCCACGGCAGCAGCACCTAACGTGTTTGCGATGGTGTTCAGGGAAAGGATGGCGCTTAGTGGACGGTCCGGATCCTGCTTGAACTTGATCAGGAGTGCGGCATTCTTGTCACCTTCGTCTTCCTTCATGGTGAGGTAGGACAGGGGGGTGGACATGAGCACCGATTCCAACAATGAGCACAGGAAGGAGATGCCCATCGTTAGCAGAAGATATAAGATTAATAGCGTCATTTCAGCGAATTGAACCTACAAATTTACAGAAATTTCCGTAAATTTGCACAGATATGGACAAAGAACAAATATTAATTCGCATATCGGGCAAGGACCAGGTAGGACTTACCGCCTCCATCATGGCCATTCTTGCCCGTTTCGACGCTCAAATCCTGGATATAGGACAGGCCGATATTCACAGCACGCTGTCGCTGGGACTGCTTATCCGCATCGATGAACAGAACTCCGGCCAGGTAATGAAGGAATTGCTGTTCAAGGCCACAGAGTTGGGGGTCACCATCGGCTTCGAACCCATTTCGGACGACGATTACGAGGCCTGGGCCGGCCGGCAGGGGAGGAACCGCTATATTCTTACTGCCATCGGCCGCAGCCTGAGCGCCGCCCAGATCCACGCCGCTTCGCAGGTGATTGCCAGCCACGGCCTGAACATCGATACCATCAAGCGTCTTACCGGCCGCATGAGCATCATGCATCCGGAGCGCAATGTCCGGGCCTGCGTGGAGTTCTCCATCCGCGGAACGCTGGAAGACAAACCGGCCTTCCACAAAGAACTCATGGCCCTGTCGGCCCATACCGGCATGGACTTCTCTTTCCAGCGGGACGACATGTACCGCCGCATGCGCCGGCTCATCTGCTTCGACATGGACTCTACCTTGATCCAGGCCGAATGCATCGACGAACTGGCCCGGCGCCATGGCGTGTATGAGCAAGTGGCTTCCATCACGGAGCGCGCCATGCGGGGAGAGATTGATTTCAAGGAAAGTTTTACCGAAAGGGTTGCTTTACTTAAGGGGTTAGATGTATCTGTAATGCAGGAAATTGCAGAAAATCTTCCCATCACAGAAGGAACGGACCGCCTTATGTCCATCCTCAAAACCTGCGGTTATAAGATTGCCATTCTCAGCGGTGGATTCACCTTCTTCGGCGAGTATCTCCAGCGGCGTTACGGCATTGACTATGTGTATGCCAATGAGTTGGAAATCGGCGACGACGGAAAACTCACCGGCCGTTATGTGGGAGAGATTGTGGACGGCCGCCGCAAGGCCGATCTACTGCGCCTCATCGCCATGACCGAACATGTGAACATTGCTCAGACCATTGCTGTAGGAGACGGCGCCAACGACCTTCCCATGCTCAACGAAGCCGGCCTGGGCATCGCCTTCCACGCCAAACCGCGCGTCAAAGAGAGCGCCGGCCAGAGCCTGAGTACCATCGGCCTGGACGGAGTGCTCTATTTCCTCGGATTTAAAGATTCCCATCTGGGAGAACAAGGTAAACTATGAACAAGAAACGGATTATAGCCTCGCTGTGTGTCTTTCTGCTGGTCCTTGTGCCAGTTTGGGCAGTCTTTAAGGAAAAGAACCTGCAGCAAACCCTCTCGGTTCTCCTTCTGGAACTCAAGGAAACTTACAACACCCTTCTGAGTTTCAACGGAAGCGCGGAAAAACGCATCCAGGAGCAACACGAGCGCCTGGCCGACCTGATCGACGAGTGTAACGAACTTTCGGTAATCCTTTATTCCCAGGCTTCGGAAAACACCTTCGACCTCACCTTCGCCCTCAATGAAGTAACCAAGCAGTACGAACAGTTCAAGAGCGAACAGACGCCCTATGCCGCAATCAAGGGCTCTTTGAGTACGGAGATGGAACGCTACAACCGGCTCTTGCTCACGCTTCGGAAAATGCCGCCGGAAAGAACGGCCGAGGAAATCGAACAGGCACCTGAGGTGGCAGTTGCTCTGGATTCTGCTTTGATGTCTTCCCTGTCCGATTCTACCTTGGTGATAATGGATACACCTGTTTTCGCCAAGGAAGCGTACGAACTTAAGATGGACGATGAAACCATCGCCGTCAGGGACAGCTGCCTCTATGTGACCGAGCAGATTGTAGCCTATTACTGGATGCAACTGCAGCAGATTGAAAAGGACAGCGAGTATTATACTCAAACGGACGAATTACTCCGTGGCGCCTATGATTATGCCCAGGAACGCTATAAGATCGTTCAGCGAAAACTGTTCGTGGAGGGACAGGGCAATTATTTCAAGACGCTCAAAAGTTTCCCCAGGCGTTTCAAGAGGGCTGTGGCCGATATTAAAAGCCGCTATAGTCTGCGTTTGGACAAGTACAAGTCGGACAGCATCATCAGTTCCTGGCGGGGCCCCGTCATATTCATTTTCTCCTTCCAGTTGCTGGCCATTCTTCTTGTCGCCATCCTGCTGTCCACACTCATCATCAATGTGGGCTTCAGGAAAACGCGTTTTTGGGGGATGGACTGGTTTATGGATCATAAAGGCATGATCATCGCCCTCATCGGATCCATCATTTTCCTTTTCTTCCTGGGGTACACAACCCGGACTGCCCAGAATACTTTCATCATCCGATCCTCCAAGGTGATGGGTGAATTCGCCTGGCTCATATCGGCCATCTTCGCATCCATGCTCATCCGGCTGGACCGTTCCCGGAATCGGATTACCTTGGTGGCATACCTTCCCACGCTCATCATGGCCTTCCTGGTCATCTACTTCCGGATTATCTTCATTCCCAACAGCGTCATCAATCTGCTGTTCCCGGCCGTGGTGCTGCTTTCCACCTTGTGGCAGTTCTGGATGAATTTCAGCAAGCAAAGCAAAGTGGCCAGGGGAGACAAGGTCCTGCTCTGGATCAGTGCAGTTGCCATGGCTATTTCCACCATAATGTCTTGGGCCGGGATGGTCATGGGCTCCCTCCTGTTCCTGATCTGGTGGATGTTTATGCTGGCCTTATTGGAAACTGTGATTGCTATTGCGGTACTGCTGGACCGCTATAATGACAGTTATATCAAAAAGAGCAAGGTCTCCTATAGGAGCAAGCATCCCAACCTGCCTCTTAGTACGGCCAATGGCGCTTATATTGAGGTTACCTGGCTATACGACCTCTTTAAAATGACTGTGGTCCCGCTACTGGGCATATGGTCTTTCCCGGCTGCGGTGTTCCTTGCCTGCAATGTGTTTAATTTCACTGCAGTCGCCCAGGACATCTTCTTCCAGCCCTTCATCCATGCCGGAGCCGACGATGAGAGCGGGTTCACTGTGTCCCTTTTCAGCATTATCCTCATCATCAGTCTATTCTTCCTGTTCCGCTACATCGTATATGCCGCCAAAGCTTTTTACCGGGTATGGAGAACCCGTTCCGCTATCCGTAAACTGGGAGATAATGTAGCTTTTAAGGAAACCGACATCAACTTCAACCTGGCCAACAACGTCATTTCTTTGCTGGTCTGGGGTCTGTATGTGGTTCTCATCTTCTTGATGCTCCGAATTCCGGCTTCCGGCCTGGCGCTTATCTCTACCGGTCTGGCTACCGGTATCGGTTTCGCCATGAAGGATGTGTTGAACAACTTCTTCTACGGTATACAGTTAATGAGCGGCCGCGTGCGCGTGGGCGACGTAGTGGAATGCGACGGCGTCCGGGGTACTGTAGTGGGTCTTAGCTACCAAAGCACCCAGATCGAGGCCATAGACGGCTCTGTGATCATTTTCACCAACACGGCCCTGTTCAACAAGAACTTCAAGAACCTTACGCGCAACAATTCTTACCAAATTGTCACCTTCACGGTGGGCGTAGCTTACGGGACCGATGTTGAAAAAGCCCGTCAGGTGATTCTGGATGCATTGAATCCGCTCATGATTAAAGATAAGTATGGACGGGAACTGGTAGACAAGAAACGCGGCGTAACCGTGCGCCTGCAAGAATTCGGCGACAGTTCGGTAGACCTCCTCGTTATTATGAGCGTGGTGGTGGATTCTTACGCCACCTTTGCAGGAAAGGCCCGTGAAGCCATCTACAACGCTTTCAAGGTCAACGGTATTGAGATTCCGTTCCCGCAGCGCGATGTCTATATCAAAGAGACTCCCAAGGGGTGATTACCCTTTGTCATTCTGAGCGAAGCGAAGAATCTCCTCCCAAAGGAGTTCGAACAGGCGGGGCTTGGCGTAGTGGTCAAGCTCCGCTTCTTTGATCCAGAAATAGCCTTCCGGCAATTCGGGCCGATAGGCGGGCTCCCAAAGATAGAAATCGGCCACCAGCAATCGATGCGTAAGCTGGTGCCTCACGCCCTTCTTGATAAGGTGAAAATTGCTTTCGGAAAAATGGTTTTTCGCAAAGCCTTGCGAAAAATAATTTTCCGAAAAATTATCGCCAACTACGTTTTCACTAATAACTAAAGGCTCATACAACCCTTGCCAAATGTCGCCAGCGCCACGTCGGCGGATGGCGGTATATCCGTTACAACGGACATAAATATAGTTAAAATGTCGCTCCTGTACAGCTGTGGGGGCCTTTTTGACTGGAAGCAGTGACACCCTGCCGGTGCGCAGGGCGTTGCAGGTGCTTTGCAGGGGACAGGCGGCGCAGTCCGGATTCTGCGGGTTGCATTGCAGGGCGCCGAAATCCATCATACCCTGGTTAAAGGCCGAAGCATCCTCCGGCAACAGTTTCTGCGCCAGGGCGGTAAATTCCTTCTTGGCCTGCGTGGTCCCCACCGGCGTAGCAATACCGAAATGCCGGGCCAGCACCCTGTACACATTGCCGTCAACCACCGCTGCCGGCAGGCCGAAGCAAATGGACCCGATGGCTGCGGCGGTGTAATCCCCGACACCTTTGAGGCTGCGGATGCCATCCAGCGTGTCCGGAAAGCCACCCATAGCCACTATCTGTTTGGCGGCGGCGTGCAGGTTACGGGCACGGGAATAATAGCCCAGGCCTTCCCAGAGACGCAGGACTTCGTCTTCCGAAGCTTGGGCCAGGTCCTCAACGGTAGGGAAGCGTTCCATAAATTGCTGCCAGTAAGCCGTTCCCTGAGATATCCGGGTCTGTTGGAGGATGATTTCACTGAGCCAGACTGCATACGGATTCAGCGTACGGCGCCATGGAAGGTCCCGTCCGTTTGCTGCATACCAGCGAAGAATTGTGTCGGAAAACGAATTCACTTGTGCAAAAATAGGGTTTTTTCCGTAATTTTGCAGTATGGAAAAACTACAAAAGGAAAGTGTCGGCGAATGAAGAAAGTAATTGTGATCGGGGCCGGCATTTCCGGACTCATATCGGCCGTGTACGCCAGGCGTTCCGGCTTTGAAACTTTGGTATTGGAAAAAGCAGCTAATCCAGGCGGTGTATCTACCAGCTGGCGGCGGAAGGGATATTTGTTCGAGGGCAGTATCCATTGGCTTATCGGTTCCAGTCCCAAGAATCCGTTACATGATATTTGGACAGAAACGGGGGCTCTGCAGGCCAATAATCCCGTTTTTGCGAAAGATCCGGTCTATACGCTGGTGGATGCATCCGGCGTACGTAAAGAGGCCTTGTACCGGGATTTAAAAAAACTGGGGAATGGGCCTGGTCTCAGAAGCATGCGCTTTCATGTAGCTTGCTTCCGCCATTTTCATACGCCCATCCAGGACATCCCTTGGCTCAAGTGCCGCTACCCGCGGGGCTTCCATCCCTGGGAGTTCGTGAAGATGCTGCCGGCCGTCCTAATCACGCCCTATCTGATGTCCATCTCAACCAGAGATTATCTGAAACGGGTAAAAGACACGCATTTGCGGGACTTGCTGTCGGCGGTTGTGGACCCCGGAATCAACGCTCTTTCTTTCATCTATACGCTTAGCACTTTCGCCGCGGAAGGGGATAGCGGTTATCCGGCCGGCGGATCGCTCCGGATGGCCCAGAATATGGCCGATACACTAATCTCCCTGGGCGGGGAAATCCGCTACCACACCCCGGCCGAGCAAATCATAGCACAGCCGGACGGCACTTATCAGGTGAAAACCGCCGCGGAAACCTTTCAGGCCGATGCCGTCATCATCACGATGGATGCCCGCCGTGCCATCGACAAACTGTTCCCGGAACCTTTGCAGGAGCGCTGGGCCCGTAAAATGCGTAAGGAACTAATAACAGAGCACTGCATGTTCCTGGGTATAGGTGTCAAGGCCGATTTACGCGCTTATCCCAGCTCCATGCAAGTGGTACTGGATCCGCCCCTGGAAACCGCCGGTAGGCAGTATCGGTTACTGATTGTGAAAAATTACGCCCAGGAGAAAGATTATGCTCCGGAAGGCTGCAGCGTCATCACCACCCTGTTGAGCGGAGAATCCTACAAGTTTTGGAAAGCAGCGAAGGAGGACGGAAGCTACAAGGAAAAGAAAGAAGAGGTCATCCGGGCCTTCCTGGAACGGATTGTTCAGTATATTCCTGAAATTGAAGGAAATGTAGAGGTGGCAGACCTGGCTACTCCGCTAACCTACGAACGCTATTGCGATACTTTCGAAGGCAGCTACATGACACACTGGCTGCCCAAGAGGGATTTCCTCACCGCCCCCATTCACTATAAGAAAGGCTTGTATTTTGCCGGACAGCGTACGGCGTATTCCGGCGGTCTGCCCCCGGCCGCTACCTCGGCCCGGACAGCCGCTCAGTTTCTGTGCCGCGATTATAACGTGGAGTTTGTGAGCAAATAAACCGCTGCAGGGCCTCATACACGCGTTGGACAGGGAAGCCCACCACGTTGAAGTAAGAGCCCTCTATGCGCGTTATGCCCACATGACCTATCCATTCCTGGATGGCATAGGCGCCGGCCTTGTCATAAGGCCGGTAAGTATCTACATAGTAAGCGATTTCTTCTTCAGAGAGCGCTTTGAACCAGACTTCAGTGGTAACATCAAAGGTCTCTTCCCGGCTTAAACTGCGGAGGGTGACGGCGGTTGTTACGTGGTGTTTACGTCCGGAGAGATCCCGAAGCATGCGCATGGCATCGGCCCGGTCCTTGGGCTTGCCCAGGATTTCGCCGGGACGTTCTCCCAGCGGCGGGAGGATCACCATGGTATCGGCGGTAATGAGGATTTCCCCTTCATGCAAGGGACGGTGAAAGCCGTGTGACTTTCCCTGGGACATGAGCCGGGGGACCTGGTCGTAAGGGATTTCAGGTCCGAAGTTTTCCTGAAAGTTATTACCGGTATCTACCTCAAAATCAATATCAATACCTTTCAACAATTCCCGCCGTCTAGGGGAGTTGCTGCCCAGGATGATATGTTTCCCTTGCAGGTCCATCGGCCTAGAATTTCTGTTTGTATACCACCGGGTCGAAGGTCCATTTTCCCTGGGCCCGCAAGGTGGCTTCGATGCATTCCCGCAGGCAACCCTTGCCGCCCGGCCGGGATGAAATCCAATCGGCGATTTCCTTTACCTCCTCTACGGCGTCGGAGGGGCAAACGCCACAGCCGCAGGCTATCATCACGTCCCTGTCGGGGACATCGTCGCCGAAGTACATCACGTCTTCCGGCTGAAGGTGGTGGCGCTCACAGAACTGAGCGAACTGTTCCCGTTTGTCGCGACAGTGAAGGAAGACATCCTCGGCCGCAACACCGCTGGTTACCATGCGTTTACGGATGCTTTCCGAACTGCCGCCGGTAATGACGGCCACCGGATAACCGTGCATGGCGGCCATCCTGATGGCAAAACCGTCCTTGGCGTCGTAGGTGCGCAGCAAGTCTCCATCGCTGAAACAAAAGACACTGCCGTCCGTAGCCACGCCGTCAATATCAAAGGCAAAGGCCTTGATTTTCAATAAATCTTTCATTACGACTTGCTGCCACCACCGAGAGGGCCGAAATCGGCCAGGTTGAAGGTGCCGCCGGGCTGGGGACCCTTTCCGCCACCCAGGTCGATGACGCCGAACTGGGCCTCATACTTGGAGATGTTGTCGAAGAGGGCATTCATCAGGCGTTTGGCGTGTTCCGGCGTCATGATGATGCGGCTGCCGATTTCCGGCTTTACCAATCCGGGGAGGGTGGTGGCGAAATCGATAATGAACTCGCTGCGGGAATGGGAAATGATGGCCAGGTTGGAATAAGTACCTTTGGCTACCTCGGGTTTCAGTTCCAACTGGATTTGATTCTGGGGTTTAGGCTGATTATTGTCCATAGTTTCTTGCTTTCATTTCTGCAAAATTAACAATTTTTCATTACATTTGTAAGATAGAATATTATGTTAAAGAATATATGAAGGAATTAGCAGCGAAGTACAGCGCAGCGCAGGTGGAAGACAAGTGGTATGCCTATTGGCTGGAACACAAGTTCTTCCATAGCGAACCTAATGAGAAAGAACCGTATACCATCGTGATTCCGCCGCCCAATGTGACGGGCATCCTGCACATGGGTCACGTACTCAACAATACCCTCAACGACGTCCTCATCCGCAAGGCCCGCATGGACGGGAAAAATGCCTGCTGGGTGCCCGGCACCGACCATGCTTCCATCGCTACGGAAAGTAAGGTGGTGGCCAAACTCAAGGCCCAGGGCATCCGCAAGGAGGATATCGGCCGGGAAGAATTCCTGCGCCACGCCTGGGAATGGAAAGAGGAGCACGGCGGCATCATCCTGCAGCAGCTGCGTAAGCTGGGCTGTTCCTGCGACTGGGACCGTACCCGCTTCACCATGGAGCCTGCGCTCAGCGAGGCCGTGATCAACACTTTCGTGTATTTCTACAAGAAAGGCTGGATTTACAAGGGCGTCCGCATGGTGAACTGGGATCCCGTGGCCCTCACTGCCGTGAGCGACGACGAAGTGATCCACAAAGATACCCAGAGCCATTTCTATCACCTGAAATATTTCATTTCGGATGGTAACGGCAATCCCACGGACAAATACCTGGTTATCGCAACCACCCGTCCGGAGACCATTATGGCCGATGCCGCCATCTGCGTGAACCCCAAGGACGAGCGCCACTTCTGGCTCAAGGGCAAGAAGGTGCTCATCCCGCTCATCAACCGGGAAATCCCCGTGATTGAGGACGAATACGTGGAGATGGACTTCGGTACCGGCTGCCTTAAGGTGACCCCGGCGCACGACGTCCACGACTATGAGATCGGCCTGCGGCACAACCTGCCCGTGCTGGAAATCATCGACGACCACGGTTGCCTGAACGAAAAAGCCCAAATCCTTGTCGGGGAAGACCGTTTCGTGGCCCGCAAGAAGATTGTGAAGATGCTGGAAGAATCCGGCAACCTGCTCAAGGTAGAAGACTACACTTCGCCGGTAGGGTATAGCGAACGCACGGATGCCGTGATTGAGCCCAAACTGAGCGCCCAGTGGTTCCTGAAGATGGAAAGCCTGGCCGCCACAGCCCTGGAAACCGTGCTCAGCGGCCGTACCAATTTCATCCCGGAGAAATATGTGAACACCTATCGCCACTGGATGGAGAACGCCCGCGACTGGTGCATCTCCCGCCAGCTCTGGTGGGGCCAGCGCATTCCCGCCTGGTACCTGCCGGATGGCAGCTGCGTGGTGGAGGCAACAGCGGAAGCAGCACTTAAGGCTGCACAGGCTATCAATCCGAATATCAAGGCCGAAGACCTTCGTCAGGATGAGGATGTACTGGACACCTGGTTCAGTTCCTGGCTGTGGCCCATCTCCGTGTTCGACCCGGAAAAACCCGGTCATCCGGAGCACGAACCCAACAAAGACCTGGCGTACTATTATCCCACCAGCGACTTGGTGACGGGCCCGGATATCATCTTCTTCTGGGTGGCCCGCATGATTATGGCCGGCGAGGAATTCATGGGCAAGCAGCCCTTCTCCAACGTGTACTTCACCGGCATCGTGCGTGACAAAATCGGCCGCAAGATGTCCAAGACCCTGGGCAACAGCCCCAACCCGCTGGATCTGATCGATACCTACGGGGCCGATGCCGTCCGTATCGGCATGCTGCTTTGCTCCAGTGCCGGCAACGACATCTTCTACGACGAAGCCCAGATCAAGCAGGGCGCTGCCTTCTGCAACAAGATCTGGAACAGCTACCGTCTGGTAAAAGGCTTCAGCGTGGATGAGAATCTGCCCCAGAGCGCAGTGGCCGCATCGGCCATCGAATGGTTCCGTGCCAAGCTGTCCCAGACAGTGGCACTGGTGGAAGACCATTACAGCAAATTCCGCATCTCAGATGCCCTCATGACCATTTACAAGCTGTTCTGGGACGACTATTGCTCCTGGTACCTGGAAGCTATCAAACCCGCCTACGGACAGCCCATCGACGCTGCCACGCAGCAAGCCACCCTGAGTTTCTTCGAGTCGCTCTTGAAACTCATCCATCCGGTGATGCCGTTTATTACGGAAGAGCTGTGGCAGGATATCGCAGAGCGCAAGGAAGGGGAGACCATCATGTATGCACCGTCGCCCAAGGCCGAATCCTATGATCCGGCTGTCCTGGACAACTTCATCCTGGCCATGGAAGCCGTGAACGGCGTTCGCGGGGTGCGCAGTCAGCGCAATATTGCCCCCAAGGAGGCCCTGAAGCTCTGTATTAAGGGCGCTTCCTTCCCCAACATCCCGCTGGTGGAGAAAATGGCCAATTGCCAGGTGGAACTGGTGGACGGTTTCGGCAATGCCCAGGGCGTGGCCTTCCTGGTCCGTACGCAGGAACTCTTCGTGGTCCTGGACGGTCAGGTGAACGTGGCCGAGGAACTGGCCAAGGCCGAAAAAGACCTGGCCTATTTCCAGAAATTCCTCCAGGGCGTGCGTGGGAAGCTTTCCAACGAGCGTTTCGTGGCCAATGCTCCCGCCGCGGTGATTGAGACCGAACGCAAGAAAGAGGCCGATGCCCTTTCCAAGATCGAGAGTCTGGAGGCCCAGATTGAACAATTGAAAAAGACTAAGTAATGGCCCTTTTTACCGCCACATTCCCCGTCCGCTACTACGAGACCGACCAGATGGCCGTGGTGCACCACTCGAACTACGTCCGGTATTTCGAGATCGCCCGCGACGAGATGATGGTCCAGCTGGGCTTTCCCATCGAACGCTGTGAGGCCGAATTGGGCATCCTGGTTCCTATCGTATCTCTGGAGTGCCATTTCCGTCATCCGGCCCGTATGGGCGATGTGGTCACTGCTACGGCGGAAGTTAAACGCGTCCCTATGGCCAAGATGGTCATCCGCCAGACGGTGGTGAATCAGGATGGCGTTCTCTGTGCGGAAGGGACTGTAACCCTTGGCTTCCTGAACAAGGAAACTTTTACTCCGGTACGCTGTCCGGAAGAACTGACCGAATTAATTGAAAAACACATAAACGACTGATATTATGCTTACTTATCCGCTTATCTTAATGCTTGGCACTTGGGAAATCGTTGCCATTGTGGCCATTGTCCTCCTTCTGTTCGGCGGGAAAAAGATTCCCGAACTCATGCAAGGCCTGGGCAAAGGTGTCAAGAGTTTTAAGCAGGGAATGAACGAGGTTGAGAAAGAAATCAAGTCGGTAGAAGACGACGTAAAGAAGGAAGAGAAGTAGTATGGCGGCGAAGGACAGTGAAATGTCCTTCTGGGACCATCTGGAAGCGCTGAGAGGGACTTTGTTCCGCTCAGTGGCTGCCATTGGTCTGTGCTCCATTATCTTTCTCGCCATCCCGCAGCGGCTGTTCCAGGTTGTCCTGTGGCCCACGCAGTCGGATTTCATCCTGTATTCGGCCTTGCATCTGCCGTTTGAGATGACCCTCATCAATGTGGAGGTATCGGCCCAGTTCTTCGTGCACCTGAAAGTGGCCATCCTGTGCGGCGTGGTAGTGGCGTTTCCTTACATCATCTACGAAATCTGGCGTTTTATTGCGCCGGCACTGTACGAGCATGAGAGGAAAGCCGTGCGAACTGGCTTCGGAATGTCTTCCGGCCTGTTTTATTTGGGTGTAGCCGTGGGTTATTTCGTGGTGTTGCCCGTTTGCCTGATGTTCTTCATGAACTACACGGTGAGCGATGTCATTGCCAACACAATCTCCCTGAGCTCTTATATATCGCTCTTCATTTCCATGGTGTTCCTCATCGGCCTCCTGTTCGAGTTTCCCACGGTCATCCTGGTCCTTTCCAGTATGGGGATTGTCAACAGGGCACATCTGAGGAAATACCGGAAGTACGCTTTTGTGGTGGTACTGCTGCTGGCCGCCTTCATCACGCCCAGCGACCCTTTCTCCATGTTCGTACTGGCCATTCCACTGTACGGACTGTATGAGTTCTCCATTTTGATTTGCAAAAAGGAGGCTCCGGCAACGGAAACGGAGGAGGAGGCAGCATGATTTCCATTAACAACGTAACCGTCTCTTTCGGTAACTGGAACCTGCTGGACGGGATCAGTTTCCACATCCGCGAATCGGACAAGATCGGCCTGGTGGGGAAGAACGGTGCCGGAAAGACCACCCTGATGAAGCTCATCACGGGAGAACAGGCCTGCAGCGGCGGTACCATTGAAAAGCCGGCCGATGTAAGGATCGGCTATCTGCCGCAGATTATGGAGCACCACAGAGGCCGCACGGTCATGGAAGAGGTGCTCACCGTCTTCTCCCATTTGCATGATATGGAGGCCGATTTAAGCCGCCTTACAGCCGAATTGGCCCAGCGGACGGACTATGAATCGGCCGCCTATGCCGCGCTCATCGAGCGCATGAACGAACTGAACGACCGACTGGCTTTGGAATCGGGCCTTTCGCCCCGTGCACAGGCCCAGAAGGTCCTTTTCGGCCTGGGATTCAAGGAAGATGAACTGGACCGGCTCACGGATACTTTCAGCCAGGGCTGGAACATGCGCATCGAACTGGCCAAAATCCTCCTCTCAAGGCCCGATGTACTGCTGCTGGACGAACCCACCAACCACCTGGACATCGAATCCATAGAGTGGTTTGAGGACTATCTGAAGGCCTTCCGGGGTGCGGTGCTGTTGGTTTCACACGACAGAAAGTTCCTGGATAACGTGACTTCCCGCACGGTGGAAATCCTGCTGGGGCATATCCACGACTATAAAGTGCCTTACAGCCAGTATGTGCTGCTACGCGAAGAACGGATGGCTCAGCAGACTGCCGCCTATGAGAACCAGCAGCGCATGATAGAGAAAACCGAGGCGTTCATCAACCGTTTCCGTTATAAACCCACCAAGAGCAATCAGGTGCAGTCCCGCATCAAGGCGCTGGAAAAACTGGACCGGATAGAGATGGATGAGACCGATCAGGCCAAGATGACCCTCCGATTTCCGCCCGCCCAGCGTTCCGGAGACGTGGTTTTCAAAGGAACGGACCTGACGGTGGGCTATCCGCAGAAAGTGGTGTTCCGCGATGCACAGATCGAAATCAAGCGCGGAGAGAAAGTGGCGCTCATCGGCCGTAACGGCGAAGGAAAAACCACGCTCATGCGGGTGATCATGCAGGAACTTGATCCTTTTTCCGGCGAGGCTAAGCTGGGGCACAATGTGCATATCGGCTATTATGCCCAGAATCAGGAGGATATCCTGGACCCCAAGGAGACGGTGCTGGGTACCCTGGATCGCATTGCGGTGGGGGATATCCGTACCCGTCTCAGGGATTTGCTGGGTGCGTTTCTGTTCAAGGGAGAGGATATCGACAAGAAAGTCTCGGTGCTCAGTGGCGGAGAAAGGGCCCGTCTGGGCATGGCCAAACTCATGCTCTCGCCTTATAATGTCCTGGCCCTGGATGAACCTACCAACCACATGGATATCCGCTCTAAAGATATCCTGAAACAGGCGCTGAAAGCCTTTGACGGCACGCTCATTGTAGTTTCCCATGACCGGGACTTCCTGGACGGCCTGGTGGATAAACTCTACGAGTTCCGCGACGGACGTGTGATGGAGCATTTGGGCAGCGTGCAGGAGTTCCTGCAAAAGCGTAAATTGGAGAATTTGCAGGAGCTGGAACGGCGCTATGTGGAAGAGAAACCGGTGGTGAAGGAGGAAAAGACCGAACAGCAGCGTGCCTTTGCAGCACAGAAGACCTTCTCCAAGGAGCAGCGCAAGTTACAGAACCGCGTAAGCTGGCTGGAAAAGGAGATTGCCAAACGGGAAAGCCGGATGGCGGAGATTGAGCAGGTACTGGCGGCTCCCACGGAAAAAGACGATATCATGGAGCTCACCCGCAGCTACCTTGAATGCAAGCGGGACCTGGATTCCTTTACGGAAGAATGGACGGAATTAATGGAAAAACTAGAAAACTGATCTATATGAAAACGTTGATTCACAAATTATTTACGGTGCTTACCTGTATCTTTGCTTTGGCTTGTTTTCAGGTTTTTGCACAGGAGAACAGCTACGAACTGGAGACCAAGACTTTGCCAGTGAGTGAGTTCACCTCCCTCTCTGTGGAAGACGACTTCGAGATTACCCTTCTGAGGGGCCCGCAAAGCGTAAAGGTGACCGCCTACCGCGATTTGATGCCTTATATCCAGGTATATGTACGCGGCAAGGTCCTGTATGTCACTTTCGACGAACGCTCTGTACCCAAGGATGTGAAGAAGCAGTATAAAGGTCGTGGTGCCGCTGATCCTGTTTTCAGAGTGATGGTTTCCATGTATGATCTGACCGGGATTACGCTGGCCAACAATGCCACGCTCATTTCATCAGATTCGTTCTCCAGCAATAATCGCTTCGATATGAGCCTGGCGGACAAGGCGCAGGTGAAAAGCCTGAATATACAGGCATCTTCGGCCTCTGTTAGCATGAAAAAGAATGCCCAGGCCGTCATGACGGTTACGGCCGATAAGAAGTTGGATGTGAGTACGGACGGTAATGCCAACCTGAAGCTTACCGCCAATGCCCCTGAAATGCAGCTGGATGCCGCAGGATCTTCCGACTGGACCCTGGTTGCCAATAGTGAGAATGCAGTGCTGTCTACGGCCGGTTCTTCCGAAGTGATTGCAACCCTGAAGACTAAAAAGGCCGCTCTCAAGACCTCCGGTTCTTCCAAACTTTCCCTCACCGGCGATGCAGAATCTCTGGAGATACAAGGAGAAAAGAGTTCCAGCGTGGAAGCTGCCGGCTTTACGACGAAGACCATCGATGCCAATTTAAGTGGCAGCTGTCGGGTGAATATGGCTGTTACAGATAGCATTACGGCCACTCTGGTAGGTGGCAGTGCGTTGTATTATACCGGCACTCCTACCTTCAAGATTGGTAAGATCATCAAATCCACTTTGGCCCCGGCCGGTTCTAAATAATGTACGATTCTCATGCAGATACCCCCTCGCAGCTGCTTCGGCTGCGGGATATCGGCCTGGATAACGCCTACGCGCACGTAGATTTCCCGAAACTGCGGCGCGGAGGTGTCAATGGCTCTTTTTTCGCCTTGTATACTCCGGCTTCCATGGCGCCGGATGCTGCCACCCGCTATGCTTTGCAGATGGTAGCGGCCGTTTACGATGCCGTTGAAGCCCATCCGGATGAGGCTGCCATGGCTTTTTCGCCGGACGATGCGGCGCATAATCGTGAGAAAGGGCTTATTTCTCTTTTCCTGGGTATGGAAAACGCATCGCCCATCCAGGAGTTCCTTCCGCTGTTACGCTTGTTTTACCGCCTTGGCGTGCGTTATCTCACCCTTACCCATAATGGGGATAATGCAGTGGCCGATAGTGCCGCAGAAGGCCGGAAATGGGGCGGTTTGAGCCCTTTCGGCAGGGAAGTGGTGACCCAGATGAATCAACTGGGGATGATGGTGGATCTTTCCCATGCTTCTGACCAGACCTTTTGGGACTGTATCCGCCTGTCTCAAGCTCCCGTGATCGCCTCTCATTCGTGTTGCCGGGCCCTTTGTGGCCATCGGCGTAACCTTACGGACGAAATGCTGCAGGCGCTGGGGGAGAAGGACGGCTATGTGGGCATCAATTTCTATCCCGCATTCCTCTCCGACCAGTTTGCAGCCAGTCCGGAAGATGCTGCGCTGATGGATAGGGCCGATGAAGTGGAAGCGGCATGGATTGCCGATCCCGGGAACCCTGAAAAGGTGGATGCGTGGCATCGGATGCAGGACAGGCTGCTGGAAATGTGGCGCCCGGGTGTAAAGGAAATCGTAGATCATATCGACCATGCCGTCCGTTGGGCCGGTCTGGATCATGTGGGTATCGGCTCCGATTTTGACGGCATTTTGGTGCCTCCTCAGGGCTTGGAAGATATCTCCAAAATGGCCTGTCTTTGGGAGGAAATGAGTCGTCGCGGATATAGCGAAGATAGCATTTTACGCATCTCCGGAGGCAATTTAATGGCTGTTTTCGAAAGAATTATAAAGTGTTCTAAATCAGCGCGTTAGCGAGATTTTAGCAAAATGTAACAAATATGTTTCTATACCTAACTTATTTGTTACGTTTATTGATTATTAGTTAGATAGTTCTTCTTGCAGGGTGAGACGTAGATAGTTGAGTGCAGAGGCTGCAAAGCGCTCGATATTGCGCTTCCGATCGTTCTTGTAACAGTAGCTTACGGTGCGCGTACCCAGTGGTCCGGCCACCCCGATCCATACAGTTCCTACCGGATTCCGCTCGTCGCCTGCGGGGCCGGCCAACCCGGTGGTGGAGACGGCATAATCGCTGCCGGTAAGTTTCCGGACACCCTCTGCCATGGCTGCTGCCACCTGGCTACTGACTACTCCAAAGGTTTCGATGACGGGCGTGGGAACCCCCAGTACTTTTTCTTTTACCGCTACTGCATAAGATGTGACGGATCCCAGGAAATAGGCCGATGATCCGGGGACGGAAGTGATGAGATGGGCAATCTCTCCACCCGTGCAGGATTCGGCGGCAGAAAGTGTTTTTCCAGCTTTCTTGAGCAGTTCTCCAATGGCAGTCTGCAGGTCGGAGTCTTTATCGGCATACATGAGGGGCCCCAGCATCTGTTTTAAGGAATTTAGCCGGGCATCCATACGTTTCTCATTCTCCTGCGCATTTCCGCCATAGATGGACAGGCGAAGGCGGATGCCGGTGAGGGGATTGGGCAGATAGGCCAGGTGCATGTCGGCCGGAAGGGCGTCTTCCCAGGGGGCGATTCGCTCCGACAAGGCCGATTCGGCAATGCCATATACCATAATATTTTTATGCAGAATGCTGTCCAGGGACTGGTGGGTCTTGATATCGGCCATGACGGAAGGTATGGCACCCACGGCTTCGTGCGGCACACCCGGAAGGGCGTAGAGGGTTCCGCCGCCCTGAACCTGCCTGAATACCATGATCGGGGCTGTTCCCAAGCGGTTTACAATAACCTCGGCTTTGTCCGGTACCAGGGCTTGCGCCAAGTTGGAAGGGAGAGCGTCCAGGCCACGGTTTTTCAGGAATTGGTGAATCAATTCCAGTTGGCCGGGATGCTCCACCATGCCCTTACTGCCGCTGATTTGACATAAAACCGACTTGGTAATATCGTCTTTTGTGGGACCCAGCCCTCCGGTTGTAATCACAATAGCATGTTCGCGGAGGGTTTCCAGAAGCACTGATGCAATCTCTTCGCGCCTGTCTCCGATGGAAATCATGCGGTTTACGTGGATTCCTGCTTCTTCCAGGGCCAGTGCAAGTCGGGCCGAATTGGTATCTATCACCTGGCCGATGAGAAGTTCATCGCCGATGGTGCAGATGACAGCGTCAATCATAGTGTATCGGTAAGTTGATTTTCAAGTGCTTTCAGAATCTTTTTCAGCGCATGGGGCCGCAATTGCGTCTGTACCAGGGTTGCGCCTGATTGTAGCTCGGCCACGGCATCTTCCGGAGTTTCGGCGATACCGATGATGGGCATACGGGACTGGCATTCCAAAGCGGTGAGCCTCACTTTTTCCGGTGTGGGAGCCACGATTCCGTCCAGACCGCTGAGCCGGGCACAGGAAACCAGGGGATGGATCTCATCGGGAGTATCCTCGTTGGAGAGGCGCAAGAATATAGGGGTATGATGCTCGTAACACAGCCGCAAACTCACTAGCTCGTCCAGGAGCTGGGCTGTATCGGCGATATCGGGGGAACTGATGCCATTGTCGCTGTCGGGATCGATGACGATCAGATCGGCGAAGTCGTAGACCAGGGAGAAGGAACGGACGATATCTGTCTTGAGATTGACGGCCAAAACCGTCTTTTCACGGATTTCCTGTAAATTACTGACCCATTCCAGAACATGGTCTTTAGGGGGAATCAGACACATAAAACCGGCCTTCTGGAGCCTTCTAGGGCACTTTATAAGGGTATCCGGCGGTAGCATTAAGCCCACAGGATTCGCGAAATGGAGCCCTAACATCTCCACAGCGAGTGAATTTTGCTTCTTTTTGGCGAAAAAAGGCATAACAAAACGGTTTGCTATGCAAAAATAAGAAAATTATTGTTTAGGATTGAATTCCTGATAGGTATTATCGTCGTAAAAGACCAGGATGCGGGAGACTTGACGGGGCTCTTCTGCCATTGTCATAGGAAAAAGATCCAATTGGCTGCTGTCAGGGGCCGATTCTTCCCGTGAATCATGGTACATTTTCCCTTTTCCAGTGAGCAACCATTCCAGATTCAGGTTAGGGTAGTGCAGGAGCAGACTCTCCAGGAAATCGTATCCGGGCTTATTGCGTCCGGATAAGATATGGGAGACACTGCCTCGCGCAACGGAGAGAGTGTCGGCAAACTGCGTTTGCGTGAGATTTTCTGCCTGCAAAAACTGTAAAAGGCGCCGGTTCATAGTTCTGACATCTTGGGTTACAAATATACGCATCAGTTTTTAGAAATACAAATGCATACAAAAGAGGGCAGGGGAGGAATTGGTATCATATCATGTAAAACAAATATAAAGCTATAGTTTATATAGATATTATAATATTCTGATTATTAATAATATTTATTGAAATATATATATAAAAAATAGATAATAATCGTACAATGGGCGTGTGTTTTAGCCGCTTTTGAGCGTTTTAGATATACTATTGCTTCATTTAAATTATATAACATATTGATTTTATATAAGATACTATGAATATAAGTAGTGCTATAAAATTTTTTTATGAGTTTTTAGCACGTGCTTTAGCAGGCTTGTATAACGCGGGTATATGTTTCACATAACTGCGCACAAAAAGTGTAAACCAAGATTCGATTTTGTAATATCGCCCATTAGAGTCTGCCTCAATTTTTACGAGATTTCTATATTTCCGATAAATGGTGTAACTTTGCGCGAATTTTAGAATCTCATGATACCTGAAATCCATATTGAGGACTATAATTATGGCCTGGAGGACGCTAGAATAGCGAAATATCCTCTTCAAGAGCGAGATGCGTCCAAGTTGCTGCATTATCGGAATGGTTCCATCCATGAATACCATTTTCGTGACCTCCCAGATCTATTACCTGAAAAGGCACTGATGGTATTCAATGATACCAAGGTGGTGCCGGCCCGTTTACATTTTCAGCGGGAAACCGGCGCCCATATAGAGGTTTTCTGCCTGGAACCAGTTCAACCGGTCGAATATAATCTGGCTTTTGCTGCTACGGATACCTGTACCTGGAAATGTGTTATCGGCAATGCCAAAAAGTGGAAGGACGATGTCCTGCACCTTTATAATCCTGCACAGGATGCTGAAATAGCCGATTTAGGATTGACCGCCACCCTTCTGGAGAGAGAGCGCCAAACCGGTAAGGTGCGCTTGCAGTGGCAGGGAGGTGTTCCTTTTTCGACGGTTTTGGAGAAGGCCGGTACTGTTCCCATTCCGCCCTATCTGAACCGTGAATCCGAAGCCATTGATACCGAACGTTACCAGACGCTCTATGCACACATCAGGGGCTCTGTGGCGGCTCCTACGGCCGGCTTACATTTTACGGAGACGGTGCTGGATCGTATCCGCACCAGAGGCATCGATATGGAAACGGTATGCCTTCATGTGGGAGCCGGAACCTTCCTTCCGGTCAAGAATTCCCTGGTAAGCGAACATCCCATGCACCGGGAACCTTTTGTGGTCTCCAGGGATTTGTTGCTACGCTTACGTAATAAAGGGGAGAATTCCCTGATTGCCGTGGGAACCACGTCCGTCCGCACCCTGGAATCCTTGTATTATCTGGGTGTAAGCTGCCTGGAAACAGGCCAGCCGGCCGATGTGGAGCAATGGGCGCCCTATACACGTGAATATCCATATAGTACTGAAGAAGCGTTGGATGCCCTGATCGGCTACTTGGATAAAAGGGGAGAGGATGCTCTGGTTGCCGGAACGCGTATCATCATCGTTCCCGGTTTCCGTTTCCGCCTGGTGGACAAACTCATTACTAATTTCCATCAGCCGGAAAGTACCCTGATCCTGCTCGTGTCGGCTTTTGTGAACGGTGATTGGCGCAGTATCTACGACTATGCGTTAGCGCACGATTTCCGTTTTCTGAGCTATGGCGACAGCTCTTTGTTGGAAAGACCATGAATTTTGGAATAGTATTTGCAGTTTTTTAATCCAACTTGTGACTAAAACATGATGGACCTGACTGAATTTAGCGATATTGCTCCCTTCACCGATGAAGAGGCGGATGCTGCCATAGACCGGCTATCCAATCACCCCAATACCAAATGGATTTCCAAGTTTATCTTCCCGGATAAGCCGGAAACCTTCCTGGCCGAATTACTGCGCAGTATCCATACGGTGGACGATTTCCAGCGCATGGTTATGCTGGAGGCCATTCAATGGTGTGTTTCGAACACCATGACCAGCTTCACCTTCGATGGGCTGGAGAATGCAAAGGCACTTAACAGGCAATTCCTTGCCATGTCCAACCACCGGGATATCATCCTGGATCCGGCCCTCACGCAGCGCGTGCTCATGGGCAACGGCTTCGAAGGAACACAAATCTGCGTGGGAGACAACCTGCTCAAATTCAAGACCGTAGAGCTGCTCATTCGCTCCAACCGCATGATCAAGGTGATCCGTGGCATATCGGCCCGGGAACTTTATCTTTCTTCCCAGCTGTTGTCCCGCTACATCCGGGAAACCATTACTTCCGGTACGGCTTCCGTATGGATTGCCCAGCGCCAGGGTCGTACCAAGGACGGCCATGATACCACGGAGCAGGGCCTGTTGAAGATGCTGGACATGAGCGGTACCAAGGACTTCGTCCAGAATTTCATGGACCTGTGCATCGTCCCGCTTAGTGTTTCTTACGAATACGAGCCCTGCGCTATCATGAAAGCCCGTGAAATGCTTATCTCCCGTACGCAAAAGTATGTAAAAGGGGAGACCGAAGATCTGGAGAGCATCATGATGGGCATTAAGGAGCCCAAGGGCCATGTGCATCTGCACATTGACAAGCCGCTCTCAGAGGAAGAAATCGTGGAGGCCTCGCTCAGCGACAAGAACGACCGTTACCAAGCCATCCGCCATGCCGTGGACCGTCGCATTATCGGTGGATACAAGCTATGGAAAACCAATTACATAGCCTACGATATGGTCACGGCAGGCAACAAGTACGCTCAGGAGTATACGCCGGAAGACGTAGAATCCTTCAAATCTTATATGGCCAAGCAAATCATGAGGGTGGAACCTTCACTGGACAAGAAGGAACTGGTGGATATTTTCCTGCATATCTACAGCAATCCCGTGCAGGCTAAGGAAGAACTTACAGCCGCACAATAAGCCAGGTCATATAGGCCGCCCATAACAGAAGGAACAGACTGCCGTCCACGGGATCCAGTTTGTTCCTTTTTCCTACATAGCAGCTGGTGAACAAGGCCAGTGCACTAACCAGAAGAACGCCCATGTCAACGTAATTGATGCCCACGAAGGAAAGCGGATGGATCAGGGCCGATCCGCCCAGGATGAGCAGGATGTTGAAGACATTGGAGCCGATGATATTGCCCAGTGCCAGTTGTCCCTTCTTTTTAACGGCCGCCGCAACGCATGTGGCCAGTTCCGGCATGGAAGTGCCGCCGGCCAGAATGGTGATGGCGATGAATTTGTCACTTACGCCCAGACTCTGGGCGATGTTGGTGGCGGAGTTCACAAAGAAGCGTCCACCGAAAATAAGGGCAGCCAGCCCGCCCAGGATCATCAGGACGGCCAGCCAGACGGGGTAAACCTTCTGCTGGGTAGTTTCGCTTTCCTGAGAAGTGCTTTTCTTCCTGAACGACATGACCATATAGGCCACGAACACGGCCATCAGTATCCCGCCTTCCAGACTGGTAAGTCCGTCCGTTCCCACGCCAAAAAGACTGTATTTGAGGCCCATCAGCACCAGCATGACGGTGATGAAGATGTTGAGGGGAATGTCCTTCTTCCGGTTTTCCTCCGTAATGGGGATGGGAAGCAGAATGGCGGTGATGCCCAGGATAAGCAGGGTGTTGAAGATATTGGAGCCGATGACATTGCCTACAGAGATATCGGCATTGCCCTCGATGGCGCCGATGAAACTGACCACCATCTCCGGCGCCGAAGTCCCCATGCCTACGATGGTAAGGCCGATGACGAATTCGCTGAGGCCGAATTTCCGGGCCACTGAGGAGGCTCCTTCCACCAGATAATCGGCCCCGAATACCACCAGGGCCAGGCCTAATAATAAGAGCAATATCTGAACTAGCATCGTAGGTTTCTCATGTTTTGCGACGCAAAATTAGCAAAATTTTTTCTATATTTGTTGTTCACAGTAAGCCTGAGATGAAACGTTTTATACCGCTGTTCGCTCTCCTGCTGGGTCTGGTTTTGTCCTGTAAGGAAAAGCCCGACCCTGAAAAGCCGGTAGAAATGCTCCTGGACAGCCAGGCTGCAAATCTGGAGTTTACTCCATCGGCCGATCCACAAACCCTTCATTTTGAACTGTATTGTGATGGCCTTTGGGATATGCGGGAAGAGGGTATGCGGGCCAACTGGGTGGAGAGCAGAACGGTGACCGCTCTCAAGAAGAATACCTGGTCCATTTCCATCCAGATTACGGAAAACACGGCCAGCATTTCCCGACGGGCCGTATTCGTCCTTTACAGCGATAATGTGCAACGCCGTGTAGTGATTGTCCAATCTGTGGAAGACCCCATCTTCCGTGTCCACGATCTGGGCGCCTATGGTGTCCCCGGCGGCAATGTAGTCTTCGATAAGAACCGCTTCCAGTACAGCTGCCTGAAATACGGTGCCAATGGCATGTCCGTCCGTTTCCTGGATCCGGACGAAGCCCGTGTTATCACCCTGGGCGGACTATACAGTAACCTGGAAACCGGCATGCAGTTTCCGCTTATGTACCGCGTGTCGGAACAGGGTTATACACGGATTATGGAAACCATTCCTGTGCAGGTGATCAGGGTGCGGGATTCCATGGTATGGCTTAAAAAAGACGATAACGAGTATTTTGTAATCCGGAAATGAAGCGCGGACTGCTCATAGGGGTGTTATGCTTTCTGAGCCTGTTTTTAGGGGCCCAGAACCGGCAGATTGCTCCTGCCGGTGAACACCACGTATTTACCGTGCTGGTGGAATTCCGCAACGTCCGCTTCTCCATGGAAGACCCTAAGACCCATTTCTCCCAGATGCTCAATGGGCGTGTCAAGCCCTATTTTGAGGAGAATTCCCTGGGCGGTTTTATCCCTACATTCGATGTCTATGGCCCCGTGCTGCTGGATGCCCCCATGGCCGATTATGGCCAGGATGTCATGGTAGCCGGAGAGCGTGTGGGCGATGTGGCCCCGGACAGGGCCCTCTACGATGCCTGCAAAATACTGGATCCGGAAGTGGACTTCGCGCAATACGATGCCGACGGAGACGGCATCCTGGATATGGTCCTATACTATTATGCCGGATACGACCAGGCGGAGGGCGGACCGGCCGATGCCATCTGGTCCCACCATCAGGATATTCAGGAGGTATCACCCCCGGAAATCGCCCATGCCCTCTTCGACGGGGTGCGCCTGGGCTATTATTTCTGCACCTCCGAACTGCGAGGAAATACTGGAACGGAACCCATCGGCATCGGCTCCACCATCCACGAAATGGGGCATGCATTGGGTTTGCCGGATTTTTACGACACCAATGGCGGGGAGCAGGGCCTGGCGGGCGGTCTGTATCAGTTATCGCCCATGTGCCGGGGAATGTACAACAGCGACGGCGACAGGCCTCCCTATTTCAATGCCGTGGAGCGCATCCTGCTGGGGTGGATGGACTGGGATGAACTGCTTCCGCTGGAGGAGGGGTGGATGCACCTGGCTCCCGTTCAGGAAAACAAGGCCGCCTTCAGCTCCACCGGAACGGAAGGGGAGTTCTTCCTCTATGAGTGCCGGAACGGAAAAGGCTGGGACACATCCTTGCCGACAGGCCTTGTGGTGTATCACGTAGACCGTTCGGCGCGGAAGCTGGAAGACGGTGTATCGGCCATCTGGCTATGGGAACACTGGAGGGAAAACAACACGCTGAATGCGCGGGGTAACCATCCTTGCTTCTATGTGGTTCCGCCCATGGCTCCCAAGGATTATAATTATGCACCGGCGGTGAACGCCGCCACGCTGGTCTTTCCCGGCTCCGGCGATGTGCGTTGTTTTGAGCCCATCGATTGGGAGAAAAAACAGACGGGTATCCAGATATCTTGTATAGATTTTACGGACGGGAAGTCCCGTTTCCGTGTGTTGGAGCGCAAAGGCGCCCTGGTAAGCGGAATGGTACTGGAGGGGAATACCGACGCCCCCGTGACTGGAGCCAGCGTACGTCTGGAGAGGGATGGGGTGGTGTTGGCCTCCGACCGCACCGGAATGGACGGGTATTACCAATTGCCATTGGATGCTTCAGCGACCGTTGGCGGAACGCTTATCCTTACCGTGGAAAAAGCCAACTACCGTATTGCCTCTGAAGAGTTTACATTGGATCCATCCGGGCTTTCCTGCCGTTATGTCCATTTGTTCGCCTACGAAGATCCTATCTCTGTACGCCTGTCCAAGTACGATGCTGCACTAAGTGCCGGTTATTTCCCTGGCAGTGGACCTCAGTTAGGATCCGTCCGCTTCACCGCACAGGAGATGGCTCCTTATGCCGGCAGTCGGATTGTCCGGGTGGTGTGTTATCCTTTTGTAGTCCATCCGGAAGAACTTGGTACTTTATACATTACGGTGGACCAGGGTAAACTGCGTGCACTGAATTTCCCTGTACATTCCCCGGTAGTAGGGGAGTATCTTCCTGTTTCTGTGGATCTTACATCGGCCAAAGTGCGCATTCAGGAGGGCGTGGACATGTATGTGGGATACGGTTTCGACAGGCAGGGGTCCAATCACACGCTGGGCACCGTTTATCCTGGTTCGGAGGGGAACAGTTACTATGCTCCGTTCGGCCTTGGGACGCAGTCATGGAAGCCCATGTACGTTGACGTTGCCGGCTTTTACATGGACCTGATGCTGGACATGGTGGTGGAAGAAGTGCCTGCCCAAGACTTGCACCAGATGGGTTATAGTTACATCCGGGGACGAAGAAGTCCGTATAATGAAGGTGAGTCCTGGGAAGGGGAGCTGATTATCCCGGAGGGCGTGATTGTGAACCGCTTATCCTGGAAGTTGGATGGCGAGCCGCTGGAAAACCCTTCGTTTGTCCTGAAGGCAGGGGAGCACACGTTGCAGGCATTTCTGACGTACCGGGACGGGCGCGAAGAAGTGGTGGAGAAGGTATTTATGGTGTCGCGCTAGCTTATTCGGCCTTTCGCTGCAGGGCCACCACGTTTTCCACATGCATGGTATGGGGGAACATGTCTACCGGCTGTACGGCGGTAATCACGTAGTCCCGGCACAGGATGGCCAGATCGCGGGCCTGGGAAGCCGGATTACAACTGACATAGACCATTCGCTGCGGCGCTGCCTTCAGAATCACCTGGGCAACGTCGGGATGGATGCCCGCACGAGGCGGATCCAGGATAATCACGTCCGGTTTACCGTTCCGGGCAATAAATTTCTCGTTCAGTACGTCCTTCATGTCTCCGGCAAAGAAACTGCAATTGCCGATACCGTTGGCGCGGGCATTGCTCCAGGCGTCTTCGATAGCTTCGGGAACATATTCAATACCCACTACCTTGGCTGCCTGCCGGCTTACAAACTGGGCGATGGTGCCCGTTCCGGTGTATAAATCGTACACCACTTCCTGGCCAGTGAGAGCAGCGAATTCGCGGGCTACGCTATAAAGGCGGTAAGCCTGCAGGGAATTGGTCTGATAGAATGATTTAGGGCCGATTTTGAAGCGCAAACCCTCCATTTCCTCGTATATGGCATCTTCTCCTTTGTACAGGATAGGGGACTGGTCGCCGATGGAATCGTTCAGCTTCTCATTGATCACGTACCAGAGGCTGGAAATCTGCGGAAAACGCGCTCCTACGGCGTCCAGAAGGGCTTTTCGGCGGGCTTCGTCATCATAGGCGAAGCAGACGATGAGCATGACGGAGCCTTTTTCGGTGGTACGGATGAAGATGTTGCGGAAATAGCCCTGATTCTCCCGGATGTTATAGAATTCATAGCCGTTTTCTACGCAGAACTGCTTGATAAACAGTCGAATAGAGTTGGATGGCTCCGGTTGCAGATAACACTGGCGGATGTCCAATACTTTGTCGAAGAACTTGCCCACATGGAAGCCTAGGCCCATTCGGTCTTGTTCTGAAACGCTGTCCGGATCTTCTCCTTTGAGCAGCCAGCGCTTGCTGGAAGCGCTGAATTCCAATTTGTTACGATAATACTGAGTGCGGAGTGAGGGGAGTGTAGGCCTGATTTCAGGCACGTCCAGATGGCCGATGCGAACCAGTTGGTCTTCCACTTGCTGGCGTTTGGCTTCCAATTGCATGGAATACGGCAAGGGTTGCCAGCGACAGCCGCCGCAGACGCCGAAATGTTCGCAGAAAGGATCAAGGCGCTGTTCAGAAGGTTTTACCATACGATGGATGAAACCCTCCATATAGTTCTTCTTTTTCTTGTAGACCTTGATATCAACCACGTCGCCGGGAACGGCGAAATCTACGAAGACCACCATGCCGTCCACGTGCGAGAGGGCTTTTCCTTCGGCCGCAACGGCTTCGATGGTCACGTTTTCCAGCAGTAAATCGGTTTTCTTTCTAGACATGTCTTTTTTATTGCTATGCAAAGGTAGGGGAAACTTTGGATTTCCACAAGTTAACATAATATAAATTGTGTAACAAAGAATAGCAAAAAGTAGGGAAGAGGAAGAAAAGATGCAAGGAATTTGAAAAATATTTCGTAAATTTGAAAAGTATTTTGCGAATACTAATTTTATATCTATTATATCTATGAAAAAAACTATTGCTTTTGTTGCTGCTCTTTGCATGGTATGCATGAGCACTTTTGCTCAGGACAAGCAGGTTTTCAATCACTTGTCTGTGGGTCCTGCTATCGGTGAAGGTCTGGGTGTGGAAATTGCTATGCCCATCAGCCCTAAGATCCAGATTCGCGCCGGCTATTCTTATGCTATTCCCATTACCATTGGGCTGAATCTTTCTTCCTTGGCTAATGCCTTTGCCGATAAAACGGTCTCCCGTGATCTTAGCAATGTTCCCGTATCTGTGGGTTCTTGGAAAGGCGGTGTCGGTAATCTTATGGTAGACTTTTTCTTCTCCAAAAAGTCTGCTTTCCACCTCTCTGCAGGTATTCTCATCAATAGCGGTAAGATGGTCAATCTGAAGGCCGATCTCAGGAATGTTCTCCGTCCGGATGAATATGGTACCCTCGCTATCGGTCCGGAAGGAAAAACTCCTATTTCTTCTGATAAGAACGGTTTCGCCTACGTAGATTGGCAGTCTAAGTGGAAAGTAATGCCCTTCATTGGCTTAGGTTGGGGCCGTCCTTGCCGTCAGGACCGCCTGGTGAGCGTGGTCTTCGACATGGGCCTGGCCATTACCGGAAAGTCCAGTTTCCAGTCTTACAATTACCTCAGGAGCGACGTTCAGACGGTTGTCATCGACGGCAGCTATGTGGGTAACAAGGATAAGGGTCTTATGGACTTCGCTACCAACATTCCGCTGTACCCCATGCTCAAGCTCACCGTGTTCTTCCGTTGCTTCTAATGTCCTAATATTAAATTATTTATATCGTGAAAAAGTTTTATCTTGTTTTGGCTGTAGCCGCCGTTTCACTTTTCGCTTTCACTGCTTGTAACAAAGGTGGCGGCGATACCCCGGGCGGTAAAGAAGTCGTCATGAAGGATGGTACCACCAAAGCAGCTGCTAAAGTGGTGAAGTTTAGCAGCAATCTTCCCAAGTTTGAGGATCAAAAAGGCACTTATGAAATCCGGAAGATGGAATTCACCGAGGATGGAAAGTGTGTTATAGAGGCCAAAGTGTTGAGTACCAAGGCCAATGTCGGCGATATCATCAACAAGGTTTATTCATTTTCGGAGAGCGGCGGCACCATTAACGTCAGCGGTTTCGGTACTGTGAGTGTTTCCGGCAGCAGCGTGAATGTGAATCCTTCCGCAGGTGAAGGTGGTACGTTTGAAGCAACTGTTACCCCCACCTCCACTTCCTCTACAACGGCCAATAACTTTGCCCGTACCTGGAGGGTGAACAGCGTTGTGGTGGGCGTGTCCGGTAAAGACGTGTCCATTATGAAGTCTTTCAGTGGATGTAACCTGGAAGAGATTGGCAAGTATGCCGCCGAAAACGGCGTAAGCGCTCTTAAAAAACGCCTGGACGAATTGAAAGGTTACAATGTGGATAATGTAATCTTCACCGGCGCCAATTCCTTCGTCATCTCCTTCACGGGTGCCGATGCCATTGCAGGAACCTTCAGCATTTCGGGCAGCAATAAACTCGGTTACAACCTCCCTGCCAACAATCCTTTCTTCCATGGTTCCGGCAGCGGCGAATTTGAGTTCCCGGCCGACAAGAAGGCCACTGTGGTCCTGAATGCTACTATAGAAGGCTATTCCGGCTCCCTCGAGTTGTCCTTGTCTGCGGCCAACTAGTCCATAGCTCCAATGTTGTTATAAGGCCCTGGAAATCAGGGCCTTTTTAGACTAAAATAACCACATGCCTGTTATCATTCAAACCGTAGAAAGCCGGAAACAGTTGAGGGCTTTTGTGAAATTCCCTTTGGATCTTTACAAAGGGTGTCCCTATTATGTCCCCAACATTTTTATGGACGAGATGACAACCCTGGATCCAAAGAAGAATCCCATGGGCAAGTACTCTCGCTCCCGCAAATTCCTGGCTTACAAAGACGGGAAAGTAGTGGGTCGTGTCATTGCCATCATCAATGAAATCGCCAACAAGAACTGGAACCACAAGGAGGTCCGTTTCGGCTGGATGGATTTTATCGACGATCAGGGAGTTTCCAAGGCTTTGTTGGAGGCCGTAATAGCTTTCGGCAAAGAACAAGGTATGACTTCCATCGTTGGCCCGCTGGGCTTTACGGACTTTGATAGTGAAGGTTGTGTGGTGGAAGGTTTCGACGATATCTCATCCTTTGCCCTTAAATACAACTATCCTTATTACGCTGCCCATTTCGAAGCTCTGGGATTCCAGAAGGTGAACGACTGGCTGGAGTATAGGATTTTTGTTCCTGAGGCCGTTCCGGATAAGGTGGTACGTGCATCTAAGATGCTCACGGAAAGATATGGACTCCGTATCCGTAAAATCAGCAGGAGGGACGTATACAAAGAAAAGTATGGCCAAAAGGTCTTCGACCTCATTAACCGTACGTACAGCGAACTCTTCGACTTTACGGTTCTTCCTCCGGAAGTGATTGACAGTTACGTAGATATATATCTTAGATTACTGGACCTTAAGTTCATCACACTGGTAGAGGACGCCCAAGGAAAACTGGTGGCTGTAGCCCTTACTATGCCTTCCATCGCCCACGCTGTTCAGAAAAGTAGGGGCTATATTTTCCCCCTCGGCTGGTGGTACATGCTTAAATCCATGTTCTTCAAGTACGAAGAAGCTCTGGAATTGCTCATGATCGCCGTAGATTCGGATTACCGGAACCGCGGGGTTCATGCCATGCTTTTCAACGAGATCATTCCCAATCTCATTGAAGGAGGTTTCCAATACGGCGAATCCAACGCCGAAATGGAAGACAACGCCAGCGTCCAGAACATCTGGAACCTGTACCGGAAAGAATTCAAGCGCCGCCGGCGCGTATATGGAAAGACCTTCTAATGAGCGCCACCTCTACCCTGCTCCCTCCCCTGCCGGAACGCATGCGTCCCCAGACCCTGGACCAGTACGTGGGCCAGCGGCATCTGGTGGGCGAAGGCAGCATCCTTCGCAGGATGATTGAGAGCGGGAACCTGAGTTCCTTCATCCTATGGGGGCCTCCGGGCGTAGGGAAAACTACCCTGGCACACATTATTGCCCAGACGCTGGACCGGGAGTTCTTTACCTTATCGGCAGTAACGGCTGGCGTGAAGGATGTACGGGAGGTATTTGAAAAGGCTAAAGGGAATTCCCTTTTCCAACGGAGAGGCGCGCCCATTCTGTTTATCGATGAAATCCACCGTTTCAACAAAGCCCAGCAGGATGCCCTGCTGGGCGCGGTGGAAAACGGCACCATCGTCCTGATTGGCGCCACCACTGAAAACCCCTCTTTCGAGGTTATCACTCCCCTCCTGTCCCGCTGTCAGGTTTTTGTTCTTAAATCATTGGAAAAGAATGATTTGCAAATTTTACTTGACCGGGCGCTTCAAGAGGATGTGCTCCTGAAAGAAAAGGAGATCGAGGTGCGGGAAAGCGAAGCCCTGATGCGTTACAGCGGGGGCGATGCCCGCAAACTCCTGAACGTACTGGAACTGGTGGTGGATGCCCAGAGCGGTCACTCCCCTATTGTCATCGACAATGCCACCGTTACGTCTTCCATTCAGGAGAACATGGCGATCTACGACAAGGACGGGGAAATGCATTACGACATTATCTCCGCCTTTATCAAAAGCATCCGGGGTTCGGATCCCAATGCGGCCATCTATTATCTGGCGCGGATGATCGACGGAGGCGAAGACCCGCTTTTCATTGCCCGCCGCCTGTGTCTGAGCGCATCGGAGGATGTGGGCTTGGCCAATCCCAACGCTCTTTTGCTGGCCAATGCCTGCTTCGAGGTAGTGTCCAAGATCGGCATGCCGGAAGGGCGCATCCCCCTGGCCGAAACAACGGTTTATCTGGCATCCTCGCCCAAGAGCAACGGCTCTTACATGGCCATTGAGAATGCCCTGGCCAAGGTGAAGGAAACTGGCAACCTGCCGGTTCCCCTCCCCATACGTAACGCGCCCACGGAACTGATGTCGCAATTGGGCTACAGCGACGGTTACAAATATGCCCACGACTATCCCGGGCACTTCGTGGACATGGAATTCTTACCTGACGCCCTCAAGGGGACGGTGTTCTACCAGCCCCAGCCCAACAAGCACGAAAACGCCCTTCGCGCCTATCTGGAGGCCTGTTGGCCCAAATATTACAAGAAAGATTAACGCCTTCTGAATTCAGCCACGGTAATAGCGGTGGCTACGGCGGCATTGAGGCTTTCGGAGCCCGGATCATCGGCCGGATAAGGCGGGATGAACAGACGTTCGCTCACGCAGGCCGCCACTTCGGGAGAAATGCCGTTGGCTTCGTTCCCTATAACAATCACAGAAGGGGCCTTGAGCCCGTTGGATAGCGGACGGTCGTAGATGCGGGTGCCGTCCAGGAAAGTGCCGTAAACCTGGCCGCCGGCTTGCAAGGCCGATGCGCACAGCGCAGGGATGTCCGTATAATGGAAGCGCACGCGGAAGATGGCACCCATGGTGGCCTGTACCACTTTGGGATTGAAGAGTTCCACCGTATCCGGCGAAGCGTAAACGGCGTTTATGCCGAACCAATCGGCGATTCTTAGGATGGTGCCCAGGTTGCCGGGGTCGCGGATGCCGTCCAAGGCCAGAAAAAGGCCCGTAGAAGGAAGTTCGTTCTGAAGAAGGTCTGCGGGCTTCCGAACCAGCGCGAGGGCCGGAGAAGGCGAAGAAAGGGCCGAAATCCGGGCCATGGCGGCCTCCCCTATCTCGTCGCGGCGATACACCCGTTCCACGGTGAAGCGTGAAGCGATGGCTTCGGCCACCAGTTTCTCCCCTTCTACCACGAAAAGTCCGCTGCTGTCCCGGAATTTTTTCTGCGACAGCGATTTGACGAACTTGATTTCGGCCTGGGTCATGGATACTAATAGCCCAGGATCTTGAGCATGCTTTCGGCCGTCTGTTCTTCGGCGAAGATGCGGGTGGTCAGGTTCCCTTCCTTGTCGCGGTCGATGAGGATGTGCCGGGGAGAAGGCATGAGGCAATGCTTGATACCGCCGTAGCCGGAAAGTGCCTCCTGATAAGCACCCGTATGGAAGAAGCCGATATACAGGTTTTCACGCCGGCTGCGGATGGTGGGCAGGAAGATGGCGTTGGCGTGGTAATCGGCGTTGTAGAAGTCCTGGCTGTCGCAGGTGAGACCACCCAGGAACACGCGTTGGTATTCGTCGTTCCACTTGTTGATGGGCAGCAGGATGAAGCGCTGGTTCAGGCCCCAGGTATCCGGCAGGCAGGTCATGAAGCTGTTGTCGATCATGTACCACTTTTCCCGGTCGTTCTGCTGCTTGATGTCCAGGATCTTGAAGATGGTGGCACCGCTCTCCCCTACGGTGAAAGAGCCGAATTCCGTGAAGATGTCCGGTTCGTCCACGCCGTTGGCGTTGCAGGTGACTTTGATCTGGTTGATGATTTCTTCCACCATGTATTCGTAGTCGAAATCCTGGGCCAGGGAGGTCTTGTTGGGCAGACCTCCGCCGATGTTCAGGCTGTCCAGTTCCGGGCAGATGGCCTTGAGTTCGCAGTATACCTTCACGCACTTGGAGAGTTCGTTCCAGTAATAGGCAGTATCCCTGATGCCCGTGTTGATGAAGAAATGCAGCATCTTCAGGTGGAAATTGGGATACTTGGCCACCGTACTCTGGTAGAATTTGATGATATCAGAATAGCGAATACCCAGGCGGGAGGTATAGAAATCGAAGTTGGGCTCTTCTTCGGAAGCAATCCGGATGCCCATCATGGTCTCTTCTTCGATGAGGTCGGCCAGGTCTTCGAATTCGTTCTTGTTGTCCAGCACGGGGATGATGTTCTTCCAGCCGGTCTTACGCAGTTTGGCGATGTTCTGGATGTACTGCGGGCGCTTGAAGCCATTGCAGATGATATACAGCTGCTCTTTGTCCACGGAACCGTCGCGACCCAGGGCTTCGATGAGGTCCAGGTCGTAGGCCGATGAGGTCTCCAGGTGCACGTCGTTCTTCAGGGCCTCGTGTACCACGAAGGCGAATTGGGAACTCTTGGTGCAGTAGCTGTAATGGTAATCGCCCTGGTAATCGGCCTTGGCCATGGCTACCTTGAACAGGCGCTTGGCCCGCTGGATCTGAGAGGAAATCTTGGGAAGATAACTGATTTTCAGTGGCGTGCCATACTTCTCAATGATTTCCATGAGGTCGATGTCGTTGAACAGCAGATCTCCGTCCACTACCATGAATTCATCCTGCGGGAAATCGAAGGTCTGATCAATCAGGTCGATGTATTTGTTTTTCATTTCGGCTAAACTGATAAATTCTCGCAAATATAAGTAAAAAAGTATTATTTTTGTAAGAATGAATCTGCGGAAAGTCATATTTATTGGCCTTTGCCTGCTGTCGGTAGCGGGTTGCAGCGTAACTCGTTCACTCAAGGACGGAGAATACCTGCTTCGCAAGAACAAGGTGAAGGTAGATGACAACTCCTACAATGCCGCGGAACTCACCTCCTACATTAGCCAGAAACCCAACAGTTACCTGTTTGGCCTCAATCCCCTGCTGTCCGTGTACAACTGGGGCGGCGACGGCAGTACCGGCTTCAAGCGTTTCCTCCAGAAAATCGGGGTAAAGCCCGTGGTCTACGACGCCTTGCAGGTGGATAAGAGCATCCAGAACATCGAAAACCACCTTCGCTATACCGGCTATTACGGTTCCCAGGTGGAAAGCCAGGTGAGCGTGAAGGGGCGTAAGGTGTATGTAACCTATTACGTGGCTTTGGGAAAGCGCTACACCATCAGCGCCATCGACTACAAGATACCGGAATACGGCACTTTCAAGCAGGATTTCGAATCTACCATTCCGGGAAGTACCGTGGCTCCGGGACAGTTCCTTGCAGAATCAAGCCTTGAGGCCGAGGCAGAACGCTCCTCGCAGGTGCTGCGCAATATGGGTTACTATGGCTTCAACAAGAGTTTCTATGCTTTTGAGGCCGATACCCTGGCCTCCGACGGCAAAGCCTCCGTCACCATGTTCGTGCGGGACTATGCCCTGGGCGACAGCCCTTCGGCCGCCAAGGAGCACAAGAAATTCACGCTGGGCCAGGTGCATATCACCCATCCGGAGCGCCTTAAGATCCGCCATAAGGTGCTGGAGAACCTGAACACCCTGCGGCCCGGGGATCTGTACAACGAAAAGGAAGTCAACACCACCTATACCCGTTTTGCCAGCGTGGGTATGCTTTCGGGCGTAAACGTGAATCTGGAGCCCGTCTCCGACGACCAGGTGGACTGCAATATCACCCTGCGCAACTCCCGCCTCCAGGCTTTTCGGGCCGATCTGGAAGCTTCCGTGAACTCCACGGGACTCATCGGCATTTCTCCGCAGTTGAACTACATTCACAAAAACATCTTCCACGGCGGTGAACAGCTGAATATCGGCGTCAAGGGCAATTTCCAGTTCAAGCCCCGGGACCCCGCCTATTCCACCGAAGTGAGTGTTACGGCCTCTATCCGCTTTCCGAAGTTCATCGGCCTGCCCAACCGTATTTTCAAAGGCCCCAATATCCCCCGCACGGACATTACCATGGGTTTTGTGTATCAGGACCGTCCGGAATACCGCCGTGCCGTCATTTCCACGGGCTTTGTGTATAATGGGCGCCTGGGGAAAAAGCTGTATTATCAGTTTACCCCTCTTCGGGCCAACGTGGCGCGTCTGTTCCAGATGGATGAAGACTTCTGGTTCATGCTCCTTCAGACCAATCCTTTCCTCCTGAGCGCTTATATGGACCATTTCGACATGGGCGTAGGAGGCATGCTTTATTATACCACCGATGCTTCGGCCGTTCCTAAGACGCCTTTATTTTATGTCCGTTTTGGCTTTGACTCGTCCGGCAATCTGCTTAGCCTGTTCAACCCGATTATGCCCGTGAATGAGTCCGGTGAGCATACGATCTGGTCCACTCCGTATTCGCAGTATGTACGTGGAGAGTTGAACCTGGGTAAAGTGTTCCGTTTTGGGAAAAACGACCAGCACGCCGTGGCATTACATCTGATGGCCGGTGCCGGTTACGCCTATGGCAACTCCGATAACATGCCCGTTGAGAAACTGTTCTACAGCGGCGGTTCCATGTCCATGCGCGGCTGGCAGGCCCGTACCCTGGGTCCGGGTACAGCGCAGCCCATGACCATGTTTGCCATTCCAAGCCAGGTGGGCCAGATGAAGTTTGAAGCCAATGTGGAATACCGTTTTCCGATAGTCTGGAAACTGGAAGGCGCCCTCTTCGCCGATACCGGCAATATCTGGGAGTTTATTCCCAAAACGTATGATTATGAGGACGAGGGAAGTTACTTCAGTTTCAAAACTTTCCCGGAGTCTTTAGGTTTGGACTGGGGTCTTGGTATCCGCCTGAACCTGGATTTCATCCTCATCCGCGTAGATGCCGGCGTACGACTGCACGATCCGGTTCGCGAAGCAGGAAACCGCTGGGTTCCCATCAACCAATGGTTCAAGGGTAACTATGCCATTCATTTCGGCGTAGGTTATCCTTTCTAACGCTCATTGCCTTCCCACATTTTTTCTTGGCCCACGTTACCCCATCCCTAAATCCCTTCCCTCGGGGAAGGGACTTACTGTCGCCCTACGGGCTTTAAGGCAGATTTGAGGGCTGAATTATTTAGTAGAATCCAGGTAGTAGATGAGGCCGGTGCGGACGTTGTGGATGATGGCGTCGGAGGAATAGGTGGCGCCTGAGACTATGTCCACTTCCAGAGCTGCTGCATCGGCGGCCGTGAGCCCGTTCCAACGATCAAAAAGCTTTTCTTCCACCAGAAGTTCGAAATAGCCTGGAGACTCCTGATTGGTGAGGGCCTGCACTTTGGCCACTTTCCCTTCTTTAAGGGTGATGAGCACGGGCGTAGGGCCGTTATAACCCTCGTACTTGGCACATAGGGTGGTGGTGTTCACCAGCACCAGGCCGTCTTTCTGGGTAATCACAGGCTCATCGGGCGCAAAGGCCAGGGAGACGGCCCCTACCAACAGGATGGAAAGAAGTTTTTTCATAGTTTAAGTTTCATTCTATAGTTCAGTCAGGCGGAAATCCCGCTCCGGCACTGATAGGACATACTCGGTTTGTTTTGTTTCAATGCCCAGGTAATCAAGCGCTTCCGAAGGGATGTGGATAAAAATGTCTGTGGTGGTGCCGAAATTGGCAAGCACCAAAAAAGTTTTTTCCCCGTCGCTGCGAAGGAAGGCGAAATGGCGGTCCTTGTCAAAGCCCTTGGTTTGGCAATAGCCCAGGTCGAAGGTCCGTCCTTGGGCAAAAGCCGGAGTCTTGGCCAAATTCAGAACCTCCTTGTATCGCTGGAAAACGGCTTTGTCCGGGTTCTGCAGGGCGGGGACGGTGCACCAGTCGAAGATGGAGGTGCGCCCGTCCAGACCGCTGAAGCCTTCGGCCTGCATGCCTCGTTCCCCTGCTTCCTGGCCAAAATACAGCATGAAAGGCGCGGTGTTCAGCAGGGCCGATACGGCCAGGGCGGCATAGCCGCCGGCCGCGCTGCCGCAGAAGAAATCGGAGGCCACACGCTGCTCATCGTGGTTCTCCAGGAAGTTGAGCATATGCGGCTGCAGCTTGTCCAGGAACTGCCAGTTCCAGGTAATGGACTGAGCGGAAGCGTTGCTGCAGGTAACAGCTCTAAGTGTATCGTAAAGACCGGATTTGTCGTATAGCAGATCGAAACCAACTTCTTCAATATACATCCGGTATTTGTCCTTTTCGTACACCTCCGCTATAAAGGAAACCTGCGGGTATTCGGCCTTTACGGCGGCGATGAGCCAGCGCATAAATTGCGGCGGGACCAACTCCACCATGTCGCAGCGGAATCCGTCCACACCCTTTGCGGCCCAGAACAGCACGATTTCCCGCATCTTGTCCCAAGTGGCGGTGTGATAGTCGCAGTAATTCAGTTTTATTGTCTCGTACCAGTCGTTGATACCAGGAGTGGCCGTAAAACAGTTGCCGGAAGCCTTGGCGGGATATTCAGTATACCCACCGGCTTCCACGGGTAGTTGCAACGCCTGTCCGGGATAGTAAAAGAAATCGTTCTCCGGAGCCCAGTGGACGGACGAGTTATCGGCCTGGCCGAAGTTCACGTTTTCCCGGGCCACGTGGTTGGGGACGAAATCGATGATTACCTGCAGACCGGCCTTGTGCGTGCGGTCCACCAGCGACTGGAATTCTTCCATGCGGCGGTCCGGGTTATCGGCCAGATAAGGATTCACGTCGTAGTAATCCGTGATGGCGTAGGGGCTGCCTGCCTCCCCTTTCACCACCTTTTCTCCGCTGGAGGCGCTGGCATGCCGGATAACGCCGGTATACCAGACAGCATCGACACCGAGTCCTTTGAAATAGCTGAAGGACCCGGCGTCAATGGAGGAAAATTTACCAGCCCCCCAGAGTCTGGGGAGCATTTGGTAAATAATTTTTTTCATCTTACCAGTTCAGGATTTTCTTGAAGTCGTAGTCCGCGGGGTTGGGAACGATCTTCTTGGCGGCTTCGTAGTCGGCCGGCGTGATGAAATGGCAGATATGGTTGAAGTAATTCTGGGCGGTTCCGCCGTCGATGGCCACGCGGCGCGGAGGAATCTTGCCCTCTGCGTTCTGCAGGTCTTTCAGGTACAGCGGATGGGCGGTGCCGAAGGCATCCACATACACCATGCAGCCGGTCTCCCCTTTGGCGAAGAGTTCGTAGGCGCCCATAGCCAGTTCCGTGCAGTAAGTAAGGTCATAGGCGATAGGATCCTGGCAGCGGACATCGTAGCCGATTTCCACGGGACGGGTCTTCACCTTGAGGCCGATTTTCTTGAATTCCTTCTCCAGGATGTCGTTGAACAGGACAGCCTTGCTGATCTTACCCAGTTCCGGATGGCCGTGTTCGTCGTAGGTCATGGAAACACCGGCGTTCTTGATTTCCTGGGGATCCAGATCGTGGAACACGCCTTCGGCCACCACTACGGTGCCGTAAGGGATGCCCAGGAGTTTGCGCTTGATGATGCAGCTGAGGGCCAGCTTCACAATTTTATCCAGGGTGATAGGGGTCTTGTCGAACATCTCCGGGATGATGGTCATGGGGCAATGCGTAGCCTCGCCGATACCCAGGGCCAGGTGACCGGCGCTGCGGCCCATGGCGCTGATGATGAGCCAGTTGCCGCTGGTGCGGGCATCCTCATACACGGTGCGGGCCAGGTGGGCACCCTCGTCCTTGGCGCTGTTGAAGCCGAAGGTAGGGGTGTTCTGCGGCAACGGCAGGTCGTTGTCGATGGTCTTGGGTACGTGGATATTGTGGATAGGATACTGCTTGGCTTCCAGGAACTTGGCAATGCGGTTGGCTGTGGAGGCTGTGTCGTCGCCGCCTACGGTGACTAAAAGCTTGATGTTATTGTTCTGGAACAGGCCCAGATTGAAATTCTCCTCGAAATCCTTGTCGGTGGGTTTGAAACGGCTCATCTGCAGGTAGCTGCCGCCACGATTGAAATAGGCATCGGCCTTGAAGAAATCGATTTCCTCCGTACGGGGGCTGGTGGAGAACAGGCCGCTGTAACCGCCATGCAGGCCGATTACACGGTAACCATTGCTGAGGAACGTTTTGGCAACAGACATCACGACGGTATTCATACCCGGAGCCGGGCCGCCGCCGCAAAGGATGATGATAGAATCTTTCATATTGGGTTTAATAATTATTAAGTTTCACTTAATCGTACAAATATAGCGAAAATTCTAGTATTCCTCCTCGTTTTTCTGCCGATTTTCGTCAATCACGTCTTCATAGCCCTTGAGGGCGGCAAAAGGCGCGAACTGGGCGGCACGGTCCAGCCGGCTCATATGCGGGTGTTTACGGGAGGTGGGATGCTCCAGGTGGATAATATCGTCGTACGGGGTTTTCATTCGTGGTGTCCTCCTATCTGTTGGTTGCGTTCCCGGGTGGTGGCGCCTTCCTCGAAATTCATGCCTTTCAGGATGGCGTTCTTGCCGAATTTTTTCCGGATCTCCAGGATCACTTCCTGCTGTTTCCGCTCCCGGGAAGTGTCCGGTAATTCCTCGAAAAGATTGAGCTGGCATCCTTCGGCATCCTCCTCTTTCACTACTTTAGATGCTACAACATAAATTCTTCTGACAGAAAGTTTTTTATCTACAATCCTGTCAAAGAGTTCCATCATGTTTTTGAGCAGGATAGAGGTGGCCGATGTGGGGAAAGGCAGGTTCACGCTGCCATGCGCCGGCTTGGGTGTGGGACGGCCATACCAGTCCTGTACCATGGGACCTCCGATCCCCTTCCCTGCCTCATAGCCCACATGCAGAACCAGCTGGGTGGTGACCAGTCTTTTATCCACCAAATCCAGGCTTAGAAGGTCTGTCATCTCCCGCACTATCAGCCGGGCTTTTTCGAAAGGATAAGGCTCTTTGAGTACCTGTCCGCTGGACAAACTGCTGGCACTGGGCCGATAACCCTTGATATCGGCCATGGTGCAAGGCTCCCAGCCCCAGGCGTGGTCGATGAGCAGTTCGGCGTTGACGCCGAAGAGTTTATACAGCACATCCTCGTTAACCAGGGACATGCGTGCCACGTCTCCCAGCGTGTACATGCGGGCGCTTTCCAGGCGCGCCACGGTGCCGCGTCCGATGCGCCAGAAGTCCGTCAGGGGCCTGTGGGTCCAGTATTTTTCACGATATCTCTGCACAGTGAGTTCGGCAATGCGTACCCCGTCTGCATCGGCCTTCCTATGCTTGGCTTCGATGTCCATGGCCACCTTGGCCAGATAGAGATTGGGGCCGATACCCGCCGTGGCCGTGACGCCTGTTTCCCTGAGTACATCGCGGATCAGGCGCATGGCTAATTGATGGGCATCCAACTGGTACATTTCCAGATACTCGGTGGCGTCGATGAAGACTTCGTCGATGGAGTATACGTGGATGTCTTCCGGGGCAATCAGGCGAAGGTAAATTCCATATATCTGGCCGCTGACTTCCAGGTACTTAGCCATTTGTGGCGGGGCGACAATGTAGTCCAGATCCAGCGAGGGCTGCTCCTTCTTGAGCCGGGCGATCTGCTGGTTCACTTCAAACAGCCGCGGGCGGCCGGGGATGCCATAAGCCTTGAGAGCGGGAGATACGGCCAGGCAGATGGTCTTTTCCGTGCGGGTGGGATCGGCCACCACCAGACGGGTGGTGAGCGGATCCAGGCCTCGCGCCACGCACTCCACCGAGGCGTAGAACGACTTCAGGTCTATGGCTATGTAAGTACGAGCTTTCACCAGGACAAAAATAACAAACTCTTCGGACTTTTGCAGATTTATTATTATCTTTGCGTTTTACGCATACGTATGTGCGTATACGTGAGTATGGACTATACGGAAGTAAAACATAGGATTGAGGAGCTGAAGGCCGTTCTCTGGGAGAACAGCCGGAAGTACTATGTGGAAAACGCCCCCACCATGAGCGATTATGAGTATGATCAGCTCATGCACGAACTGGAGGCGCTGGAAGCGCAGTATCCTGAATATGCCACCGCCGACTCCCCTACCCGCCGCGTGGGTTCGGACCTGGAGGAAGGACCGGCGGAGAGCAGCGGTTTCGCCAAGGTTCCGCACCGCTATCCCATGCTTTCGTTGGCCAATACCTATTCCATCGGCGAGGTAGAGGAATTTGCCCAGCGGGCTGCCAAGACCCTGGACACCAGTTTCACTTATAGCTGTGAACTGAAATTCGACGGCACTGCCATTTGCCTGACCTATCGTAATGGCTTGCTGTTCCGGGCCCTTACCCGCGGCGATGGCGTGGTGGGAGATGACGTAACCCGGAACGCACGCCGCATAGCCAACATCCCGGAAAAGCTTTCAGGCACGGGCTGGCCCAAGGAGTTTGAAATCCGCGGGGAAATCCTGATGCCCTACGAATCCTTCGACCAATTGAACCACGAGCGTGAAGTGAACGAGGAACCGCTTTTCGCCAATCCCCGTAATGCGGCCAGCGGTTCGCTAAAGCTTCAGGACCCGGAGGAGGTGGGTAAGCGCGGCCTACTGTGCACGCTGTACCACATCCCTACCGGTCAGGTGGACTACCCCACCCACGACGAAGCCCTGCGTGCGGCCCAAAGCTGGGGCCTGCCCGTTTCCGACGAACGCCGCATCTGCCATAACATCGAAGAGATCGAGGCCTACATAGCCCATTGGGACACCGCCCGCAAGGAACTCCCCTACGCCACGGACGGCATCGTGATCAAGATCAACGAAATGGCCTACCAGCAGCAGCTGGGCTATACCGCCAAGAGTCCCCGCTGGGCCGTGGCGTATAAGTTCAAGGCCGAACAAGCCTGCACCCCCGTGCTGTCCATCGATTATCAGGTGGGCCGGACAGGTGCCGTAACGCCTGTAGCTAATCTGGAACCCGTGCTGCTGAGCGGCACCATGGTCAAGCGCGCAACCCTGGTGAACGAAGACCAGATGCGCAGTTTGGACCTTCACGAAGGCGACTGGGTATATGTGGAGAAAGGCGGTGAAATCATTCCTAAGATTACGGCAGTGGAGCCCTCGAAACGGGCTCCTGGCGCTGTCCAGCCCGTTTTTCCGGCCAACTGCCCGGACTGTGGTACTCCTCTGGTGAAGCCGGAGGGCGAAGCCCGCTGGTTCTGCCCCAATTCGGCCGGCTGTCCCACCCAGATCAAGGGAAAGATCCTGCATTTCGTTTCCCGGAAGGCCATGAATGTCCTGTGCGGCGAAGCCACCGTTGAACAGCTGTACAACTTGCAGCTGGTCCGCACTCCGGCCGATCTATACAGCCTTCAGGAATACCAGCTCCTGCAGCTGGAAGGCTGGAAGGAACGCAGCGCACGCCGCTTCCTGCAAAGCCTGGCCGATTCCAGGAAAGTGCCTTTCGAGCGGGTTCTCTTTGCCCTTGGCCTCCGCTATGTGGGCGAAACTACCGCCCGTGACCTGGCCCGTCATTTCGGCAGCATCCAGGCCCTGCAGGAAGCCAACCGCGAAGAGTTGCTGGCCGTACCGGAAGTGGGCGAAGTGATCGCCGACAGCGTCCTGGCCTGGTTCAGCAGTGAGGACAATCTCCGGGAAGTGGAACGCCTTAAGGAAGCCGGCCTGCAGTTTGCCCTGGACAGCGGGAAACAGCAGCTTTCCAACGCCTTGGAAGGCAAAATCATCGTGATAAGCGGTAATTTCTCCATTTCCAGGGACGATATGAAGGCCCTTATCGAGGCCCACGGCGGCAAGAACAGCAGTTCCGTGAGCGGCAAGACCACCTATCTGCTGGCTGGCAGCAAGCCTGGTCCGGAAAAAGTGAAAAAAGCCCAGGAACTGGGCGTGGAGATCATAGATGAAGGAGAGTTGTATGCAAAGATAGGGAGATCCTTCGTCGCTAACGCTCCTCAGGATGACAAAGATATTGAACCTACATTGTTTTGATGTTTAAGCGTTGGGCAAATAAGATTTCGGTGTTTTTCCGGTGGATTTCCATCTGGATTACCCGCATCGTGCGTTTCTTCACGCACGATATCTGGTTGCTCAATGAAAACGATTTCTCGCGTTGGAAGGGCCGTTTGGTTCGAGATGCCAAGACGGTGCTCCTGATGATGAACACTTTCATCGACCAGAAAATCGGCTATCAGGTCACAGCTCTGGCCTACAATAGCATGCTGGCCGTTGTGCCGGCTATCGCTATCGGCATTTATTTGACAGATACCATCGGCCTTCGGGATCATTTTGCGCAGATGCTGTATTCGAATTTAGGCGAGTCTGAAATCACGGAAATCATTCTCCACGCCGCCGACAACATTGTCAAGACGGCCGAATCCGGCTTGTTCGGTTTCATTTCCATGGCCACGTTCGTCTGGATTGTCATTTCCCTGATGATTACCGTGCACCAGGTGTTCAATAATGTCTGGATGGTCAAGAGAGACAGCGGTCTGCTGCGTACCATTGGCGTGGTCGTGGGTATTACCTTGTTGTCGCCTTTCGTGGTGATGCTGTTCTTCTCCGGCTCGGTGCTGTACTCCCATGTGCTCTCCCTGCTGTTCCCGGACAATCTGTACCTGGCAAGCCATATCCGGAGTTTCCTCACATGGCTGGTGTTTGCCGCCGTTTCCGTAGGGGTGCTCCACTTAATGTATAAGTTCATACCCGCCACCAAGGTCCATAGCCGCTATTCCCTGAAGGCCGCCTTGCTGTCGGGCATTATTTTTACCGGCGTACAGTACCTTTACCTGGAAACCCAGGTGATGGTGGCCAAACAAAGTGCCGTATACGGTGTGTTTGCCGCCATTCCCCTGTTCATGATCTGGCTGAACCTGGGATGGAGCATCGTCCTTTACGGGGCGGAACTTTCCTATGCCTTCCAGAACGTGGACCAGCACAGTACCACCGTGGAAATGCTGGATGAAATGAATGCCGATGCCGTCCGTGCCCGTAGGGAGCGGCGTAAAAAAAGTATTAAACTATGAGTTTCTCCGAGTTTACCCAGAAAGATTACGATCTGATAGCCCATGACTATGAGTTGTTGCGTCTGTCGGCCGAAAAACGCTGTGCCAACGCAGCGGAGATGGAGGTGGTGCAGCGGACCTTCGAGTTCGCCAACGATGCGCACCGCAATGTCCGGCGCCGCAGCGGAGAGCCGTATATGCTGCATCCTATCGCTGTTGCGCGCATTGTGGTGGACGATATCGGCCTGGGATACAAGTCCATTGCCGCGGCCTTGCTGCACGACGTAGTGGAAGACACGGACTATACCGTGGAAGACATCCGCGAACGTTTCGGCGACAAGATTGCCTCGCTGGTAGACGGCCTCACCAAGATCAAGAACGTGCTGGACAACGAACAGAAGACCCATGGCACGGACATCTCCCAGCAAAGCCTGCAGGCCGAGAATTTCAAGCGCATCCTCCTAACGCTGAACGACGACGTGCGCGTGGTGCTCATCAAATTGGCCGACCGACTGCACAACTGCCGCACCATCGAGCACATGCCGGAGCACAAGCGGGACAAGATCTTGAGCGAAACCATGTTCATCTTCATTCCCCTGGCGCACCGTTTGGGCCTTTACAGCATCAAGAGTGAACTGGAGAACATCTGGCTGCGTTATAAAGAGCCGGAGGCCTATGAAGAGGTAAAGGCACGCATCGACAAGAACATCCGCGAGAAAGGGGCCGAAATGACCGCTTTTGTGGAACCTATCGAACAGGCCCTGGAGAAAGCCGGCTTCAAGTTCGAGATCAAGAAGCGGGTGAAGACGCCCTACTCCGTATGGCACAAGATGCAGGAGAAGAAGATTTCCTTCGAGGAAGTGTACGATCTGTACGCCATCCGCATCATCTTCGACGCAGACCAACAGTCCAGGGAGACGGAGCGCGACCAGTGCTACCACATCTTCTCCATCATCACGGGCATCTACCGTTACATGCCGGAACGCCTGCGGGACTGGGTGAAGAACCCCAAGTCCAACGGCTATGAGGCCCTGCACTGCACCCTGTTAAGCAATTCCGGCGTTTGGGTGGAGGTGCAGATCCGTACCCGCCGCATGGACGATATTGCGGAAAAAGGTATCGCAGCGCACTGGGTGTACAAGAAAAACGGTTACCTGGGCGAAGGTGACTACGAAATGGACAACTGGCTGGAGCGCATCAAGGATATCCTGGTGAACCCGGATGTAAACGCCCTGGAACTGCTGGACATCATCCACAACGACCTTGTAACGGCCGATATTTACGTTTTCACGCCCAAGGGTGAGCAACGCAGCATCCAGAAGGGCGCCACCGCCCTGGACTTCGCCTATCTGATCCATACGGAGATCGGCCACAAGGCCATTGCGGCCAAGGTAAACCAACGCCTGGTGAAACTGAGCCAGGTGCTCAACACCGGCGACAAAGTGGAGATTATCACGGCCGAGGATGCCAAACCCCAGCCGGAATGGCTGCAGTTCCTGACCACCCGCCGGGCCCGCACCCTGGTGACTGATTATTTCAAGACAGAGCGCAAACAGACGGTGGATTTTGGACGGAAGACCCTGGAAAATACCCTGGCCGGCATGGGCTTCGAGATGGACGAGCGAAATCTCCAGCGCCTGGAGGTCTCCTATGGGGTGGAAAACCGCGAGGAACTTTTCTACGGTATCGGCCTGGGCACGCTAAGTCTGGAGCATGTGGGCGAAGCGCTCAAGCGCACCTCCGGCAGCCGTTTGTCCTGGCTCCGGAAGATGCTGCGACTGGAAGACAAAAGCCAGGAACCGGAGCGCGTGGGGACGGAAATCATTATCGGTGGCGGCGATCCAGGATCATCCCGTTTCTCCATCGCCAGTTGCTGCAATCCTATTCCCGGCGATCCTGTGATCGGCTTTAAGGCGCCAGACGGCATGGTTACCGTGCATAAGAAAGCTTGCCCCGTGGCCGAAAGCATTGCCGCCATGCACGGTGACTGGGTAGTGGTGCCCAAGTGGCAGGAACAGGTGAAGGACACGTCCTTCCTGGTTCGCATTACCCTGAAAGGCATCGACAGGGTTGGCATGCTCAACGAGATTTCCCACTATTTGTCCATGGTCATGGGCGTGAATATGCGCCGGCTCACTTTATCGGCCGAAGGAGGGCTCTTCGAGGGCTATATCGACCTTTATGTGTCTTCACGTGAAACCCTGGACAAGATGATCAAGGAACTGACGGCCATCGAAGGCATAGAACATGTAAGCCGAAGCGAGTTATGAAGCTGAAAAAATTCATTCCCCTGATTCCGGCCGCGCTCATCCTTGGGTCCCTTCTGTTCCCTTCCGGATGCGCCAATACCACCACGCCCCCTACCGGCGGGCCCAAGGACACCATTCCCCCTATCATCACCAAGGTGTTCCCACTGCCCGGAACGGTGAACGTGGATGTGCACAAGACCAAGCTCCGCTTCACGTTTAACGAATATGTGAAGATCAAGGACGCCAACAGCGTTTATCTGTCTCCCCCGCTGGAGAAAAAGCCTAAAACCGTGATCAAGGGCAAGTCTGTTGAAGTGACCTTCGAGAGCGACCTGGACTCCAACACCACCTATACGCTGGATTTGACCGGCGCCATCGCCGATAACAACGAAGGCAACATGTTCCCGGGCTACACCTTAGTGTTCTCGACTGGTCCGGAGATCGACTCCCTTTGCGTTACCGGCCTGGTACAGGACTGCAACACCCTCAAACCCCTGAAAGGCATCACCGTGATGCTGTATAAGGACCAGGCCGATTCTGCCGTGTTCCTGAAACGCCCGGTAGCTGCCGGCAAGACGGACGATTGGGGCTTTTTCAGCCTGCGCAACATCCAGGATACCGTGTACCGCGTGTACGCCGTAAAGGACGATAACAACAATAACAAATACGATCCTGAAACCGAAAAGATTGCTTTCCTGGATTCGCTCTTCAAGCCAACGCTGGTGTTCAACGACACCTTGTACGAGTTCAAGAAGTTCGATATGAAGGACACGGCGCTGTGCCTGGCCAGAGATGCCGAACTGGAGCTGAACCTGTTCCGTGAGCGCCCCACCAAGCAATATATCGTGAAGAAGGAGCGTGTGGGCGTCCGTACGGCCTATCTTACTTTCATGGCTTCCGACGCTGTGGTACATGATATGCGCATCAAGGGCCTTCCGCGGGAGAAACTCATTTCCCAGTTCAACCTGCAGCGGGATTCCCTGGAACTTTGGGTGAACGACCAGCGAAAGATGCCGGACACCTTGCAACTGGTGATCAACTACGACAAGACGGATACTACCGGCAAGCTTAAACCCACGGAGGAGACCGTGAGACTGGCTATCGGCAAGGAACTGCGGGCCGAACTCATGAAAAAGGAGTCCAGCACCAAGAACCGGAAGCATGAAGATACCATAGCCGTAATGACCACCAAGGCCGATGCAACCACGGTGGAGCAATATGGCTATGAGATTGAGTTCAAGTACCCGCTCATTGAAGCGGCCTGGGATTCGCTCCGTTTCCGCAGCGTAAATCCCCGTCAGCAGGAGGCAAAGGGTAAGGTGCGGGTGGTACAGGATTCCACCAATCTGCGCCACTTCAACATTTACCCGGAGGAAAAACTGATGGTGGGCTACGACTATTACCTGAAAATCCCCTATCGGCGTTTCCGGGACGTAAACGGCTTTTACAACGACAGTACGGAGCTTAAAGTTACGCTTCCCAACGACGAAAAACTCAGTTCCATCACTCTTGAGCTATCCAATGTTCATGAGAAGTATATAGTGGACCTGCTCACCGAGAAACGGGACAAAGTGGTGCGCTCTTTCATTGTTACCAAGGACGAAAATGTGGTTTTCCCTTACTTGAAGGCGGGCATCTTCTGCATCCGTATTACGGAAGACAAAAACCGGAACAATCTGGTAGATACCGGCGTGTTGCTGGAACATCGGCAACCGGAAAAGGTGCGTTTCTTTAAAGTGGACGGGCAGTCGCTTATCAAGGTGCTGGAGAAAGCGGAGATGGTTTGGAAAATTGATATGGAGGAGATGTTCCGATGAAAAAGAGCCTGCTCATAATAGCCTTCATTTTCACTTGCGTCCTTTCCCGGGCCCAGGTGAGCCTGGAGGCGGAATTCTTCTCCCTGCCGGATACGGTGACCAATGAATATTTGGACAGCGTATCCGTCAAGGCGCAGAAACCCAACGATTACTGGATGATTGGCGTGTATGGCGGGGCGTCGCTCCATTTCGGTTACTTCAATCCATCCCGGCTCATTGATCCTTTCTTCCAATATCCAGTGTACGGCTTTTCCGTGGTGCGGCATTTCACCATGTTCGGCATTTATCCCAATATGGGTTTTGAGTTTGGCGCCCAGCAGAATTATGAAGGCTATCAGTTCAAGGCCAACAAGGAAACCGGATACCGTGCCGTGGAATCGGGTGCCTACAAAGCCATGATCAAAGTGCCTGAAGCCTATTTTCTATCCCATTTCCACATAGATTTGGGTGAATACTTCAAGTTCATAGCCAAAGTGGGCCTGTATGGCGGTTATCGCACCAAAATCCAACGGGTGCTGGACGAAGATTATGCCGATGTCCCCCTGTATCAGGAGTATGTGGACAAGTTCCGTGACTATGATAAACGCTGGACATACGGCTTGCATGGCGGCCTGGGCTTCGGCGTCATGGTGAATCCCTTTGAGTTCCATGTGAACGTACAGGTTAAATGGGGCTGGAACTCTTTATGGCAGCCGGATTCAGCCAGTCAGTTTTATTATCGCTTCGGCTATCCGCTGGACGGAGCCATTACTTTTGGCGTGTATTATCAGCTCTCGCCCCGTCACGGGTATAGTGGATCGCAACTGCGTAAACTGGCCCGTAAGATGGTACAAGAACAGCTACAGAACAATGATTAAAACTATGGAAACCCGGACCGTCCGCGTAGGCGACGTTCTCATCGGCAGCGGCCACCCCATTGTGGTCCAGACCATGTGCAATACCCATACGGCCGATGTGGCCGCCACACTGGCCCAGTGCCGCCGCTTAGCCGCGGCCGGATCACAGCTAATCCGCATTACGGTTCCCTCTCTTTCGGACGTGGAGCCTTTGCGGCAAATCCATGATACACTTCGTTCAGAGGGCATTTCCGTGCCTCTGGTAGCCGATATCCACTTCTCGGCCGAAGTAGCCATGGCGGTGGTGCCGGTGGTGGAGAAAATCCGCATCAATCCCGGGAATTTCCATCCCGACCATGCGAAAGCCCGAGTGCTTTTCGGTCAGTTTCTGGAGCGCTGCAAGCAGTACGACCGGGCCATCCGTATCGGCCTGAATCATGGGTCCTTGGGCAAGTATATCGTAGAAAAGTACGGCAACACCCCGCAGGCTATGGCTTTGGCAGCCCTGGAGTGGGTGGAGATGTGCATAGAGGCCGATTTCTTTAATGTCGTGGTGTCGCTGAAGGCATCCAATACCGTGGTGATGGTGCAGGCGTACAGGGAACTTGCGCGCCTGATGCAGGAGCGCGGCGTGGTATTCCCTCTGCATGTGGGCGTAACGGAGGCCGGAAACGGCGATAGCGGCCGCATCAAGAGTTGCGTGGCCATTTCCACACTGCTGCAGGAAGGGATTGGCAATACCATCCGTGTTTCGCTTACCGAAGATTCGGAGAAGGAGATTCCGGTGGCGCAGTATTTGGCGAATCGTTATGGGATTCCCGGCTCCGATGAGCCCTCTCTCTCCCCTCGCGAGGAGACCATCTTAAAAGCTGCGTGCGATTGGGGGGCTTCCCTGCTGAATCATGAGGTGGACGATATTCCGCTGGAGGATACTTATCTGAAGGACGAAATCATGCAGGCTTGCCGGCGGCGTTTCTATAAGCCGGAATACATAGCCTGCCCGGGCTGCGGCCGCACGCTCTACAACCTGGAAGAGACCTTCAACAAGGTGAAGGAAGCCACGGCCGGCTTCAAGGACGTGGTGATTGCCGTGATGGGCTGCATTGTAAACGGTCCCGGCGAAATGGCCGATGCCGACTACGGTTATGTGGGCGAAGGCGCCGGCAAAGTGACCCTCTACCGCAAAAAACAACCCGTCCTCCGGCACATACCAGAGGACGAGGCGGTACAAAAACTTGTCGACTTGATTAACGGAGATTCTTCGCTTCGCTCAGAATGACAGTATTGTCATCCTGAGGCCCATAGGGCCGAAGGATCTCTAGTCAGGCAGAATTGCCAGAATAGATTCTACGGCTTTTACTTTGTCGCCAACTTTCACTTTGACATCGGCATCCAGGGGAACGAAGAGGTCTATGCGGGAGCCGAATTTAATCACGCCGCATTGGTCGCCGCGGTATTCCATCTTCCCGGGTTCGCTGTAGCATACGATACGGCGGGCAAAGGTGCCGGCGATCTGCTTGAAGAATATTTCCCCGTGATCGTTCGCCATGCAGGTGGATGAATGCTCGTTCAGTTCCGACGATTTGGGATGGAAGGCCAGCAGGTATTTTCCCGGATGATATTTATAATAGGTTACCTTTCCGGTAATGGGCCAGAAATTACAGTGTACATCGAAGAAGTCCATATACACGGAAATCTGGATACAGTCCTTTTTCAGGTATTCCTTCTCATAGGTTTTCTCTACAATCACCACCTTGCCATCGGCCACTGAAGTGACCAGGTGGGTGTTTTCGGCCTGAGGGGCCTCCCGGTTGGGCACGCGGAAGAACCAGGTGATGAAAGCCATGAATATCACCAGGATGCTGCATAGCGGGATATTCAGCCAAAGGGGCGTATAGCGTGCGGCCAGGAAGATGAGCACGGCGCAGATGCACCAGCTCACTAAGATGGTACCGTAGGAATCGTCGTCAATTTTAATCCACTTCATGGGGAGCCTTGATTAAAGAAGGTGAAGCAACAGTAAATAAATATAGCCAACAGGAATGGCAAAGAGGGCGCTGTCGAAGCGGTCCATAAGACCACCGTGACCCGGGATGATATTGTCGGAGTCTTTCACGCCGGCCGCCCGTTTCCACAGGGATTCGAAGAGATCGCCGAACACCCCCATCACATTCATAAGGGCCGATACAATGAGGCAATGCCAGATAGGGAAAGTGAACAGGCCTGTCCAGTAAAGGATGGCGCCGGTGAGGAGTGCGGTAAGCAGGCCGCCCCAGAAGCCGGCCCAGGATTTCTTGGGCGAAATGGACGGACACAGTTTCTTGCTCCAGGACTTTTGGCCCAGCAGCATGCCGAAACAATAAGCGCCCACATCCGAGGCCCAGATGATACAGAAGAAGGCCACCATTAAGACACCGCTGAATTCACCGTTCCGGCAAACTACGGCATTGGACAAGGCCAGGGGTAGGGCGATGTAGACGAGACCCGCATACAGAAAACCGGTTTTCAGGAAATCCGTATGATCTTTCTGCAAGATGGACCTCACCATCAAATATAGTATAAAGACGATGGCAAAGAGCACATATTTATATTTGTGCCCGCTGAAGAAGAAATCGTTCCCAAGCAGGAACAGGAAAACGCCCACTACTATGGCAGTCATTTGCAATTGCTTGTAAGACTCCCCCATGGTCATCTTATAGAATTCATACAGCATGACGCCTGTAATGAATGCAAAGAGAATCACGTAGAGCGTTTCATAAAAAAGAAGTCCTCCCAGCATCACTGCCAGGAAGAGGACTCCGAATATGCTCCGTTTAACGGTACTGTTCATTCCTTGGTGTTTTCTTCACTTGTTGGGAATTGATCGTCGGCCGCCGGTTTTACCTTGGGACCCAGTATCTTTTCAATATCTTCTGCAAAGATAACTTCTTTTTCCAAAAGGAGGGCACCCAGATGCATGAATTCTTCCTTATGGTCTTCGATGAGCTTGCGGGTGCGTTCATGAACCTGTGCTACAACCGCTTTCACTTCCTGGTCCATGATTTCGGCGGTCTTTTCCGAATAGGGCTTCACCAGGTTGTAACCTCGTGCTCCGGAGGAATCGTAGAAACTGAGGGCTCCCACTTTATCGCTCATGCCATAATACTGCACCATGGCGTAGGCCATACCGGTCATACGTTCCAAGTCGTTAAGGGCACCGGTGGAAGGTTCTCCGTTCAGGATTTCTTCGGCTACACGGCCGCCCAGGAGCATGCTCATCTGATCCAGCATGACGCTCTTGGACCAGTTCTTGCGCTCTTCGGGCAGGCTCCAGGTGAGACCCAGTGCCTTGCCTCTGGGGATGATGCTTACCTTGAATACAGGGTCGGCGTACGGGAGCAGCCAGCCCACCAGGGCGTGACCGGCTTCGTGATACGCAGTGGTGCGTTTTTCGGCCGGGGTCATGATGGTGTTGGACTTGCGTTCCAGGCCGCCCACGATGCGGTCTACGGCATCCAGGAAGTCCTGCTGCTGCACTTTCTCGTGATTGCGGCGGGCTGCAGTGAGGGCTGCCTCGTTGCACACGTTGGCGATATCGGCACCGGAGAAACCGGGCGTATGCTTGGCCATGAATTCCAGGTTGAAGTCATCGGCCACTTTGATATTGCGCAGGTGTACCTGGAAGATTTCCTCACGCTCCTTGAGTTCCGGCAGTTCCACATGGATCTGGCGGTCGAAACGGCCGGCGCGCATGAGCGCCTGGTCCAGGATATCGGCCCGGTTGGTGGCGGCCAGTACGATGACACCGCTGTTGGTACCGAAGCCGTCCATTTCCGTAAGCAGCTGGTTCAGCGTGTTTTCACGTTCGTCGTTGGAGGAGAAGCCGCCGTTCTTGGCGCGGGCGCGGCCTACGGCATCAATCTCGTCGATGAACACGATGCAAGGAGCTTTTTCCTTGGCCTGGCGGAAGAGGTCGCGCACGCGGGAGGCACCTACGCCCACGAACATCTCCACGAAGTCGGAGCCGCTGATGCTGAAGAAAGGTACGTTGGCCTCCCCTGCTACGGCTTTGGCCAGGAGGGTCTTACCCGTTCCGGGAGGGCCCACCAGCAAGGCGCCCTTGGGGATTTTGCCGCCCAGGGCCGTGTATTTCTGCGGATTCTTGAGGAAATCCACAATCTCCATTACCTCTTCCTTGGCACCGTACAGGCCGGCGACGTCCTTGAAAGTGACTTTTACGTCGTTTTTATCGGCCTCACGCGTGTTGGCCTTGCCGGCGTTGAAGGGATTCATGCCGCCTCCGCCGCCGGGACCGCCCATCCCCCGGTTCATTCCCCGGAACAATAGCATCCAGAACACGATGAGGATCACAAGCGGGAGGATCATCTGCATGATCTCACCCCAGATGTGGTCTTCGTTCTTAATCACCACCTTGAACTGCTCTACGGGTGTGAGCTGGTCGTTCAGGGCCGCAAAAGTGGTTTCGGGGTCGAATTTGGAGGAGACCAGGAAATAGAAATGCGGCGGTCGGCCGGGAGGGTTGCCGCCGGGGAACAACTCAGTGTATTTGGCCAGTTTCTCCGGACGGATCTTAACCTCGCCTTTATAGTCGTTGCGTACAAAACTGATTTCGGCCACGTCGCCTTCGCGGATCATGGTCTGCACCTGTGTCCATTCAATCTTTTCCGGGGCCGAATTCCGCTGGTTATTGAACAGCAGATACCCGATGCCGATGAGGATCAGGAAATAGAGCCAGGAAAAATTGAAAGTGATTTTCTTCTTTTCTGCCATTTATTCTTCTGTTTTAACGGCACGTTTGGCCGTGCTGCGCTCCTTGTACTCTTTACGCGGAACATCGGCCCAGAGGTCTTCCAGGCGGTAAAAATCCCGGTATTCTTTCAGGAAGATGTGCACTACGATGTTGCCGTAGTCCTGGATGATCCAGAAGTTGTTGCCTTCTCCCTGCGAGCGATAGAGCTTATGTCCTTCTTCTTTCATTTTCTCCGCTACGTTGTCTGCTATGGCGCCCACCTGAGTGGTGTTGGAGCCGTCGCACACCACGAAATAGTCCGTGATGGCGCCGTCTATCTTGCGCAAATCCAGCGAGACCACATTCTGGCCTTTCTTGTCATAGATGGCATCGGCCAGGAGCCGAAGATCGTGAGTAATCATATTGAATTGTTTTGCTTGCTATTTATCAAAAATAACGCCACTTCCTTGTTCTGCCAAATTGTCAGCCTTTCCGCATGTTTTCGATAGCGTCAACGGGATTGGCGGCCTTGAAAACGGAACTGCCGGCCACTAAAATAGAGGCTCCAGCCGCAACTACATCCGCTGCATTGGCCGGGCCGATGCCTCCGTCCACCTCGATAGGAACGTCCGGGCGGCCGATACGGTCCAGTTCCGCGCGAACGGCGCGGATGCGTTCCAGGCTTTCCGGGATGAACTTCTGCCCTCCGAATCCGGCAAAAACGCTCATGAGCAGCACAAAATCCACCTGCTTCAGGTAAGGGAAGATGGCCTGGACCGGGCAGTCGGGGTTGATGACCAGGCCGGCTTTCACGCCCAGGTTCTGGATTTGCTCCAGAATAGCACCAGTCTGCTCCTGAGCCGTTTCATAATGGAAACTGATGAGGGCGGCTCCCGCCTTGGCGAAACGCTCCACATACTTTTCCGGGTGAACGATCATCAGGTGCACATCCAGGGGCTTTCGGGCCTTTTGGGCAATGGCTTCCACCACAGGAAACCCAAAGGAAATATTGGGCACAAATGTGCCGTCCATGATGTCCAGATGGAATAGATCGGCGTGCCGGTTCACCAGTTCCACATCTTTTTCCAGATGCAGGAAGTCGGCCGATAAGATAGAGGGGGCTATTTGAATCATTGATAGTTCAATACAATGTCGTTCAGGTGGGCGACGAATTTATCCAGGGATGCCAGCTCCAGTTTTTCGCCGGGGGCATGGACGCCGCGCAGGGTGGGGCCGAAGGAAATCATGTCCAGCTCCGGGAATTTCTCCAGGAACAGGCCGCATTCCAGGCCGGCGTGGATGGCTTTCACTTCCGGTTCATACCCGAAGAGTTTTACATAGGAATCGTGGGACACCTTAAGGATATGGGACTGGAGGTTGGGTTTCCAGCCGGGATACTGGCCGCGGTGCTCAACGTCAAAACCGCCCAGGAAGCAGACGGCTTCCATTTTTTCGGCCATGGCATCCAACTCCGTGACCACCGAACTGCGGTGAGAGTTGAGTACTGTGAGAGTGTTGTCCAGTGTGTGGACGGCTGCCATGTTGGAGGAAGTCTGCACCAGGCCGGGGATATCCATTGACATAGCCTCCACGCCGTGCGGAATGGCCAGGAGAGTGGCGATGATGGCCGCTGCATCCCCTTCCTCGATGGGATCTTTGTCCGTCTGGGCGGGTTCTGCCAGAACTTCCACATCAGTGTCGCTGGTGGCAAATTCTGCTTTCAGGATGCGGTTGAAGGCCTGGGTGTCTTGCAGCATATCTTCCACTTCATCGGCCGGGACTGCGATGAGGGCGTGTGCCTCGCGGCAGATGGCGTTGTGCTTGTTGCCGCCATCGATGGAGATGAGCTGGTAGTCGAACTGCAGTTCCGTGTACAGGAAACGTACCAGTTGCTTGAGCGCATTCATGCGTCCCTTGTTGATATCGTCGCCGCTGTGGCCGCCGATGCCGCCGTGAACCTTGATTTTCAGGACTTTATAACCTTTGCGCAGGGGTTCGTGCTGGAATTCGTATGTGGCCAGGCTTTCCTTGCCGCCGGCGCAGCCCACGAAGAGCTGGCCTTCGTCTTCCGAATCCAGGTTGATGAGGGTCTTTCCTTCAAAGAAACCTTCTTCCAGGCCGAAAGCGCCGTCCATGCCGGTTTCTTCCGAGATGGTGAACAGGCATTCCAGTTTACCCATGGGCTGCTTACTGTCCAATAACGCCAGGCAGGCGGCGATGCCGATGCCGTCATCGGCCCCCAGGGTGGTATTCTTGGCAATCATCCATCCATCCTCGATTACATAGGGAATGGGCTGGGTACGGAAATCGAAGTCGAAATTGTTGGTTTTCTCGCAGACCATGTCCTGATGGGCCTGGAGCACCAGCGTGGGCACTTTTTCCTTTCCGGGCGATGCCGGCTTGGTTATGAGCACGTTACCGGTTTTGTCCGTCTTGCAGGCCAGGCCGCGCTTGGCGGCAAATTGCTGCAGATACTCGGTGATGGGCTGCTCATGGCCGGATTCACGCGGAATACGGGTGATTTCCTGGAAAAACTTAAGTACGGAAGTGGAATCCATGGTCTATATTTTCAAAAGGGTTTTCAATTTGTAAATATAATCATTTATTCCCGAAATAAAAAAAGCCTGACCGCGATGGCCAGGCTCCTTCTCCTTTTTAACGTTCAACGGGAACTACCAACATGTGTTCTATATCTTCTACCCACTGACGGAAGAGTTTGTCGGTGGACATGAGGTCTTGTACGGTACTGCAGGCATGCAGGACGGTGGCGTGGTCTTTGCCACCCAATTCCGCGCCGATGGTGCTGAGCGAGCAGTTCTGAATCAGGTTGCGGCATTCGTACATGGCGATTTGCCGGGCCTGGACAATCTGGCGCTTCCGGGATTTGGACAACATCATGTCCCGGGTTAAGTTGAAATACTCGCACACCGTCTGGGTGATAAGGTCTATGTTAACCTCGGTTTCCTGTTCTCCTACGATCTTGCCGGTAACGCTCTGGGCCAGTTCTACATCGATGTCGCGATGCCCCAGCGTGGCATGCGCCACCAGCGAGGTGAGCGTGCCTTCCAGCTCCCGGAAATTGGTTTTGATGCGCGAGGCCAGGAAAGTGAGCACGTCTTCGCTGAGGGCTACGCCTTCCCTTAAAGCGCGGGCGCGCAGCATCTCGAGACGGGTTTCGTAGTCCGGACGGGTGAGCTCCACGGACAGTCCCCACTTGAAGCGGGACAGGAGCCTTTCCTCAAAGTTCTGCAGGTCTACGGGCGCACGGTCACTGGTGAAAATGAGCTGTTTGCCGTTTTGGTGCAGGTGGTTGAATACATTGAAGAAGGTATTCTGGGAGCCTTGGCCCAGGAGGTCTTGGATGTCGTCCACGATGAGGACGTCGATGCGCTGATAGAAAGCGATGAAGTCCACGATGCGGTTGCCTTTCACGGCATCCATATACTGCGTCTTGAATTCGTTTCCTGTGACATACAGTACCTGTAAACCCTGGAAACGCTCTTTGATATCAATGCCGATGGCCTGGGCGATATGCGTTTTGCCCAAACCGGGACCGCCGAAGAGGAAGAGCGGATTGAACGGGGTTTTACCCGGAGCCATGGAGATGCTCTCTCCCGCGCTGACACCTAATTTGTTGCACTCCCCTTCCACCAGGTTGCCGAAGCTGTATTCCGGATTGAGCCGGGGATTGATGCGTACGCGCTGCGTTCCCGGGAATACGAAGGGACTGGGCGTGCCGGAGGGCTGGTAGGTGGGAATGGATACCGGATTGTTGGTGGGCGTGGCGCTTTGGCCGGAAGGAAGCAGCATGCCTTCCCTGTTCTGTACCGGACGTACCAGATAGAAAAGCTGGGCATCGGCCCCGATGGCGCGGCGGATGGTGAGCCGGATCAGATCTTTGTAGGCACCTTCTATATATTCGCGGAAGAAGTCCGACGGAACTTCAACGGTGAGTTTGGCGCCGTCCAGGGAAACGGGACGGATGAGTTTAAACCAGGTATTGAACTGCTGCGGATCCATGTTGTTCTCAAAGATCTGCAGACAGTTCGCCCATACCGCTATATGTCTTTCCTGGTTCGTCATCCGGGAATAGTAAAGATTTTCTTTGTCGATTTTAGTATTACCGAATGCAAAGATGGATGAAAAAAAAATGAAAAAAAATGGAGATTGCTCTTGCTAATTAAATTTTTTATGATTATCTTAATAAGACAAATCCCCTCATTTTTCAATTTTTTAATTCCTTGAAAATAAACAAGTTATTTTGTTGGAAATGGATTTAACGCAAAGTATCAAAGATTCTTATTTAGAACTATTCAAATTTGATAGCCTTAATGTAAACGCCGATTTAGCAGCATGAAACGGCGAAAAATCAGCGAACCGGTGTTGTTTTATCTTCTTCAATTTTAACAATAAAATTATCCGGGAAATGCTGCTGAATTTTTTTGTAATTTTTCTTGACTTCGCTTAATGAGTGCGAAGTACCTACCACATATTTATAGATCTTTCCGGTTTGGATTACCGTGGGCTTATAACCGGCGAAGAAAGGATCTTTCAGGTCCATCTTTTTTGTGGTGGCCAGCACCTGTACTCCGTAGAGAGGTCCCGTCTCCTCCACCTTTTTAGGTTCCTCCTGTTTCTTAGGCTCCTCCTGTTTTACTTCCTCTTTAGGCTTTTCATCGGCAGGCTTATTCTCTACCTCCGGCTTATTCTCCACTTCTGTCTTATTCTCTACATCCATGGAGTTGTCGTAGCGGGCTTTGAAGGTTTTAAAGGCCTGGAACAGGTTTTCCGCAATGCCGTCGCGGCCTTTTTCGCTGCGCAAGGTGGCAAGATCGTCGGGGTTGGTGATGAATCCTACTTCCACCAGCACCGAGGGCATGGCCGTGCGCCATAGCACCCAGAACGGGTCCTGGGATACTCCCCTGCTGTTTTTGATGGGACCGTTACCCATGGCCTGTGCCACATCTTCGGCGAAAGTGAGGCTATTGCCCAGATGGGCATTCTGCATGAGGCTGAAGATGATGGAAGACTGAGGGTCGTTGGGGTCGAAGCCCTGATAGGTGGTCTGGTAATTATCTTCCAGCAAGATAACGGAGTTCTCTCGCTTTACCAGGTCTAAGTTCTTGGAATAAAGGTCGTTCCCCTTCCTGGCTGATTGACCCAGGCAGTGGATGGAATAGCCGTTGGCGGTGGTGCCTTTCTCCACGGAGTTCACGTGGATGGAGATGAACAGATTGGCATTGGCCTTGTTGGCGATGACGGCCCGGTTTTCCAACTCTACGAAGACATCCTCCGAGCGGGTCATTTTCACCTTGACGTCCGGGTAGGCGGATTCAATCTTTTTGGCGAGCCGCTTGCCGATATCCAGGGTGATATTCTTTTCGTATGTTTTTTTATCCCGGCTGATACATCCGGCATCTTTTCCGCCATGTCCCGGATCGATGACCACGGTGTTCAGTCTCATTTGGGCCGTTTGATCTTGAGCAGGCATGGGGATTGCAAGCAAAAGGGCGGCGCAAAAGGACAGGAGCAGGGTTGAGAACAGCTTCATGGCAAGGCGGTTTTGAAAATTCTGGAATAAGTCGTATTTTTGTACCTTATATTTTTGCACAAATTTAGCAAAAAAACATTAATGGCAAGGAAGTTTTTGCAATATCTCATGTTGGCGGTGATAGGTCTCACCGTCCATGCTTGGGATATGCCTGCAAAAGGCCTTCGCCAGCTGCCGGATTCCATTCTTGTCAACCGCACCGATTCCTTGAAAAGTGTCCAACGGGATTCGCTACAGCGTGCCGATTCCCTGGCTGCCGCAAAGCGGGATTCGCTGGATGTCCTGAACAAAAGCTCCCTGGAACGTCCGGCCTTTTCTACGGCCAAAGATTCCATTATCACGGATTTCAGTAACGGTAAGCGCATGATTTACTATTATGGCGGTGCCACGGTCACCTACCAGAACATGCAGCTTACGGCCGATTATATCGAATATGATATGAAAACCAACACCGTCTATGCCAGAGGACAGAAAGATCCTTCCACCGGCGAGATGGTAGGTTTACCGGAAATGACGGAAAGCGGCCAGTCCTACAAGATGGATGAACTCCGTTACAATTTCGATACGAAGAAGGCCCGTATCACCAACATGGTAACCCGGGAGTCGGAAGGTATCCTTCAGGGCAAGAAAATCAAGATGATGCCGGACAAGTCCATCAACATGCGGGATGGCGTGTACACGGTTTGCGACTTGGAACATCCTCACTATTACCTGAAGCTGAGTATGGCCAAGGTCATCACCGAGCCATCGCAGAAGACGGTTTTCGGCCCTGCACATCCGGTTATCGCCGATGTCCCCGTCCCTATCGGCCTGCCTTTTGGCTTTGTGCCTAAAAAGCCCACCCGTGCCACCGGCCTTCTGATGCCCACCTTCGGCGAAGAACAGGCCCGCGGTTTCTTTGCCCGCGACATGGGTATGTACTTCGTCTTCGGTGATTATTTCGACCTTTCCCTCACCGGTAGTTATTATACGCTGGGTTCATGGTCGGCCGATGTAAACTCCCGATACAAAGTTAATTACAAGTTCAACGGCAACCTTTCCGTGAACTTCTCCAACGACCAGACCGGTGAAAAAGGCAGCGCCGACTTCGTCCAATCCCAGAACTTCGGCTTCCGCTGGTCGCATTCGCAGGACGCCAAGGCGCATCCGGGTACCAGCTTCAGTGCTTCCGTGAATTTCTCCAGCCCGTCCAACAGCCGATACAACGCCCGCTCGGTGACGGATGCCCAGCAGAATCAGATCGGCTCGTCCATTTCCTATTCGCATAACTGGAACGGTAAGTTCAACTTGAGCGTGAATGCCCAGCACAACCAGAACTCCCGAGACTCCTCCTATTCCATTACTCTGCCTAATATCACATTCAGTGTCACTCGTTTCTTCCCGTTTAAGCGGAAAACGCGCGTAGGTAAGGAGAGGTTCTATGAGAAAATCTCGTTCGGTTATAACACCTCCCTGCAGAACCGCGTGAATTTCAAAATGCGGGATATTCAGGACTACGTTTTTGATGGGAACGGGAATTTTGTGACCAAGACCACTTCGGACGGCGATACTTACAGGGTGAAGGAATTCGGGGATTCGCTGGGTGTCAAGGCTTTACAGAAGCTTACTAATGGCATGTCCCATAGCTTCCAGATCGGTCTGCCCAGCTTTACGCTGTTCAAGTATATCAATCTCACGCCCAGTCTCAACTACGGCATGAACTGGATGTTCAATAAGGGGCAACAGTATCTGGAAGACGTCTTGGACGAAAATGGAAATCCGGTGATCGTTACCACTAAGGATGGGCAGGAAGTGGTGGCCCAGAAGGTGGTGACGGACCCCGGACAGGCGTTCAATACGTTCGGGGTCACGCATAATTACTCCGGCAGCATGTCCCTGAGTACCCGAATCTATGGTATGTTCAATTTTGGCAAGCATCGGAAGATTCAGGCCATCCGCCATGTGATTACGCCTTCCATGTCCTTAAGTTACAGCCCGGAATTAGGCACGGCTTTCAACGGATGGCGTACGCTGGACGCCTATTACGATGCCAGGGGCACCTACCATGAGCCCACTCAGTACAATATTTATACTGTTACCGGAAACCATAATTCCGTGTCGCCGCCCGGTCGGGGAAGAAGCGGTACCATCTCCCTGTCCATCGGCAATAACCTGGAAGCCAAGGTGCGGGACATGCGGGATACCACCGGGTCAGGCTCCAAAAAGGTGAAACTCCTGGATCAGCTGAATATCAATACCAGCTACAATATGCTGGCAGATTCCCTGCGCATGCAGAATGTGGGTGTTACGGCTTCTACCAACCTGCTGAATAAGATCAATATCAGCGGAAACCTGAACTTCGACCCTTATGCCGTGAACGAACGGGGCCAGAAAATCAACAAACTCAACATTGTGGCAACAGGCGTTCCCCTGCGCCTTACCAATGCTTCCCTATCGGCCTCCTATTCCATTAATGGCAAAGGTGCCATTAACGGTGACGACGGTAAGAAGAGTGGCCAAGGCGGTGGCGGAGGCGGCGACGCCAATTCCTATCAACGGATTTATTATCATCCTATCACCGGTGAATACATCCCCGGCGGATACGTGTATTACATGAATCCCAATGCTCCTTGGTCCATCAATATGAGTTACTCTTTTAACTATTCTAAGAGTTACACTTACCAGCAGGCCACCAAGGAACTCATCGTCAATAACAAGTTTACCCAAACAATTAACCTGAGCGGCAATATCAAGCTCACCCCGCGCCTGAGCATCCAGGCCACGTCCGGCTTTGATATCATGGCCCTGCGTTTCACCACCACGCAGTTCAGTGCCACCTACGATCTTCACTGCTTCAATATCGCCGTTTCCTGGGTGCCCATGGGCACTTACAAGTCCTATAGCTTCCGTATCGCCGCCAATGCATCGGCCCTGGCCGATCTGTTGCGCTTCAAGAAGAGCGACAGCTACATGGATAATTTGCTCAAATAAAATCTTTTTGCTACCTTTGCATAGGCAAACCAATCGGGGATGCCTTCTTTTTAGCAGAAAACATATTCTTTTTTTATGCCCTATAAATTATCAGAGCTCAATGCGATGAGTGAGGCGCAATTAAGAGCCCTCGGTGAATCGCTGAAAATCAAAGGAGCGCAGAAAATGGCCCTTCTGGATCTCGGTTTCGCTATTCTGGATACTCAGGCCGCTATTGAATCGCAAAAGCCGGAAGAACCCAAGAAAAAGCGTCCCGGTCGTCCCAGAAAGGATGCATCGGCTGCCAAGCCTGCCCCTGTAGCAGAAAAGCCTGCAGAGGAGAATAAGCCGGCCGAAATCGAAGTGAAGCCGGCCGAGGAAAAACCTCAGCCCAAGAAGCGGGGTCGCAAGCCCAAGAAAGAGCTTGAAGAGGCCAAGCCTGTAGTTGAAGAAAAGGTTGAGAAAGTAGACGGTAAGCAATTCATCCACGATCTTTTCTCCGATCTTAAAGAAGACGAAGCACAGAAGGAGGAGGCAGAGGCCCAGCCCGTCAATCCGATTGTGCAAAATAAAAAGAAGAGGGGTCCTAAAGGGCAGAAACAGGCAACAGCTCCGGTGCCCGCCGATACCCCTGTTGCACAACCTCAGCAGCAGCCTCAGGCTCAGCAGCAGCAACAGCAACAACAGCCTCCGCAGCAGCAACAACAGCCCAAGCCGCAGCGTCCTCAGCGGATTGAATTCGAGGGTTCGGTAACCGCTACCGGCGTGCTGGAAATTATGCCGGACGGCTATGGTTTCCTTCGTTCCAGCGATTACAATTACCTGAACTCCCCCGACGATATATACGTATCCCAGCAGCAGATCAAGCAGAACGCCCTCAAGAACGGCGACACTGTTACCGGTGAAATCCGTCCTCCGCGCGAAGGAGACAAGTATTTCCCGCTGGTAAAGATCAAGTTCATCAACGGCCGTACTCCGGAATTCGTGAGAGACCGCGTACCCTTCGACTTCCTGACTCCCCTCTTCCCCACAGAGAAATTCAATCTCCTGGGTCACGGCCATGAGAAAGACCAGAGCATCCGCGTGGTGGATATGTTCACGCCCATCGGCAAAGGCCAGCGCGGCCTCATCGTGGCGCAGCCCAAGACCGGTAAGACCATGCTCCTGAAGGCCATCGCCAATGCCATTGCAGATAATCATCCGGAGGTGTATGAAATCGTCCTTCTCATCGACGAACGTCCGGAAGAAGTGACGGACATGCAGCGCAGCGTAAAGGCCGAAGTTGTGGCTTCCACCTTCGACGAACCGGCCGAACGCCACGTAAAAGTGGCTAATATGGTACTGGATAAGGCCCGTCGCCTGGTGGAATGCGGCCACGACGTAGTGATCCTCCTGGATTCCATCACCCGTCTGGCCCGTGCATACAACACCGTACAGCCGGCTTCCGGCAAGGTACTCACCGGCGGTGTGGATGCCAATGCCCTCCAGAAACCCAAGCGTTTCTTCGGCGCAGCGCGTAATATTGAAGGTGGCGGCTCGCTCACCATCCTGGCCACCGCCCTCACTGAAACGGGCTCCAAGATGGATGACGTTATCTTCGAAGAATTCAAGGGTACCGGCAACATGGAACTGCAACTGGACCGCAACCTGTCCAACAAGCGCATCTTCCCGGCCGTAAACCTGGTGCTCTCCAGCACCCGCCGCGACGACCTTCTGTACGATCCTTATACCAACAACCGCATCTGGATCCTGCGCAAGCTCCTGGCCGATATGAATCCCGTAGAGGCCATGACCTGGATGCAGCAGCACATGGACGAATTCAAGACCAACAAGGATCTTATCGACAACATGTCCAAGTTCAGCAGGTACGAATAGAACGCAGTGAAGAATCTCTATACAGACACCATCGTTGCTCCGGCCACCACCCCTGGTACCGGAGCAATTTCCATTGTGCGTATCAGCGGACCGGAGGCTTTTTCCATAGCTGATGCAGTAGTTCAATTGAAATCAGGAACTATTTCTACCTCAGATGCATATACTATTCATTATGGAAGTGTATATAACAATGGTTCCCTGTTGGACGAAGTCTTGGTTTCGGTATTTCGAGCCCCGCACAGTTATACCGGTGAAGACAGTGTAGAGATCTCAACACATGCATCGGCCTATATTGTTCAGGAGCTGGTGAACCTGCTCTTGGCGGCTGGTGCGCGCTTTGCCCAGCCCGGCGAATTCACCCGCCGTGCCTTCCTGAACGGCAAGATGGACCTGGCGCAGGCCGAAGCCGTGGCCGATGTCATTGCGGCTTCCACGGCCGCCGCCCATCGCGTGGCCATGAACCAGCTTAAGGGCGGTTTCTCGCAGGAACTGGCCAGTTTGCGTTCGGAACTGCTGGAAATGGCTTCCCTACTGGAGTTGGAACTGGATTTCAGTGAGGAAGATGTAGAATTTGCCGACAGAAGCAAGCTATTGGCTTTGCTGGAAACCACCAAAACGCATGTGGACGGGCTTGCTGCAACGTTCCGTCAGGGCAATATGATCAAGAACGGCGTTCCCGTGGCCATAGTGGGCGCAGCTAACGCCGGCAAAAGTACCCTGCTCAATGCCCTTTTGGGAGAAGAGCGGGCCATCGTTACCGATATTCCCGGTACCACGCGCGATACCATCGAAGAGACCATGACGCTGGATGGGGTCCTCTTCCGTTTCATCGATACGGCCGGTATCCGGGAGTCTTCGGATACGGTAGAAAGGCTGGGAATTGAGCGAACTTTCCAGAGTATTTCCCAGGCCGAAATCGTCTTGGCGCTCTTCGATGCCTCCCTTCCGGAGGCGGAAATTCAGCGTAGTTGGCAGCAGGTGTTGGAACATGTGGATTTGTCCAATCAGCAGCTAATTGTCCTATTAAATAAGGCCGATTTATGTGGAGAAATAGCTGGTAACAAAAATGTTACTATACTTAACAACTTTGTTTCTCGCATTGATAATAAGATAGATATTATCGAAATATCGGCCAAAAAGAAAATCGGATTGGATGCGTTGAAATCGGCCCTCTCTAATGCTGTCAAGGACCTTGTTCCCAACGAACAATCCACTTTTGTCACCAATGCCCGGCACTTCGAGGCCCTTTGTCAGGCCTCCCGCGCGCTGCAGGAAGCCCGCACTTCCCTATCGGCCTCCGTCCCCTCCGACCTGGTGGCCGAAGACCTGCGCCGCGCCCTCTCCGCCATCAACGCCATCCTGGGCACCGACCTCCTGGACCCCGACACCATCCTCCACCACATCTTCCAAAACCACTGCATCGGGAAATAAGTACACCGAAACACCTTCTACACACTCCGTACAAAAGGGCGTAACTCTCACATAATCAACTGAAATATGTTGAAAACTTTTCCCGAATAGTTTGGTCTAATTCGGGATATTTTTGCTATATTTGAACCACATTTGAACCACGCGTGGTTCAAGGTTTAGAAGGTCACCGGCCGAATACCGTACCTTGACATAGATTTACGTAGATTTACAAACTTGTACCCAATCAGCGGTCAAGAATGGAAGATTTGAGGTCTCGCACCTCATAACCGCCTAAACGTTGTAAAAAGTATGCACATTGCGATGAAAACCTGCTCAGGCTGCGGAAACTCCTTTACCCCGGAAAATCCGAGGCAGAGGTACTGCAATGAAACCTGCCGCAACACATACAACATGCGCCTTAAGCGCCAGCGCAAGCAGGCACGCAAGGCCGAGATAGAAACAATGACCGCCCGCGAGACTTTCGAAGGCAAGTCGCATCTCTTGATAACCGAAGCCGCCAAGTTTCTCGGAGTAAGCCGGCCCACGCTGTATGCCAGGATCGAGCAAGGCGAACTCACTCCCCTACGCGTATCTTCCAGAACAGTCCGCATTCCCATCGAACAACTCCAGGTCGATTCCCAGTTGAAGCCCCAGCCCGCCAAAGGCGACTGGTCCGTGCTCATTTCCAAGGCGGAGGTCCTGCAGAAGTACAACATCTCCGAATCCTGGCTGATGCGACGAATGAAAGAAGAAGGCTTCCGCCCGCGTATCATCAAAGGCAAGGTCTTCTACCCCAAGAAAGAGGTGGACCGGATGTTCAAGCCCAAGCCCGTATATAATAAGGAAGACTGGTACAACGCGGAGGATCTGATGCAGAGCGAAGGAATCACGCGCAAATACATCTCCGCCTACGTCCGCGAAAAGAAGATTCCTGTCAAGCGAGACGGACGTCTGCTCCTTATTTCCAAGAAGGAATGGGACAACGCTCGCCTCTTCCGTGGCGACATCGAAAAGAACTACCTCACCGTAGACCAGGCCAAGAAACACTACCACCTGGGCCAGCAAACGTTCTACGACAAAGTAAAGGCGGCGGGCCTTGAGGGCACACGCACCGGTGTCTTCGTCTATTACAAGAAAACCGACCTTGACCGCCTCTTCAAAGACAAGACCCCGAAAATCCCCGCTGAAATCCGCAAGAACTACATGCGCAGCGGCGACGCACTCAAATACTACCACCTCGGCCAGAAGCGCTTCAGCGAAGAAACGCAGGCCGCAGGCGTGACCAAAGTCCGGACGGAAGGCAACTATGTCTGGTACAAGAAAGACGAATTGGATAAACTCTTCAAAAAGATAAGCGACAATGGGAGTAACTAAAGTAACACTTCGAAAGCGGCTGCTACCAAGCGGCAAGATTACCCTCTATCTGGACTTCTATCCGCCCCTGAGAGACCCGCACTCTCGCAAGTATGTCCGGCACGAATACCTGGGCATATACCTCGTAAACAAGCCCCGTTTCCAGAGCGACAAGGACGCCAACAAGGAAAAGATAGCCCAGGCCGAAGCCATCCGGTCCGAGCGCGAACTGGCCATCATCCGCGGTCAGTACGACTTCCTGGACAAGACCAAGCTGAAGATGGACTTCCTCGCCTACTTCAAAACCAAACTGGACACGAAAGACCAGAAATGGATTCGCGTCTACGACCACTTCAGCAACTACTGCGGCGGCGTATGCAAGATGGGCGACATCACCGTCCCCTTCTGCGAAGGCTTCCGTGAATACCTGCTGAACGCCAAACAGCTCAAGCACCCCGACAAACAGCTCGCCCAGAACTCCGCAGCCGGATACTGGTCCACCTTCCGCGGCTTCCTCAAAATCGCTTATCAGGAGAAACTGCTGCAGGAAAACGTCAACGACTACCTGGAGACCATCGATGCCGTAGATGGCCGCCGGGAGTTCCTCACGCTGGAAGAAGTGCGCCAACTGGCCGCCACGCCCTGCGCCACGCCCGATCTCAAGAACGCCTCTCTGTTCAGTTGCCTCACCGGTTTACGTATCAGCGACATCCTCGCCCTCAATTGGAGCAACATTGTAAAAGCGACCGACGGAGGCTGGTGCATCCGCATCAAGACCGAGAAGACCGACACCGAGGCCACCCTTCCCCTCTCCCAGGAAGCCTACGAACTCTGCGGCAAGCCCGGCACCGGACTTGTCTTCAAAGACCTCAAGCGCCACTACACCCAGAAGCCGCTCCAGGACTGGCTCAAAGATGCCGGCATCACCAAGCACATCACCTTCCACTGCTTCCGTCACACCTTCGCCACCCTCCAGGTCAACGAAGGCACCGACATATACACCGTCTCCCACCTGCTCACCCACGCCAACGTCGGAACGACGCAGATTTACGCCGACATCGTGGACAAGAGCAAGAGAGACGCAGTTGAACGCATTAAGATAAAGGAGGACAAATAGCAATGGCGAAGACAAACATCAATAAGATGCTCAGCCTGGAGCTGAATCCATCGACCGACGAGCAACATTCCCAGTTGTGGTATGAACAGCAGTTGGCCGTTACGCAAGAGGTCGCTTTCTCCTATCCTGAAGCCTATGCGCTGGATTTCAATCTGCCTATCGTATCGGTTAAAGTGAAATACTTCAAACGGCTGTTGGACAATGTCATTAACACCGAACTAAACGAGGCCTTCACCAAGGCGGATACCGGCACGAAGAACATGGCGGCATATCTCGCTGTCAACCTTCACCGTGAAGTCGTCAGCCGCCTCAACAAGCTGAAGGATTCCGTCTCCAAAGGCGGGTATTCCATAGCCGATCTGCAGGATGCGCGAGACTACTCCGCCGACAAACGACGCTTCGAGTTCATCTACCTGTTCAATTACCTGATACAAGCCTCCATCAAGCAGTATATGGAGTTCCAGGAGAGGTTCAAAGACAAACTGCCTGCCGGACAGATTTATGGCCTTCCCTTCTTTTATAACGAGGTGCTTGCCTGTCCGGTTCCGTCACCGGCCTATGTTCGACCCCATGTCGCTGCGGCCGCTGCTCCCGCGGCAGTCGAATCCGCACCTGAGAACCAGGAAGAGAAGAAGCCGTCAACCGAATCCTTCACCTGCGTAAACATAGCGCGGAACGGAGAATGCGTCAAGGACCTTTACAATGCGCTGCTGAAAATCGAGAAACTGATAGACTCCTCCACGAAATACATCGACTTCAAGAAGGTGTTCACCGGAGGCACTGTCACGGTTCCCGTCAAATGGATCGGGACCGCCACCGAGCTGTACTACTTCATCAAATACATCTACGCGGACAAGCATTACCTGGCCGATGTCAACAAGCAGCAATGGAACATAGCCTGCAAATGCTTCGTTGACAAGGATGGCAACGCATTCGTTCCCGCCAAACTCAAATCGCTCAAGACGCCCGCCAAGAAGAGCAAAGACGCCATAGAGAAGTGCGGAAACCTTCTCTGCGCATAGTCTACGCTCTTTACCCCGAAATTAATTTACAAACCATCGCCACCGTTCAATCCGTTCGGTGGCTTTTTCTTGCCGATTATTTCGGACTCTACGCTCTACGATGCACTCCGTAGAGTGTTCTATACGCGTAAATCGCTGATTTCAAGTAAATTATTTTTGTGACGTGGTTTTGCACGAAACAGAGTTGCACCGCGACGAAACCACCGACCTGCAGCCACTATCTGTGCAACTGAGCGAGGCTGGCAGGTACTTTAAAATGCTTACTGAAGAAAGAGCGATTACGCTCGAAAATCTGCCTCAGGCAGTGAAACTCATTCTCGAGAAGGTCGAGAAGATTGAGACCTCTCTCGAAACCCTCAAGGCGCATGCGCCCGAGGAACAAGACCAGTGGATGGACGTTGAAGGCCTGATGGCCTACCATCCCGACAAACCCGCTCGCAAAACCATCTACGACTGGGTCACGCTCAGGCGCGTACCTTACCACAAAGATGGCAAGCGGCTCCGTTTCCTCCGTTCCGAGATTGACGCTTGGCTTGCCGGCGGCTATCACAAGACCGAGGATGAGATGCAGGAGGCGGCCGTGGATTACGTCAACTCTAAACGTGGAGGATTTCGCTATGATAAGTAGAGAAGCCATCCTCGCGAAGACGCACTACGGCACGGGAATCTATTCCCACATTCTGCGTCAGTTCTACCCCGGCGAGACCGTGATGAAAATCTCCGGTCGCGACTGCGGCATCTGCAGGAATCCGTTTGCCGATGGCAGCGAGACCCTCCACGTCTGGACGGAAAAGATTCACCCGGAAGAGAAACTCTCCGATGAAATCGCCCGTCACAAGGACCAGTTCGACGCTATCCCCGAAGGCGACTGCTTCGACTTCGCCAAGTTGTACTGGAAGAAAGACGGACAGGATCTGCTCATCGCCATCAACGAAGACCTGTACCTCCACCTTGAGGACGGCTACAGTCCCTACGACCGCAATGCGGTCCCGGTGAAGCCGCTCCCCTCCTTCTCCTTCTTCAAGGCTCCGGTCACGAACAAGACTCCTCACAAGTCCATCACGCTGCTGGATGCCTGGAACTACGTTACCGGTCACTACGCCCAGGCCGAGACCGAGAAACTCCGCTCCATCGAAGACAAGAACGTCAGGCGCAACTACAAGGCGTCCCACTTCGCCTACTGCACCTTCTCCGGCGTGTTCTCCGAGCGGTCCAACGACAACCTGGTGGAACATAGCGGCTACCTCTGCCTCGACTTCGACCACGTTCAGGACATAGACGCCCTCAAGCGGACGCTCCTGGACGACCCGTACTTCGAAACCGAGTTGATGTTCCGCTCTCCCAGCGGTGACGGACTCAAATGGATTGTCAAAATCAACGTAGCGTTGATGCCGCACTCCGACTACTTCCGTTCCGTCTCCAACTACCTGGTTCAGACCTACGGCATCGAGCCGGACAAATCGGGCAAGGACGTGTCCAGAGCGTGCTTTTTGCCCTTCGACCCGGAAGCGTATCTCAACCCTGAAATCCGTTAGCGATGGAAAAACTCCAGTTTGATCCCCACGCATGGGCGAATAAAGTAACCCCTGCGAGCGAACGAAAGACCTTATCCCCTGTCGTCAATACCGGCGACAGGGCCGATGATGTAGAAATCGTTATCCAGCGCCTTGAAGCGGGTCACATCGACATCACCTCGGGCTACGACAACTGGCGCGACATAGGTTTCGCCTTTGCCGACGAATTCGGTGAAAACGGCCGTGACTACTTCCATCGCGTCAGCAGATTCCACCCGGAGTACAACGAGCGCTTTACCGACGAGCAGTATGACAAATGCCTGCGGGCGCACGGAACCGGTGTGACCCTCAACACGTTCTTCCACAAGGCCAAGGAAGCGGGCGTTTCTCTTCACACCCACGAGCGCGTATGCGCAACTTCCGCAGAATGCGCGAAATCCGCAGACACACCTCCTGCGCATATTGCGGAAACCGCGGATTCTGCGCAAAAGCCGCCCGACGATGACGGGGAGCCTCCGCTCCCTGTCTTCTCCCCTTCGGTCAGGAACAGGCTGCCGGCGCTGCTCGACACCATCGCGTCCAAATCCAACTCGGACGAAGACTGCGATATGCTCATTCTCGGCACACTTTGCGTCCTTTCTTCCTGTCTCCCTCACATCTCCGGCGTTTACCACGGACGAAGAGTGTACCCCAACTTCTTCCTGTTCGTGACCGCCGGGGCCTCGGCTGGTAAAGGTAGACTCACTCTCTGCCGGCACCTCGCGGAGCCCATCGACGATGCGCTGCACCAGCAGTGTGACGATGAGGAAAAGGAGTACAAGAAGAAGATGCAGGAGTTCAAGTCCGCCAAGAACAAGGCCGGGCTCGAGATGCCGGAAGAGCCGCCGATGTTGATGCACTACATCCCGGCCAACAGCAGCGCCACGGTGGTCTATCAGATCCTGAACGACAACGGCGGAAAGGGGATGATGTTCGAGAGCGAGGGCGACACCCTCGCCAACATCTTCGCGTCCGACTACGGCAAGTATTCAGACGGCTTCCGCAAGGCGTTCCACCACGAAAACATCTCGTTCGCCAGACGTAAGGACCGCGAGCGCGTGTTCATCAAGGAGCCCAAGCTGTCCGCCCTGCTTACCGGCACTCCGAACCAGATTCTCACGCTCATCACCGATGCCGAGAACGGCCTGTTCTCGCGGTTCGCGTTTTACTGCTTGCAGACCGAACTCGTCTGGCTCAGTCCCTTCGCCTACAAGGACGAGGTCACCCAGGATGAATTCTTTCTGGAACTCGGAGCCGAGGTAAAGGACCTGTACGACATTCTCAATGCCGGCAAGGACCTTCGCTTCACCCTGACCGAAGACCAGGAAAAGGACTTCGACAGCCGCTTCTCCGACTCCCAGTTGTCGCTTTACAACCAGTACGGTGACGCCATCGTCGCCTCCATCAGGCGGCTCGGCCTCATCACCTTCCGTATCGCGATGATACTGTCCGCCCTGCGGCTGACGGAAGACGGAGACTTCGAGAGCGACTTCGAGTGCCTGGACGAGGACTATCAGACGGCGGTAACCATCTGCGACGTGCTTGTGGCCCACATGGCTCGGGTATATCGGATGCTGCCGGAGACACCGGTCGCCATCAAGTCCAAGCGCAGCGACAAGCCGAAGGTTTACCAGCGCTTCTACGATGCCCTTCCGGACACCTTCGACCGGAAGACGTACTCAGACGTGGCCGTATCCGTGGGCCTCAACCCGCGCTCGATTGACCGCACTATCGGACAGTGGTGCGACGAAGGGCGTCTGGAGAGAACCGCGCACGGTCAATATGCCAAGGTTAAGTAGTCCCCGCAAGGGGGCTACTCAGCCTTTTTATACAGTATTGAAATTCCACAACTTACAGATTAAACGAGCAATAAGCGGATAAAAACAAGGACTATCCGGAGAAATTTCGTATCTTTGTAAGTTAAGAAGATTACACCCTAAAAATAAAGTTTATTTTTAATGGCAAAGAAAAAGAACTCCGCTCCCCTTTCGGGCGAACTGCGAATTGCATCCCTCTTTTCAGGGTGTGGCGGATTAGATCTTGGCTTTTCCGGCGGTTTCAGGTTTTATGAGACCGATTTTCCGAAATTGCCTACCAAGGTAGTTTTTGCTAACGACTTTGACGCCGATGCCGCAAACTGCTATAATTCGAACCCGCTTCTCGTACAAGATGGAGCACAGTGTCTCCTTAAAGACATACGTGAAGTCGATGCGGCCGATATACCTGATTATGATATCCTTCTGGCGGGCTTCCCTTGTCAGCCGTTTTCGAACGCAGGTAACCGTAAAGGCGTCAACGATGATAATGGTCGGGGTACTCTGTTTGAGGAATGCGAGCGCATCATAAAGTCTAAAGTCGATGCAGGCAAGGCTCCGGCTGCATTCGTTTTTGAAAATGTTCGTGGCATTTTATCTTCAAAGATGCCTTCTGGTATCACGGTTCCTCAGGAGATAAAAAACAGGATGGAGGCCCTGGATTACAATGTGAGTATGCAATTGGTTTGCGCGAGCGACTATGGCGTCCCTCAGAAGAGATATCGTGTTCTCATAGTTGGAATCCGCAAAGATATTGGCACTTTTGACTTTGAGGAATTGAATAATGTGGTTAACTCACTTGATCTGCCTTCAGAGAGAAAAGGCAATTATGAGAGATTAATGCTCGGCGCAATTCTTCATGGAATAGATAGGCTCCCCGATGGCGGATGCTGGGACTACAGCAAGACTACCCAGGATATGGTTGAAAACATCGGGCCGTGTGCTCACGGTGCCGAGGCTTCCAAGTTCTTCGAAGACGGATTCACCAAAGACTCTCTTCCTGAAAGCGTTTTTGTCGGTAGGTCATGGAAGGATATCCCCTACGAGCTACTCACGCCTCGCTTCAAGAAGATAGCCGATGACCCTAAGCGCTATCACGCGCCCAACTTCTTCCGCAGGTTCGCTTTCGGCGAGATAAACGGAACAATTACGGCATCCGCCCAGCCCGAGAATTGCGGCATTACGCATCCTGTTTACAACAGGCGGTATTCAGTCCGTGAAATAGCGAGAATCCAGTCGTTCCCGGATAATTATAGCTTTGATTCGATACCCCTTCAGTCACGGTACAAAGTTATCGGGAACGCTGTCCCTCCTATTCTGGGTTGGGTTGTGGCGAGAGCACTAATTAATCAGATTAACAAGAAGTAATATGGCATATTTATCCAAAGAGACTGTCCTCAACGCTTACAAGGTATTATCAACATTAAGCGCTGACCCGTTGGCACAGGGCGCGACTCAAAGAATAAGTGCTATACGCTACCTCCTAGCTCTTGACATGTTCTATAAGACGCATAATCGTCCTTGTGACACTCAAGATCGGAGTGATGCTGCAGAATATATAGAGAACGTTGGGAAGGTCGTTGCTGTCAATGACGCCCAGTACACAACGAACTTCTATTACCCGCTGAAGACTAATTCGGACTATGCGGTTGGCAGCAATTTCTATTCTGTCAATGTTGTTCACGAGTCAGTCGCCAATGGAGGAGCCAAACTCGTTTTTCCTCGACGCGGCTCTACCCCGATTATGAATGTACAATCGGGCAAGCTTTACGAGGACAAGAATCTGATTCCGAACATCAAGGGGTTCATCAATTCCGATGAGCACAAGAGTGCACTTGTCGTATGGCTCCTTAGGAATTCGGTTCTTGGCAATGGCCCTTTCTATGTGGAGGCTAAAAATGCGCTTGGAACGCTCCTGACGCAGGACCTGATAAACGAAATAATGCCGGCCTCTGCCGCCTTTGATGCTTTTTGTCAAAAGATGAGCGTAACGCTTGCCGCGGCAATCGACAAACCCAATGATGCAGACATTAAGGCTCTGTTCAAAGAACTTTCTGATGACGTAGAACCTATGGAAGAGACTCTTCAAGTTATTTATTTCGGTACTCCTGGCAGCGGAAAATCACATGCCGTCAAAGAGTTTGTCTCATCTCATCCAGGTATTGAAATTAGGACAACCTTCCACCCTGACACTGATTACTCCTCATTTGTGGGAGCATATAAGCCGGCCAAAGAGCCAGACGGGATTACATATAAATTCGTTCCTCAGGCCTTTACGAAGGCCTATTGCAAGGCTTGGAAGAATCCTGACACTCCTGTTTATCTGATAATTGAAGAAATCAACCGCGGAAACTGCGCCCAGATATTTGGCGATTTGTTCCAGTTGCTCGATAGGGATGAAGGGATATCTGAGTATCCAGTATCCCCTGACACGGATTTGGAAGAATACCTCAAGCAAGAACTCTTGAGATTAGATGCTGGTGAGGTTGTAGGATCTGATGGCATTGAGGACGACAAGCTGACGTTGCCGGCGAACTTGCATATTTTGGCAACCATGAACACGTCTGACCAATCGCTATTCCCGATGGATAGTGCATTCAAGCGCCGTTGGTCTTGGATATATGTCCCTGTAGACGCTGACAACCCTGAGTCTCAGTTCACAATATCAATAGGCAATGCCAAATATGAATGGAGCAAGTTCCTTGTGGCAGCTAACGGACACATCAAAGATGTTAGTGACAGCGAAGACAAGCAGATGGGTAATTTCTTCATCAAGAGCGACATTAACGCGAAAGACTTCGTTAGCAAGGTGATGTTCTATCTATGGAGCGAGGTGTGCAAGGACGAATATCACGCACGTAGTTTCTTCCATTGGAAGGACGGCAACAACGATGAATTTTCGTTCAATGACCTGTACAAGAAGGAAGCTGACAAAGTTGTGGTCAACACAGAAATACTACAGGGCTTCATGAAATTCCTCGGAGTCCCCGAAAAGTAAGGAACTGCCGATGAAACTGCTCTTCGAAGAATATTCCTACGACCTGCCTTATGTGCAAAAGGTCAGCCTGAGCGCTTACTTTTTCCTCTCAGAGGAGAATTTCAGCGCCCAGGTGCCTTACGTGGGATATTTCTACTCTGAGCAAGCGAAGGACTCGGTGTTTATCCTTCCGAAGGTATTTCTCTTTGAAGGTGAAGGCAAGGCGTCTGACGGTGAAATCGCCTTCGGCAAATATCGGCCGGAGGAAATCATCAACGTTGACGATCCGAACAACCCGATGCGCAAGGACGGCTTCGACAAAGTGGTCTTTTCACTCTCCGTCTGGCTATACCAGTCCATTCAGCGCTACCACGCCCGGCACAAGTACAGCGCCATCATCGAGAACGCCAAGATTCAGAACGTCATCTCCAACAAGGGCGACTCCGACCAGACATTCCTGGATACGATGCTCTCGATGCTTCGTTTCCACAAGGACCATCAGAACCTGTTCACATACATTTCCATCGTCAACTCAAGCGGCAATAACAAAATCCACTGGGGCAAGACGATGAGCAAGGTTCAGCCGCTCATCCGAAATGACGTTCCCTTTTACGCTGAATTCCGGAACAAGAATAAAACCATCAACTACGACGAGGACATCATCATCCTCTTCTACTCCGCCCTGGAATACCTGAAGCAGAAATACTGCTTCCCGGTTAACGTCAACCTCAACTACGACATCATCAAACCACGTCGCGTGGAGGACATGATTGAGACCGGCAAAGGCACTCGCCTGCTCAAATCCATCCGTAAGAAATACTTCACGGACGAGCTGGTGGCGCTGTGGAAACTGCTCTACGTCTTCTTCCAGAAGGCCGAAACCATACAGAAGGGGCGCTATCACGAGGAGGCGTTGCTCGCCCGCAGTTACAACCTCGTGTTCGAAGATATGATTGACGTGCTCATCGGTGACGATATGCCGGAGGTATCGCACCTCAAGGACACGAAGGACGGCAAGCGCATAGACCATATCTACAAAGACGACTCTCTCATCCCCAAGGAAAAGATATTCTTCATAGGCGACAGCAAGTACTACTTCGATGACAGCGAGATTGTGGGTGAATCTATCCATAAGCAGTTTACCTACGCCAAAAATATCATCCAGTACAGCCTGAACATTTTCCAGAAGTCCCCTGGTAAAAGGTTGGAGCACGAGAAGAAGGTCATCAAAGAACTGCGCTACCGCGATGAATTGACCGAAGGGTACAACATCACCCCGAACTTCTTCATCCGCGGTGCCATCAAGAAGGAATACGTTGCCGGTGGCAAACTGAACATCAACGATCCCGGTCTCGAACCAGACCCGCAGGAGTTCCAGATAAACAAGCACTTCTCCAACCGACTGTTCGACCGTGACACCCTCATTCTGCAGGCCTATCGCATCAACTTCCTCTACGTGATGGCGTCCTACGCCCGTGGGGACCGTAACTACGGATTCAAAGTCGAGACGCGCAGACGCTTCCGTGAGGACATCGTCCGCACATTCAACGATCGGTATAAATTCTACACCATCGCTCCATTTAACGCCACGCCTGCCGGAGTGGAGGCTTTCGTCAAGAAGCACTTCAAACTCCTCATCGGCAAGATATACCGCGGTGCCGACACCGACCTTACGCTCTGGCTCGCCCTGGAGCGCGGTGCCGATTCCGCTTCCCTGATGCGCGAGATTCGTGCCGATGCGGCCGTTTCTCCCGCAGCCCTCTAACAGAAAGCTCGTTGCGTTGTCGCAGAGAGCAGACCACATAAATTGATGTCATTATGTACTATCAGCAGTCCAAACCCACCGAGAACCTTTTCCTGAATACTCTCCCCTTCGCGTATCCAGTCGAGCCCGTCACTTTCTATTTCACGAAAGAATTCATCCCCGGCCTGCATCTCAAACAGCTCAATCACGACTTGTTTCCGCTTGGTATCGAGACCATCTTCCCCGACATCACCAATGCAGACAAGATATACACGACCTTCACCGAGCCCGCGGATGGATTGACCCCCCTGGCAATTGAATTCCGCAAATCCGCCAATTACAACCTTGTCAAGAGATATTATAACGGACGAATCAATTTCTTCCTCAAGAGTAGAGGCCTGCCAGTAGAGACCACCTTCATCAAAGACAATCAGGCTTGGGTGATGAAGCAGAAATCCAAACGGCCGGACTGCACCCAGTATGAACGCTTCACGCTGAAATTCGACTACGACTATCGCAATCAGCACCCGCATTTGATTCTGTCCTATGACAGGCCTTCGCTTGTCTATAAGAAATCTGTTGCCGATATTCTGAACCAGGACACGGACGTTCCGTTCTCCGAAGATGAATCGAACGCCACGCCTCACGCCACCCCGGACATCTTCAGCAAGATATTCTACTTCAAGAAACTCGAGGAGGACAACAAGTGGACGTATCGCATCGAATCGTATGACTACTTGTCACAGCACCTTGAAGGGTTCGACTCGAAGAACGCTTATCCGGTGATGTGGCCGAAACTCGACGAATTCCTCGGTGCCGGCACGGAGGAAGAAGATGAAGACGACATCTACATCCCTCCGAAGAAATCAAGGGATTTCAGGACCAGCCGTTACCGTATTTACTACGAGAAGATAAAGTGGTTCTACGAGTCCTTCTTGAATAACGATGAATTCCGCGCCATATTCCCTATCGCTCGCGACGGCTTCGCTACCGTGAACAAAGGACAGATCGGGATGGTACACGGCAACAGCAACCTGTTGGAGTTCGGTGAAAACTTCTCCGACAGAAACCCGCAGCAAGGCATCAATCACGGTCCGTATTCGAAGCCCAAGGCCTCTCACATTCAGATGGTCGGCATCCTTCACGCCGATGACAAAGACCTCGGCAACTTCCTGCTGGTTCATTTCTGCCGTGACAAATACGGCTACTTCGAAGGATTGAAGAAATACACCGGCCTCGACGTGACTTGGGCACCGCGTGACAAACACATATTCTTCACGGATAAAGCGAACCCGCTTCCCGAGATTCGTCAGGGCATCGCCAAACTCCAGCCGACGGAGGGAGTCGTATATGTGGGCTTGTATCTCACTCCTGTCGGAAAGCACACCTCCAACAAACAGGCGAAGGAGATCTATTACCAGGTAAAGAAAGAATTGCTCGATGCCGGCATCCAGTCTCAGTGCATCGAAACGGCCAAGATGCGAGTGGCGCTGAAGGGTGACGAAGGCGTGAACGAGAGAGGTTATCCCAAGAGGGATTTCGCATATACGCTGCAGAACATGGCCATCGCCATCAACGCGAAACTGGGAGGAACTCCCTGGCAGCTTGCGGCCGATAAAACGGATGAGTTGATTATCGGTGTCGGTGCGTTCAAGGTGGGTGACGTGAAATACATCGGCTCCGCCTTCTCGTTCGACAATACGGGTCATTTCAATGCGTTCGATTACTTCCTGAGCAATCAGACGCAGGCCCTCGCGGGTGCCATAGAAAATGCCATTCACGACTTCGCGAAAGATAAGGACGGTGTCCTTCCCGAGAGGATTATCATCCACTACTACAAGGTGATGAGCAAAGAAGAGGAATACGGCCCTATCGAAAAGATGCTGGCCGAACTCGACATGGAAGACACGCCAGTGTATGTGGTGACCATCAACAAGACGGAGTCGGAGGATATTGTGCTGTTCGACGGCTACGCCAAACCGGAGCACTTTATGCCTCGCAGCGGTCGATATGTCAACTTGGGAAATAAGACCTACCTGCTCTGCAACAACTCCAACTACGAGAACGCTGGAGCATATTACGGCAAGGAAGGCTATCCGTTCCCGGTCAAGTTGAGGATTTCCTGCCCCTACTACGATGACGATATAGATGACGCCACAATCCGTGACCTTATCGACCAGGTTTATCAATTCAGCCGCATCTACTGGAAGTCGGTCAAACAGCAGAACCTTCCCGTCACCATCAAATACCCCGAGATGGTTGCGGAAATCGCTCCCCACTTCAACGGCGAGAATATCCCCGAACACGTTCAAGATTCGCTCTGGTTCCTGTAGGTTATGTCCGATACGATGACACCCGCCCAGCGGCACGACTGTATGTCCCACGTCCGCTCCAGCAACACGAAGCCGGAGAAGGTCGTGCGTGACGCTCTGTGGCGCAAGGGTTATCGATACCGGCTCAACGACCGCAGGCTGCCCGGCACGCCCGATCTCGTGCTGCCGAAGTACAGGGCCGTCATCTTCATCAACGGCTGCTTCTGGCACGGACACAAGGGATGCACGAAGTACGTCGTGCCGAAGTCGAACGTGGAATTCTGGCAGGCGAAGGTGGCCCGCAACATTGAACGGGACTTGAAGAGCGCCCAGATGCTCGACACACTCGCCTGGACCGTTATCACCGTGTGGGAATGCGAACTGACGAAGAAGAACCGCGAAGCCACGATAAACCGCATAGAAGCCGATTTGCGGGCCGCGAAGGAGAAATATGAGAACTACTGCGCCAAGCGTCGGGAAAGCCGCGAATACGCTCGGGAACAGGCCAGAAAGCACCGCGAAATCCTTGCCCAGGTCGAAGCCGAGCTGAACGAGCAATTCGATTTTCCTGTCCATTTCCGTAGAATCAGGGAAGAAAATGACTAAAAACCAAAAGTTTTTTCCAAATATTCCTTTGTTTTCCCAAAATTTCCCTATCTTTGCACAAACAAAGCATCGCCATACTTTCCTGTATGGTTTAAGCCGCTCCTGAAGCGGCTTTTTACTTAAATACAAGAGTCAATGGACAAGAAGAGAGTGACATTCTATGTGGACGGCTTCAACTTCTATTACGGATTGAAGCGCAAAAAGCAAGTGGACAGGAGCTGGCAACGCTTCTACTGGATTGATGTTGTCAAACTCTTCGAGCAATTCCTCGGCCCTGACCAGGAACTGGCGAAAGTTATCTACTTTACCGCTTCACCTCTTGATCCGGACAAGAGCAGCCGACAGAGCGCATTCTTAAATGCCAACTCTATCCTTCACCCTGACAAGTTTGAAATCGTGCGAGGCAAGTACATCAATAAGACGATAATGTGCCCCCACTGCCATCTCGCCATCAATCGTCCCGAGGAGAAAAAGACTGATGTCAATCTATCCGTCCGAATGATGGGTGATTGTTTTAACAACGAAACCGACGTTGTCGTGCTCGTCAGCGCAGATACGGATCTTATTCCTCCGATTGATTTCATTCTGAATAATTTCCCTGACAAGAAGGTCAAGGTTTACTTCCCTCCGGCAAATCACAGTTTTGACATCAATGGCTATATGAAGGCGCACAAGTCAAATGTTGTTAGACTGGAATCCAACGCTGTAAAATTCAACAACGCCATTATGCCGGAAACTGTTACCGTCGGCGCACGTACTTACACGATTCCGGCAAACTGGAAATAAACTACAAAAGAGAGATGAGTTGTTCGATGCTGTCGGTCACGGCATCGAACAGCTTGTACATCAATTCCGGCTCCTCCATCTTTGGAATATAGACGATGGTCTTCATACCACGGCCCTTACACCATCCGGCTTCGGTATGGGCGCTGCGACCGCAAGGCAGAACCAGGACGCAGGTGTCGGCCCACTCCAGCGCTTCAATGTCGTTGGCGAACTGCTTCTCCGCTGCAGGATGCGTCAGACCGTCTGCGTATTGCGTAAACGACCAATCTGCGCAATTCGGGTCGATGTCGGTCCAATGGAAGCCGTGGCCGCCCTGCGGAGGATTCCGGAAATCATAGACCTCGTGACCGAACTCCCTGAGCCGACGGACGACTTCGGGATAATAGGCGTTGCGCCAACTGGATGCGACATAGATGCGAGCCATAGGAACCGATACTTTCCACAAATGTACGCAAAATGCGCGAAATACGCAGAATACGCAGTGCCGATGGGAAGATATAGGCCGATGGCGGACGGTGCCGAGATGCGGGCCGATAAGGAAAGCGGTACTTGCCCTTCCGGGACGGACGAGCCGCCCGGAAAGGCAACCTTCAATGCCACCCTTCGCTGCAAGATTGTGGCCGGGCAAGCCGCCCACAAACTTGCTGACGCCCTCCCCGCAGATAAAAGGAAAAGCGGTCACGGTCAGCAGTCAGTTGCTCCGCTCGCTGCGCTTGCTCCACAACTGCCAGCTCACCGTGCTGGTTTATCCCCCACCGCCCCCAAGGGCCATAATCGCCCGGGAGCCGCAGTGCCGGCGCGACCGCCGGTGCCCCGAATCCGCGTACATTAACATAATCCCATCGGGATTGTGTAACAAGTCGCCGCGAGCGGCGCTTGTTTCCGCTTCGCACACAATCCGGATTATGTTAAGTACGCTCCGTCAGTGAGTTGCGAGTGTCCTACCTCCGAACTCCCGGGCGAGGCGGCGGCAGGAGAGGAGTTCGCTCAGGGAGGGGACCACCCCTCCCCTCCGTCGCTCACTCCGCACTTTCCGCGAGCTTCGATTCGGCGGCATCAAGGCGCGAGTCCCGCTCCAGCAGTCGTCTCCGGGGACAAGCCCGCGGAGACCACTGCTTCCGCTACTTAGCCCGTAAGGAAGGTGTGTAGGTGTGCGTGGGCGGAAAGTGCCGCCCCGAGGACCGTCAGTGCTATGCGTAGGGCATCACTCGCCTTCAGCGTCCGTGGTCTGCGGGCATCCTGCCGCCTTACGCAGCTCCGCTGCTGGGTCGCTCCCTCTCCGTAAGCCAGCAGTCGGAACAAGTCCGCCTGCTCGCTTACTCCGTTCCCGCTCCTCGGTAAGCCTTCGGCTTGTTTATACCTGGCCGCTATTCCTCCACACCTCCGCCTGGGTAAACCCCGCCGGAAGTGTTCCGGGCGTCCAGGAGGCAGCCCGTTGGGCTGCTGGCGCAGACAGTGTCGGAGCAAGTCCGCCACAGACTGCGCTGGTGCGGCAGTGCAAGGGCTGCGCCCGCGAACGTTGTACCTCCGATTCAGCAATGGGCCGTCCCGGCCCAGGCCCCGTAGGCCGTCTGCCCACCCACGCCGTCGGTCTTTGTCGGGGTCTGGGAGCCTGAGGTCTCCCAGCCCTTGCGCCGCCAAAGCCCGCCGCCCCCTCTCTCTTCCAGACCGCCTCCGGGGCCACGCTCCACTCGCTTCGCTCGTTCCGCGCCCTACGGCACTGGCAGACTCACAGCCGCCGCACAAGGCCCCCGCCCCATCCCGCGCGTCTGCGAGACTGCCAGCACCATAGGCCTACCCTGGGGCACCCGCTCCAACCACATCACAACCTCGACCGGCATCACCCGCCCGGAGCGACGGAAAAAGGTATATACATATACCCAAGGAGGCAGCGGCTGACGCCGCTGCGGGTGTCGTTGATAGCCGTAATTTCGTGGTGTAAACTACTGAAAATAAATTTGTTAATGTCACGGAAAATGACTATCTTGTATATGGATTTCAATACGTTTTGCTATGAGACAACAACTTCACGACTGGCGGATCTTGGTGGACCACATCATCGACAAGGTGTGGGAGTTCATCGACGAAATTGACTGTTGGAAGGCAGGCACTCTGCTGTGGGTGGGTGCCGAGAATGACACCGTCGCCCTGGATGACGAGGGCAAGCAGCTGGCCGGAGAAAGCAGGCCGGTGGAGCAGTTCATTGTGACCGAGGAAGACGGCAGCCGCCATCCGGACGTGGACGCCATCGAGGAGTTCGCCTACGGCTGGTTCGACTTCCGCCAGGCGTAGATGCCTTCATCCTTCTGAATCCCTTATTAGCATACTTTGAGCCCAAGAGTTGTAAATGCCGACCCCTCACCCTGCAACCTCTATGAACTATGCCCAAATACATTCCTTCAATGCCCTTCGAGGACTGCTATGGTTCGGTCGGCGACCATACCTTTTACCACAGGCACGGCAAGTGCTACTATAGAAGGCGCTCAGCCCCGGTATTTCCCGGTACTATGCTCCAGATGGAGCACCAGTCGGTGCATCTCCGTGCCCTCGCGGCGTGGAGAGAGCTGCCCTGGGACACGCAGCGGCTATGGAATAAGTATGCCCGGCCGGTAATCAGTCACAAGCCGCCTTTCGACAACAAGGCCCACATCAGCGGCCAGAATCTCTTCGTGTCAGCCTACCACGGATTCGCACGGCTCGGGCAGGAGCACGTGCCGGAGCCTCAGCCCTGGGCAGGATTCCCGCCGTATGCGCTGCAGGGAGTCTGCGGCGTGATGGTGGAGGAAGATGTCCTCCTGCTGGACTTCAACGTCTGGATGGATGAGAATGTCGAGGATGACCGGTACCAGATCCTCGCCCGCATCCAGCTGGCCAAGCCCGGAGGCGGACTGAACCCGGGCAAGATGCGCACTTTCCTGGCGCTGGTTCCCTGTCAGGCCGGCGAGTCCATTACCGGCTTCGGTCTCATAGATTATATTCAAAGGTGGCATCTGGATCTGCCGGCTTATACGGTCCACATTCGTCACGTGCTGCTTGACCGAAGGACCGGATACCGGAGCCAGTACATTCAGAATTCCTTCGACATCATCCTCCCCTGAGCGGGAGGATTTTTACTTAAAGTAGCACTTTAATTGACATAGTTCAAGTGATTGTGTTTGAATATTCAAATACTTTTACTATCTTTGTTGTCAGAGAGTTGAAACCTCTTACCTAAAGTAAAACTTGAACTATGATAGCTCTTCCTTCAATTGCTTTCGAGGGATTCTCGGGCTCCGCTAAGGGTGTTACTTCCAGAAGGGTCGGCGGACGTAACATCCTTAGTGTGAAGTCCCATCCTACGGGACCTACCACCAACGCCCAGGTGGTCCGCCGTGCATCGATGGCGAAGATCACCAAGTCTTGGAAGCAGCTTACCTCCGAACAGATGCAGGACTGGGACCGTCTCGCCGAACACGCAAGCAGTGCGTCCGTTCTCGGCCAGAAGACGGAAATCTCCGGTCTTAACCTCTACATCCGGCTCAATGTCAACCGCGTTATGGCTGGAGAAGCCATCCTCGCCAACGCTCCCCTCTTCAACGTAGCCGTTCCCAATGTCGAATTCACCCAGGTCGTGATTACTCCCGAGCTGATCGTTCTCGGTGGCGTCAAGCATGAGCCTGCACCGCTCAAGCTCGTCGTGAAGATGTCAGCGTCCCAAAGCGCCGGTGTCTCCAACGGCTGGTCCAAGACCGTCATCATCAATCCGGGAATGGAAGACGACTGGGGCGAGGCGGACGTGACCCGGCTTTATCTCAAAACCATCGGCGTGGAGCCCGTTCCCGGCGAGAAGGTATTCGTCGAGGCGTATTGGCTGGATACTTCTACCGGATTCGCAGGCCTTGAAGCCCGCGAGACAGTCGTCGTAACCGGGGAATCTTCCTACCAGCGCCGTATCAAGGCTACGATGGACAATCTTCGTCAGGACGAGGAAAGCCACGTGTCCTCGCTGGATGTGGACTTCTCCACCGGGGCTCCTGTAGCCGAATTCAACGCCATGTGCCTTGGCCATAGCAATGTCGCTTCTTCAGAAGTGTACCTGGACCAGCAGCTGCCTTCAGCAATCATTGGTACCGGTATGTGCCTTGGACGTGGTTGTGGCGCGGACGGCAAGATTGTCCCGCAGTCTTACCTGGTCTATATGTACAACCGCTCTGAAGGAGCCGAACTGGTCTTCGCCCACCGTGGCGGCTACTATGTCAAGCCGACGGAATGCTTCGGCTCCGGCATCATCTACTAATCAACCAACTGAGTCGCTATGTTCAACAGTACAGGAAATAACTTCGGTGCCGGCCAGATCTCCTTCAAGGACTATCAGGCCAGCAATTATGTCGTTCTGAACGCAAAGCTTTCCTTCGATCCCACGAACGCGGATTATCAAGCCTGCGATCAGCTGGAAATCTATGTCCCGGACCTGACCATTGACCGCAGTGCCGTCGCCGGTGTCTTTGTCCGCTTTCTTGATGTAATGACGTTTTCCAGCAGGGACTACTACTATGACGGCGGTACCGTGCTCAAGTCCTGGATCAAGGACAAGAACACACTCGTCATTGAGAAGCAATCGTGGTTTGATCAGTTGGGGCAGCTGACCATTTACATCCTGGCTCTTTATCCTCAGCTTAATCAGGGAGCCAACACCATCAAGGGCACCAAGCAGCGCCTCACAATGACCACGCAGGACAATTACCTGTATTTCAGCAGCGATACCTTTGTCGTGGAATTTGAGCACTGGGTGTTCATCCATCTGCAGTTCTCCAGCTGCACTTATGCTTACCGGGATTCACCCTGGGAGGTCACTATGGAACAACTGCCCACTGACATCACGGCTGATGTTCCAGTGTGCGGAGGAGGCAACCAATTCCACTCTGAATGTGATGGTATGGGAGAATGCCATATCGAGAACAAAATCCTCACCTTGGACAGAAGAGTAGCGGGATTCTTTGATACCGCCCACGATCCATTCGTTTTTGCTTTCCTCGTTCGTGATGGCATCGAGCAGACTCCTGAAGAGGATGACCCCTCTACTCCCGGCGATATAGACTGATAAAATCACTGAACGATGTCCCAGAAGAAGAAAATAGAACTCACGCGCCTGCAGGGTATTATCGCGGTGGCCAGCTTCACCAGCGGTGTCCTCATCGCCTCCGTGTGTCTGTTCTTCATCGAGCCGCTGGGCGAGATTGCAAGTTCCGCTGTAAGTATCGTCAGCGAACTGCTTGTCCTTTGCGGCGCTATCTTGGGCGTCAAAGCATCCTACGATGTCAAGTTCCGGAAGTTCGAAGCCGAACTCCGCGACGTTATGGAACACGAAAAACAACCTACAGCCTGAACCTACCTATGAGAAACGTTCTGCCATTGCTCCTGCTTCTCGCTGCTTCTGCCTGCAGTACTGTCCGCCAGCTTCCTTCGACGGACAGTACCAAGGTGGAAGTCCGCACCGTGGTGGAGACCGTTCACGACACCGCCTACGTTGAGTTGCCGGTGATCGTCGAGAAGGTGGCCACCCTGGACACCACCTCCGTACTGGAGAATAAGTACGCCAAATCGGCCGCTTCCGTCTCGGGTGGAGTACTTGCCCACTCACTGGAGACAAAGCCCGTCAGCGTGCCCGTACGCGTCAAGAAACAGATTGTTTACCGCGACTCCCTGGTGTACCGGGACCGCGTCCAGACGGTCATCCAAGAGGTAGAGAAACCCCTTACCGGCTGGCAGCAGGCAAAGCTCCGCGTAGGGGGCGTATGCTTCTTCCTGATAATCCTGATTGGACTATATTTTATCGTATCCTTTATTACTAACCTCAAACTCTTCAAACTATGAAGTACATTCCATCCATCGCCTTCGAGGAGATGAGCGGCAGCGCCAAGGGCGTTACGGCCGCTAAGATGAAGAGCCGCAAGTACATCCGCAACCGCGGTTACGGTGGCTCTGTCCGCACCGCTGACCAGGCAAAGGTCAAGGGCATTTTCAAGCAGCTCACCACCATGTGGCGCAGCCTCACGAACGCCCAGATCCTCGCCTGGAACAAGCTGGCCCTTTCTCAGGAAGGTCGCAGTGTCCTCGGCACCAAGGCCAAGATCTCCGGAGCCAACCTGTTCACCAGGCTGAACTACTGGATCGTCGCTTGCGGCGGTTCCGCAGTGGTCAACCCGCCCGAGCTGGTCGGCGTCGAGAACCCCGGTGCAGCCACCATCGTCTGCCAGGGTTCCACCTTCACCTTCACGCTCGCGAGCGTTCCCTCCGTCGTGACCAACCTCAAGCTGGTCATCGAAGCCACCGAAGGTCAGTCCAACGGCGTCACCCGTGCCCACAGCAAGGCCGTGGCCATCAAGATGGTCGGTACCCCGTCCACCTCGGCTGTCGACATTGCCGCCGACTACACCGCCAAGCACGGCGCTCCCAGCGCTGCCGCGCCGAAGATCTTCTTCCGCTACTACCTGGTCAACAGCGTCACCGGCGAGAAGTCCGGCACCATGCTGGCCGAGGCCAAGTGGGTCGCAGGAGAATAGGCCCCTCCCGGTCCTCGTGACCGGTGCTCCCTTCCATTGCCCTGGCGCTCCAAGCGCTGGGGCTTTTTCATATCCCGTAAAATCAGTAACTTTGCTTCGATAAATCGGGATTTATGATTCCGTTCACAGACAGCATATTCTTAAGCAAAATGCGGCAG
>JBGVCF010000040.1:0-4205 GCA_045226315.1 Candidatus Cryptobacteroides sp.
GTACCGGTGCGGAAGGTTGGTGCTCCGTTTGCGGAAGGCTGGTTTTTGATCGGCCAACCTTCCTCATGAAAAGTGGCCTGGAGTGGCCTCTATCCTAGATTGGCTGCGGAAGGTTGGTACCCTCAAATCCAACCTTCTGCAGCAACACAACCAACCTTCCGCGGTAGTACGACCAACCTTCCTCATGAGAGTGTCAACCTGCCGCGCCGATGTGCCCCCCCTTCTGCGAAAAAGTTTGGCTTTGTCTCATATTTTATTTGCGTTTCTGCAGCCTAAAACCTAATTTTGTGGGTAACGGTAAACAGGATGCCCGTTAACCGTCGGTCTCAGTGGGGGCCGACATAAACGAGTTTTAAATGAAGCGTTCTGTTATCAGGGTTTTGCCAGATGGCAACTCCTATTCTGTTCAACCGTTCCACATTTGCCTGAAAGGTCTGGAGAGTGCTATTCTTTGCCGGGACGACCAGGACTATGATTCCATGGTCAAGGTGATTTGCGTCTGCGCCCGCAGAAAGAATGTGCTGGTAATCATTTATGGAGTAGTTTCCAATCATTGTCATGTAGCTGTCTTGGCTCCTAGTCACGCGGAGGCCGATGCCTTCGCTTATGAGATCAAGAAAATTTACTCCATGTTGTTCCAGAGAAAATACAAGGTGAACAACATCCTGCACCGGATAGAAATCAAAGCTATCTGTCTGGACAATGATAATTATGTGAGAAACGCATTGGCCTATATTCCCCGAAACGCCATGGACAACGGGGCTTCGGTCTATGAGTATCCCTGGACGGGTTTCCGGGCCATGTTTGCGAAAAACCCCGAACGGGGGCGACCGGTGGCGCTTCTTTCTACCCGGGAGACGGAGGCTATCCTGCATACGGGAGACAATCTGAAGGATGTCTCCTGGCAGTTGGATGCCGATAACCATCTGATTCCCTCCTCCTTTTGCGATTGCGCCTATCTGGAGCAGGCGTTCAACAATGACCCAGCCTATTTCCTCAGGTTGGTGGGAGGAGTTAACACGGCCGAAATGCATTACGAACTGGAAGAAAAACCTTACCAGATGCAGTCGGATTCCGAATATTATAAAACGGTAAACGACATCTGCAACAAGTGGTTCCGGACCGATATCTCCAACTTGAGCCTTGCGCAGAAAAAACGGGTGAGCCCCTATTTGAGACGGACCACCAAGACAACGGACCGGCAGTTGGCCCGAATTCTGGAACTGGACCCGGCCGAACTCTCCTAATCTTCCGCAAAGGGGTGGTTTTTGGCATAGATTTTTATTATCTTTGTGAGTTATGAGTGAGTATATCGTATCGGCCCGGAAGTATCGGCCGGATTCCTTCGAAAGCCTGATCGGCCAGGATACCATTGCCCGGACGCTGTCCAATTCCATCCGCCGCGGGCAGTTGGCGCACGCATACCTGTTCTGCGGTCCACGCGGGGTGGGCAAAACCACCACGGCGCGCATCTTCGCCAAGATGATCAACTGCGCCAATCCCGGACCGGACATGGAGCCCTGCGGTCAGTGCGAATCCTGCGTGAGTTTCCAGGAGGGCCGGTCGTACTGCATCCATGAGCTGGATGCTGCTTCCAACAACTCGGTGGAAGACATCAAGACCCTCATGGAACAGGTGCAGGTGCCGCCTCAGGTGGGTAAGTATAGCGTCTATATTATCGACGAGGTCCACATGCTTTCGCAATCGGCCTTCAATGCTTTCCTCAAAACGCTGGAGGAACCCCCGGCACACGCCATCTTCATCCTGGCCACCACGGAAAAGCACAAGATCCTGCCCACCATCCTGAGCCGCTGCCAAACTTACGATTTCAATCGGATCAGCATTCCGGACATGGTGCGCAACCTGAAGGAAATAGCTCAGAAAGAAGGCGTTACCATCGACGAAGAATCCCTGCATGTAATTGCCTCCAAGGCCGATGGCGCCATGCGCGACGCCCTCACCATCTTCGACCAGACGGTAGCATTCTGCGGCAAGGAGGTACAATATGCCGATGTAATCCGCAACCTGAACGTCCTGGACCACGAATACAGCTTCAAGCTGGTGGACGCCTTCCTGGGAGGCGATTATGCCACCGCTTTCCTGGTGCTGGACGAGATTCTGGCCAAAGGCTTCAACGCCCTGCATTTCGTGGCCTCGCTGTCCAGTCATCTGCGCAATCTGGTAGTGGCCAAGACCGGCGGCCTGGAACCGCTGCTGGAGTTGCCGGATTCGCTCAAGAAACGTTACGCAGAGCAAGCATCCCGCTGCTCTCACGCTTTCCTCTACGAAGCCCTGGGCGTTACCACTGCCTGCGAAACCGGCTACAAAGCCGCCGTGAATCCCCGCCTGCACATTGAGTTCGCCCTCATGAAACTCAGCTACCTCCAGGCCAAACCTGTAGCCGCTCCGGTTGGGGCCACTCCTTCGGCCGTTAATAAAAAGGCCGATACTCCTTCGGTAGTTTCAGCCCCGGTCGCTTCGAATGCTTCTTCTGCGAGCTCCGGCAAGTCTTCTGTTATCCTGAGCAATAGCGAAGGATCTCCCGCCGTGGCACCCACTACCAGGAGAAGGGCACCGAAGAGCGGCTCCGCACTGAGCATGAGCGCCATCATGGAGGAGAAGCCGGAAGAGGCGGCTCCCGCCGCTGCCGCCCCGCAAGAAGTGCAGCTGCCCGACGACGAAACCCTCCGTCTCAAATGGAAGGAAATGGCCGGGCAATACAGCGCCAAGCCCCGCCTGGCCAGCATGCTTTCCAGCGGCAATGTGAGCATCTCCGAAGACTCCGGCGTAAAGCTGGTGGAATTCTTCGTGACCAACGACGCCCAGAAACAGTGGGTGGAAGAGAAGATGCTCCGCGAACTGGAAAACAAACTCCGGGACCTTACCGCCTGCCCCAAGGTGAACGTGCTGGTGTCGGTCACCCCCATGGAGGAAGTAGAAAGAAAGCCCTATATGCCGGAAGAAAAAGCCAAGGACCTGATGGAACGCAACCCCGAAGTCCGCGCCTTCGTGGCCGATATGGGATTAGATACCAAATAATATGAGGTTAAGAGCAGAGAAATTAGTCAAGAAATATGGCGTCCGCACGGTGGTGAAGGGCGTTTCCATGGAGGTGCAGCAGGGAGAGATTGTGGGCTTCCTGGGACCCAACGGTGCCGGTAAGACCACCAGTTTCTACATGATCACCGGGCAGATCAAGCCCAACGGCGGCCGCATCTTCCTGGACGACGACCAAGGCAACACCATTGAAATCACCCAGCTCCCCATGTACCAGCGGGCCCAGCAGGGTATCGGCTATCTGCCGCAGGAAGCCTCCGTTTTCCGCAAAATGTCCGTGGAAGACAACATCATGTCCGTGATGGAACTTTCCAAGAGCACGGAAAACATGACCAAGGCCGAAAGAGTGGCCCGCATGGAACAGCTCATCGACGAATTCAACCTCTCCAAAGTGCGCAAATCCCTGGGCATCCAGCTCTCCGGTGGTGAGCGCCGCCGCTGCGAGATTGCCCGCGCCCTGGCCGTAGATCCCAAGTTCATTCTGCTGGACGAACCCTTCGCCGGTGTGGACCCCATCGCCGTGGAAGACATTCAGTATATCATCGCCAAACTTAAATACCGTAACATCGGTGTCATCATCACCGACCACAATGTGGGAGAAACTTTGGCTATCACCGATCGCGCCTATCTCCTGTATGAAGGTGTCATTCTGCAGGCCGGAACACCGGAGGAACTAGCTGCAGATGAGGATGTTCGCACCAAATACCTGGGCTCCGGCTTCGTGCTCAAACGCTCCAAATCCGTGGAGCGCGCCCGGGCCGAAGTAGCCCACGAAAAAAAAGTTTGATCAGTTTGGCACACCTCTTGCATTAACTAAACGCGGTTAGTTTTAGTTGGTTTAGTTAATAATAGGTACAAGTTAAGGGCAGCCGTGATGGTTGCCCTTCTTGTATTATTCCGGTGCAGGATGTTTTCGGTAATGATGCAAATTTTCCGGTAATTCCAATACAGAATGCTTTCCGCCGCGGAAGGTTGGTCGTACTACCGCGGAAGGCTGGTTGTGTTGCTGCAGAAGGTTGGATTTGAGGGTACCAACCTTCCGCAGTCATTCTGGTGTAGACGCCACTCCAGGCCACTTTTCATGAGGAAGGTTGGCCGATCAAAAACCAGCCTTCCGCAAACGGAGCACCAACCTTCCGCACCGGTAC
>JBGVCF010000041.1:0-42580 GCA_045226315.1 Candidatus Cryptobacteroides sp.
ACGGATAAGACTGTAACCTGGAGCACATCCAATGCCCAGATAGCTACGGTAGCAAACGGAAAGGTTACCGCCGTGGCGGAAGGCGAAACCATCATTACGGCGAAGGCGGGCGGCAAGGAAGCCACATGCAAGGTGTCGGTAAAAGACATTGGTAACGAGCCCTATGGAAAGGGAAATGAACATGATTGGGAATAAATAGACGCGCCATGAAAAAACAGACTATTTGGATAGTAGGAACGCTGGCGCTGCTAATGGCATGCGCTTGCCAGAGGGAAGTCCGTCAGCCCGAAGGGACGGAATTAACCCCCGAGACCCTGATCGGCTATATGGAGACAGAAACCAAAGCCTATTTGGACCAATTGGATGTCAAGTGGGAGACAGGCGATAAGATATCTGTTTTCAGCAGCGGACATCATGAAAGTTATAAACTGAATAAGGGGGCAAATACCACGGTGGGGCACTTCCAAAAAGGAGGAAATGAAGGCACTGCCCCTAACCTGCCCGGCCGATATGCGTTTTATCCTTTTACTAAGGAGACCACGTTGTCGGAAGATGGCGCTATTTTATATGGACTTCCTTCTCATCAAAAACATGTCCCCAACCTTTCTTGCCAACTACCGATGGTTGGTTACAATTCCAACGTGAAAGATGTAGACGTGCGTTTTTTCAACGTTTGCGGCATTCTCAGTCTTTCTCTTGTGGGTAACGCCACTATTAAAACCGTGGTACTGAAAGGAAATGGAGGAGAGCTTCTACACGGGCAGACACGGGTCACCCCGACCTCCAATGGATGCTCGGCACAAATGGTGTCCGGAGGATCCAGTCTTACCTTGGAATGCGACGGCGTGACGCTAAAAGAAGACGTTCCTACAGAATTCCGCTTTGTACTGCCGCCCACGGACTTCAAAAGTGGAATAACGGTCCTTATCTATGACAATCAAGGGAATTGCATGGAGAAATCCAGCAAGAAAGCTTTATCCGTGTCCCGGAGCATGATTGAACCCATGCAAACACTCTCCTTCGTCCCCACAAGCCGATACGAAGGAATTGGTGCTATTAAAGATCCCGTCCTTCGTGATCATTGCCTTAAGCAGTACGACCAGAATCGTGATGGTTCTTTGTCCTGGGATGAGGCGCAGTCGGTAATGAGTCTTGAGATAAACAATAACGCCATAACCTCGCTGGAAGGACTCCGGATTTTCCCTAATTTGCAAACTCTTGTGTGCAGGGCCTCGTACGATTATGTGCCGAGAAGCATAATGTATTATCTGGATGCGCTCGGAAACGAGACGATTTACGAGAAACCCCGTGAATTCATCTTGCACGGAAGTTTGAAGAGCCTGGGTTCAGAGCTCCTCCCTGCTCTAACCAGCTTACAGGTCGAGGGGCAGCCTCTATCGTCTGTAGACCTTCATCACCTTCCGAACTTGCAATCTTTTCAGGGGCCTTGTTGCAATATGGACAGCATAGACCTGAGTGGAAATTCTGAACTGATCTCATTGGACTTGTACGGCAATAATCTGGAGAGCCTGGACGTGTCGTCAAATACCAAAATAGAACGGTTGAATGCCAACGAGTGTTTTCTGAAGAAAATCTTTCCGCTGAGTAGCCTTTCAAATTTGACCGAGCTGGCCCTGAGTTCGAATCATGAATTGAAAGAAATCGGCTCACTGCCTTCCTCTCTAGAAGTATTATTAATAAGCGATAGCCCCATTTCGGAGATTAGCATATCACCCAAAATGACAAGGCTTCAGGCGGGTAGTTGCGCTTTGACCCAGGTTGAATTACCTCCCGGATCCCAGTTGGAGGAGTTATTCCTTTCCGGCAACCAGAATTTGTCTGTGGTGGACATCCGGGAAGGAAAACAGCTGAAATGGGTAGAGGTTTCTTACTCCAAGTGCTCCATCCTGAATTTGTCCAATAGCCCGAAAATCGAGCGCGTGATTGCCAACGACTCCTGGTTGGATTACGTTTTCTTACCGAAAGGCATAAACATACAGCAACACGATTTCTGCTTGCCAGAAACGGCGGAAGTCATTTTCGGAGAATATTTGCGATGGTCCGATACTGTTTATGCTCCCCCCATCGAAAAGGAAATGGACCTCATTCTTTATGCCAGCGGCACAGTCATGGATATCAGCGCTCCGGAATGGGTTCATATTCTTGGCTATGAAGGCCATGATATTGTCAGGGTAAAGGTTAGAATTGATAATCCCCTGGCAGAATCCTGTGAAATCGTTGCAACCAGTTCTGGAGGCTTGCAGGCAAAAGCCATACTGGCTCCGGTCCCGTCGGCCGATTCCCAAGACATAGACTGGAATAACACCAAGTTCCATCACAAGTCCTTGTCGTTGCGTTTTACTGCCGACTGGTGCGCGACATGCCCTCCTTTAGCTGAGGAATTGAACGCAGCCTATCAGGCTATTCCGGACAAACTGGTCCAGATGAACTTGCACCACAAGGACATCCATTGGGTAGAAAACAATTCCTTGCGCACGCCAGACACGCTGCCGCTCTACGAGCGCTTTGGCGTTTCCAGCCTGCCTACCGGTATTCTAGACACCCGGAAATATTATTATTCCAAGAACGACATCCTAGAAGGAGTGCAGGAGACAGAAAGTAATTATCCTGTACTGACGGGCATAGCCTTCAATTCTCATTTTGTGGATAAGGACCTTGTCCTTGACCTTTCCCTGTATGTAAAAGAGGCGGGTGATTATCGCGTATATGCTTTCCTTACAGAAAGTCATATCTTTACCTGGCAAGCGGATTGCCGTTACGGGGAAATTCCCGACTATGAGCATCTTTTCTTGGCTCGAAAAGCCATCGCTCCGGCTTCTGGCGAGCTCTTCGTTACCCGAAAGAACAATACGGTTAACAAGTTCTCCTATACTGTGGAATTGGATCCGCAGTGGGTAAGGGATAATCTTGATATCGTGGTGTTTGTGGAGCACAAATACGGTAAACTGCCGGTTTTGGGATTTGGAAACGCCGAATCATACTATACGGATAACGCCGCTGTGGGGAAAGCCGGCTATGTGCTTCCATTGAGTCTCGCGGGACAAAACGGGGGCAAGAATGAGGATATTACGATTGGCGGAGACATTGATTTAAACTAAGGAGGGCGTAAAGATGAAAAGAAGCATAAGCAATACCTTATATTGGTTCTCAATCGTCCTTCTTGCCGTGGCCTGCACACGGATAGAACAGGACGCTCCCAATAAAGAGCAGCTTCCTATCGGGGAAGAATCCACACTTCAGGCTATAATCGGTGAGCCCGAAACAAAAACGGCCTTGAGCGAACAGGACGGAAGTGTTTTTCATATTAACTGGAGCGAAGATGATTTGATTGGCGTTTTTGTGAATAGAGCCCAAAAGCCATCTGTTTTTAAACTGCAAAGCGGAGCGGGGACAACACATGCCACGTTCAAGGGAGCAGGTAAGGGTAAGGAAAACGTAGCCATTTTCCCCTATTCTTCGGCAAGTTCCCTTACGGGCGGCATACTCTCGTTTAATCTTCCTGCCCAGCAGAGCTATAGTCTCAAGTCCTTTGGGCTCAATTCTTTCCCCATGTTGGGGACGGGGACGGAAGAACTGACTTTCCGGAACCTTTGCGCCGTTCTCAAGCTGTCCTTGAAGGGACGGGTGAAGGTGAGCCGGATTATTTTTACCGCCAATGACCCGGATGCCTTTGTGAGCGGTACCGCTTCCGTCCGGGCCGATGGAAACTTCTCGCCCCAACTGCAAATGGGCGAAAGGGGGTCGAACTCCGTAGCACTGTCTTGCGACGTGATGCTAAGCCAGGATAATGTAACGGATTTTTATATGGTTCTTCCGCCGCAGACCTATAGGGGAGGCTTTACCATCCAAATAGAAACCCCCACGGGAAGCATGTCCAGGAAAACAAGGTCAGACATTACATTCTCCCGATCGGAACTCCGTGCTGTCCCGGTTATGGAGGTTGTTTTGGACAACGGGGCTGTTCCCAGTGAGAACCTGCAGGGCAAGGGCAGCCTGGAAGATCCTTTCCTGATAGGCACCATGGAAGACCTGCTCCTGATGAACGCTTGTGTAAACTCGGAACAAAAGATAATTCCGGGAACAAAAAAGGCGTCTTTCCCTGCCGACGGAGCAGAAGTTTATTATAAACTCAGCAGGAATATAGACCTTTCCAATGTTTTTCGTGCCGGGAAATTGAGTTGGGAGCCCATAGGCAAGGAAGCCACGCAAGGCTTCTCCGCTCATTTCGATGGTAATGGATACCGGATTCAAGGGCTGTATGTGAACTCGGTGAAAGAGCCTGCGGGGCTATTCGGCTTGTTGTCCGAAGGTGCCGAAATCCGTAATCTGGAAGTGGAGGGGACTGTGAAGGGCGGCTATCAGGCCGGATTGTTGGCTGGCAGGGTATATGGAAGCATATTGGTGGATAATTGTGTTTCACGGGGCTCCGTTGAGGCCGAACAGGCCGCTGGTGGCCTCGTGGGGCTGGTTCAAGCAGCCACGCTCAATGCGTGCCGTAACTTTGCGTCCATAACAAGTTCCGATACAGGCGCTGGCGGCATTACGGGAGAAAGTTATGATACCTTCTTGCTTAATTGCAGTAATATGGGTCCCGTACACGCTAACACATACTATGCAGGTGGCATTGTGGGTGTCCTGCATAGCGGGGATGCGGCAAACTGCTTCAACAGCGGCACCGTTTCCAGTGAGGGCGGCAGCGGCGGCATCAGTGGACGTACGGCCTACGGATATCATTATAACTGCTTGAATATCGGCGATATCGCTGGTGGTAGCACAGGAGAGTCCCAACTTTATCGGGGCGGGATATCGGGATTTAATTACAGCGGCGGCGCCAGCCAGAACTACTGGCTCTATGATCCCGTAAGGCAACAAGGCTTTTCACTGATTGGCAACTCCATTGACCCGACAGGGAATTATTCATGTACACTGGCGCAGCTCTCCGGCGCGCACGGCAATATTGATGGGTATTACACGGATTCCAAAGGCCAACCATATTACTATCTGCTAGATGCCTTAAACGCCTGGTGTGCCGATAATCAGGGCCGATACCCTCGTCCTTTGCGGGCTTGGGGTCCCGGGGGAGAAGGCTACCCCGTCCTTGTTTCATCCGAGGCACAGAGGCCACAGATTAACCTTTCTACCTTCGTCATTCTCTCAGAAGTGGAAATGCGCGTAGACGGCCGGGAGAACACCATTAAGATATCCGTTCTCTCCGGAGTGGAATATCCCATGAACCGCAAACCGGATTGGATAACTCTAACTCAGGAATCGTCTTCTTCGGAAGGCAATCTAATACGTCGGGACTATACTTTTGTAGTACAGGCCAATCCGGACCGGCAGCCCCGTAAGGGATTCATCGAATTCTGCAATGCTTCGGCCCATTGTGTATCGACAGATATCTTCCAAAGTGGAAAGGCCGATGGTGACGACGCCTGGTTCTATCGGGATTTCTGGCACAGTTCTCTTGTGTTTGCCGTGGGAAACACGTCCCGGAGTATGCGTGTGGACTGGAACCGGATTCGGAACCATTTTGAAGACGGGATGAACCTGGCGGTCCTGCATGTGGGAGGTGAGTTCTTTACGGAAGCGTCGGAAGCCATCTATGACAAATATTACCGTATGGATGATATCTTGCTGATGGTGGATGGCCGGGCCTGTGTATCATCTGACACCGCAGCGGATGAACTTTCGCTCGAAAGTGAAAAGTACGGAACATCGGCCGGCATATCATTTACTTCTTCCGTTTCTGGAAGCGATGTCCAGGTGGACGTGAAGCTGCACATGAAAGAGAAGGGCCGGTATAAAATATCCGTATTACTGTTGGAAGATGGTGTGATAGCTGGCCAGCGTGTAGGCAAAGACGGTGTCTATATGCCTGATTATGTGCACAATAATGTACTACGGACTTGCTTGAATAGCCAGCTGCAAGGAGACGAGTTTGAAATTGTGCAGGACTTAAGTGTTTGGGAACGGCGATTCCAGGGAAAGCTGAATAAATCCTGGGACAAGAAGAAATTGAAAGTGCTGGTATATGTGCAACGTGCCTATGGCGCCGGTCGTTTCTATAATGTGGCGGAAGCCAGTTATAGTTACGGAGACGCAGAGTATTATATCGACAACTCATACGAAGCGCCTCTGGGAAACAAGGCTCCGCTACGTTTTGCCGACGATGCTTCCCTGCAACGTTACTATCAGTCTTCCGATTATTCACAAAATGGCCGGGTAACTCTGTTGCAAAAGGCCTCTATGGGAAAAGGTATCGATTTTATCATTGTGGGAGAGGCGTTTACAGACCGTGACCAGGCTCTCTTTGTAGAAAAAGCCACCGGTGCCTGTGAGGCCATCTTTGCTGTCGAACCCTATGGAAGTCTTCGTAACCGCTTCAACGTGTATGCTTTGAATGCCGTATCATCCAATGGAATGATTGGGCAGCAAACGTTATTCTCGGCTGCATTTGGAGAGGGAACATCGATTTCTTGCAATACTACGGCCGTTTTCTCTTTTGTAAAGAGATATCTTCCGCAGGTTGATGTCTGCCGGGGTGCAGTTGTCGCCTTGATAAATGATATGAAATATGCGGGAACTTGTTCCATGTTTGCCGATAACGCAACTGTTGCCATGGTGACGCTGGACAGGGATATCTCTGATATGGGCAACACACTGCGTCACGAATTGGGGCACGGTTTCGGCAAGTTGATGGATGAGTATGTGAATTATTGGAACGAAATCCCCTCCATTCCCGAGTTTGATTGTGATAAGTTCCATTCCACCTGGGCCTGGGGAGAGAATGTAGATTTCACTTCCAATCCCGCCCAGATTAAGTGGTCACGTTTCCTGCAGGATCCGCTGTATTCCGGCCAGGTCGGCATCTATGAAGGTGCGTATCTCTATGCTAGTGGTGCGTATCGTCCCTCGGACAACAGTATTATGCGCTACAATACGGGTTATTATAATGCGCCGTCCCGGGAATCAATCTACAAAAAGATTATGGCGCTTTCGGAAGGAGAAAACTGGGTATATCGGTATAGTGATTTCACAGCATTGGATGCAAAAGGCCGTGAAGAATGGGAAAGCTTTTACGGAAATGCCCAAACTGTCACCAAAGCCACGTCAGAAGAACCCGAGAACTTTGTTCCGCTGGCTCCGCCGATTATCTCTTCCGGACCTCATACTTGTCCGGTCCGGTAACAATGCACTTCGGCCAAATAAGTGGCTCGGGTGAGGTACCTGGGCTGGATGAAGTATGACCGGTAAAAAAGTGGGAAAAGTGGCGGGCCTCTGATGGAAATGAAGGGAGTTTTTACTACCTTTGTTCCTATGAGTTTCGTGCATCTTCACGTCCACACCCAGTACTCCATCCTGGACGGACAATCTTCCATAGAAAACCTCTTTAACCGGGCCGATGAGTTGGGTATGCCGGCGCTGGCCATCACGGACCATGGCAACATGTTCGGCGTAAAAGAGTTCTTCAAATACGCCAAAAAACACCCCAACGTGAAGCCCATCATCGGTTGTGAGGTGTACGTGTCCAAAGGGGATCACAAACTCAAGGAGAAGGGCTATTATCACCTGATCCTGCTGGCCAAGAACTACACCGGTTATCTGAACCTGGTGAAGATTGTCTCGGAAGCGCACATCAACGGTATGTATTATCGGCCCCGCGTGAGCCATGAGGTCATCGAAAAGTATCACGAAGGGCTCATCTGTTCATCGGCCTGCATGGCCGGCGAGGTCCCGCGCGCCATCATGGCCCACGACGAAAAAGCCATCGAAAACGCCATCCTGTGGCACAAGCGCGTGTTCGGGGAAGATTATTACCTGGAGGTGATGAAGCACAAGACGGAGGTTCCGGGCCTGGACAACGAGCTTTATCGGCAGCAGTGTTATTACACGGAGGAAATCTTCAAACTGGCCGATAAATACGGCGTGAAGGTGATCGCCACCAACGACGCCCACTTCGTGCGCAAGGAAGACGGCCCCGTGCACGACCGCCTGATCTGCCTCACCACCAACTCCTACATCGACGACCCGGACCGTCTGCGCTATACCCAGCAGGAATACATCAAGACGGAAGAGGAAATGCGGGAGCTGTTCCCGGAGCATCCGGAATGCATCGAAAACACGCTGGAAGTGGCCTCCAAGGTGGAATCCTATTCCATCGACCGGGAGCCCGTGCTGCCCGTTTTCGAGATAGACCCCGCCTTTATGGCCGATATCAACCAGCATCTGGAGCAGTACAAGGACATCATCGATGCCGGCCGATGCGACAAACACGGCACCTACCGCGGCGACGGCTTCTGCCACTCCGTGGCCTATCTGTGCCACCTCACCTACCTGGGCGCGCACCAGCGCTACGGCGAAACCTTAACGCCGGAGCAGGAAGAACGCATAGACTTCGAGCTCAAGACCATCTGCCGCATGGGCTTCCCGGACTATTTCCTCATTGTGCAGGACTATATAGCGGCCTCGCGCGCCATGGGCTCCCTCGTGGGGCCGGGGCGTGGCAGCGCCGCCGGTTCGGTAGTGGCCTACTGCCTAAGGATTACCAATCTGGACCCCATCAAGTACCAGCTCCTGTTCGAGCGTTTCCTCAATCCGGACCGTATCTCCATGCCGGATATCGACGTAGACTTCGAAGACCTCACCAAGGCGCACCAGTACGTAGAGGATAAGTACGGGGCCAGCCACGTGTCGCGCGTGATCACTTTCGGCACCATGGCGGCCAAGAGCGCCATCAAGGATGTGGCGCGCATCAGCCACGTTAGCATCGACGAAAGCAACCGTCTCACCAAGATGGTCCCGGACCGCCTTTCAGAGAAGAAAGAGCGCGAATACCCCTTCAACCCCAAGCTGGACCAGCTGAAACCCGGTTTCAAGATAGTGGAACGGGACGGAAAAACCTATCAGGTGGGTCTGGAAGACGTGGACGTCAAGATCACCCTCAAGAATTGTTATCGGCTTGTTCCTGAGTTTATTAAGGAACTCCAGGAGGGTCCGGAAATCAACAAGGAGGTGCTCAAGTATGCCCAGGCGCTGGAAGGCAGCGTGCGGCAAACGGGTATGCACGCCTGCGCCACCATCATCGGCCGCGGAGACCTCACGGATTATCTGCCCATCACCCTGTCCAAGGATAAGGATACGGGGCTTGATGTACGCACTTCGCAGTTCGACGGCCACTATATAGAGGATGTGGGTATGCTCAAGATGGACTTCCTGGGCCTCATCACCCTCCAGATTATCCACAACTGCCTGAACCTCATTAAGGAACACCACGGGGAAGACATCGACATAGAGGCCATTCCCATCGACGACAGGCCCACGCTGGAACTCTACGGCCGCGGCGATACAACGTCCGTGTTCCAGTTTGAATCGGAGGGCATGAAAACCTGGTTGCAGCGCCTGCGGCCGGAGCGCTTCGAAGACCTTATCGCCATGAACGCCCTTTATCGGCCCGGTCCCATGGACTATATTCCGGACTTTGTGGCGCGCAAACTGGGCGAACAGAAGATAGAATACGACCTCCCGGAAATGGAGGAATTCCTGCAGGACACCTACGGCGTCACGGTGTACCAGGAGCAGGTGATGCTTTTGTCGCAGAAGCTGGCCGGCTTTACAAAAGGCGAGGCCGACAAACTGCGCAAGGCCATGGGTAAGAAGCAGATCGACATCCTGAACTCCCTGAAAGACAAGTTCATGAGCGGCGGCATGGCCAACGGACACCCGGAAAAGGTGTTGGACAAAATCTGGAAAGACTGGGAAAAGTTCGCCCAATACGCCTTCAACAAGTCCCACGCCACCTGTTACGCCTGGGTAAGCTACCAGACCGGCTGGCTCAAATGCCACTACCCTTCCGAATTCTTCGCCTCCTGCCTGGACTGCGCCAAGAGCATGGAAGAAATCGTGAAGATCATGGACGACTGCAAGAGCCACGGCATCAAGGTGCTGAACCCGGACGTGAACGAGAGTGCCGACCACTTCACCGTGAACAAGGACGGCAACGTGCGTTTTGCCCTGGGCTCCATCAAAGGATTCGGTGCCAACGTGGTGGACGCTATTATTAAGGAGCGTGAAGAAAACGGCTTGTTCACAGACGTTTACGACTTTGTAGAGCGCATGGCCGGCAACGTGAACCGCAAGAGCTTCGAAAGCCTGGTGAACTCCGGCGCGCTGGACGGCTTCGGCCACAAACGCAGCATGTACTTCCAGCTGAACCGCACCGGAGAACCGTTCATAGACCTTATAGCCCGTTACGGAGACCTCTACGCCAACGATACCCTCTCCGGCGGCATTTCCCTCTTCGGCTACATGGAAGAAATGAAGCCGGAACGCCCCGCCCTGCCGGACAACGAAGGCGAAATGGACATCATGGAACTGCTGCAGCGGGAAAAAGACCTGGTGGGCATGTACCTGAGCTCCCATCCGCTGGACCGCTACGCCTTCGAGATGCACAACTTCACCAACTGCCATCTGGCCGACCTGAACCAACTGGTGGCCGATTGTGAAGCCCAGAAGAAGACCTCCAAGGTGTATGTGGCCGGCATTGTGACGGACTGCAAACAGCTCACTACCAAAACCGGAAAACCGTACTCCCGTACCCTCCTGGAAGACTACAGCGGCTCCTATGAGTTAACGCTCTTCGGAAAAGACCACGAGGCCTTCCTGCAGTACATGACACCAAAGGCCACCCTGTTCCTGGAAGGTGATATAGAAGAGAAATTCTTCCTGAAACCGGAAGAAAGGGCGCAGGGTAAAACAGCCCCGTACGCTTTTAAAGTCCGGAAAGTGACGTTATTGGGTAATCTGTCGGACAGCATCCTCAGCGGTTTCAGCATGGACATCACCACTCCCATGCTCAGCCAGGAGTTCCGGAAAGAGTTGGTAGACGTGGTGAAACGCCACAAGGGCAACATTCCCCTTACCCTCTATCTGTACGACCCTCAGACCCGCTACCGCATCCAGTTCTACTCCAAGAAATTCCAGGTAGCCGTCACCTCAGAATTCATCCAAGACCTGCACCGGATTGGCATAGATCAGTATGAGATACTGAAGAAATAAGGCGGGCGTGGAGATAAGTTCCTGACGAACAGTTGTTTACAAAAAATCGATTATACCATTCAGTATAATCGATTTTTAATAACTGCCTCAGCAACAGGAGCTTATCTCCACGGGCCTTATTTCGCCAGCTTAAAACCTATGCGGTAGTTGTCATAGCCGTTGGCCAGGTTGGCAATACCTGCGATGGTGGAAGAGGATTGTCCCAGCGTGGCGGCCAGTTTCTTCAGGAAAGCCATGGCTTTATCGGCCGTGAAGAGCATACGGGCGCCGCCGGAAGAGGATTCCAGGGTGCCGGTCATGTTCAGGTACTGAAAAGACTTGCCGAAGGTGAGAGTGACGGTACGTTCACCGTTACCCACCTTATAGGTGCCGGGAATGGAAATGGAGCCGATGGAGACCGCGAAGGTTTTGTCGGCCGCATTGAAGGTCCATTTCATGGTGCCGGGCTTGACGCCTATCTGGGCCAGGTATTCATCGGCCTTGGTTTCAAAACCGGCGGTGACGGCGGTGCCGGCCAGGTTGGTGAGCACTCCCCCTTCCGAACTGGAGGCCGAAATGGCGATACCGTTATAAATATAATTGCCGTCCAGGGTTACGGGCGAGGAATACACCGTTCCGGCAATTCCCGAAAGGATGTTGCCCAGGGTGGAAGCGGTTTTGTCGCCGCCCAGAAGACCGGTCAGGCCACCTTGTGCGCTGGCCGATACGCTGAAGGCCACTGCAAGGGCCACGATGGATACGAGCTTTCTCATAGTATGATCTGTTTTATTTATTGTCTTCGTTTTCCGGCCAGCCTTGGGCTTTGACCGGGAATTCAACGCCCTCTGGCGTAACCAAAACCGTGCCAACTTCGGGCTGCGCAAGGTGGCCGATAATGTCGAAGGTCTGAAATTCGCGCCGGAACTTCTCCAGATGCAGGATGGGGATCACCAGCAGCAGGCGGCAGTCATCGCCGCCGTTCATGGCCGCCGATACCGGATCCATGTCCAGTTCCTTGCCCAGCAGGAAGCTGTTGCCCTCGAAGGGGATTTTATCGGCATATACCTTGGCACCCAGGCCGCTGTCGCGCGAAAGGCGTTTTAAGGCATCAGAAAGGCCGCGTGTGACATAGTAAGCGTAGGAAGGATAGATTTCCTCCTCTTCCAGGCGGGAGACCACAGAGGCGTCCAATTCGGGGCGCAGATAGTCCCCTACCAGCATCTTGTACTGGCTCATGTCCGGCTGCGTTCCCTTGTCCTGGAATTCCTTAAGGCCGCGCTCCAGCACCTGCAGGCCCAGGAAAGCGGCACCCAGGCTGCCGGAAACGCAGATCAGGTCTTTGGAATGGGCCGCCAGCCGACGTTTGTCGGTGAGCAGCGAGCACTCCCCCGTGGCCGATATCGACAGATAAAGGCCGTTGTTCGAGGGCTGCAGGTCCAGCGCCACGGCCTCGAAGCAATGCTCCTTGGCCGCCACCGTAATGCCCATCCACAGTTCCTTGATTTGCGGGAAATCCAGTTTGGCCGATACGCCCACCACCACGCTCAGGAGCTTGGGGTGCGCCATAGCAGCGTACAACTCCCCTACTACGCCCACTACGCTCTTGTAACCCAGGTGTTTAAGAGGGAAATAGACCAGGTTGAAGTCTATCCCCTCCAGGTACATGCGGGAGGCGGTGGTCACCTTGCCGCCCTTCTGGGAAGAGTAGCTGAGACCGGGGACCGGAGAATACGCAGAAAGGCGATAGAGCTGGTCTATCGCCTCGATTCTGCCAATTTCAGAAAAGGATTCTGCCATAGGCGGCCCCTTAGCGGAGCTGGAAAATCACGGGGAAGGTGTAGGTCACCTTTACGGCGCGGTCACGCTGCTTGCCGGGCTTCCACTTAGGGGAGCTGGACACCACGCGGACGGCTTCCTTGTCCAGGGACTCATCCACACCACGGAGCACTCTCACATTGGTTACGCGGCCATCGGCCTCCACGGTGAACTGGAGGGTAACACGACCCTGCACACCGTTTTCCTTGGCGATTTCCGGATAGACCAGACGGGAGTTCACCCACTTGGAGAATTCGTTGGCATCGCCGCCGTTGAAGGAAGGCTTCTGTTCCACGAGCTGGAACGGGATGGCCTCTTCTTCCACTTCCTCTTCCTCCACAACAGCCTCCTTATACTCCTGGATTTCCACGGCCTGGTTGTTCTCTTCCAGGTTCATGAAAAGGTCGTCGTCCAGCTTGATGTCATCGTCCACGATGTCGATCTGGTCGCTGAGGACGGGGATGGACGGGGCCTCCGGCGGGGGCGGAGGAAGCTCATTCTGAATGGCTACCATTTCTTCTTCCACGATCACCTGGGTGGTGTCTTCCAGAACGGCCACGGTGGCGTCTTTGGAGGACCAGTTGAAGCCCAGATAAACAATTAAGAGGGCTACCACAAGACCGATCTCCGTAAAGAGCAGGCGCTTATTTTCAAGGCTGGCTTTGGGGGATTTCTTGATTTCCATAATTATTGCGTTAAAAGTTAAATTTTCACTGATGCAAAGATAGAAAGGGTTTTTGGACCACCAAAAGTTTTCCGCAAAAAGATTCTCGCAGGGCCGTTTTTCAACGCGCTGATTATCAGCTATTTATAAATACACCCTTAAATCAATAACTCGCACTTTGCCGTTTACCATCGTTTTTGTGCGTTTTTCCACTACTTCAAACGGAAGATTACAGGGAACGTATAGGACACTTTTACCGCCCTGTCGCGTTGCTTTCCCGGAGTCCATTGGGGCGAAGAAGAGACCACCCGGACAGCTTCTTCATCCAGAAGGGGATCGGCCCCTTTCAGTACTTTGACGGCGGAAACACGGCCGTCGGTCCCGATGGTGAACTGCAGCGTCACCCTGCCCTGAAGACCCAGTTCGCGGGCCTTCTCCGGATACACCAGCCGGCTGTTCACCCACTTGGAGAATTCGTTGGCGTCGCCGCCGTTGAAGGACGGTTTGGTCTCAACCACCACCATAGGGAGAACCTCGTCCTCATCATCTTCTTCTACCACTTTCACATCAAGATAAGGAAGAATAGCGAGTCCCTGCCCATTCTCTTCTGTGAGGTCTGTGAAATCCATCTCCAGTTCGATACTGTCGTCGACAATCTCCAGATCGTCGGAAAATAGCGGCGGGATTTCCGGCACGGCGGGCGGAGGAGGCGGCGTATTCAACTGGACTACAAGAATATCATCGTCTTCTGCCAGACGGGTATTATCGGCCAGTAAAGCAACGGGCAGTGCTTGAACCGACCATTCCATTAAAAGGTAAACCACAGCCAGGGCTATGGCCAATCCCGCTTCAATAAAGAGCAGTCTTTTGTTCTCCAGACTGACTCGGCTGCTTTTCTTGATTTCCATCATGCAACTGTTTTAAGGTTCAACATTCGGTTCCGGAACTGTTGCAAAAATACGGTCAAAAAAGGCCGATTTCAATAACGGGCGCTCTGCTAAATCTCGCAAAGCGCCCGCTTTAAACAGCTGATTTACAAATGACTAAAAGAGTGTCCTAAGACTTATTTCTCTAACTGGAACAAAAGGAAATCCCGGTCGGGGGAGTCTAAAGCCTTAAGGCGCTCCTTCAGACGGTAAACGCGATTATAGACGTAGGGCTTGTCCTTTTCCAGCAGCGTGGAGATGGTTGTGGACGAGAAACCGGCCACAGTAAACATATAGAGCAGGTAATCTTCCTCCTTCCATTTGGGGCAAGCCGCCCTGAGGCGTTTCATCACGTTGTCGCGGGAGTCGTTCAGCGACTGCTCCAGGTTCTTCTGGACCTTTTCATCGGCCCGAAGACCTTCTACCAGGGAACGGACTTCTTTCAGGATCTTGGGCTGCAGCGAGGAAGTCCCTTCATAGATATAGTACTGCTCGCACAGGCGGTCCAGCATATCCAGGCCGATATCGGCGGAACCACTCCCCTTCTTCGTCCCCTGCAGGAAACTCAGGCGGGACTGGAGATCTTCGGCGATGGACATGACCCTGTCGTTCTCTTCCCTTTCCAGCAGCAGTTGTTTCTCTGTCTGCGCCTTCCGTGCCCAAAGGTAAAGCAACAAGGTGGAGAGTACGGCCACCACCAGGAACAACAGGCCCCAAGTCCTCACGCGCGCCTGTTCGATAGAGCGGGCCACCTGTTCGGCCTTCAGGAAGGAAACCAGGCCGCTCTCGTAGCGATTGGTAGCGGTCTGTACCGTTCCCATCAGCTCCCAGGCGCGCATCCGGTCCATGGCCGGACCATTTTTCTCGAAATAGAGACAGGCCCGCTGCAGGGCGGCTTCGGATGCCTCGTCCAGAAAATAATAGGTCCGATAAAAACTGTAAGCGGTAAGATAATCGTAGGTGGCTCTCCCCCGCTCCGACAAAGAGTTTCTGTCCAGACTATCCAGCAGGGACAGGGTTCCTTCGGGGTCTGAGGAGAGGTTGGCAGAAGCTTTACGCAAAATAGCATTCTCCCGGCTGCAAGCAATCGGGAGAATGGCTAAAATGCATAATATCAGAAGCTTCCGCATCAATTACAGATTCCTGAGGAGGTTGGTCAGGGAGACTTTCTTATCAATGAGGGCCCGGAGGTCTTCGATCTTCACGCGCTCCTGGGTCATGTTGTCGCGGTCGCGCACGGTGACGCAGCCGTCGTTCAGGGAATCGTGGTCCACGGTTACGCAGAAAGGCGTGCCGATGGCATCCTGACGGCGATAACGCTTGCCGATGGAGTCCTTTTCGTCGTACTGATAAGAGAAATCGTACTTGAGTTCGTCCACCACCTTCTGGGCCAGCTCCGGCAGACCGTCCTTCTTCACCAGCGGCATCACGGCCACCTTGATGGGAGCCAGCGGGGCGGGAATCTTCATCACGACGCGCTCTTCGCCGTTCTCCAGTTTCTCCACGGTATAAGAGTGGGCCAGCACGGCCAGGCACATGCGGTCTACGCCGATGGAGGTTTCGATCACGTAAGGAGTATAGGAGGTATTCTCCTCGGGATCAAAGTATTCGATCTTCTTGCCGGAGAACTTCTGGTGGTTGCCAAGGTCGAAGTTGGTACGGCTGTGGATGCCTTCCAGCTCCTTGAAGCCGAACGGGAAGTTGAATTCGATATCGGTGGCGGCGTTGGCATAGTGGGCCAGTTTCTCGTGGTCGTGGAAGCGATAATTATCGGCCCCCATTCCCAGGTTCACGTGCCATTTCATGCGGGTTTCCTTCCACTTCTTGAACCAATCTAGCTCCGTGCCGGGCTTGATGAAGAACTGCATTTCCATCTGCTCGAACTCGCGCATGCGGAAGATGAACTGACGGGCCACGATCTCGTTGCGGAAAGCCTTGCCGATCTGGGCGATGCCGAAAGGAATCTTCATGCGGCCGGTCTTCTGCACGTTCAGGTAGTTCACGAAAATGCCCTGGGCAGTTTCCGGACGCAGATAGATGAGGTTGGCTCCGTCGGCGGTGGAACCCATGGAAGTGGAGAACATCAGGTTGAACTGGCGTACATCCGTCCAGTTGCAGGTTCCCGAAATGGGGCAAACTATCCCACAATCGATAATTATTTGCCGATATTCAGCAAAATCGTTGGCTTTCTCGGCTGCCACGTAACGATTGTGTACTTCGTCCCACTTGGCCTTTTCGCGCAGCACGTTGGGATTGGTGGCGCGGAACTGGGTCTCATCGAAGGCATCGCCAAACTTCTTGCGGCCCTTGGCCACTTCCTTCTCGATCTTTTCTTCGATCTTGCCCAGGTAATCCTCGATGAGGACATCGGCCCTATAACGCTTCTTGGAATCCTTGTTGTCGATGAGGGGATCGTTGAAAGCGCCCACGTGACCGGAGGCTTCCCAGATGCGGGGATGCATGAAAATGGCGGAGTCGATGCCCACGATGTTCTCGTTCAGACGGGTCATCGCTTCCCACCAGTAATTCTTGATGTTGTTCTTAAGCTGGACGCCCATCTGGCCATAGTCATACACGGCTGCCAGACCGTCATAAATCTCGCTGGACGGGAAAATGAACCCGTATTCCTTGCAATGGGCTACCAGCACCTTGAAAAGTTCATCCTGTGTCATATCTATAATATTAATTTCTTTCTACTGAGATTCTTCGCTTCGCTCAGAATGACAGTACTGTCATCCTGAGGCCCACAATCTTGTCATCCTGAGGAGCTGAAAGCGACGAAGGATCTGTAGGAACTTACAAAGTTAAACAAAAAAATCCGGAAAGGCTTCGCGTACAGCGGGTTTCGAGATTTCCAGCAGGGGCTTTTTCACAAAATCCCGTTGGCCGATCAAAGGGTGGGGGACAGTAAGTTCCTCTGTCTGAATTCTTTCCGTTCCGTAAAGGAGGATGTCGATGTCTATGATGCGGTTGTGATAAACGCGCCGGCCATCGGCGTCAAAAAGCGGCTCCTGAGTCCTTCCCAGCGCCTTTTCAATCTCTTTCACCTGGCGGAGGATTTCGGTGGCGTGCTCTTCCGGCGTCCCCTTCCGGACAGGCCGATACAGCACGCAGAGGTTCAGGAAATCCGGGCCCTCGAAGCCCCAGGCGGGCGTTTCCACAATCCGGGAAATGCGTTCCGGATGCATGCCGAAAGCCTGGTCCAGCAGGTTCATGGCACGCAGAAGGTTCAAGTCGCGGTCGCCCAGATTGGAGCCCAGCCCCAGAAATACATCTACCCTTTCCACTTAGTCGTTCAGTTTACTGTAATCGTCCTCTTCGTAGTCCAGGCCCAGTTCCACGCGGGCTTCTTCGGAGAGCATGCTGCGGTCCCACTGAGGTTCAAAGGTGAGCTCGATGGTGCATTTAGTTACGCCCGGAACGCCTTCCACGCCCTGTTGGACCTCGGCCATCACTTGATCGGCCATGGGGCAATTGGGGGCGGTAAAGGTCATGAGAATGGACACCTCGTGCTCCTTGTTGATGGTGAGCTCATAGATGAGGCCCAGGTCGTAGATATTGACGGGTATTTCGGGGTCGTAGACCTCCTTCAGGGCCGATATCACGGCCGCATAAAGGGGCTGCAACTCCTTCACGTCCTCTGCTGTTAATACGGATTTATCTGCCATTCTCTGCCACGTTCTTAATGGTTTCAATCATGGACACCAGGCCATTGGCGCGGGTGGGGGAGAGGTTCTCCTTCAGGCCGATATCGGCCACGAAGCCAAAATCATCGGCCGCAATCTCTTCCGGGGTACGGCCGGAATAGACGTCGATGAGCAGCGAAATGATGCCCTTGGTGATGATGGCGTCGCTGTCGGCCGAGAAATACAGGCGGCCGTCGCGCAGTTCGCTATCCAGCCAAACACGTGATTGACAGCCCTTTATGAGGCGATCTTCGGTCTTTTTCCCCTCCGGGAACGGCGCCAGGGCTTTCCCCAGTTCAATCAAATATTCGTATTTGTCCAGCCACTCATCGTACAAAGAAAAATCCTCGATGACCTGCTGTTTCTTTTCTTCTAAACTCATATGCATCTACAAATCCTTCGTCGCTTCGCTCCTCAGGATGACAATTGTTATACTTGTCCTTTTTGTCATTCTGAACGAAGTGAAGAATCTCAGGTTAACATGTTAATAGCTTTGTCCAGGCATTTTATAAAGTATTCCGCCTCTTCCAGGGTGTTGTAGGGAGCGAAGGAAGCCCTTAGTAAACCCGTGACACCCAGGCGGTTCATCAATGGTTCGGCGCACATCTGTCCGGAACGGACGGCCACGCCCATCTTATCCAAAATCAGGGCCAGATCCTCATGGTGGGCACCCTCCACAGAGAAAGAGAAGAGCGGAATCTTGGTTTCCCGCAAGGTGCCGTATAACGTGATCCTGGGATCGGCCACCAGCTTCTCATAGACATAGGAAAGGATGGCCGATTGTTCCTGCTGTACGGCGGAATCTTCGCGACAGGCGCGGGCAAATTCCAAAGCAGGGGAGAGGGTTGGGACGGCATTGAAGTTTTGCGTCCCGGCTTCGAACTTTTGAGGCAGGGGAGCGAAGGTGGTTTTTTCAAAACTCACAGAGCCTATCATCTCGCCGCCGCTCATATAAGGGGGTATGGTCTCCAGCCACTGCTTCTTTCCATAAAGCACACCGGTACCGGTGGCCGCGTAGATCTTGTGCCCGGAGAAGACATAGAAGTCGCAATCCAGAGACTGGACATCCACGGCTTCGTGCACGACGCCCTGCGCACCGTCCACCAGCACCGGAACACCATGACGATGGCAAACAGACACCAATTCCTGTACAGGGTTTACAAGGCCTAACACGTTGGAAATGTGAGAGATAGCTACAATTTTGGTGCGCTCAGAAAGCAGTTTTTCCAAAGCCTCGCAGCACAGGACACCTTTTTCGTCAATGTCAAGCACTTTAAGCGTGGCTTTTTTGCGCTCGCACAGCAACTGCCAGGGAACCAGGTTGGAGTGGTGTTCGGCTACGGAAACCACCACTTCGTCTCCTTCGTGGACGAAGGCCTCCCCGAAAGAGAAAGCCACCAGGTTCACGGCTGCCGTAGCGCCCGAGGTGAAAATGATCTCCTCCCGGCTGTCGGCATTCAAGAAACGGCGTACCTGCTCACGAGTATTCTCATAAGCTTCGGTAGCAACGCCTGCCAGATAGTGGACGGCCCGATGAATGTTCGCATTCTTTTCCTGAGTCAGTTGCATCCAACAATCCGTCACAGACAGCGGGCGCTGGGCGGTGGCGGCATTGTCCAGATACACTAAAGGCTTTCCGTACACACGAGCGGAAAGGGCCGGAAACTGACTGCGGATCTCTTCTAACATGAGCTTTGGATAAGTGTGCAAATTTACATAAATTTGTCCAATTATTGTCATTCTGAACGAAGTGAAGAATCTATGATAGATTACATTAAAGGACAAATCATTGAATTGACACCCACGGAACTCATTCTGGAGAACCATGGGATAGGGTACAGCATCCTCATTTCCCTGCAAACCTACGAAGTATTCCAGCCGCAAAGCCAGGTGGTAGCCTACATCCATCATTACCTCCGGGAAGACGAAGAACTGTTTTTCGGTTTCGCCACCAAAGACGAGCGAGAACTCTTCCGTCTGCTCATCGGCGTATCCGGTATTGGCGTAGCTTCGGCGCGCATGATGCTGTCTGCCCTAACCTCGGAAGAGATCCGTCAGGCCATCCTGGCAGAGAATGTAAGCAAGCTCAAAAGTGTCAAAGGAATCGGCCTCAAGAGCGCCCAGAGGCTGGTTTTGGAGCTGAAAGACAAGATTGTGAAAGGCGAGGGCGCAGATACTACGATCTTTGGAAAAGCCGATCAATCAGCCCTGGCCGATGAAGCCACAACGGCCCTTACCATGCTGGGCTTCACCAAGGCAAACATCGCCAAAGTGATGCCGTCCATCCTGAAAGAAAACCCCAACGCCAAGGTAGAGGACATTATAAAAGCCGCCCTGAAGCGGCTATAATGGAGATTCTTCACTTCGTTCAGAATGACAAGAAATCTGTTCTGAAGAATTGTCATCCTGAGGAGCGGAAGCGACGAAGGATCTCCGGACGGTTCCACATGGAACAGTTAACGGCCAAAATAGACCAGTAATACGGAAATATCGGCGGGGGAGACCCCGGAAATACGGGAAGCCTGAGCGATGGTCTCGGGCTTATATCTTTTCAATTTCTGCCTGCATTCGATGGACAAAGCATGAATTTGGTCGAAATCAAAGCCCGAAGGGATGCGAATATACTCCAATCTGTTATTCTTTTCGGCCTGTAATTTCTCCCTTTCAATATATCCAGCATACTTTATGGCCACTTCTACCGAGGTTATTACCTCTTCAGTGAACGGAGATTCTTCGCTTCGCTCAGAATGACAAGAAGAACAACTGTCATCCTGAGGAGCGGAAGCGACGAAGGATCTCTGTTTTGTTCCACGTGGAACATTTTGGAGAATTTCGGAGAGAGAAATCTCTGGACGGGCAACCAAATCGGAGATATGTTTGGATTCCGAGAGGGGAGTAGAGCCTATAGATTCTAAATAAGTATTGGCTATTTCAGGCTTCAACTTGGTATTGGAGCAGAAAGCAGAAAGGGCCTCCACAGCCTCCTGTTTGCGCATTACCGCCGCGTAGCGTGTCTCAGAAGCCAATCCCAGCTCATGAGAAAGCGCTGTCAAGCGGAAATCGGCATTGTCCTGGCGAAGCAGGATCCGATACTCTGCACGCGAGGTAAACATACGATAGGGCTCATCTACGCCCTTATTGATCAGGTCATCGATAAGCACACCGATATATGCCTGATCCCGACGAAGCACCAGCGCATCCTTCTCAGAAAGCCATAAATGGGCATTAATGCCGGCCATGATACCCTGGGCCGCAGCCTCCTCATAACCCGTTGTGCCATTCACCTGACCGGCCAAGAAAAGATTCTCTACCACCTTGGATCGGAGCGAATAATGCAGGTATTGAGGGTCGAAGTAATCGTATTCAACTGCATAGGCGGGCTTGAAGACCACGGCGTTTTCCAGCCCCTCAATAGCGTGTAGGGCCGATAATTGCACTTCAAGCGGTAGGGAAGAAGAGAATCCCTGAAGATAATATTCCGGCGAATGACGTCCCTCCGGCTCCAGGAATAGCTGATGGGAATCCTTATCCGAGAACGTACGAAGCTTATCTTCTATGCTGGGACAATAGCGCGGCCCCTTACCATGAATCCGGCCCGTAAAGAGGGGAGAGCGGTCAAAACCCGTACGTAAGATATCGTGTACCTGCTCGTTAGTATGCAGCAGATAGCAATCCATCTGCTCTCCACCGCTCTGGACGGCCGAAGGGATATCCAGGAAAGAGAATCGCTCCGGCTGCGGATCACCGGCTTGCCGCTGCAAGCGGGAGGTATCCACCGAGCGGAAATCGATGCGCGGCGGGGTACCGGTCTTCATACGGGCCGTAGGAATTCCCAATGAAGCCAGTTGTTCGGAAATTCCATAAGAAGCTTTCTCGCCAATGCGACCTCCCTCGAAGGAGTGCTCGCCGATAAACATCCGTCCGTTCAGGAAGGTTCCGGCGGTCAAAACTACGGCCTGAGCATAAAAAATTGCTCCTGTTACTGTACAGACGGCCGAAATTTTTTGATTCTCAAAGAGAAAATTTGCCGCAAAATCCGCGTAAATGCTTATGTTTGAATTACTTAGCAAAAAGGAAAGCCATGTTGCGGAAAAGAGCGGTTTATCGCATTGTGCACGCGGACTCCACATGGCCGGTCCTTTGGAGCGATTCAGCATCCGGAACTGCAGCGTGGCAGCATCTGTCACCAGACCGGAGTAACCGCCCAGTGCATCCACCTCGCGGACAATCTGCCCCTTGGCAATGCCACCCACCGCAGGGTTGCAGCTCATCTTGGCCAGACCGTTCAGATCCGGCGTGAGCAAAAGGACGGAAGAGCCCAGGTTGGCCGCCGCCATGGCCGCTTCACAGCCGGCATGGCCGCCGCCCACCACAATGACGTCGAAGCGATTGTTCATACCAGGCTGCGCTGCGACAGGTAATAATTCTCTTTGGCGCGCATCACGGCAATGTCGGCCTCGGTATGATCGTCGTAGCCGATCAGGTGAAGCAGGCCGTGTACAATAACGCGATTGAGCTCATCGGCGAATTCCGTCCCGTAAAAACTGGCGTTTTCCCGCACGGAATCAACGGAGATGAAAAGGTCTCCGGAGAGACGGTTTCCCTCGCAGTAATCGAAAGTGATGATATCAGTATAATAATCGTGTTGCAGATATTTTATATTGACATCCAGAATATAATTATCGGAACAAAATATCACAGCAACATCGCCGAGACGCTTGGCCTCACTCTCGGCCACAAACTTGAGCCAGCGGGACGTGAGGCGCTTCTCCTTAAAATTAAAGGAGGTGTCTTCGGTATAATAAGAGACCATCTTATTCGAAATCAAAAATGGAGATGAAACCGGTCAGGTCCAGCACGTCGCGGATGACGTCGTTCACGTTTTTCAGCGTCACTTTGGAACCCACGGATTTGGCCTGCTTGAGGATACTCAGGAGCACGCGGAGACCGCTGGAGGAAATATACTCCAGGTCCGTGCAATCAATCACGATATCCTTCCCTTTGCTGTCAAGAAGGGGAGCAAGCGTTTTTTCGGCTTCCTGGGCAGCGGCGGTATCCAGTTCTCCGGACAGGGTAGCAATAATCTTTTCGTCTACTTCTTTAATGGATGTGATCATGATATGGATTTAGTTAAGGTTAATACATTTTGTCCTTCCACGCGGGTATAGGAAATGGAATCTGTCAAACGGCGGGTAAGCAGGACTCCCAGTCCGCCGATAGGGCGGTTCTGGGCATCCAGGGTGGTATCGGCCTCCAAGACCGTTGTTGGATCAAAGGGTATGCCACTATCGATAAGCGTAAAGCGGACCTCCTGATGATTGGTATCGGCCAGGATGGTCAGGGTTCCCGTCTCCCCTTCCGGATAGGCGTAGTTAATCACGTTCACGGCCGTTTCTTCCAGTGCCAGACGCAGCCCGGCGGCCACTTTCCTATCCATCTCCAACTTCCCCAGGAAGTCCTTCACAAACGCACTGAGACGCGTGACTTCCTCCACGTTATTCTGGAGAACAAGCTCTTCGTGCAGCACGTTTTCCGGAGCAAAGCGGACCACCAGCATGGTAAGGTCGTCGCTCTGGGGCGCGTTGCCGGCGAAGTGATGGGCGGCCTGGCTCATGGAAGAGACCAGGTTCTCCAACGACGGTTTTTTATCGGCCATGAAAGTACGCAAAACCTTGATTACGCCGTTGCGGGTGAACTGTTCGCGATTCTCGTTCTTGGCTTCCGTAAGACCGTCCGTATACAGGAACAGGGTGGTTCCCGGCGTCAACACCAGGGTTTGGTCTTCATAAGGCGTATTGGGGAAGACGCCCAGGGGCAAATTGGATTTCGTGGGCAGCAACGTGATATCCTCCGATAGCAGGAAAGGTTTGTCGTGACCGGCATTCCCAAAGCGCAATACTCCGGAATACAGGTCCAGGCAGCCCATGAAGAAAGTGATGAACATGTTGGTGTCGTTGCCACGGCACAGTTCATTGTTAAGCACGCTCAGAATCTTTGAAGGGCTTTCCTCTTTCTGCGACAAAAGCCGGAAAAGGGAGCGGATCATGGACATGAGCATGGCCGCCGGGACACCTTTACCGCTTACGTCGCCGATACAGAAGAAAAGCTTGCCGTCGCGGATAAAGAAGTCGAAGAGGTCGCCGCCCACTTCCCGGGCAGGTTCCAGGGTGCCATGTACATACGAAGGGAACACCTTGGGCAGCATTTCCTGCTGGATACGGCTGGCCACCGCCAGTTCGCCTCCCATGCGCGCCTGCTCTTCCGATGCCTGCCGCAATTTTTTCTCATTGCGGGCAAAACGGTCTATCATGAAATACATGATCAGCAGGCCGATGAGAATGAGCCACGTCTGATTCGCGCGCATCTTGCGCATTCGGGCGAAAGCCTCTTCCGGACGATATACCTCCACCACCTGCCAATGAGGGTCTTTCCTAAGCGTTGTTTTCGAGACATCAAAATCGATTTTGGCCGATTCCGGCAATGTTCCGTTCACGAAAGAGACTGCCTGTTCCACCCGCGAAGGCGGAATACGGCTCTCCGACGGCCCCGTAACAAAATCGCCCTCCTGGGTGAGCATGATGGCAAAGGCTGAGGGGGAAGACTGGCGGGTATTGAGTGTATCTCCCAGCCAGGAAAGGTCGATGTCTACACCACAGATGGCTATGATATCGCCTTTGGAGTCCGTGATAGGGTAGGAGTACGTGGCGAAGTCCAGGGAATCCGGTCCAAAGGTATAAGGGTCGGTCCAGCTGGGCGTCTTGTGTTCCATCACCCAAATATATTCCGCGTTCTGCGTATAATCGTGATCCGGGCCGGCAATCTGGCTTACCGTGATGGTGCCGTCCTTCTGCTTGCTGGCATAAGGTTCAAAAAGTCGGCCTTTGGAGGGATAATAATTGGGTGATAAAGCCAAACAGCCGCCAATGACAAGCGGATTGTCATTAATAAGACGGACCATGGCCGGAAAGACGGAATCCGGATGGGCCATGCTGCTCCTGACGTCCCGCAAATTCTCCCGCATGGTGGTCTCCGCAATATCCAGCGCGTGTTCGATGGTTTGAGCCCTTGCATTAACGGCCAGGCGGCCTCGCATTTCCATCTCTTCCTTCATAATTCCACGGATGCGTTCATATTGCACGACGGAGATAATCTCCACCATGACGGCGGCGATGACCACAATTCCTATACGGGACATCCAGCCTTTTTTTGACGAATCCATAGGCGCTAAATATCAAACCGTAAAGTTATCATTTGTTTTCGAGAACTCAAAACAAACAAAATCTAGTATTATTCCGGTGCTTTTTATAAATTTGTAAGAATAAACACTAAACGCAATGAATCAAGTTTCCTGCAAAACCGTTCTCGAAGCCTTTAGCCAGCAGGCAAAAGGCCATCCGGAGAACATTGCCCTGGTTTACGAAAATGTCCGTCTCACCTACGCAGAAGTAGATCAGCTCTCGGACAACCTTGCCGCCTATATTGAATCCCAGGTTCCCCCCAAGAGCGTGGTGGGTATCATGCTGGGCCGAAACGAATATATGATGCTGGCCCCGCTAGGCGCCCTGAAGGCCGGCTGCGCCTATCTCCCGCTGGACCCTTCGTACCCGCCGGAGCGCCTGGAATTCATGATGAAGGACGCCGACGCCAAGATGCTGGTGGCCGATGAAGAGCTACTTCCCATCCTGAAAGAATACAAGGGTCCGGTCATCAAGACCAGCGATATCCGGAAATTGCACCCCGGAACACCCAAGGCCCCGCAACCCAAGCCGGAAGATCTCTTTATCCTGCTGTACACCAGTGGTACCACCGGCACGCCCAAGGGCTGCATGCTCTGCCACAGAAACATTTACGCCTACTGCAGCCACCACAGCGAGCTCATGGGCCTGGATCAGAACTCCCACCTATCGGCCTATGCCAGCTTTGGTTTCGACGCCTTTGTGTCGGACCTGTACAGCTCCATCATCAGCGGCGGCACCCTGTACATCATACCGGAGCGCATCCGCCTCAACCTGCCCGCCCTGCACGACTTCTTTGAGGCCAACGGTATCTCCTGTTGCTTCATGACCACCCAGGTGGCTACCCAGTTCGCCATCAACTACCCGGACTGCAAGGGCCTCAAGACCCTGTACACCGGCGGTGAAAAGATGTCCAGCTTCCCGCCGCCCCACTACCGCCTGTTCAACTGCTACGGCCCCACGGAAACCATCTGTTACGTGGTCTATGAAGAGGTGAAAAAACAGGAAGAGAACATCCCCATCGGCCTTCCTATGAAGGACATCAAGGTCTATATTGTCAAAGATGGCCAGCAGGTGCCCAAGGGAGAACAGGGAGAACTCTGGATCACCGGCGCGCAGGTGGGCCTGGGTTACCTCAACAGGCCCGACAAAACCGCCGAGGTCTTTGTGAAAAACCCCTTTGACAAGGATCCCAATTACGCCACCGCCTACCGCACCGGAGACATCGTGCGCGAGAGGGAAGACGGCAAGATAGAATACGTGGGCCGAAAAGACGGCCAGGTGAAAATCCGCGGCTTCCGCATCGAACTCAAGGAAGTAGAGGCCGTCATTCGAGAATTCCCTGATATCAAAGACGTTACGGTACAGGCCTTTGACGAGCCCGGCGTAGGCGCCGGCAAGTTCCTGGCGGCCTATATCGTAAGCCCCAAGGAAATCAACGTGCAGGAGCTGGACGAATTCATCGCCAGCAAGAAACCCCCGTACATGGTGCCGGCCGTTACCATGCAGATCGAAGCCATTCCCCTGAACGTGAACCAGAAGGTGGACGTGAAGGCCCTGCCCAAACCGGAACCGCAGGAGCACAAGCAGGAAGGACACGTGGCTCCGCTCAACGTGCTGGAAAAGGAAATCAGCGACATTATCAAGGAAAGCGTGGGAATTGGCGGCTTCGGCATCACAGACCCTCTGTACTACAGCGGCCTGTCCTCGCTGGGCGCCCTGCGTCTGGCCACCGAGCTGTACAAACGCTATGGCCTGGAGCCGGACATGAACAGCTTTGCCAAGACCGCCAGTCTGCAAAGCATTGAAAACGACATCCTTACCCTCCTCCTGTCAAAGGACAAGAGCCAGGAGGCCGCCCCCGAAAGCACGGAGGACGAACCCCAGGAACTCACTTTCCAGCAAACCGGCCTGTATCTGGACTGCGTCAAGAATCCTTCCTCCACGGCCTACAACCTGCCGTTCATCCTCACCTTCCCTGAAGGAACGCAGGTATCGGCCCTGAAAAAGGCCCTGCTGGCCATCCTGGAGGCTCATCCCGGAGTCACCGGCCGCCTGGAACAGAAGGACGGAAAGGTGTATCTGGTACCCGGAACGCCGGACCCGGAAATCCCGTCCGTCAAGCTTCGCAACGAAGAAGATTACGAGGCCCTGAAAGAAGCTTTCATGCAGCCCTTCGACCTTTCCGGCCCCCTGTATCGGCTCAATATCGTCCAGACGCCCGGCAAGTTGCGCCTGATGGCCGATTTCCACCATCTCATCTTTGACGGCCATTCCTACGACGTCTTCCTGGCCCAGCTCGCCGCAGCCCTGGAAGGCAAGGAGCCCGAAAAGGAAGACTACACTTACTTCCACTACGCCAAAGACCAGAAGGCCTACCAGGACAGCGCCGAATTCCAGGAGGCCGAATCCTTCTTCGCCCAGCAGATGGCCGGCAAGGAAGACGAAACCGGCGTAATCCCGGACAAGAAGCCGCAGGAAGACGAAGTGGGTCACGAAGTATGGCTCAGGAAAAAGATAGGGGCCGATGTAATGGCGCGCTGCCACGCGCTAGGCATCTCCCCGGCCAGCTACTTCCTGGGCGCCGCCTTTGTGACCGTGAGTGCCTTCAGCGGCAAGCAGAAAGTGTTCATGAGCACCGTGGCCAACGGCCGCGGCGACATGCGCTGCGCCAATACCTTCGGCATGTTCGTGAATACCATGGCGCTTTCCGGCGAAGTAGGGGACCAGAAGGCCGATGAATTCCTGAAGGAAACCGACCGCAACTTTGCCACAACGCTCTCTTACCAGAATTATCCTTTCGCCCGCGTAGCATCGGCCTACGACTTCCATCCGGCCGTGATGCTGGCCTATCAGGTGGGTCTGGTAGAAAAGCACACCATTAACGGACAAGCCATTGACGATGAGTTGGTTACACAGGATACGCCCAAGTTCCCGCTGAGCATCTTCATCGAAGGCACGGAGGAAGCTCCCGAACTGGCCCTGGCCTACGACGACAGCCAGTACACGGAACCGCTGATCCAGTCTTTCGCCGATGCCATGGAATGCGTGGTGAGAGGCCTGCTAAAGGATGTCCCGCTCACGGAGATTCCGTTTGTGGACGGCGAGCGCCTGAAACAGTTGGACGGCTTTAACAACTATACCCAGGAAGTGGACCTGAGCCAGACCGTGGTGGACCTGTTCCGCAAGCAGGCCAAAGCCACTCCGGACGCCCCGGCCGTGCTCTTCGACGGCAAAACCATCAGTTATAAAGAGCTCGATGTCTACACCGACTCCCTGGCCGCCAAGATCCTCACTTACGGCCTCAAGGAAGAAGAGGTGGTGGCCGTGCTCATCAACCGCAACGCCTGGATGACCAAGGCCTCCCTGGCGGCCCTGAAGGCCGGTTGCGCCTATCAGCCGCTGGATCCTTCCTACCCGCAGGAGCGCCTGAATTTCATGATCAAGGACGCCAACGCCAAGCTTCTCATTGCCGATAAGGAACTGATTCCGCTGGTAGGGGAGTATGAGGGTCCCGTCCTCACCACCCAGGAAATCGATAATCTGCCGGTTGCTCCTTGCCCCGTCCCCGGACCCAAGCCGGAGAAGATGTATATCCTCCTATACACTTCCGGTTCAACGGGTACGCCCAAGGGATGTATGCTGGAACACCGGAACCTGGTGAACTTCTGCGCCTGGTACCGGGAGTACTACCAGCTCCAACCGGGCGACAAAGTGGCCGCTTTCGCCAGCTATGGCTTCGACGCCAACATGATGGACCAGTATCCCGCCCTCACCAGCGGAGCCTGCATCTGCATCATTCCGGAAGAAGTGCGTCACGACTTAGGCGCCCTGGACCGCTACCTGATAGAAAACGGAGTCACCCATAGCTTCATGACCACCCAGGTGGGCGTGATGTATGCCCGCAACTTCCCGGACAATCCCGTCCTCAAACACCTGTCCGTGGGCGGCGAAAAGCTCATTTCCATGCCGCCGCCTTCCTATGCTTTCTACAACGCATACGGCCCCACGGAGTGTACCATCTTCTCTTCCATCTTCCGCGTTCTGGAGCGGGAAGAGAACATTCCTATCGGCCATCCTCTTGATAATGTTCAGCTGTATGTGGCCGACCAGAAGATGCGGCGCCTGCCCATCGGTGCGGCCGGCGAACTGCTCATCGGCGGTGCCGGCGTGGGCCGCGGGTACCTCAACAACCCGGAAAAAACGGCCGAAAGCTTCATTGAAAATCCTTACCAGCCCGGTGTACGCCTGTACCGTTCCGGCGATATCGTGCGCTTCCGTCCCGACGGTAATATTGAATTCGTGGGCCGAAAAGACCGCCAGGTGAAGATCCGCGGCTTCCGTATCGAGCTCAAGGAAGTGGAAGGCGTGCTGCAGGAATTCCCCGGCGTGAAGGATGTGACCGTACAGGCCTTCGACGCCCCGTCCGGCGGCAAGTTCCTGGCCGCTTATGTGGTGGCCGACGGCACCTTCGACACCAAAGCCGCCGCCGATTTCATCCGCGAACGCAAACCCCCGTACATGGTGCCCGCCGCCTGGATGCAGTTGGATGCCATCCCGCTGAACGTGAACCAGAAGGTGGACCGCAAGGCCCTGCCGGATGCCGTTCCTACTACCATGGACGAATACATCGCCCCCGTGGGTGAAACGGAGAAGGCCCTCTGCGCCATCTTTGCCGATATCCTGGGCGTAGAGAAAGTGGGTGCCACCGAATCCTTCTTCGACCTGGGCGGCTCTTCCCTCATGGTTACCAACGTGATGGTAAGCGCCGAAAAACAGGGCCTGCACTTCGCCTATTCCGATGTCTTCTCCCATCCTTCGGCCCGTTCCCTGGCGGCCTTCCTGAAGGGCGGCGACGGCGTTCAGGCCCAGGACAGCAACATCACGGACTACGACTATTCGGCCATCAACGCCCTCCTGCAACAGAACAGCCTGGAGTCCTTCCTGAAAGGCAAACCCATCCGCCTGGGCAAGAACATCCTCCTCACCGGCGCAACGGGCTTCCTGGGCATCCACGTGCTCAAGGAGTTGCTGGAAAGCACCGGCCCCGACACCACCATCTGGTGCCTGCTGCGTGAAAAAGGCGCCCTCACCCCGGAACGCCGCCTCAAGGAAATGCTGGTCTACTACTTTGACAAAGACTATCGCAGCCTCTTTGGAAAGCGTATCAAGCCCGTGGTGGGCGACATCACCCAGCCCCAGACCCTGGAACCGCTCAAGGACATCGACATGGTGTTCAACTGTGCCGCCAACGTGAAGCACTTCTCCAAGGGGACTGATATCGAGGACATCAACTACGGCGGCGTGAAGAACCTGGTGGACTTCTGCGAAAAGAACGGCGCCGTCCTGATACACGTGTCCACCGAAAGCGTGGGCGGTCTTACGCCGGGCAGCATCCCCGAAACCCTTACGGAGCAGATGCTCTACTTCGGCCAGCTCACGGACAACCAGTACGTCCATTCCAAGTTCCTGGCCGAAAGGCACATCCTGGAACACATGGTCCACGGAACGCTCCAGGCCAAGATCCTGCGTGCCGGTAACCTGTCGCCCCGCGCCCAGGATGGTGAATTCCAGGTGAACCTGAACGCCAACGCCTCCATGGGCCGCCTGAAGGCCCTCAAGATGCTGGGCGCCTGCCCGTACCAGATGCTGGAAGGTCAGATGGAGTTCTCACCCATTGACCAATCGGCCCAGGCTATGGTGCTGCTGGCCCAGACGCCGCTGGAGAACTGCGTGTTCAACGTGTCCAACAACCACATCATCCCCATGGACGACATCTTCACCCGTCTGGAGAAGATAGACGGCCAGCCGCTGGAATATGTGGAAATGGCCGAATTCTCCCGTCGCGTGGAAGAAGCCAACGCTAATCCCGCCAAGACCCGCATCATGGCACCGCTGGTGGCTTATCAGCAATCGGCCGCCGAGACAGAAGGCGTGGAGACCCTGGCCTCCACCGTCTACACCATGCAGATCCTGCACCGTCTGGGCTTCCGCTGGGACCACACCTCCCGCGAGTACCTGGACCTCACTTTCGAAATGCTCCGAACCCTGCAATATTTTGGATAGTAAGTTATGACCTCTCCCCTTTCCCAAGCACAACTGAGTATGTTCCTGGCCAGCCAGGGACTGGACGATAAATCCGGCAACTACCAGCAGGCCCTGCTGTACAATCTGCCTCCCACCATAGACCTCCAGAAGTTCAAATCAGCCCTGGAGGCCTTTGTAGCGGCCCATCCCTACATCCTTTCGAAAGTGAAAGAAGTGGACGGTGTCCCCTGCATGGAAGAATCTCAGGAGACCTGGAAGGCCGAAATCAAGGAAATAGACAACATTGACCAGGTAAGAGGAACTTTTGCCCGAACCATGGACCTGCATAAGGACCGGCTATTCAGGCTGGAGCTCTACAAAACACCCGATACCGCCTATTTCTACGCCGATTTCCACCACATCATCATGGACGGTGCCTGCATCCCCATCATGCTGCAGGATTTGGCTGCCGCCTACGACGGCCAGGAGGTGGCCGCAGAAAAGATGAGCGGGGCCGACGTGGCCCGCGAAGAGCAGGCACAGCGGGAAAGCGAAGCCTTCGAAGAGGCCAAGCAGTGGTTCGCACAGGAATTCGGCGCGGCCACGGAGACCGAAAGCCGCATTGTGCCCGATGTCTTTGGCGCCAAGCCTTCGGCCTATAAGGAGCTGATGGTGGAGCTGCCGCTGGACAGCGCGGCCATGCGGGAAGTCCTGGAGCGCTACCGCTACGCCGACAGCATCCTCTTTACCGCCCTCTTCGGCCTTACGCTGGCTTCCTGGAACGCCGACAACGCCGCCAGCTACTCTACCATCTGGAACGGCCGAAAAGGCGTGGCGGCCCGCACCGCTTTCACCATGTGCGTGCACACCCTGCCCGTCTTTGTGAATGCCACTCCGGACACACCCATCAGCGAAGTCCTGGACCGTATGAAGGCACAAACCATGGGTCTGAGGGCCCGTCCGTTCTTCTCCATGGCCGACTGCGGAACTTACCTGGGCCTGGGTCCGGGCATCAACTTTGGTTTCCAGGGCCAGTTTGTACCGGAAACGCCCACCCTGTTCCTGGCCGGAGAACGCGTTCCGGGAGAAGACCTGCGCACCAATCCTCCGGGCCTCAACCTCACGGTGGAACTCTTCACCCCGGTGGATGGGCCTTACATGATGCGCTTCTGGTATCGGCCCAGCATGTATACGGAAGGCATCCTGAAGAATTTCGCAGAGAGCATGGCCGCTGCCACCCTGTCCCTCAAGAAGGCCGATACCGTAGGGCAGATGGAATTTGCCACGCCCGCCCAAATCAAGATCCTGGACGGCTTCAACCCCGGAAAATCCGTGGGCGAAACCGAAAAGACGGTGCTGGAGTTCTGGCGCCAGCGCGTGGAAGAAGCGCCGGACCAGATTGCCCTGGTGTGCGCCGATAAACAACTGACCTACAAGGAAGTGGACATCCTGTCCGACAACCTGGCCGCCCATATTGAAAAGACCGTGAAACCCGGTCACGTGGTTTCCATCATCCTGGGCCGCAGCGAATACACCGTGATCGCCCCCATGGGTGTGCTCAAGGCCGGCTGCGCCTATCAGCCGCTGGATCCTTCCTATCCCAAGGAGCGCCTGCAGTTCATGGTAAAGGACGCATCGGCCGCCCTGCTCATTGCCGATGAAGGCCTGGCAGAACTGGTGGAAGGCTTCGAAGGTCCGGTACTGCCCACCGCGGAGATTCCCGGCCTCCCTGCCGGCAAGCCCAAGTCCAATCCCAAGCCCGACGACCTCTTCGTACTGCTATACACCAGCGGTACCACCGGCACGCCCAAGGGCTGTATGCTCAACCACCGCAACGTGAGCCTCTTTGCCCAGCATCACGCCTGGCGCACGGGGATATCGGCCCAGAGCAAGCTCACGGCCTATTCCAGCTTTGGTTTCGACGCCTTTGTGGGCGACCTGTACGGTGCCCTGGTGGCCGGCGCAAGCCTGTATCTCATCCCCGAGGAAATCCGTCTGGACCTCAAGGCCCTGCACGATTATTTCGAGCAGAACGGTATCACCCACAGCTTCATGACCACCCAGGTGGCCACCCAGTTTGCCATCAACTATCCCAGTTGCAAGGGCCTGCAGGTGCTGTACACCGGCGGTGAAAAGCTGAGCGCGCTGCCGCTGCCCAAATACAAGCTCTTCAACTGCTACGGCCCCTCCGAAAGCCTCTGCTATGTGGTGTCCAAGGAGGTGAAGAAGCAGGAAATGAACATCCCTATCGGCGTTCCTCAGCCGGGCATCCACTGCTATATCGTGAACAAGGCTGGTCAACGCGTGCCTGTGGGCGCCGCCGGCGAACTGCTGGAAGCCGGCCTGCAGGTGGGCGACGGCTATCTGGGCCGCCCCGACAAAACCGCCGAGTCCTTCGCCGACAACCCCTATGAGGCCGATCCAGCCTTCCGCCGCCTGTACCGCACCGGCGACATCGTGCGCTACCGCGCCGACGGCGACATCGAATACATCGGCCGCAAGGATGCCCAGGTGAAGATCCGCGGCTTCCGCATCGAACTCAAGGAAGTAGAAGGCGTGATCCGCGATTATCCGGGCATCAAGGACGTGACCGTGCAGGCCTTCGACCAGGAAGGCGGCGGCAAATACCTGGCCGCCTACGTAGTGAGCGACGAAACCATCGATATCACGGCCCTGAACGCGTATATCCTGGATCGCAAGCCGCCGTATATGGTCCCGTCCGTCACCATGCAGATTGACGCCATCCCCCTGAACGTGAACCAGAAGGTGGATGTGAAGGCCCTGCCCAAGCCGCAGGCTCAGAAAGCCGAAAACCAGGCGGCCGCTCCGCTCAACCTCCTGGAGGAAGAGCTGGTGGCCCTCCTCAAGGAAACCACCGGCATCGAGGGGGCATCGCTCACTGAGCCCCTCATGCTCTACGGTCTCAGCTCCCTGAGCGGTCTGCGTCTGGCCACCGAGCTGTTCAAACGCTACGGCGTGCAGGCCGATATGAACACCTTTGCCAAGGCCGCCACCATCCAGAGCATAGAGAACGAAATCCTCAAGATCTGGATGGCCGGCGACTCCGCCATCGCCTCCAGCGATGTGGAAATGTCGCTTCGTCCCCAGCCGCTCACCAACCAGCAGGCCGGCGTATTCCTGGACTGCATGAAGGCCCCGCAGGAGACCATCTACAACATCCCCATGGTGTGGACCTTCCCCGGTGAAGTATCGGCCCAGGCCCTGCAGGATGCGGTTCAGAAGGTGCTTTCGGCCCATCCTGCCCTGCGCTCCCGCTTCGAGCAAATCGATGGCCAGGTGTGCCAGGTGCCCTCCGACATCCCCATCCCCGTCACCATCAAGGAGGCCGATCTGGATGCAGAGAAAGAGAGCTTCATCATGCCCTTCGACCTGGCTAAAGGTCCGCTGGGCAAGGTGGAGATTGTGCCCGGAAAGGACAAGACCTACCTCCTGAGCGACTTCCATCACCTGGTGTTCGACGGCCGCAGCTACGACATCTTCATCCAGGAGATCTGCGACGTCCTGGATGGCAAGGAGATTGCTCCCGAGGCCTACAATTATTACCAATACTCCGCGTGGCAGAAGGCCGCCGAAGGCAGCGAGGCCTATGCCCAGGCCCACGACTTCTTCGCCCAGCAGTTGGGCGCTCTGGAAAGCCCCTCCACCATTATTCCGGACCTGGAGCACGGTGACCAACCCGGCCGCGAAACGTTCCTGCAGAAGTTCGTCCAGGCCGATATCCACCCGCTGTGCAAGCAGCTGGGAATCTCCCCCGCCAGCTTCTTCCTGGGGGCCGCCTACCTCACCCTGAGTGCCTACAACGCCAATAAGAAGGTGTACATCTGCACCATCAGCAACGGCCGCGGCAACCTCAAGACCGCCGACAGTTTCGGCATGTTCGTGAACACCCTGGCCCTGGCCGGAGACTGCTCCATCGAAAGCACCGAGGCCTTCCTCAAGCAGTGCGACCAGGACTTCCAGGCCACCCTGCAGCACCAGGATTATCCTTTCGCCAAGGTGGCTGCAGAATTCGGCTTCCAGCCGCAGGTGATGCTGGCCTATCAGGTGGGCGTGCTGGCCGATTACCGCGTGAACGGACAGCAGGTGACCGGCGAAAACATGGACGCCGGCGCACCCAAGTTCCCGTTGAGCATCTATATCGACGGCACCGAGGGCAAGGAAGCCATCGTGCTGGGCTACGACAACAGCAAGTACAGCGAAGCCCTTATGCAGGCCTTTGCCGATGCCATGGAATGCGTGGTGCGTGGTCTGCTGAAGCATGAGAAGCTGAATGAAGTTCCGTTCGTGGACGGCGACCGGCTCAAGGAGCTGGAGAGCTTCAACCACTTCACCCAGAAGGTAGATACCACCCAGACTATCGTGAGCCTCTTCCGGGAGCAGGCCCGGAAGACGCCAGATGCCCCCGCCGTGTGCTACGAGGACTTCACCTGCACTTATGCGCAGGCCGATGCCCTCACGGACCGTATCGCCGCCGCCATCGCCGCCAAGGGGCTGAAGACAGAGGACGTGGTGTCCGTGCTCATCGGCCGCAGTCAGTGGATGGCGCTGGCCTCGCTGGGTATCCTCAAGGCCGGCTGCGCCTATCAGCCGCTGGATCCCTCCTACCCCAAGGAGCGCCTGAATTTCATGATTCAGGACGCCGACGCCAAGCTCCTTATCGCCGACAAGGAGCTGGTCCCGCTGGTAGGGGAGTACAAGGGCCCCGTGCTCACCACCGACCAGCTGGAAAGCCTGCCCGAAGGCCCCGTTCCCGAAGGTCCCAAGCCGGAAAACCTCTTTATCCTGCTGTATACCTCCGGTTCCACGGGTGTGCCCAAAGGCGTGATGCTGGAGCACCGGAACCTGGTGAATTTCTGCGCCTGGTACCGGAAATACTACAAACTCACCGAAAAGAGCCGGGTGGCAGCTTACGCCAGCTATGGCTTCGACGCCTGCATGATGGATATGTATCCCGCCCTCACCACCGGCGCCTGCCTGTACATCATCCCGGAGGAAACCCGTCACGACATGAGCCAGCTGGATGCCTTCATCACCGATAATGGCATCACCCACAGCTTCATGACCACCCAGGTGGGCGTGATGTACGCCAAGAATTACCCGGACAACAAATCCCTGAAACACCTCTCCGTGGGCGGAGAAAAGCTGGTGTCCATGGATCCGCCTTCCTACGGCTTCCACAACGGCTATGGTCCCACCGAATGCACCATCTTCTCCACCATCTTCGACGTGAAGAAACGGGAGGCCAACATCCCCATCGGCCATGCCCTGGACAACACCTTCATGTTCGTGATGGACAGCGACTTCCGCCGGGTTCCCGTGGGCGCCGCCGGCGAACTCCTCATCACCGGTGCCGGCGTGGGCCGCGGCTACCTGAACCGTCCCGAAAAAACGGCCGAATGCTTCATTGCGAATCCTTTCCAGGAGGGCATGCGGGCCTATCGCAGCGGAGACATCGTCCGCTGGCGCACCGACGGCAACATTGAGTTCGTGGGCCGCCAGGACGGTCAGGTAAAGATCCGCGGCTTCCGCATCGAGCTTAAGGAAGTGGAGGAAGTGCTGCGCGAGTGCCCGGGCGTGAAAGACGTCACTGTGCAGGCCTTCGACAATCCCTCCGGCGGCAAGTTTATCGCCGCCTATGTGGTAGCCGATGGCCCCTTCGACATCCCTGCCGCCCAGGCCTTCATCAAGGAACGCAAGCCGGCTTACATGGTGCCCGCCGCCTTCGTCCAGCTGGATAAGATTCCGCTGAACGTGAACCAGAAGGTGGACCGCAAGGCCCTGCCCAAACCCACGCCCGACACCGGCAACGACTACGTGGCTCCCGTAGGCGACCTGGAGAAGACCCTGTGCGAGATTTTCGCCGAGGTGATCGGCACGGAAAAGATCGGCGCAACGGACAATTTCTTCGACCTGGGCGGTTCCTCGCTCATGGTTACCAACGTGCTTGTGGGTGCCGAAAAACGCGGCCTCAAGTTTGCCTATGCCGATGTCTTCGCACATCCCACCGCCCGCGACCTGGCCGCCTTCCTGGGCGGCGGCGCCCCGGCTCCCAAGGAGGACAGCGAGGTGAGCGAATACGACTATTCGGCCATCGACGCCCTGCTTGCCGGCAATACGCTGGAGGCCCTGCAGAACGGGAAGATGCAAACACTGGAGGGCCAGATTCTCCTTACCGGTGCCACCGGCTTCCTGGGCATCCACATGCTGCGTGACCTCCTGGAGACCACGTCGGAAGACACCGTAATCTGGTGCCTGCTCAGGCCTAAGGGAACTCTCAGCGCGGAACGGCGCCTGAAAGAAATGCTGGTGTACTACTTCGCAAAGGATTATCGGCCGCTCTTTGGCAAGCGTATCCGCATTGTGAACGGTGATATCACGCAGCCGGCCGTCTTCGAGTCCCTGAAGGCCTCCGGAACCCCCTGGACCCTGGTGGTGAACTGCGCTGCCAACGTGAAGCACTTCTCCAAGGGAACGGATATCGAGGATATCAACTACGGCGGTGTCAAGAACCTCTGCGCCTTCTGCGAGGCCACGGCAGCCCGCCTGGTACACGTTTCCACCGAGAGCGTGGCCGGCATGAGCCTGGGCAGCCATCCCAATCAGCTCACCGAGCAGCAGCTGTACTTCGGCCAGATAACCGCCAACCAGTACATCCATTCCAAGTTCCTGGCCGAAAGGTACATCCTGGAGCGTATGGCCGCCGGCGTCCTCAACGCCAAGATCCTGCGCGCCGGTAACCTGTCGCCCAGATCGGCCGACGGCGAGTTCCAGGTGAACCTGAACGCCAACTCGGCCATGGGACGCCTCCGGGCGTACAAACTGGTGGGCGCCTGCCCGTATTCCCTGCTGGATTCCAAGATGGAGTTCTCGCCCATCGACGACAGCGCCCGCGCCATGGTGTTGCTGGCCTGCACGCCGCGCGAGAACTGTGTCTTCAACGTTTCCAACAACCACTTGCTGCCCATGGAAGACATTGTCTCCCGCCTGCGGCTCATTGACGGAAACAAGGTAGAATACGTGGAGTTCCAGGAATTCGTGTCCCGGATGCAGGCCGTCATGGCCCAGCCGGACAAGGCCCCGCTGTTAAGCAGCATCGTGGCCTATGTCCAGTCACCCACCGAAGAGGAGATGGTGGTGAACCAGCCGTCCATCCACTTCACCATGCAGGTGCTGTACCGCCTGGGCTTCGCCTGGGACCACACCTCCTCCCAGTACGTAGACATGATCTTCGAAATGCTCCGCACCCTCCGGTACTTCGATTAGAGCCGCCTCGGCACGTGGGATGCACAGAAGGCCGTTTTTCTGCCGAGATGGCAAGGAAAACGGCCTTTATCGGCGAAAACCCTGCCGCCTCGGCACACAGAACGTACAGAACCGCGATTTCCCGCCGAGGCGGCGCGGAGTGTCTACCAAAGGAAGTTGTTGAAGGGGTATCGGCCGGCGTGGATTTCGGCCACGATCTTGTAAAGGTCGTTGCGAAGTTTTTCGATGCCGATTTTCTCCTTGGCCGAGATGAAGATGCAGGGCGTCTTTTCTTCGGCGATCCAACTGTTCTTGAGCTCTTCCAGCGTACGGTTCACGGGCTGTTTGGGCGTGAGGGAGAATTCGTCGTAGGGCTCGTAGGTGTAGGCGTCCACCTTGTTGAAGACCACGTACACGGGCTTGTTGGCGGCGCCTATGTCGCGGAGCGTCCTCTCCACCACTTCCATTTGTTCCTCGAATCCGGGATGGGAGATGTCAACCACATGTACCAGGACATCGGCCTCGCGGACCTCATCCAGGGTGCTCTTGAAGGCTTCCACCAGCTGGGTGGGCAATTTGCGGATGAAACCTACGGTATCGGACAACAGGAAAGGCACGTTCTCGATGACGACCTTTCTGACGGTGGTGTCCAGCGTGGCGAACAGCTTGTTCTCTGCAAACACATCAGATTTGGCCAGTAAATTCATCAAAGTGCTTTTACCTACATTGGTATACCCGACCAGTGCCAAACGCACCAGAGAGCCTCTATTGCCCCTTTGCGTGGCCATCTGCTTGTCCACTTTCTTGAGGTCTTCCTTAAGTTTGGAAATGCGCTGCTTCACAATACGGCGGTCGATTTCGATCTGGGTCTCACCCATACCGCCGCGCGTACCCATGCCGCCCCGCTGCCGTTCCAGGTGCGTCCACATGCCGGCCAGGCGGGGAAGCATGTAATTGTAATGCGCCAGCTCCACCTGCATCTTGGCATAGGAAGTCTTGGCCCGCTGGGCGAAGATTTCCAGAATAAGACTGGTACGGTCAATCACGTCGCTGCAGGCAATCACCTTTTCGATGTTACGCTGCTGCATGCCCGTGAGTTCGTCGTCGAAGATCACGTACTCAATCTCGTTCTCCTGGCAGTACAACTTGATTTCATCCAGTTTGCCAGGGCCGATATAAGTGGCCTTGTCCGGCCGGTCCAGCCGCTGGGTAAACATCTTGTCCGGGATGGCACCGGCCGTTTCGGCCAGGAAGGCAAGTTCGTCCAGGTATTCCTGCACCTTGCGTTCGCCACCCTTTTCCAGGATGACGCCCACAAAGACAGCCTTATTGGTTTTGAATTCACTCATAGATTGCAAATATCGTAAAAAACACGAAATAATCACCTGAAACAACGCTTTCTTTTTTACGATACTTGGATTCCATGTCGGGGATGCATACCTTGCCGGCATGAAGGAATCGTATCATATCTGCTTCACCTCGCACAACGAAGTAATGTTCCGTGACGAGGAAGACCACGGTATGTTCGTGAACCTGATGGCGCTGCGGGGGTTTGCGGAAGACACAGAAATCATTGTAGACGCAGAGATGTCCACGCATGTGCACCAGAACGTTTTTTCGGCACGTCCCATGCGTTACGCGTCCAATCTCAGAATGTCATACACCCGTTATTTCAACCACAAGTACGACAGGAAAGGACGCCTGGGGGAAAAGTACACTTTTCTGCTCAAAGTGGACGGACCTGTTCACCAGATGGTGCTGGAGAACTATATCCTCCGACAGGGCTTGCATCACGCTGCGTCAGCAACAGCTCTCGGATATCCCTATTGTGCTGTCCGTGAGTTGTTTGCGCAGGACATTGGCCTGCAGGCCGACCTCCCCGTTCCCATGAGCCGATCCTATATGGCCACTTTCCTTCCCCGCTATGCGGAATTCCCGGACCAATACCAGATGACGGAGAAGGGCGTGTTTGCACGCAGTAGTTTCATGGAAATCCGTCGTGCGGAACAGTACTATGTTTCGCCTCGCAACTACCTGTATCAAATGAACCGGCTTACCGACGAAAGCTGGATACAGGAGCAGTTGAAAGACAACAGCGGCAAGCCCATCAGTCTGGCCGATATCGAGCACGTCGACGAGCTTTCCGTTGCCCAGATGTTAAAGAACGAGAGCGGCCGCCTGTTCAGCCGCTCCCGCCTACAGGACCTGGATGTCTGCCGACTGATCGATAACGACCTTATACGGGGCTACGGAGCCACTTCCGTTTATCATCTCACCGATAGCCAGAAGCAAAAGATTGCCCGCACGCTTTCCTACGATTTCCATCTTCCCGAACACCAGATTCGCCGATGCCTGGTGCTCGGCTAGCCGGCCGGGATTGCCGCCTCGGCAGGAAATCGCGGTTCTGTGCATTCTATATGCCGAGGCGGCAGGGTTTTCGCCGATGAAGGCCGTTTTCCATGCCACCTCGGCAGCAAAACGACCTTCTGCGCATTCTACGTGCCGAGGCGGCGATGGGGCTAAACGAAAACGGCCTCCCGGAATGCGGGAGGCCGTTTTGATTAAGCGGTTGGGAGATTAGTCCAGAGAAATGAGCTTGTTGTAGTCGGTCTCGTTTCTCGGAATCTTCCAGGTCCAGCGGTTGCCATCTTCCACGTTGATGGTCACGGCAAAGGCGTCGTTGAAGTTACCGCCATTGGCTTTGTTCTTGCGGACGATGGGCTCGTTCCAGCGCTTGTAGTCGTACCAGTCAAAGCCTTCACCCCAGAGGTCTACACGGCGATAGAGCTTCACTTCCTTCAGGAGGTCGGCGCCGGTCTTGGTGCAGTTGTAGGAAGGATCCAGGTTCTTGTTCAGCTCGTTCAGGAGAGCCTGAGCGGAAGCATCCTGACCCAGATGGCACTTGGCTTCTGCCTCGGCCAGATACATTTCGGCGCTGCGGTAAATGTTGAAGCTACCGCCGCCCGGCATGAAGGTGGCCAAGAACTTGAACTGCATGTACTGATAAACCAGGCTGGTGCTGTACAGTTTGTCACCGTACTCGGCGAAAGCGCGCTTGTACAGGGTCTTGGTGCTACGGCCGGCGGCGTTGAGTTCCTTAGCCTCTGCCTCCGTGGGCTCCAGCCACATCTTGCGGCGGGCATCCGTGGTGGGAATCTGGTCGTAGAGTTCCTTGCTGATGGCCAGCGGATAGTTACGCTGCATGGAGCTGGAAGCGTTGGAAGCCTGATAGGCGAAGAAGGAGTAGTAGTAGATGGTCTGGTCCTGGGACTCATAGACACCCCAGATCCACTCGTCGTTCTCGTCGGAGAAACCACCGTCCATGTACTGGGACTTGCTCATGAGGGGATGACCCTTGCGGGCTTCGGGAGCGCAGGCGGCGGCGGTAGCCCAGTCTTCGCGGACCAGAGCGGCACGGGTCTTCACGGCATAAGCCACGTTCAGGTTGGGTTTGTAGAACTCATCGCCGTCACGGTCTTTGCCGCAGGACTTGAAGAGGCTGATGGCTTCGTCGCAGTCTTTGTAGATCTGGGCGTAGCATTCGGCCTGGGTGCTCAGCGGAATGTCATAGGAACCATCCTCGTTGGTGTCGCTGTTCAGACGGAGGGCCACACCGTTGGCAGAGCCATTGTTGCTGTCCTGCCAGCGATAAGCATACAACTGCATGAGCATGGTGTAGGAGTGGGCACGGAAAGTCAGGGCCTGGGCCTTGATGAAAGCGCGTTCGCCTTCGGTGCCTTCGGCGTTATCCACATTTTCGATCACCTGGTTGGCGTTGGAGATGATCTTATAGTAGTAGTACCAGGGGTAGCAGAGGTAGGAGGAGTTCACCTGCTCGTTGTAGGTGTGGTTCCACAGGGCAGCCCAACCGGTCTGGTTGCAGCGCTGCAGGTCGTTACCGAAGTTACC
>JBGVCF010000042.1:0-63032 GCA_045226315.1 Candidatus Cryptobacteroides sp.
GGTAACTTCGGTAACGACCTGCAGCGCTGCAACCAGACCGGTTGGGCTGCCCTGTGGAACCACACCTACAACGAGCAGGTGAACTCCACCTATCTGATTTATCCCTGGTACTATTATTACAAAGTGATTGCCAACGCCAACCAGGTGATCGAGAATGTGGACGATGCCGAAGGCCCTGAGGCCGAACGCAAGTTCTACAAGGCCCAGGCCCTGGTATTCCGCGCCCATGCCTTCACCATGCTCATGCAACTGTATGCCTATCGCTGGCAGGACAGCAACAACGGCTCCGGCAAGGGTGTGGCCCTGCGTCTGGACACCCAGGCCAACGAGGACGGCACCTATGACATTCCGCTGAGCACCCAGGCCGAATGCTACGCCCAGATCTATGCCGATTGCGACGAGGCCATCTCCCTGTTCCAGGCCAGCGGCCTGACCCGTCCTGCCGATGAGTTCTACAAACCCAACATCAACGTGGCTTATGCCGTGAAGGCCCGCGCCGCCCTCATCCGTGAGGACTGGACAACGGCTGCCTCCGCTGCCGCCAGCGCCCGTGCCGGCCGTACCCTGATGAGCAAGAACGAGTACATGAACAGCGGCTTCAACAACCCCAACGACGAGTGGATCTGGGGTGTCTATGAGGCCGAAGACCAGACCATCTACTACTATTCCTTCTTCGCCTACCAGGCTTCCAACGCTTCCAGCTCCATGCAGCGTACCTATCCGCTGGCTATCAGCAAGGAACTCTACGACCAGATTCCCGCCACCGACGCCCGTCGCGCCATGTGGCTGGAACCTACGGCCGAAGAGGCTAAGGAACTCAACGCCGCCGGCCGCAGCACCGGAAAACTTTACAAGCGCGCCTTTGCCGAGTATGGTGACAAGCTGTACAGCACCAGCCTTGTGTACCAGTACATGCAGTTCAAGTTCCAGGCCACCTTCATGCCGGGCGGCGGTAGCTTCAACATCTACCGTGCGGCCGAAATGTACCTGACCGAGGCCGAAGCCAAGTGCCACATGGGGGGCCAGGACGCCTCCGTACAGGCCCTGCTGAACGAACTGAACAAGAACCTGAATCCTTCCTACAACTGCACCAAGACCGGTGCCGACCTCCTCACCGAGGTGAAGCTCTATCGTCGTATCGACCTCTGGGGTGAAGGTTTCGACTGGTACGATTACAAGCGCTGGAACGAGCCCATCATCCGCAAGAACAAAGCCAACGGCGGTAACTTCAACGACGCCTTTGCCGTGACCATCAATGTGGGCGACGGCAACCGCTGGACCTGGAAGATTCCCAAGCGTGAAACCGACTACAACAACCTGATTTCCCTGGAGTAATCTCCCTGTCTTCTTACAGAATAGCCTCCCGAACCTTCGGGGGGCTATTTTTTTGTTTATTATAAACAAAGTTGTATTTTTGCAGCTCTATATGATTTGGTTATGAGAGTCAAGTGTTTCTTGCCGGCTATCCTGCTTGCACTATGCCTTCTTCCCGCTCCCAAGAGCTGGGGACAGGATTACCAGCAGCAGGCGGGAGAGCTGTCCACGCTATACCGGGGCAGGATTCCCAATCCCTATTCCATCCGCTATAACGGTACCTATTATGTGGAAACCCGCCGTTACGGAAGGGGAAACATCCTGTACAACGGCAAATTGTACCGGGATGTGATCCTGAACATGGATGCCAATTTCCAGGAGCTCATTGTGCGGCCCACCGAACTGGCCTCCGGTGTGGTTCTGTCCCGCGAGCAGGTGGCCTGGTTCACCATGGGCCAATCCCTCTTCATCAATATGCGGTATCTGGGCTATCAGGAGGCTCCGGAAGGCTACCTTCTCCTGCTCCGCGATGGCAAACAGCCCTTGCTGCAGCACATCCGCAAGTCCTTGCGCACGGAAGTGAACCAGCGGGAAACCACCTATATGGACGGCAACTTCGACCCCACCGTGGTGAATTTCTTCGCCCGTACGGAAACCAACTACGTGCTGGAAAACGGTCAGCTGCGCAAAATCCGCCCCCGTGCCATGAAAAGAAGGCTCAAGGCAACTCCGGACGAAGGCCCCAGCCCCCTGGAACAGCGCCTGTTCCAATGGCATCCTTCCACCAACAGCTACGCCGACGGCCAGGTTCCCGCCCAGGCCAACCTGAGCAAGGGCATCGGCCTGCCGGAAGGTTTCTTTGAAGACAGGAAGGCCGATACCACCACCGTCCGCTATGCCCAGAACGCCCTCACGGCCACATACCGCAACAAGGTGTACACCCTGGGCGAGGCCGGCAAGGCCAAGGGCGGCAAGGCCACGGTGAGCGGCGTCATCTACGAGGCCGAAAGCGGAGAACCCCTCCCCGGCGTGGTGGTTTACGACGAAAATACGGCCACCTACACCCGCAGCAACGCCCGCGGCCAGTACAGCATCAGCCTCCCCACCGGCAGCAACCTCCTCAACTTCAACGCCGAATCCAAGGAAGACCTGGCCCTCAAGATCGACCTTCTCTCCAACGGCACGCTGGATATCGTCATGACCGAAAAGATCACCCTGCTCAAGGGTGCCCTCATTTCGGCCGAAAGCATGCGGGAGCACCGCAACACCGCCATGGGTGTGGAAAGCGTGAGCATGAAGACCATCGGCAAGATTCCTTCGGCCTTCGGCGAGGGCGACATCATCAAAGCCGTGCTCACCCTGCCGGGCGTGAAGAGCGTGGGCGAGGCCTCGGGCGGCTTCAACGTGCGTGGCGGATCGGCCGACCAGAACCTCATCCTCTTCAACGACAACACCATCTACAACCCCAGCCACCTTTTCGGCATGTTCTCCTCCTTCAACCCGGACCTGGTGGACGGCGTTGAACTGTACAAGAGCTCCATTCCGGCCGAATACGGCGGGCGCATCTCTTCGGTGCTCAGCGTCAAGAGCAAGGAGGGCGACCGCAATAAGGTGAAAGGTTCGCTGGGTATCGGCCTGCTCACCAGCCGCGGCCACATCGAAGGCCCGCTGGGAAAGAAGACCCATTTCATTGCCGGCGGCCGCATCGCCTATTCCGACTGGATCCTCAAGCTCCTGCCGGCCAACAGCGCCTACGCTGGCGGCGGGGCCGGTTTCGGAGACGCCAACCTGGGGCTCACACACCATTTTGACGACAACAATTCCCTGCAGGTGTTCGGCTATTTTGCCACCGACCGCTTCTCCTTCAGCGGAGACACCACCTTCCGTTACACCAACATCAATGCATCGGCCACCTACAGGCACAAGGGCCAAAACGGCGACAGCTTCAAACTGAGCGCCGGCTACGACCACTACACCAACACGGTGGGCATCCACAATTGGGAAGGCGGCGCATACGACCTTCAAACCTTTATCCGTCAGGCGTTTATCAAGGCGAACCAGCGCCTTCCGCTGGGCAATCACAAGCTTAGCTTCGGCCTGGACATCGTGGGCTACGGCCTGGATCCGGGCATCCTGAATCCCTTCGGGGACGCTTCCCAAATCAAGGCCACCAGGCTGAACAGGGAACTGGGAATCGAGCCGGCGATTTATGCCTCCGACGACTGGGCCCTGGCCGAACAGTTCTCGCTGGAAGGCGGCATCCGCCTGTCCTCCTTCCTGGCCCTGAACCCCAGCAAATTCTACGTGGGGCCCGAATTCCGCTTATCGGCCAAGTATTCGCCCCTGCAGACCCTGAGTTTCAAGGCTGGCTTCAACACTTTGCAGCAGTATATCCACCTGATTTCCAACACGGCATCGGTCTCGCCTATGGACACTTGGCGGCTGTCATCGGCCGATATCAAACCCACCACCGGCTGGCAAGGGGCGGCGGGCGCCTACTGGACCCTCCCGGGCCCCGGCCTAGACTTCTCGCTGGAAGGTTATTACAAGCAGAGCCGCAACGCCCTGGATTACAAGAGCGGCGCCCTGCTGGTGATGAATCCCTCCCTGGCCGATGACCTGGTTCCCGTGCGCGGCAGGGCCTACGGCGTGGAGCTCATGGTGAAACGCCCCGCCGGCAAGCTCACCGGCTGGCTGTCCTACAGCTATTCCCGCAGCCTGCTGCAGGAAATGCAGGACCGCGGAGCCGAAACCATCAACCACGGAGCCTGGTACAACGCCCCGTACGACAAACCGCACGAGTTCAAGATGGTGGCCAACTACGCCATCACGCACCGTTTCAGCGTCTCCATGAACGTGGATTACTCCACCGGACGGCCCATCACGGTGCCCATCGGCCGATATTACTACGACGGAGCCTGGCGTCTGGCCTACTCCAACCGCAACACCTACCGCATCCCCGACTACTTCCGCCTGGACCTGGCCCTGAACATCGACCCGGGCCATTATCTCAAGGCATTTGCACACACCTCCATTACCATCGGCGTGTACAATGTCACCGGGCGCAAGAATCCTTATTCGGTGTTCTTCCGCACCTCTCAGCAAGGCACCACACACGGCTACATGATGTCCGTGTTCGCCTCCCAGATTCCTTACATCAACCTCAATATCCTGTTCTGATGAAAAAGCGGATTCTCACTCTCCTGGCAGCAGCCTGCGTGGCTTCCTGCATCTATCCGTTCGACCCGGAACTCCCCGCCGAGACAGAGAAGACCGTGGTGGTGGACGGGCGCATCCTCATCGGCGGAATCAGCACTGTCCGCCTGGGTTACCTTACGCCCATCAACAGCGATAATCTCTCGGCCTGGCCCAATGGAAAGGCGTGGATTGAGGACGATCTGGGAAATACTTACCCGGCCATGGAGTCCGGCGGCAGCGTCTTCAACATTTACGGTACCCAATTCCTGAACGCTTCTTCCCAGCCCAGTACCTTCCGCGCTGTAGTGGAGGTGGACGGGCAAACCTATACCTCCGACTGGCTCACCCCGGACCCGGCGCCCACCATCGACGCCGTCAACTTCAACGTGGACGACTATAACGTTTACGTGACCGTGGACCTGAATCCCGGCCTGAACAACACGGGTTATATCGGCTTCCTCTTCGACGAGACTTGGGAATTCCACTCCGACATTTATCCCGACTATTATATCAATCCCCGGACGTGGACCTACGGCAGCTATGCCGAAAGTCAGGAAATGTATCCCTATTACTGGTGCTGGAGAACCTACAGCCCCGCCCAGGTAACGCTGTTCGACTACACATCTCTGAACGAGGGCCCCATCAAGGGACTTCCCGTGCGCAGTTTCCTCCGCACCGACAGCCGCAACCACAAGCGCTATTCCATTCTGGTCAAGGCGTTTGCCCTTTCCAAGGAAGCTTTTGAGTACAATCGGCAAACCCAGGAGATTTCCGACCTGGGCGGAGACCTCTTCTCGCCGGACCCGGGAGCCCTCACGGGCAACCTGAGCTGCGAAAGCAATCCTGAACTGCCGGTAATGGGCATGGTCCTGGCCGGAAGGGTGGCTCAGAAGCGTGTCTTTTTGAACACTTACAAGTACCTCATTTCCAGGCCGCCCAGCGTAAGCTATGAAAAAGTGGCTCCGGCCGATTTTCACTATTTCTATTATACGAACAATTACCGGCCCGCCACCCTGGTCAATTTTGAGGACGGGGAAGATATCGGCTGGGTTCCTCACCGCTGCATCAACTGCATCGAGGCTGGGGGAACACAGGAAAGGCCGTCATACTGGGAGGATTAAGCCATGAGAAAAGTATTTACCATTCTGCTCTTTCTGCTGCTGGCGCTTCCCGGCCGGACGCAGGACCGTATCTATGTGGCCACCGACCGCAACACCTATCTGGCCGGCGACCTGGTGTACTGTTCTCTCTTCTGCGTGGACGACGAAGGCCACCAGAGCGGCTATAGCGCCGTCTCCTACCTGGAACTCATCTCCGGGGACGGAACGGCTGCAGAAGCCAAAATAGGCCTGTTTAACGGGCGCGGAGCGGGCAGCTTCCGCATCCCGGCCCAAACGCCCACCGGAACCTATCGCCTGGTGGCCTATACGGCCCGCAGCCAGGCTTCCCCGGAAGGGTCCCGCATCCTTTCCGTTTTCAACACGGGCTCCACGGCCCGGGTTAACGGTGGCGTGCAGTTGGTTCCTGAAAAGGATTACAAGGCCGTGGCCGGCGCCCCGGACAGCGTGACGGGGGATATCAGTCTGTCCTTTCCGGCCCGTCTTAGCCCGGGAAAGGAAGCTACGCTGCTTTTGAGCGCCCCGCTGCAGAAACTGGACGTGTCGGTGAGCGTATTTCACGACGATGCCTTGGCTCCCGCCGATGGAAAGAGCCTGGCCTCCTTCCTGAACGGCCAGCCGGCTGCTCCCGGCAAACGCGCGGGTGAGTACGAGGGCGAAATCATCCAGGCCAACGTGGAAGGCCTGGGACAGAACGTCAAGAAGGAAGAGGACGAAATCACCGCCTTCCTTTCGGCCGCCGGCGATCCTTCCAATGTCTATATCGGCCGGAGCGACAACGAAGGTCGCATCTTCTTCTTCACCGACAACATCTACGGAGACCGGGAACTGGTGTGCGAAGTGGTGTCCATGCAGGGGCACGCCTGCCATATCAGCCTGGCCGATCCCTTCACCCATCCGGAAGCAGGGGAGTTACCGGCACTGATCCTGAGTCAGGCCCAGCGCGGCGCCCTGGTGGACCGGAAAGCGTCCCTCCAGGCCCAGCAGGCCCAGCCCATGGACACGCTGGTGCGTTTCCTGCCCAAGCGGGAAGGACAGCTCTTCTCCGGCTCTCCCGTTATCCGCTACCACCTGGACGACTACAACCGTTTCCCCACCATCCGGGAAATCTGCATCGAATTCGCCCACGAAATCCAATTCGTGCGCCGCGACGGCCGCTGGCGCATCCGCATGTTCACCACCGACAGTTCTTCTTCCCGCCGATATGTGCAGGATAACATCCTGGTGCTCATGGACGGAGTGGTAATCACCGACCACGGCCTGCTGGAGAAGTTTGACGCTATGCTGTTGGAAGACATCAACATTTATCGCCAGCCCGTGGCCATGGGCGGCATTTCCTACAACGGCGTGGTGAATTTCGTGACAAAACGCAATTACGTGACGGCGCTCAAATTCCCCGAAAACGTGCGCGTGGTAGACTTCAAGGGCGTTTCTTACCCCATTGCCTATCCCGGCACCCTGGCCGAAGGAACGGAGAGCGACCGGCGGCAGCTGCTTTACTGGCATCCGGCGCTGGAAATTGCCGAAGGGAACCAGGCACTCATCCACCTGCGCATGCCCACCTACAGCGGCACCTTCCGCGCCGTAGTGGAAGGATGGACGGCCGATGGCAAACCCGTCCGCGCCGAGTATAGCTTTACGGTTGAATAGACTCCTCCCCAGGCGCACAAAATCAGGCGTTTTTGTGCCGCTCCTGGCCGTTTTCCCCCTCCAGGCGCACAAAATCAGCCCTTTTTGTGCCGCTCACGGCTCAGAAGCGGTACCCCACACCCAAGCGGAGAGGAGGGATAACTTGCCTTGAAAACCCGCCCAATTCTGCAAAGCCGAACAAAGAACGGCCAAAAGTCAGGCCGATGGGATTAACCTGCACACTTTCATACCATGGACGAGCAGGCTCCTCCGGGTTTTTCTCGAAAATATAGGGGAGCACGAAGGAATAGCCGATGCTCGAATATAAAGAAATGGTGCTTTTGCGAAACCAGTGGAAACGGACATAAGGGGTAATGTCAATCATCTTTGACATTTTTGTATAATACGGTTTTTTATAATAATAAACCTGCATGTCATTCCCTACTGCAAGCCCGACAGAAAGCCAGGACTTCGGGAAATACATGAAGGCAAGATCATAAGTCAGAGGCACAAAAGAAGGTTGCCCGTAAGAAGAATACTGGCTGCCTCCGACATCTTGCATCACCCAGCCTCCACCCGCGGAAACCGAAACCTCAAAGCGGTGAAAGTCCATCTCCTTCTGTCCCGAAGCCGTCCAAGACATACACATAAACAGCAAACCCGCAAAGAGTGAAAGAACTGTTTTTTTCATAATGATTGGTTTAAACGGCACTCGTCTAAAAAGTCCGAGCCCACATGATTAAAGATGTATCAAGTGATATTTCCGTTGCAATTTCGGTTTGTGCAAATGTCGGGAGTTCTGTCTTTTCTGAAAAGAAATCCTTGTTACAGTTTTTGATTGTAAATAATTAATTTCCATTCTATTAATTTTGTGTTGCGTTACATTTTATTTATAACATTGACTTTTGAAGTCTTTTTTATGTATTTTTGGGGAAAATTGCATCATGAGAATCTTCCGACTCTTCTTCTATGCTTCTTTCTTGTTGATGACGTCTTGCCGCTCCTCGGTAGAGAATCAATTGAGCAAAATTGATGGATTATTGAACCAATACCCTGACAGCGCGCTTTCTGCATTGAAACAACTCGACACCTCTCATCTGGATATGGAGAAGAATCGGGCTTATTACCATCTTCTGTACAGCGCCGCGCTTGACAAGAATTATATCGATATCACTGATGATAGCAACATATCATTAGCTGCTGATTACTATGCAAATAGCAAAGACTCTTATAACCGAATGCGATCTTATTACTATCAAGGAATCATAAGAAAAAATGCTGGTAATTATCCCGCCGCAATCGTTTCTTTGGAAAAAGCTGCGGATGAAGCAAAAAATATAAATGACTTACGGTATCTTGGGCTTTCTTACCGTAATATGGGTAGTCTTTTCCATACAACAAACAACAATAAAGAAGCGATCACTTACAAGAAAGCCGCCATCTCTTGCTTTGAAAAAAACAAGGACTCTTTATTTGCACAATATGCCATCTATTCTCTTGCCGTAGAGTTTCTTAATAATTCTGAGGGTTACCTCAATAATAGAGATATTGACAGCTGTTTATTATATGCAAGACATCTCCTTTCCTGTACGACTAGCGAGTCGTTGAGGCACTATACCAACCTTCTTTATGCTCAAGCCCATATCATAAAAGGGGACTCGCTGCGACAAGCCATCGACATTTTTTCAAATTCTCCCAGATTATATTTCAGTATCCGGGACTACGGCTATTGCGCCTATGCATTTGCTAAGATCGGCCTATTAGACTCTGCACAAAAATGGAGAGATGCTGCCTACAGTATTGCTCAAACCTCCACTCAGAAAGCCGTATTAAACTCCATGTTATTCAGGATTGATTCTTTAGAAGGAAATTACCTTGAGGCTTTACGAAAGACTACCTCTGCCATGGCCATTCAGGATTCTGTGACAAGAGTATTGCTTCAACAGTCTTTATCTGTTGCTCAAAAAAACTATTTCCAACAAGAAAGCTCTCTTCGTAAAATCCAGATGAAGCGGCAGCGCCTTGTGTCTTTCACGGTTTTCCTTCTTTTGATAATCCTCTGCTTGATCTTATTCATGCTCCTGTCTAACGAGAAGAAAAAACAAGAGGCGCAACTAAAAGAGCAAATGGCACAATTAGCTGTATACCAGCAAGAAACGAGAAAGGGAAACGGGTCTTTGGTAGGCGCACTTTTCATGGAGAGAATCTCTCGTCTTTTTGGGCTGTCTATCCAATATTATGAAGCCAGAAACGACATAGAAAAATCCAACTCTTTATCAGAGTTTAAAAAAGTGGCCAAGGAACTGGCCGAAACGCCAGCGATTTTTCAAGAACTGGAAAACAACCTGAACACCTACTGCTCGGGAATCATGGACAAACTGAAAGACCAGGTTCCCGGAATAAAAGGAAACAACAGGAAGATAATCGCATTGTTTTTTGCCGGTATTCCGGACCCTGTTGTTAAAATTCTCATGCAGCGTGTCTCTGTGGGCAGTCTGCGAACGCTCCGATCCCGCTTCCGGCAAATTATTAAGGACTCCTCCGCGTCTGACGAAAGACTGTTTTTGGACATGCTTGAAGCAGAAAAGCAACCGGGGAAAAACAACAGGTTCTCCGTTTTCTCATAAAACGGTGGAATTCGTGGCAAGTAACATCCACTCTCTGAGCTGTTTATGGAAAGTTCTCGTTCAAAAAACGAACGAGAACTTTCTATAAATAACAGAAACTCACGAGGTTAGTGACCAGGCCACGCACAGCACCTCAGAAGCGGCCGAAGGCGGTTTCGGCAGGGGCGTCTGCGCTGCCCCGGTCTTGCTGGCGAAGGAAGAGGGTGGGTCCTACGCGTTCTTCCAGCATGGGTGAAGTGAAACCTTCGCGTCCCAGGAGCAGGAGATTGTACAGGGGGTCGTGGCTGATCACCGGAATAGCGGCCCTTTCGGCGGGCGGCGTGGGCTCCTGCGGCTGTCCTTTGGCCGCCTGCGCCCGGAAATGATGCACATAGGCTCCGTTCATCAGCGAATGGTCCAGGATGCGGCAGTATTTTTCCATTAGGGTATAATTTCCCTGCAGGTAGTAGAGTTCCACCATGCGCCGAAGCACGATGAAACTGGTGCCTTTCTCCTCCTGCGTAGCCCACTGGTAATAATTGTGAATGGCCTCGTTATAGCAGCCCAGATACTGGTACAGGCAAGCCTTGAAAAGCAGGCTGGTATAGTATTCCCGGGGACCGTCGTAGTAGACCATATCCAAGTCGTTTTCCTCGTAGACGGGGTAACTCATGATCCGTTCGTTCAACTGTCCTTTCCCCGAAATCGCCAGCAGAGCGAAAGGCGTAAGTTCCGGATCCTCCTGCGCCACGGAAGGCGGAACCGTTTTCAGAAGATCGTCCCAGACACCGTACAGGGCATCTATCTTCACGCGGGAAAAACGTTCGGTGCGCTGAATGGCCGGATTCCGGGCAATAAACCCGGCCGCCACCAAAACGGGTACAAGGGCCAACGGAAGGTCCCCTTTCCAGGCAAAAGTCTTTTTGGGCCGATGGAACAGCAGCGAAAGCAACCAAGCGGCAAAAAGCAATAGCACCACCGAAATAGCCACCTTCGGGGCCGATGCTTTGGCCAGAAACACCCATAGAATGACGGCCAGCAGGGCCGGAAGCCCCTCCGTCAACAACCCCGCCCGGCGCAGGATCCCCCGGCACAGCAGGAACGCCAACACCACCAGGGCTGCGCAAATGAGCGCCCCATAGACAGGATCGCGGTAAAACTGGATGAGGAAATCGGACAGAATCCCCGACAACGGCCACGGCTGGGCAAAAGCCCGCGTCCAGGCATCGGGAGTATTCAGGAACAGGCCCTCATACTCCTGGCAGATGAGGGTATAGGGCTGGCACAGCCAGCTCACCAGAAAAACGGCCGCGAACAGCACAAGGGGCAGGATCCACTTTTTCATCGACCAAAGAGTTGGGAAACTTCCTTATTGAGGATGCCGGGATCCCCCTGCACGAACTCGGGAACGTTATAAGACTTGAGCCGGAGCACATTGTGCTCATAGCGCTTCTGCGGCAGCAGGAAGGGCTTTCCGAAGTGCCCTTCGCCGTCGAAATGGGCCAGGTACAGCCGCGTATAGCGTCCGTCCAGCCGACGGCTGCTGAAGACCACCCATCGGCCGTTGGAAGACCAGCTGTGGTAGCTTTCCGTATCGTCGCTGTTCAAGGCCGATACCGGTTCCACCTGTCCTGTCTCCATGTCCATCAGATATAAATCGGCCTCCTTGTGCCAGATGGGGAAGGTACCATAGGCCGATCCTGTGAAAAGCATCCATTTCCCGTTCACTCGCGGGAAGGATACGGAAAGACTGTCGCTGGCAAAAACCGTCCGGGGTTCGCCCACAAACTGCCCGTCCCGGAAGTCGATGGCCTCCAGCTCATAATGAATCCGACCCCGGTTTTCCACCACTCTGGCGGTGCTGTCGGCTACGCAATAATACAGGCTCTTTCCATCCGGCGCCCAGGCGGGGAAGGTTTCCATGCGGGAACCTTCGGCCAGACAGGGGTACGCCGTCACGGAATCCGTCTGGAGGTCCATCAGGATGATGTCCGAAAAATGGTCGTACACCTCTACCTGCTGGCTGCCGTGAATAGGGAAACTCTGCTGGGTGGAATTGGAAGAAAAGGCCAGATAGCGCCCCGAAGGATGCCAGGCAGGATAGGTACCCTGCTTGTGCGGCCCCACCGTTGTCAGGTTAATCAGTTTCAGTTCGTTCCCAGTGCGGAAAACCGTTCCGCCACCCGCACCGCGGGCATGGAAGACCATTCGGGAAGGGTCTCCGCCAGGGAAGTTATGGCAGTTCACACAGCCCCCGTTCACGGCATCGTTGGTCACGATGGCATGCTCCCGGTAAGTGGCCAGTTCCCGTGTATACAGCCCCATTTCCTTCCAGCCCTCATAGCCGGGCTCTATGAGCCGATAGGCCAGATAGGGGTCGATGGGGTCGTGGGACACATAGACGGGGAAGGGGGCATAACGCACTCCTTTCCCCGTCTTTTTATCCCAGGCACTAACCTGATAATACAGGGTGTCCCCAGATTGCGTCTTTTCTACTCTAAAAGGCCTGCCGTCGGCCATTTCAAAGGATATTTCCGCCATCCCTTCCGGCACGGTCACTCCTATGTAATCCGGCACTACAGGAGGAAATCCGGCACTGTCGCTGAAGACAGGCCGGACGCAGGAAAGGGCCAGCAGGGCCCCGCAGATGACGGGAAGAAAACGCACGGTTAATACAGGTTCTCCAAAACCGAAGAGGGGATGGAGCCGATCTTCTTATAAGTATCGGCCTCCTTGCCGCCTGCCGTAGTAAGCGTCAGGCTGGTCCCGCTCCCGGACACCGTATACGGACCCCAGGCTTTATCGGTGGAATATTTTCCCGAGAGGGTATTCTTGACCAGGGTATAGGTGCCGGTAAACTGTGTATATCGGCCCTCACCGATCTTCTGATACAGGGTAAACTGACCAGAACCGAATGTGATATAAACACTTACGTTCACACTGCCAACGGAAGCCTTGGTGGCTACGCTGGTGAGTTCCCAGGAGCCTTCTACGCTCACGGCTACTTCACCGCCGCCACCGCCGCCACCGCCACCCGGTTCGGGTTGTTTGTTGCAACCGCCAAGGAGCAGCAATCCTGCTGCCAGAAATAGTACTAATTGCTTCATCATAACCATCCTCCTGTACCGTTACCACCGTCCGTGTCACGGGCGATGAGGGAAACTGTTTGTGTAAGGGTCATACCTCCGGGGGGATTCGATCCGCCACCCACATGGTCACCGCCGCCCACGGCAGCAATGGTGATGGTGCCCGATCCAATCTTCGAGGGGTGAATATACAAGCGGCCGAACTGTATGTAGGCGTAGCCGTTTCCATCCACTACAGCCGGATATTTTTCGGTATTCGTAGGGGTAATTTTCTCCAGTCCCAGGGACGAAGCCGTAGAGGCAGGAACTTCCACACTCAGGTAGGTGAGGCTGGTGGAAGCCGTTCCAAAGATGGAAGTAAGGTCTATCCACTGCTGCTTGCCAAGGGTAGAAGTGAGCGTGGGGAGCCCTTCGATGTGCATCATCAGGCGCCAGGCATCAATAGCTCCGGTTCCCATCTGATGATAGTAAGGGGCCATAGCCAGGGCACCCCTGCCATAAGCGTAGGTTTTTTCGCTTATGCTGCCAATACGCTGGTCAATGTCGTTCACGCTGGCCAGGATCATCCGTTTGAATTCATCGCGGGTGAAGTGTTTGCCCAACTTTTTGGCATAGGACAGGCCCAGGGCCACCACGCCGCTCACATGCGGACAGGCCATGGAGGTTCCCTGCATATAGCCATAGTCCAAACCTTTATTGTACGCCCCGTCGATGCCAAGCTCAGGAAGCTCTGAAGGCAAGGTGCTCAGCACCATGGAGTCCCAGAGATTCACCCGATGATAGGCTTCGCCGCCGGGGGCCGATATATTGCAGCCGGGCCCATAATTGGTGTAATAGGCGGGCAGGCCGTCCGGGCCGAAAGCCGACACGCTGATGATATCGTAGAAGGCTCCCGGATAATGGGCGTAGTTGTGGTTCTCGTTACCCGCTGCAAAAATGGCGATATTGCCATCCAGGACGGGATTGTTGCAGGATGCCTCAAAATAGTGGATGGCATCAATCTCGGCCGAACCCTGACGGCTTATATAATTGTCGTCGGAGGTGAAAGCCACACTGTAGCCGAACGAACAGGAGATGATGGATGCGCCCATATCGGCCGCATACTTGATGGCGTTGGTAATGATTTTTACACTGCCGCCGCCATTGCCGGAGAAAACCTGACAACTCATGATACGGCAACCGTCTTTATTGCCGGAACCTCCGGCAATACCGGCCACGCCCTTTCCGTTGTTGTTCACGGCCGCTATGGTGCCGGCACAGTGGGTTCCGTGACCGGAATCCCCTTCGCCACTTGAATCAACCACATCCCAGGAAACAGGTCCTTTGGTCACGAAATTGAATCCGTGCACATCGTCTATGTAGCCGTTATTGTCATCGTCTATGCCGTTGCCGGGGATTTCACCGGAATTCGTCCAGATGTTGTCGGCTAAATCCGGGTGGGTGTGTTTCACCCCCTCGTCCACCACGGCCACAATGATATCCGGGTCTCCTGTGCACAGGTTGGCCCATACATCGGACACGTTCACATCGGCTCCGGCCTTCGCCGTCTTGGAAATGGACGCTTTTCCGGTGTTCTTGTAGTGCCACTGATAAGACAGATAAGGGTCGTTGAACGACGGGTTCTCGGCCTTGGTGGCACTATCGGGACCGGAATAGGCCGTTCCGTCCCAATCCTTTTGGGCCACAGACTCATATTCTACCAGTTCCACACCGGGGAGGGCGGCCAGTTGCCGCACGGCATCGTCGGCGCTCTTGGTTTCCGGAAGCAGGGCCTCATACCAACGGTCCAGGCCGAACTGACGTTCCAGCTCCTCTTTTCCGGGAGTGGAGGTGAATACTTTCTGCAACGTTACGCCCTGTTCTTTTTCCAGGGCCTGCAGCTGTGCGGCATCCAGCGGGGTACTCATTTTCACCATCACGGCGTTGGGAAGAACCTCATTTCCCAAACGAACGATGGGGGCCGGGGATGGAGGATCCAACTCCGTTCCTTCCTTCTGCGCGCAGGAGAAAAGGGAGAGGCCCACCGCCGCCACAAAGAACAACTTGCACGGTTTCATTGGCTTTTCTTTTTTACGACAAGAGGCCCGGCGCCTTCACGCCGGGTCTCAATTGTCGCAGAATCAATAGTTTAAACTACTTGCGGATGTCCTTCTGAGCAGGAACAAGGGTCCTGTTGTTCTTATTCTGCTTGCGTTCGAAGGAAACGTTCACCTGGGCCTTTACGGGCTTGGGATTACGCTCGAACACGCTCTGGACATCGGAGGCAATCTTCAGGTTGCTGGTAACCATACCGGCAGGCTTTTCAGCCTTCTTGGCAACAGGTGCGGAAGACAGGCTTACGTTTTCAGGAAGCACAATCTGGCAGGCATCGTTGCTATTGGCATAATACCAGGCTCCGGCATTATATCCAGCCATGGAGATGAGCAGGGAATGTCCGTCGGGATCCGGGAAGGTAATTATACCGTTCTCAAGAACACCGAAAGGAACACCGGCTTCTTCAATCTCGTCGACCGAGTATCCGGCTGCTACATAACGGCCGGCCACGCTGGCGATGGAGAACATGCCATAACCCCAGTCAACACCAATCTTCTGAGGAAGGATGTACACATGCTTGCTGTCAGGAATAGTGAACACAATGTCATAAGACTTGGTGTCATCCCAGTCTCCTACATCGTTGTACGGATACTTGCCATCGTAAGGATAGATCATCTTGAAACGGGTAGGATCGTCTTCGCTCTGAGCCATCTCCACCTCCATGGTCTGAGGATCCACGTTGAAGAAGGTGGTGAAGAAGTCATCGGTGTAGTAACCGGTTCCGATCGTATTCCAGTTTTCAGGAATAGCTGTGGTCGTATAGACATCGTAATCAAAGGTGTCTTCGTAGCCATTGGTGGCCCAAACCACAACGGCATACTGAGTACCCGGATCCAGATCGGTGGCAACAGTGTAGTAGCCGCCAACACCGTTAATCCTGTCGATGACACTTTCGGGCATGGCATAGGAGGAGTCTACCTTAAGCTCGGCCAGGAAACTAGCGGAGAGTTTGGATGCTTCCACAATGGCAGCATGTGCTTCCGTAATATCGGAACCAAGGATGCCGAAAGCGAAGGAATCATACTCGGTGAAATCCTTATAGCGGGCAGGGGTGGCCTCTGTAAATACGGACAGGTCTACGGCGTATTTCTCAGTGTCGCCGCCGGCAATGTGCGTGAAGGTCACGCTGGCGCTGGTCTGCGGGTTGGCACTTTCATCGTAAGCCACGGCTACCAGGGTATAGATACCGGTAGTTTCAGGAGATACGCCGAAAACAGCATAGAGTTCCTCATTTTCCTCGTCATACTCGAAGTCGGAGAAAATTTCGCTGGGATCGGCACCGCTGATGATGGCATCGGTCTTGTTGGCCACCTGCGTGGGAGTGAGTTCACCCTCGTAGATAGCATACCTGATAGCCTCTACATCCACACCGGCTTCAACGTAAATGGGAGTCTCACCGTTATACGTGTAGTCGGCTTCCACGCTGAGGCTGTAGTCCACGCGGGTGAAACCTTCGGCGATGGCTACGAAATCATAGGTGGGCGGGGAGAAGCCACCCAGGCCGGGAATGTAGTAACGGAGATTGAAATAGAAACCACCGTTGCCATCGTAGTAACCCACGGGATATCCGCCGCTACCATCGGAGGCACCTTCGGCCACGGCAAAGCCGAGCCAACCGCCGTCCAGTTCTTCAGGGCTGTAACCACGCTCGATCCAGTACCAATAATAGTCATAGACATAGATCGGATAAGTGGCTGCGCTTTCCGGCTTGGAAGCCCAGTCGTTGTAGTCAAAGCCGAAATACTGCTTGGGAACTTCCAGGTAGTTGTTTCCGGCTTCGTTGTTGTTCTTGGTGTACCAGTTGAACTTGAGGGTAGCGTTGACCGTATCGCCCCAAATACCACCGTCCTCGATGCTGTAAATCTCGCAAGTACGGACACCGTTCACCTCATAGTACTTCATCTTGGCCTCGTGAACTTCACCCCACCAGCCCTCGTTCAGGGTGATGACGGCGGGTTCACCGGTCACAGGATTCAGGAAGTCCTTCATTTCCACGCGCATCACGCTGAAATCCAGGGCGATGGGGTTGGAATTGTACAGGGAGGCGTACTGGTTGTCGTCGATCTGGAAGCTGGCGCTGTAGGTAGTACCCTCTTCGGCACTGTCGAAACGCACCGTGAAGGTGGTCTCTTCCTGACCGTCGGCAAAAGTAGCTGCACCTACGGTGAAGATGCCATCCTGGGAAACGGTGGTCTTCACGGGAACAGTGATGGCACCGCTGGTATTGGTACGGGCAAGCGTAATCTCAATGCTGGGATCCTGGGTAGGATTATAGACATGGCTTCCGGCAGCTGCCTGAGTGGGGAAGTACACGCCATAGCAACCGCTTACCTCGGCCGGACCGGGCTGATGAGGCTCCACCTGTTTCTGGCAGGAAATCAGGGTGAAGGCTGCTACTGCTACCAAAGAAATGATATTGAAAATCTTTTTCATACGTGTCTGAGTTTTAATTAGTCAGTAACACCGTCACGCAGGCCAGGGTTCATATCGATGGTAGGCTGCTGGCCACCCTCGTTGTCCTTGATACCGAAGTTGGTATTCATTTCGCCCTGCGGGAAACGCATCCTCAGCCAAGGATCCTGAGAATCCAGGTTGAAGCGGAAAGCATCGGCAATATTGGAAGTGCCGGCGCCATGGGAACGAACGATGGGCTTGTCCAGACGGAGGTTGTCAAACACACCGAAACCTTCGCCCCAGAGTTCAATACGGCGCTGGAACCAGATTTCATCCAGGAGGCTGCGGCCACCGGCATTAACCTTATAAGCAGGATCACGGTAGGTCTGCACGAAGTTCTCCAGAATAGAGGTGGCGGTACCGGCATCGGTGTGGGCCTTGGCCTCGGCCTGGATGAGGATCATTTCCTCAACACGCATCAGAGGCATATCTTCCTCATTGGTTACGTTAGCAATGGACCAGGCGCCGAACTTCACGTTCGTGTAAGGGAGGAAAGCCAGCTTGTTGTCACCGTCATCGGCGTTGGCTACATCCGGGAAACCGGGCCATGCGAGACCGTCGAGCAGCGGGGAATCCAGGTTCTCGTCAACCCACCAGCCCTTGCGGACGTCGGTAGCGGGAATCTTGTTCCAAAGCAGACTGTTGATGCAGGTGTAGCACTGGCAAGCAGGAGCATAACCGTTGTTGGAGAAGGAACGGAGCCAGGAAGAAGTGGTGGCATACAGACCGTTACCGCGTACATTGTTGGCAATGTAGTTCGGATAACCGTCGGCCATGTCATAACCCCAGATCCAGTTGTGCTCGTTGATGTCATAGAAAGCGGGCTTGGAAACCTCGGCGATGGTAGCGGGCTCATAGCCACTGGCAGCAGCCACGGCATCGTTGTAGGCCTGATCCCAGTTACCCAGCAGCAGGTGTACGCGAGCGCGGAGGCCATGGGCCACATTGCCGTCGATGTACATCTTGGAAGAACGGGTAGCGCCCTCCAGATTTGCTACTGCATAGTCCAGGTCTTCCAGAACGAAGTCATAGACTTCCTTCACGGTAGCACGGGGATTGTTGGTGAAATCCTCGGTGGTGGGGGTCACCAGCGGAACGCAGGGGAGGTCGGCGCCCTTACCCTCAGAAGTCTGAGTAAGCGGAGCGAACTGATACTGGGGAGCCAGCATCATGTAGGAATAGGCGCGCAGGACGCGGGCCTGGGCAATCATGTTCAGGAGGGCGGGATCATCTACATCCTCGGCGAAACCTGCCAGGAAGGTGTTCACGTCACCGATCATGTTATAAGGAGCACGATAACGGATGGCCGGGTTACGGTAGGTATTGTTACGGGAAGAATACTCACCGCAAACGGAGAACCAGTTATAACCGCTGTCGGCAATCAGGGCATCGGCGCCTTCCAGATCGTTGCAGAACAGGATCATCAGGAACTCCCAGTCGTCCGGCGTATCGTACATCTTGCAAGGCTGGCCGATAGCAGTGAACATGCCGTTGAAGGATGCGGAAGCACGCGAAGGGATAATCGCGTTGGTTTCCTGCACCTGAGAAGCGAGCAGCGTGCCGCCCTCGGGAACGATCCGGTCAATCTTTGAGCAAGAAGCAAGGGCAACGGCTACGGCAACAATAGCGAAGTATAATTTATTCAGTTTCATATCTCAATCTCATTTAGATTAGAACGTGAGAGTGATACCTCCGGTGATGGTACGCATGGCACCGTAGGAAGAGGAACCCTGGGCCATAGTGAAGGAGCCCAGACCGAAAGCGTTGCGGGGATCCAGACCCTTACGGGCAGAGACCACAGCCAGGTTTTCACCAGCAACATAGACACGGAAAGAAGAAATCTTGATCTTCTTGGTCCAGTTGGTGGGCAGGGTGTAACCAAGGGTTACGTTGTTAACGCTCAGGTAGTTGGAGCTTACGAAGAAACGATCCACGGCGCTCTGGGCCACCTGGGTGTCACCGTCCATACGAGGAATATCGGTGTTGGGATTCTCAGGAGTCCAGGACTTCAGGACATCCTTGTGCCAAGCCTGGCCGGCGGAAGCCTGGGTCCACATGAGCTGCTGGTAGTTACCATCGTAGTACTTACCGCCCAGCTGGAAGGAGCACTGGATAGAGAAGTCGATGCCGTAAGCGTTCAGGCTGGTACCGAAACCACCATAGAGCTTAGGAAGGACAGAACCCAGTTCGTAGCGGGTAGCGTCGGAGAACACGGTGGTGGTCTCGTCGGAAGCTTCGGTAGTAACGTTGCCGTTGGCATCCTTTACCTCGTCGATGTGCTTCCAATACAGGGCCTGACCGGTGTTCTGGTCTACGCCAGCGTATTTGTACATATAAGCGTCGTACAGGGAACCGCCGATCTTATAGATAAAGTTGGAACCACGGATACCTTTTTCAGATACGCTTTCATCCAGGCTGAGGATGGTGTTGGTGTAGTGACTCAGGTTGATGTTCCAGTTCCAGTTCACGTTGCGGGTCTTGATGATGGCGCCGTCCAAGGAACCTTCGAAACCGCGGTTACGGATGGAACCCACGTTCACGGGAACCTTACCGGTGGGGTTACCAGCGGAATAAGGCACATCCTTGGAATAAAGCAGGTCCTTGGTGTCACGGTTGAAGTACTCGAGGGTACCGTTGAGATAACCGTTGAAGAATTCGAAATCGACACCGGCGTTGAAGGACATGTTGGTTTCCCAAGTCAGGTTTTCATTACCCTTATAGGAGAGGGAGATAGCATAGTCGGTGCCGTCGTAGGAGTGACGGTACTGGTCGGAATACGGGAAGTCGGAGCCCAGTCCGTCGTTACCCTGTTCACCATAGCTCATCTTCAGTTTGAGCATGTTCACCCAAGGGGCGTTGAACCAGCTTTCCTTGCTGATGAGCCAGGCGCCGCCCACGCTCCAGAAGTTACCCCAGCGGTGACCCTTGGCGAAACGGGAAGAAGCATCACGACGGAACGAAGCGGAACCGAAGATGCGGCCGTCGTAGTCGTACTGCAAGCGGGCCAGGAAACCTTCCGTCATATAAGTGGAGGACGAAGAGGAAACGGCGCGGCTTTCGGTACCGTCGGCGTTGTTGATTTCACCGATATTGGGATTGAAGAGGTGGTCGTTGGAACCGTCGATGCTCTGGGTCTTACGATCGTATTGCTCGTAACCGGCCAGGATATCGAAATGATTCTTTTCGGCGATGTCGAACTTGTATTCGGCCAGATACTGCTGGTTCACGCTGAACATACGGCTGTGGCCCACGGAAACGGAACCATCCACGCCGGAAGCGGAACCGAACACGCTGTACAGATAGTTGTAACGGGTGTTGTCGTTGGTGAGACCCACGTTGGCATTCAGGGTGAGGCCCTTGACAGGAGTGAGGACCAGGCCCCACTTGCCCACCAGAACGTCGGCGTAGGACTTCTTCACGTCGTTGTAGAGGTCACGCACGGCGTTACCTACGAAGTTCGGACGGGTGAAGTTGGTATTGTTGGAGTCGTAGATCTGACGGCCGCTTTCCTGATAGAGGTAAGGATTGCCTCTCTCGTCCACTTTACGCACATACAGCGGATAGATGGGGCCGATATTGTTGGCAATGTAGAAAGCGTTGCCGGAGGAACCCCAGGAACCGGAGGATACGTTGTTGGAATCGGAATAGGAATAGCTCATGTTGGTGACGAAGCGGATCCATTCCTTTACCTGATATTCGGCGTTCAAACGGGCGGTATAACGCTGATAACCGGAGTTGTACACGATACCACCATCGTTCAGGTAGCTCACGCCCGCATAATAATTAAAGCGGTCGGAGGCGCCGCTGGCGCTTACGTTGTATTCCTGACGGAAAGAGTTGTGGAAGGTCTCCTTGTACCAGTCGTCCGGCTGATAGTAGTACTCACCGTCGGAATAACCCAGCGTAGCGTTGGGGTTAATCTTAAAGTTGGTACCGATGAGTTTCTGACCATCCGGAACGGTGTAAACCTGATAACCCAGACCGCCGTTCTTCTCGTTGAAGAGGTTGTTGTCGGCGTAAGCGTAGGACTCTGCCACGGTGTGACCGCTATAGAGGTACTTGTTGTACATGAGCTTATAATAAGTCTCATAGTACTCGGCCGGATCCGTAATTACATCGTAATTGGGAATCAGGCGGGAGTTGGAACCCCAACGGGCGTCGAAACGCACGGTAGCTTCACCGGACTGGCCTTTCTTGGTGGTGATGATAATAACACCATTGGCGCCGCGGTGACCGTAAATGGCGGAAGCAGCGGCATCCTTCAGGACAGACATGGACTCAACGTCGCTCGGGTTGATGTCGGAGATTTCCCCTTCATAGGGAACGCCATCTACAACGATGAGCGGGCTGGAGCTTGCATTCATGGAACCGATACCACGGATGCGGATGGTGGGGCTGCCACCGGTAGGGTCACCGCTGGAGGAGATGATCTGCACACCAGGGGTGGTACCGGCCAGAGCGGAAGTCACCTTGGAAGACAGTTTCTTGGAGATGGTCTCGCTGTCCACCACGGCGGCAGAACCCGTAAAGGAGCTCTTGGTAGCCGTACCGTAGGCAACTACGATGGTCTCGTCCAGAAGTTGGCTGTCATCCAAAAGGACCACATCGATGGAAGCACGTCCGTTCACCGGAACTTCCTGTCCCTGATAGCCCATGCACAGCACTTCCAGCACACCATTTGAAGGCACACTCAAGGTGAATGCACCGTTCAGGTCGGTCATGGTATAGACAGTGCGGTTGCCTTTCAGGATGATATTGGCTCCCACGATGCCTTCACCGGCCGTATCCTTCACCGTACCTTTCACAGAAATATTCTGTGCATAGGCGGCCACGGAAAGGGCCAGCATTACCATAGCTGCGAAAAAAATACGGATTTTTTTCATAAGCACGATAAGATTAGTTAAACATAAATATTGATACAAATTTTCTGTCTTTGCATCTGAATACACTACAAGCTTCGTAACCAAAAAACGAAACTTGGCTGCAAAGTTTGGAAAACAATTTCAATTTTGCAAGTCCTTTCCAAAATAGTTTTAATGCTATATAATAAGGTTTTACACCTATATATTATTTTTTTAAGATAATTTTCGGCATCTTATACTTATAATTTTGTTTTTTCTCGTTGTTTTAACTTATGATTTCTAATAATATTTTTTTTTCATTATCTTATAAAAACAATAAAAAAAATGCCCAAACCATTCCAGTTGGGCACTTTAAAATATAAAAATGAATTATTATTCGCTGAATTTGGCTTTCAGATATTCGCGGTTCAGACGGGCAATATGGTCGATGGTCACGTGTTTCGGGCACTCCATCTCGCAGGCGCGGGTGTTGGTGCAGTTACCGAAGCCCAGTTCGTCCATCTTGGCCACCATGGCACGGGCGCGGCGGGCGGCTTCCGGCTTACCCTGCGGCAGCAGGGCCAGGGAGCTCACGCGGGCTGCCACGAACAGCATGGCCGATCCATTCTTACAAGTAGCGACACAGGCACCGCAACCTACGCAAGCTGCAGCATCCATGGACAGTTCAGCGTCGTCGTGCGGAATCAGGATGGCATTACCGTCCTGGGCACTACCGGCACGAACGGTGATGAAACCACCGGCCTGCATGATCTTATCGAAGGCGGTACGATCCACCATCAGGTCCTTGATCACCGGGAAAGCGCCGCTGCGCCAAGGCTCCACGGTAATGGTGGCGCCGGGTTTGAAATGACGCATAAATAACTGACAGGTGGTTACCTGGTCGTCCGGACCGTGTGCACGGCCGTCCACATACAGGGAACAGGCACCGCAGATACCTTCACGGCAGTCGTGATCGAAGGCAATGGGTTCCACACCCTTGCGGATGAGTTGATCGTTCAGGATATCCAGCATTTCGAGGAACGAAGCATCTTCCTCCACATCCGTAACGTGGTAGGTCTCGAAATGGCCTTTTGCTTTGGCGTTCTTCTGACGCCATACTTTCACATTATATTCCATAGTCGGGATTAGTCTTTATAGTTACGGGTGACAATCTTGATATTCTCGTATACGAGTTCTTCCTTATGCAGTTCGGGTTCCTTACCCTCGCCCTTGTATTCCCAGGCGGCTACATACATGAAGTTCTCGTCGTCGCGCTTGGTTTCTCCGTCTTCGGTCTGCATTTCCTCACGGAAGTGACCACCGCAGGATTCACGGCGGTTCAGGGCGTCGCGGGCCATCAGTTCACCGATATCGAAGAAATCTACCAGACGCAGGGCCTTCTCCAGTTCCTGGTTCACTTCACCGTTGGTTCCGGGTACGCGCACATTCTTCCAGAATTCTTCCCGCAGTTTACCAATCTCTACGATGGCTTTCTTCAGGCCTTCCTCGTTACGGGCCATACCCACATATTCCCACATGATGTGACCCAGTTTCTTGTGGATGCTGTCCACCGTTTCCGTACCCTGGACAGCGAAGAGCTTGGCAATACGCTCTTCCACCTTCTTTTCGGCCTCTGCAAATTCAGGGGCGTTGGTGTCGGTCTTGGGCTCTGAGAATTTATGGGAAAGATATCCGCCGATGGTGTAAGGCAGGATGAAATAACCGTCGGCCAGACCCTGCATCAGGGCCGATGCACCCAGACGGTTACCGCCGTGGTCGGAGAAGTTGGCTTCGCCGATGGCGAACAGTCCAGGGATGGTGGTCTGAAGATCATAGTCTACCCAAAGGCCGCCCATGGTGTAGTGGATAGCCGGATAGATCATCATGGGTTCTTCCCAAGGAGAAACGTTGGTAATTTTCTCATACATGTCAAAGAGATTACCATAGCGTTCCTGCACCCGCTGGTGACCCAGGCGCTTGATGGCATCGGCAAAATCCAGGAACACGGCCAGGCCGGTTTCATTGACACCGTAACCGGCATCGCAGCGCTCCTTGGCGGCGCGGGAAGCCACATCGCGGGGAACCAGGTTACCGAAAGCCGGATAACGGCGCTCCAGATAGTAGTCGCGGTCTTCTTCAGGAATCTGGGAAGCCTTGATCTGATGGGTACGCAGTTTCATCACGTCTTCCATCTTCTTGGGAACCCAGATACGGCCGTCGTTACGCAGGGACTCGGACATAAGGGTGAGTTTGCACTGCTGGTCGCCGTGAACAGGGATACAGGTGGGGTGAATCTGAGCGAAGCAAGGATTGGCAAAGAAAGCACCCTTACGATAGGCCTGCATAGCGGCCGATCCGTTGGAGTTCATGGCGTTGGTGGAGAGGAAATAGGTATTTCCATAACCGCCGGTGGCCAGAACCACGGCATGGGCGCCGAAACGCTCGATTTCACCGGTTACCAGGTTGCGGGCAATGATACCCTTGGCTTCACCGTTGATAATGACCAGATCCAGCATCTCGTGGCGGGGATAGCTCTTTACGGTGCCGGCTGCAATTTCCTTATTCAGGGAAGCATAGGCACCCAGAAGCAGCTGCTGACCGGTTTGTCCGCGGGCATAGAAGGTACGGCTTACCTGCACGCCACCGAAGGAACGGTTGGCCAGGTAACCACCGTATTCACGGGCAAAAGGAACACCCTGTGCCACGCACTGGTCGATGATAGCGGCGCTCACTTCTGCCAGACGATACACATTGGCTTCGCGGCTGCGGTAATCACCGCCTTTTACGGTGTCGAAGAACAGACGGGAAACGGAGTCGTTGTCGTTCTGGTAGTTCTTGGCAGCGTTGATACCACCTTGTGCAGCGATGGAGTGTGCACGACGGGGGGAGTCGCTGATGCAGAAAATCTTGACGTTGTAGCCCATCTCACCCAGAGATGCAGCGGCCGATGCACCGCCAAGACCGGTACCCACCACAATCACTTCCAGTTTGCGCTTGTTGTTGGGAGAAACCACCCGGATAGAGCTTTTACGCTTGGACCATTTATCTTTGATAGGTCCTTCCGGAATCTTGGAAATTAATTTAGGATCTGCCATATAATTTAAAATTGGTATTTTTCTATGCCTACAGATTCTTCGTCGCTTTGCTCCTCAGAATGACAATACAATTTCCTGTCATTCTGAACGAAGTGAAGAATCTCCGTTCAATTTACAAATATAAGCATTTTTACGGAATAACTTAGGACTTTTTATAACTTATAGGGTAAACACGGCACTTGATCCGGTTTTCCCAGCGAAGCCCACATGATATTTCCTTCAAAAATCACTGCACAGGAAGTGATGTCCCTTAAAATGGGTTTTCCGGAACAGGATATATTTTTGATAAAGAAAGTATGATCCCATTCCTGCATAGGAACATAAGTAGAAGCCAGAATCTTATGCGCCTTGATATACCTGTCCACGCCTTTTCTGTCTTCCTGTCGGCCCGTCATGGTGAAATTGGTCACCACCCGGTATCCTAAAGGTTCCCGGTTCACATCGTATTTTACCCACTTGTGGTTGTTCACTTCATAATAAGCTGCTCCACCCTGGGCGTCGATAACGCCGAAATTGGCTTCTACATACATCGGCCTGGAAAGCGTATCCAGATAGGTTTCAAAATCTTCCAGCGTAGCACAGATTTCCAGTGCCCTGTACATGAAGACACCTTCCCGGTCCATCAGTTCCACAGGCACATCATCGTCCTTTAAATCATAGGTGGCCGTATTCATGATGGCAAAACCCGTCTCATTCTCTCCGGCCCATACCTCACCAGTTCCGGCAGGTACTCCTTTCGGCGGATTGGTGCGCCAATCGGCATTCACAATTCCCATCAGTCTATATTTCTCTCCCTGAAAATACGCCACCGCCACATCCTGACACTTGGAATCCCGGTGCTTATACATCACCGCCTTCCCATCTTTCGTATTCTTCCCACTGACAATCACACTGGTACACGCATACGACCGAAAAGGAATGACTATTAATAATGTAATAATCAGTAAAAGAATTCTGTCATTCTGAGGCCTTTGGCCGAAGAATCCGTAGATGCCCATATAAATCTTCTCTATATTTATTTTCCTTATCAATTAATTCATCTTTCCTCGCTCTTTTCCATCCTTTTAATTGTTTCTCCCTGTCTATTGCCTGGTTAATATCAGAGAATACCTCATAATAAACCAATTTATCACAGTTGTATTTTTTCGTAAAACCAGGTATTAAACCAGTTTTATGTTCTGAAACCCTTCTTTCTAAATCATCTGTAACGCCTATATATAATGTAGTATCAAATCGGTTAGACATTATATAAACGTAATACTGATTATACATAATTCCATTCTATCTACAGATTCTTCGCTTCGCTCAGAATGACAAAAAAATCATTCTGAATAAACATATATTAACATTCTAAAGCCCTTTTTGTCATCCTTAGGAGCCGAAGGCGACGAAGGATCTCAGGACACTATCATTAAAACAAACTTCCGCTTTCGTCTGGATTATACTTCCTTTGAACTAAATAGGATTCCATACCCAGGTGTTGATAGGTGAGGTCGGTGGCTACGCGGCCGCGCTGGGTGCGGATGATGAAACCTTCTTTGATAAGGAAGGGTTCGTAGACTTCTTCCAGGGTGCCTGCATCTTCGCTGACGGAAGTGGCCAGGGTGCCGATACCAACCGGCCCGCCTTTAAAGGTAAGGATGAGCGTACGGAGAATCTTGTTGTCAATAGCATCCAGGCCGCGCTTGTCAATTTTAAGTTTATTCAAGGCGAAACGCGTGATTTCCAGGTTGATACGTCCATCTCCCAGTACCTGGGCAAAGTCCCGCACGCGTTTTAACAGCGCGTTGGCAATACGGGCCGTTCCCCGGCTGCGAAGAGCGATTTCTCCGGCGGCATCATCGTCTATTTCCAGATTCAGGATGGTAGCGCTGCGGATCACAATCTTTTTCAGATCTTCCACATCGTAATACTCCAGGGCGCAATTGATGCCGAAACGGTCCCGCAGCGGAGCTGTTAACAAACCGCTCCGGGTGGTGGCACCCACCAAGGTGAAAGGATTCAGATTAATCCTCACGGAACGCGCGCCAGGACCTTTATCGATCATGATATCGATCACATAATCCTCCATGGCCGAATAAAGGTATTCCTCCACTTCCGGAGAAAGCCGATGAATTTCATCGATAAAAAGAACATCGCCGGTTTCCAGGGAAGTGAGCAGACCAGCAAGATCACCGGGCTTATCCAGTACAGGACCCGAAGTTACCTTCATATTTACGCCCATCTCGTTGGCGATGATATGCGCCAGGGTGGTCTTACCCAGACCGGGAGGACCGTGGAACAGCACATGATCCAAAGCTTCGCCCCTGAGTTTGGCAGCCTTTATATATATATTTAGGTTAGAAACGATTTCCTTCTGTCCGGTGAAATCATCCAGCTCCTGCGGACGGATTATTCCTTCAAATTCACTATCTTTGCGGTCTGCTGGATTGTGCGGGTCAAAGTCGGTCATGGCTTGCGGTCAGTTCAATTCAAATACAAATATAGTTTTTATTTTTAAGATATTGATGTTTTTATAGGGCTGTTAATTTGTTAATATCTAAATTTAATCTTATAAAAATCAATTATTTATACCTATAAAAACCTTGTTAAAAACCCGCTCATATCCTGTGAATGTCCTGTGGACGGTTCCATCTACAATTTTCCCCACCTATCGCCAGTGACTTATGAACAGGGTTATTAACAGCTTATCAACAGGAAAAATACAGGGAATGTTAATAAGTACAAAATCGTCCGCTCAACTCCAGCAGGAAATTCAAAATACAGAAGAAGTCTTCTGCAGTGGTCTTTTCCTGTCGGCCCGGTGGGTCATTTTGTCGCAGGTAGCCAAACCTGGCATTCAATTCATTGTACTGCCCACCCGTGAATCGGCAGAATATTGTTCGGCCGATTTATACAACCTGGTTGAAGGGGACTGCGTATTTTTTCTTCCCGAATCTGGAAAAAGCGTCGAACGAAGCAATTATAAATCTTCCCTGGGCGTACAGCGCACCGCCGCCATCGGCCAACTTTTGAATCATCAGGCCGATGAAAAACTGTTCATCGTCACCTATCCGGAAGCACTGGAAGAAAAAATTCCTTCGGCCAGGAAACTGTCCGATGCTTTATTTATTATAAAGGAAGGGGAAGAAATTCCTTACGAAAGCATCCGAACCCGTCTGTTGGAGGAAGGCTTTGAAAAGGTGGATTTTGTATCGGCCCCCGGTCAGTTCGCCCTGCGTGGTGCCGTCATCGACATTTTTTCCTTCTCATCGGCCCAACCCTATCGGATCAGCTTTTTCGGCAACGAAGTAGAAAAGATCCATCGCTTCGACTGCAACACCCAACTTTCCGTAGAGAAATTAAAACAGGCCGATATTTATTCCGACATAGCTGCCCGTGAGGCCGATGAAGGGGAAAGCCTTACTCATCTTCTTCCTAACGATACTCTGGTGTGGCTGGATTCGTCGGATATGTATAAGGAAAGGGAGTTTTTCTCTTCCTTACTGGCTTATAAGCATGTTTTTCTGGATATTCCCCTCCAGAAACAGCCGGAGGAGCATGTGGTGAAATTCAATATTTCTCCGCAGCCTGTTTTCAATAAAAATTTCGAACTGCTCATTTCCGATATCCGCAGCCGGCTGGAGAATAATTATAGGGTACTGATTTTCGGCGAAAAAGAAAGTCAGCTGGAACGTCTTCGCTCCATCATGCTGCAGGATCAGCATGCCCTGCTTCCTGAATTCGTAAAGGAAAAGAACATCCATTCCGGTTTTATCGACCACGAAGACAAGGTGTGCTGGTACTCGGATCATGAGATTTTCGACCGATTCCACCGCGTACGTCTGCGCCGGACAGTAGAAAAGAGCGAACAACTTACCCTGAACGACCTTAGCGCCTTCAACCGAGGCGATTATATCGTCCATATAGACCACGGCGTAGGTATTTTCAGCGGCCTGGTAAAGGTAAAAGACAACTTCGGCCGCGAAAGGGAAGTGGTGAAACTCACCTACAGCGGGGGAGACGTAGTCTTTGTTTCCGTACATTCCCTGCACAAGATTTCCCGTTTCCGTTCCAAGGAAGGGGAGCCTCCTCGCATCAACAAACTGGGTTCCAAGACCTGGGGTAACTTAAAATCGGCCGCCAAATCGCGCGTCAAGGATATTGCCAAGGAACTGATTCAGCTCTATGCCAAGCGCCGTGCCTCGGACGGATTTGCCTTTTCGGCCGATACTTACCTGCAGGAAGAACTGGAATCGTCGTTCATGTACGAGGATACGCCGGATCAGGAGCGGGCCACCAAGGCAGTGAAGGAGGATATGGAAGACCGTTGCCCCATGGACCGGCTCGTCTGCGGCGATGTAGGTTTCGGTAAAACGGAAATCGCCATCCGGGCTGCCTTCAAGGCCGTTTCGGATTCCAAGCAGGTTGCAGTGCTGGTTCCCACCACCATCCTTTCCCTGCAACATTATGAAACCTTCAAATCCCGCCTGGAAGGATTCCCCTGCACGGTGGAATATGTAAGCCGGTTACGCACTGCCAAGCAAATCACCGACATCAAAAAACGTCTGAAGGAAGGTACTATCGACATCCTTATCGGCACACATAAAATTCTTGGCAATGGCTTTGATTTCAAGGATCTTGGCCTGCTTATTATCGACGAAGAGCAGAAATTCGGTGTATCGGCCAAGGAAAAACTGCGCCAACTCAAGAGTTCGGTAGATACCCTTACCCTTACGGCCACGCCTATTCCGCGAACCCTGCAGTTCTCCCTGCTGGGTGCCCGCGACCTTTCCATTATCCAGACACCTCCGCCCAACCGCATTCCCATCCAGACGGAAATTATCCTGTTTAACGAACAGGAAATCAGGAGTATCATCAATTATGAACTGAACCGTGGCGGCCAGGTGTTCTTCCTCCATAATAAAGTGGAAGAGTTGCCGGCCATCGAAGATATCCTGCACCGGCTGGTTCCGGATATGAAAATCTGTGTGGCTCACGGCCAGATGGAAGGCAAGGAACTGGAAGACCGCATGCTGGCCTTTATGCGCGGGGACTACGACCTTCTCCTTTGCACCACCATCATAGAAAACGGACTGGATATCCCCAACGCCAACACCATCATCGTGAACCAGGCGCAGAATATCGGCCTCAGTGATCTTCACCAGCTACGCGGCAGGGTAGGCCGATCCAATAAAAAGGCTTTCTGCTACCTCATTGTCCCGCCGCTAGTGAGCATTTCGGACGATGCCAGAAGGCGTCTCCGCGCCATTGAGGAATTTTCCGACCTGGGCAGCGGCTTCAACATTGCCATGCAGGACCTGGATATCCGCGGCGCCGGCAACCTGCTGGGAGCCGAACAAAGCGGCTTCATCTCCGACATGGGCTACGAAACCTATCAGAAGATCCTGTCCGAAGCTATGGAGGAACTGGGCGTGGAAACCGGCATCAGCACCCGTTCAGGTGCGGAAAAATACGTGGACGACTGCACCATAGAAACCGACAAACCCGCTTATATCCCCGACGATTACATCGACGTAATGGCCGAAAAGATCCGCGTATACAAGGTGCTGGACGCCCAGACGCAGGAAAGGGAGATTGACAGGCTGGCGGCGCAGGTAACCGACCGTTTCGGTACCATGCCGGAAGAAGTGGACAACCTGTTCAAGGTGGTCAAGATCAGAAATCTGGGTACTACCACCGGTTTTGAAAAGATTATCATCAAGAACGGGATGCTTATCATGTTCTTTGTGAACAACCCCCTCTCGGGATATTACCAGTCCAAGCAGTTTGAAAAGGTATTGTCCCAGGTGAACGATAATCCTACCCTGTTCAAGTTCAATCAGGACGGCGGAAAACTCCGAACCGTTTCCCGCGGCGTGGATTCGCTGGGCAAGGCCCTTGAAATTTTGAAAAAACTGCAATAATTCGTACTTTTGCGGTCTATGGCCAACTTACTGGTAGAAATAGGAAATACGGCTTTGAAGGCCGCCTGGTCGGAACGGATGACCCTCGGAAAAACTTATCGTTACCAAGGGGAAAAGTACATCGAATTCATCCAGTCACTCACCCAGCGCGAAAAACCCGCCGTGATGGTGGTGTCTTCCGTGTATCCCATTTCCCAGGCCGATGAAACCATCCTGAAACAAGAGTGCAATTTCCTGCTCATCCTGGACGGACAGCACCGCGAATGGCTGGTAGGCCACGGACTCCCTTCCTATATTTCCTACGACAGGGCTGCCGCCATCCTGGCTGCGCGTTATTTATTTAAAGGAAGAGGCTGCACCATCGTGGATTTCGGTACCACCCTTTCCATCGATTTTATCGGCGAAGACGGTCTGTACCGCGGCGGGAACATTTCCCTGGGCTGCCGTACACGTTTCAAGGCACTTAACCGGTATTCCCGTTCCCTTCCGCTGGTGGATATTCCGGAGGCGCCGGAACTTTTGGGCTTGTCGGAACAGGCCTCCATCGGCAGTGGAGTGGTTTCAGGCATCATTTTTGAGATGGAAGGCTACCTGGCGCTGCATCCGGAAAACATCGCCATATTTACCGGCGGCGATGCGAATTATTTTGCAAAACGGATGAAAAGTTCCATCTTTGTAATTTGTAACCTAGTTTTGATGGGTTTGGCTTTAATGGCAGACGAATATGTTCAGAAAATGGGTGAATAAGTGGGCTGCGGTTGTGGTGTTGCTTCTTTCCGGCTGGGCCGCTTCGGCGCAGACGGACGGAACGTTTACGGGTTTTTCTCCCTATTCCGTATTCGGCATGGGTCAGCTGCACCAGGCGGGAACAGCCTGGAACCGCAGCATGGGCGGTGTGGGCATCGCAGCCCGCAGCAACCGCTATATCAATATCACCAACCCTGCTTCCATGACGGCCCGCGACTCCCTCTCCTTAATGGTGGATTTCGGCCTGGACGGACGCATCTCCCTGTTCACGGAAGGCAATAAGAAGGCGCTGAATACCACTTTCAACATCGACGATTTCGTTATTTCCTTCCCCCTGTGGAAGCATACCGCCATGATGGTGGGCATCACGCCGGTGAGCGATGTAGGATATAAGATCTCTTATTCCGAAATGGATGTGGATACGGGTTACCGTACCTTTACTTCCAGCGGAAACGGCGGTATCTATCAGGTGTTTGCGGCTTTTGCCGCCACTTTGTGGAATCGGCTTTCCCTGGGTGCCCAGGCCAATTACCGTTTCGGCAATATCAACAAAAAGGCGTCCATAGTCTACGACGATGCCTCGTTCCGCAACATGGCATCCGGAGACTCCCTGCAGGTGAATAACTTCACGGCCAAACTGGGTTTGCAGTACGAACAACCGCTGTCCACCCGTTCTTTCCTTACCCTGGGTGCCACCTATCAGTTCGCCACGAACCTTACCGGATATACCATCCACTACGAGGAACTGGGCGACTATTACCGCACCCGTGAAAACGACACTCTGGGCAGTAACCAGATCGGCATGGGCGATGAAATCGGCGTGGGATTAAGCTACCGCTATACGGACAAACTCCTGATTGAAGTGGATTACACCCGCACAGACTGGCGCCGTTCCAGGCTGGATGCAGTAAAGGGCTTCTCCAATGTAGGAGACGCAGTATTCCGGCAATCGGTGGGACAAAGCATCCGGGCCGGATTTGCCTACACTCCTAACCGCAGCGATATCCGCTATCCCATGAAGCGCTGGACCTATAGGGGTGGCGTGTACTTCGACCAGTCCTATTATACCGTGGACGGCGCGCACGTGAACGCCATTGGTATCACCCTGGGTACCACCCTGCCGGTGTTCCGCTGGTACAACGGCCTCACCGTGGGCCTGGATTTCGGCCGTCGCGGCCTGTCCACCTCCCAGGTAAAGGAGACTTATTTTGGATTTAACGTGGGCCTGAATGTCTTTGACATCTGGTTCCAGAAGAGACCCTACGAATAAACTGGCACAATCCTTGAGAAAATAAAACCAAAAATACTGATATTATGAAAAAGATTACGCTCATTCTCCTTGCCGCAATGGCCATCTTCGGCGGACAGAAAGTAACCGCCCAAGACAAGTACGGTTCCGGCCCCAACAGGGAGGAATGCATCAAGTACCTCTCCTATTATTCGGAGTATTATAAGCAGAAGAATTACGATTCCGCTCTGCCCAACTGGCGTCGCGCCTATTCGCTCTGCCCGGCCACCGCTTCGCAGAACATGTTCATCCACGGCACCACGCTCATGACCCGTCTGTACAACCAGGTGAAGGATCCCGCTCACAAGGATGCCATCGTGGACACCATCCTTACCCTCCAGGACCAGCGCATGGCCACCTATCCCAAGAACCGTGTGAGCATCCTGAACAACAAGGGCCAGTACATGATCAACTACCGCGGCGACCAAGCCAAATACATCTATGACAATGTAGGTGAGATCGTGGACGAACTGGGCACCAGCGCCAACGGCGGTCTGCTTGTGAACCTGCTTCAGTCTTCCATCGCCCTGTATCGTGAGAATCAGCTCAGCGCCGACGATGTGATCGCCATGTACGACAAAGTAATGGCCGATGTAGACGGTGCCATGCCCAAGAACGAGGCAGAGGAAGAGGACAACTTGAAGGCAAAGGCCACCATCGAGAGCATCTTCGCCGACAGTAAGGTAGCTTCCTGCGAGAACCTCATCGCCATCTTCACTCCCCGTTATAACGCCGATCCGGACAATCTTGCTCTGGTTTCCAACATCGTGAAGCTCATGAACACGGCCGATGACTGCGCCGCCAACGACCTCTACCTGAACGCCGTTACCTCCATGTATCGTCTGGATCCTTCCTATAAGAGTGCTTTCGGCCTGTATCGTCTGAACGCCGCCCGCGGCAATGTGGCCGATGCTGCCAAGTACCTGGAAGAGGCTATCAACTCCCCGGATTCCGATCCTGCAACGGATGCCCAGTACTATTATGAAATGGCTGCCTTCTGCTACAAGAACGGTATGCGCGGCAAAGCCTCCGAGGCTGCCCGCAAGGCCATCGAAATGGACTATGGATTCGCCGGGAAGGCCTATCTGATCATGGGTAACCTCTGGGCCTCCGCCACCTGCGGTGAAACCCAGGACAAGTGGGCCCGCTACTGGGCTGCCGCGGACTACTACCAGAAAGCCCGCAACGCCGATCCCAGCGTAGCCGACGAAGCCGCTGCTTCCCTGGCCAGCGTAAGCCGCTATTATCCGGAAGCCTCCGAGGCCTTCATGTACGACCTCACCAAGGGACAGAGCTACACCGTTTCCTGCGGTGGCATGACCGCCACCACTACCGTACGCGTACAGTAAGTGTCTGTAACCCGCATAGCTAAGATGATGGCAAGCGCTTCGGCGCTTGCTTTCGTCGTTTTTTCCTGCAAGGGAAACCTTTCGGAAGCGGACAAACTGGACCTGGAGAAAATTCCCATCCAGGTGGTGGACAGCATGTTTTATGTACAGTCGGAAAACGGCCAGCTAAAAATGCGCGTGGAGGCTCCCCGGATGGAAGTGTACGAACACGATACCCTTTCGTACGACTTGTTCCCTTCAGGCATCCATGTGTATGCGTATAGTGAAGAAGGAACATTGGAAACCACCATCGATGCCTTAAAAGCCCGCCACGACAAATATCCCCAGCCGGACAAGGAGCGCTGGAGTGCTTTCGGCAGGGTGGTTATCAAAAATATCCTCAAACAGGAAACCATGGAGACGGACACCCTGTATTGGGACAGCGTGAAACATGAAATCTGGACCGACTGCTACATCCACATGTATTCTCCCTCCGGTTCCATGCAGGGCTATGGCATGCGTTCCGATGAAAGGGCCCGCAACGCAATCCTTCTCCGGCCTTTCAATAATGAGTTCCTTATAGGGGCCGACAGCACCCAAGTTGTGGTGGATTCTGTCAATTTTATCGGCCCGATGTTAAAAAAATAGTGATAATTCAGAATAAAATTCGTACTTTTGCAACCCTTAACGCAAAAAAATAGGAAATAATAAAAAATACATAACAAAATGGCAGCTCTTGAGACCATCAGAACTAAGTTTGGCATTGGTGCATCGCTCATCATTGCCTTCGGTCTTTTACTCTTCCTTGTGAATCCGTCCGACATCATTCAGACCATCCAGTCCACTTCTTCCAAGTACGATGTCGGCAAAATCAATGGCAAATCCGTTTCCTATCAGGAGTTTGAGCAGGAAGTGAAGGAACTCTCCGATGTGCGCGAAATGCTCACCGGCCAGTCCGCTTCCAGCGAGCAGGCTCAGCTCCAGACCCGCGACGCCGCCTGGAACAACCTGGTGGACCGCATGCTGGTGATCCCCACCATCGAGAAAGCCGGCATCCGCGTAGGTCAGCAGGAACAGACCGACCTCTTCATCGGCGAGGAAATTTCCCCCGTTTTGGCCTCTTCCGGCCTGTTCGCCGATGAAAACGGCAACTTCTCTCCCGCCCTGGTGCGCCAGTTCATGGAGAATGTCAGCGCCGACGAAAGCGGCCGCGGCATCCTGCTTCGCAACTATCTCCTGAACGCCGTTCGTTCCAACCGCTACAGCGAGAAGTATTTCAACCTCTTCAATGCGGCTTCCTATGTGAACTCCCTGGAGAGCCAGAATGCCATTTCGGAGAACAACACCACGGCCAACGTAAGCTTCGTGGTGGCTCCCCACACTTATTATCCGATGGACTCCACCGTGGTGATTTCTTCGGCCGAAGTCCAGAAGTACTACAATGACCACAAGGACAATTTCCGTCAGAAAGCCACCCGCGACATTGAGTATGCCGTGTATGAGGTAAAGCCTTCCGCCAAGGACATCTCTGCCCAGAACGCAGAATTCATCACCCTGTACGATGAATTCTCCACCACGGACAATGTGCGTGCCTTCCTGCAGCGCAACAGCGACCGCCAGTGGAACGACACCTGGTACAAAGCCGGCGACCTTCGCATCGTGAACCGCGACATCGACACCTTCGTGTCGGAGAACAACAGCGGTGTTTCCCCGGTGGTCAAGTCCGGTTCCACCTTCTACGCCGCCCGCATTATGGAGAACGCCAACGTGCCGGATTCCGTGTACGTGCGTCACATCATGCTCACCGGCGCAGATGCCCGCCATCAGGCCGATAGCCTCCTGGGTGTGCTCAAGGGCAACAACTTCTCCACCCTGGCCACGCTCTATTCCGCCGATGCCGGCAATGCCGTGGACGGCGAGCAGGGCAACCTTGGCTGGATGACCCAGAACGCCATGATCCCCGGCTTCGAGTCCGTGCTCACGGCTTCCGTCGGCAAGCCTTATATCCTGAACACCGTTTATGGCACCCACATCGTGGAGGTGACCAAGACCACCAAGCCGCTGGCCAAGAAGAAAGTGGCCGTGTTCGAGAAAGCTTCCCTGCCCAGCAAGGAAACCTACGCCGAAATTTACAACAAGGCCAATGTCCTGGCTGTGCGCAGCGCTGGCAAGTACGCCAACTACAAGGCTGCCTGCGACTCCACCGGTATCTACTCCCGTTCCCTCACCATCAACGAAGGTACGGACACCTACGGTTCCATCGGCCATGCCAAGGAAGTGACCCGTTGGGCCTTCAACAACAAGCCCGGCAAGGCTTCCGGTATCATCACCGTGGATAACAACTACTTCTTCGTGGTAGCCGTGAAGGACGCCCACAAGGAAGGTTATGCCAAGGTAGAGGAAGTGGCCGACAACATCAAGGCTCAGCTCTATCAGGAGAAATACTCCCAGAAGCGCTGCCAGGAAGTGGCCGCCCAAATCGCCGGTCTGAATAGCCTGGAGGCCATCGCCGAAAAACTGGGCACCACGGTTTCCAACCTGTCGGATGTTACCTTCTCCATCTCTTCCGCCCCCACTACGGAGCCTTCTCTGATTGGTGCCGTGGCGGCTGCCAAGGAGGGTGTCATCAGCGGCCCCGTGGCCGGCATCATGGGCACCTATGTGTTCCAGGTGAACAGCCGCGAAACCGGCGCCTACTTCACGGAAGACGACGCCAAGGCCGCCCAGGCCCGCATCGATTCCTACCATGGCCAGATGCTGGTTCCCCTCATGATGGACAAGACCGTGGAGGACAACCGCGCCCGTTTCTATTAATAGATAGGCACTATGTCTTTAAAGTGTGGAATAGTAGGCTTGCCCAATGTGGGCAAGTCTACTTTATTTAACTGCGTGAGCTCCGGGAAAGCCCAGAGCGCCAATTTCCCTTTTTGCACCATCGAGCCCAATGTGGGTTCCACTAACGTGCCCGACAAGCGCCTGGAGGTGCTCACGGAAATCTGTCAGCCCAAGCGCACCATTCCCGCCACGGTGGAAATCGTGGACATCGCCGGTTTGGTGAAGGGTGCCTCCCGTGGGGAAGGTCTGGGTAACCAGTTCCTGGCCAATATCCGCGAATGCGACGCCATCCTGCATGTGCTGCGCTGCTTCGACGACGGTAATATCGTCCACGTGGACGGCACGGTAGATCCTGTCCGGGATAAGGAGGTAGTGGATGCCGAACTGCAGCTCAAAGACCTGGAAACGGTGGAAAACCGTATCAAGAAGGTAGAGAAGCAGGCCACCACCGGCGGCGATAAAGATGCCAAGAAGCTGTTGAATTTGCTTCTGCGTTATCGCGAAGTGCTTCAGCAGGGCCGTTCCTGCCGCGAAGTGGTGCCGGAGAATCCCGAAGAAGAGCAAATGGCCCGCGACCTTTATCTGCTCACCAACAAACCCGTTCTGTACGTTTGCAACGTGGACGAAGGATCGGCCGCCAGTGGCAACGCCTATGTAGAGGCTGTCCGCGCCGCCGTAGCCGCCGAACATGCGCAGATCCTGGTCATTGCCGCCCGTACGGAGGCAGAGATCGCCGAGATTGAAGACTACGAAGACCGCCAGATGTTCCTGGAAGAGATGGGATTGCAGGAGAGCGGCGTGGTGCGCCTGATCCAGAGCGCCTATCGGCTCCTGGGCCTTCGGACCTTCTTCACCGCCGGGGCCGATGAATGCCGCGCCTGGACCATCGTGGCCGGCGACAAAGCCCCCCGCGCAGCAGGTGTCATCCACACGGACTTCGAACGCGGCTTCATCCGCGCCGAGGTAATCAAGTATGAAGATTTTGTGCAGTACAAGACGGAAGCCGCAGTCCGCGCCGCCGGCAAAATGGGCATCGAAGGCAAAGACTACGTAGTCCAGGACGGCGACATCATGCACTTCCTCTTCAATGTCTAATGCGGCGTAAACAGCTGTATCACAGCGTGTTACAGAAATCAATCGTTCGTTTTTTGAACGATTGATTTTTGTAATGTGTTGATGGTGAATGAGATGCGCCGCATTGGAAAGTGGGGGATGGGCGCGAGGGATGTATCTTTGGGCATGAAGATTTGGATTTTATGTGTTCTTTTGGGGCTGGGACGGGCCGATGAAGGCCGGGCCGATACCCTGCGGGTGATGTTTTGGAATGTAGAAAACTTTTTTGAAAAATGGGCCGATGGGGATCGGCACTGGGGCCGGAAAAAGTTCCGGACCAAGTGTCAGACCGTGGCAAAAACCATCTTATGGGCGGCTTCGGAGCAGGGCGGCCTGCCGGATGTCATCGGCCTGGCCGAAGTGGAGAATGCGTTTGTACTGAGGCAGTTAATTCAGACCACAGTGCTTCGGAAACTGGATTACCGGGTGGTGCATTTCGAGTCTCCGGACCCACGGGGAATCGATGTTGCCCTGCTGTACCGGGCCTCCCGCCTCCGGCTGGAAAGCGCCAAACCCTGTCATTTGTATAAAGCCGATTCCACCATCCTTCCCACCAGGGATATCCTGCTGGCCCAATTCATAGGGCCCGGAGGGGATCTGGCCGTCCTGGTAAACCACCATCCCTCCAAATACGGCGGGGCATCGGCATCAGGCGCAAGGCGAAAAATAGCCGTGGAACGCCTCCGGCAGCTGGCCGATTCCCTCACAGCCGCAGGATGGCAGAACCTGGTGGCCATGGGCGACTTCAATGATACGCCAGACAATCCGCTGTACAAACAACTGAGTCCCAGGTTGGTAAACCTGGCGGAACCGCTTCACCGGCAAGGGAAAGGCACTATCAAATACGATGGCCAATGGGAACTTATCGACCTGTTTTTCGTATCTGGGAACCTTCTCCCAGTCCCAATGGAAATATTACAGCCCCCCTTCCTCCAAACCCCGGATACCGGTCATGCCGGCACCAAGCCCCTCCGCACCTATTCCGGCCCCCGCTACCTGGGCGGCGCCTCCGATCACTGTCCCATCTGGCTCTCCCTCCCACTCTAATGTAGAATATTTCCGGCTACAGATCCTTCGTCGCCGTCGGCTCCTCAGGATGACAATCGTTTTGTCATTCTGAGCGAAGCGAAGAATCTCAGGTTTTTTGTATATTTGTACGATAGACACTAAAACAAAACACACCATATGAAAGATCAGATTTTAACCAAGTTTAGAAGCCTCTTTGGGAAAGAAGGCCAGCTGTACATGTCCTCGGGCCGTATCAACCTCATCGGCGAGCATACGGACTACAATGGTGGTTACGTGTTCCCCGGCGCCATCAATTTCGGCATCATGGCGGCCATCGAACCCAATGGCACCAACAAAGCGAGAGTATTCTCCCTGGACTTTAACGAATATGTAGAGTTCGGCTTCACCGAAGAAGATAAACCGGAACAGCACTGGCCCCGCTATATTTTCGGCGTTTGCATGGAAACGCTCAAGCGCGGCGGTAAGGTACAGGGCTTCGACGCCGTCTTTGCCGGCAACGTTCCCCTGGGCGCCGGCCTCAGCTCATCGGCTGCTCTGGAAAGCGTCTTCGCCTATGCCATCAACGAAATCAACGGCAACGGCATCGAAAAATTCGAACTGGCGAAAATCGGCCAAAGCACGGAGCACAACTATTGCGGCGTCAAGTGCGGCATCATGGACCAGTTCGCGTCCCTTTTCGGCAAGGAAGGATCCCTCATCCGCCTGGACTGCAAAACCGGCGAGTACAAATACTTCCCCTTCCACCCCAAGGGCTACAAACTGGTGCTGCTGGACACCTGCGTAAAGCATTTGCTGGCCGATAGCGCCTACAATAAGCGCCGCGAGTCCTGCGAGCGCGCAGCGGCTGCCATCCGCGCCAACCATCCGGAGGTGGAATTCCTCTCGGATGCCAAGCGTCTGTGGCTGGACGAAGTCCGCGACCAGATTTCCCAGGAAGACTTTATCCGGGCCGAATATGTGATCGGCGAGGTCCAACGCGTACTGGATGTGTGCGATGCCCTGGAGCGCGACGACTACGAAACCGTGGGAGAAATGATGTACCAGACCCATTTCGGCCTGTCCCGCCTGTACGAAGTCTCCTGCGAGGAACTGGATTTCCTGAACAAGCTGGCCCGCAAGTGCGAGGTCACCGGTTCCCGCGTGATGGGCGGCGGTTTCGGCGGCTGCACCATCAACCTGGTAAAGAACGAGCTTTACGAGTCCTTCATCAACAAGGCCGTCCAGGAGTTCACGCTCAAGTTCGGCCACGCCCCCAAGATTTACAACGTGGTAATCAGCGATGGTGCCCGTAAGCTGTAATCATTGCCATCGGCAGACGGAAATAGAAGTCTGTCAAAGCATTAACGTCGCCCTTGACCCGTCGCTAAAAGCCAGGGTCAAGGACGGCTCTTTATTCGTATGGGAGTGTCCCTACTGTGGCCATCGTAATCTGGCATTGTACCAGACCCTGTACCACGATCCTGAAACGAAACTCATGGTCTGGCTCCTGCCGGGAGGCCAGCAGCCTCCGCAAGCGGTAGAGGATGCCGTGAAGGAGCTGGAAGGATACACGCTGCGGCGCGTAAAGGAAGTAGGGGAGCTCATCGAGAAGGTAAACGTCCACGACGCCGGCCTGGACGACTGCGTCCTGGAAATGTGCAAATGGGTCACCCGCAGGGAATTATCGGCCAAATACCCTGCAGCAGCCCAGGCCGCCCTCAAATTCCTTCGCCTGGAAGGGGCCGACAACGACCTGGTCCTGGCCTTTCCGCTGGACGGCCAGATGCAGGTGGTGAACGTGGGGTTCAACGTGTACGAAGATGCCCGGGGCATTCTGGCCCGCAACCCTTCCGTGAAACCGGCCGACGGCTTCGCGCAGGTGAACCAGGACTGGATAGAGCAGTTTTTCGGCTAAATTTTAGAAATCCATTCCCAGGATCAGGCTCACGGACCAGGGTTTTTCCTGGCCTGTATTGACGTACCAGCTGCCGCCAAGCCAGGAGAAGGATACGCCCAGGGAGCTGTCGAAGGGTAGGATGAGCTTGGCCAATTGAGCCGTGAAGTCGGCGCCGGCGCTCCAGAGATTGTCACTTCCCAGGCCGGCAAAATCGGCGTGCGGGGTCAGGACGAAGTTCTTGATATAGGCCACGCCGGGGATGGAAAGGTCGCCCACGTAGATGGGAATGGCGTAATCGACCGTGACTTTCCACTGCAGCGGGTTCCCCTGGGCCACCACTGAAGTTACATCTGACTGAAATCCCCGGGGCAAGGTGTTGATGCCCATTTCGGCAAAGACCAGCCCCTTGGAGCGCAGTTGCTTTTGTACCATGCCGGTGAGCTTGAGCCCCTGTGTGCGCCAGATTCCGGGCAGATAACCGTAGGCGTAGGCGTAGAGATTGGCCGGGAACAACGGCGACAATCCGGGCCGGAAGCTCATGCCCAGTTCAAGCCCGACCCCCAGGTGAGGATAGACTTCGCTGGAGGCTTTGGAAAGTATGGCATAACCGCGAACCGACGCCGAAAGGCGCTGCAGGGGCACATTGGTATCGGTTCCTACGTCGGCCAGCTTATAACGCGTACGCAGACCATTGAAGCGTTTGGGCAGTTTCCATTCGATCGGATCTGTCGCCAACCAGTTGTTGGAGAAATGATAGCTTACCTGCGGAATGAAGCCGTAAGTGACCCCGAAGCGGCGTACGGAAAGGGGAACATATACCCGGAACGAAAGATCCACCAGCGGCGCTTTACGCAGGAAAACACCTAACGTCTGGTTGGTGATGAGCGGCTGGATATACTGGTTCACATAGTATTGCCGGGAGGCACGGTCTCCCACGTCCAAACTGGCCTCGACCACGGGATACTGGCCGGTGTACACCACTTTTGCGTGGAAGGCGTTGCGCCAGTTCTCGCGGTTGTCCGGACTGCGGTGCAGGCTGTAGCCCACCATGCCAGAAACTGTGCCCAGCGTATTCTGGAAAAAACCGCTGAGGCCCAGGGAGGCGGTTTTATAAGTCAAATCCATGGATCCCTCCTTCACGGCGTCGTAGTTTACATACAGCGGCAGCCAGGAGTGCATCCGCATGGGGTGCGTGAGCTTGTTATAGCGCTTGGGGGCGCTCATGGGAACGGCCGATGAAAGATCCGGTCCCGGTCCCAGGGCCCGCTCTTGCGCGGTGAGGGTATCGGCCAGGAAATAGGAATAGACATCGGTATACTGCACTTCGCGCGGCTGCAGGGCGCTCAGGGGCGTGCGGAAAAGCTGGGTGCCCTCCTGTGTCTGCGATACGGTGTAGAGATACTGGCCGTCGCTTGCCGGATCTGTGGTGCCATAGCGCGTGCTGGTCATTTGCAGCAGGCGCCCGCTATCCGGCTCATAGCGATATAGTTCGTTCACGCCCGTGCGGTCCGACACCCATTCCAGATGTTTGTCATTACAGGACAGGTTTGAAATTTTCTGGATACTGGGCGGCAGCTCCTCTTCCCAAACTCCTTCCGGCGTGATGCGGTAAATGCCGTATCCTTCGGCCGCAATGCCTTCCACGTAAATGGTCTCTCCCAGCAAGCCGAATTCCACCGCCTGGATGCCATCCGGAACGCGGATACGGCGCACCGCTTGCCCGTTTTCAGTAGACAATAGCACCACATAGTTCGTTCCCTCCGGCATATATTCTGCCGCGACCAGCAGGCTTCCGTCCGCTGATGGCTGGGCGTTGTAATAATAGTGTCCGGTGGCCAGGTCCCGCGCTTTGCCCGTGCTAAGGTCGTAATAAGAGACCACAGAACTTCCGCTCATCTTCCAGCGCGCATCCTGCCGCGTTTCCGTCCAGTAAAGCCGATTCTTCACCGGCTCATAAAAAAGCGGAGCCTTCGTGGCATTGAGGTACATGACATGCCGGATGCGTCCGTCCCGGATGGCCACCAATTCTGCCGGCTGCAGATAGCCCTCCCGCAGCGCAAAGATAGTCCCGTCATCGCACACCTGCGGAGTAGCGTAATTCATAGGGAAGGAGGCCGATGGTGTAATCCGCTCCATTTCCATGAAAGGGGCGCGGCGGGCGGCATCGGCCTGCCAATGGACGTTGACGCTATCCAGAATCTCGCGAAAACTCTCATTGAAGCGTTTCCCGCGGCTTTTTTGCCGCAAGACATTCCGGAAGCTGCTGGACAGAAGCCAGGGCTTTTTCCGTCCTGTTTCCAAAGTTTCGTTGACTATGAGCGGATGGCCGGTAAGGTAACGGGCACCGGCTACGGTAAGATAACCCACGGCGTAATGGTCCGGAGTTGAGTACTTATAGGAGCCGTAGCGCCAGCGGAACCAGTTGCGGTAATCGCCCTGGTCCAGCGCCACGCGGTAATAGTTGAGAAAATCGGCCGTTCGGGCTCGTGAGCCGGGCCAGAGGGCGGTTTCTGCCGCAACGGCATCTCCTTCTCCCAGAGCCTGACCCAGGAAGACCTGGTAGGCCACCGGGTTCCAGGCCTCGCCGGCCAGGATGTTGAAGATTTTGAAATAACGCTTGCCGCCAGCCTGCAGCTGAGCCTGGTGCCGGGGCTCATGGGCCACCAGCTGGATGCTCCAGGGGGCGGGGTCGCTTCCGTTGGCCTGTGGCAGGGTATAGAGGTCGAAACGCAAGGGGGCCCAACTCACGGAGCCGTTGGAGTAAGGGTTGAAGGGATGCAGTACCACCGGCATTTTTTGACGCAGACCCTCTCCGGGTGTGAGGCCGATACTTCGGCCCATGGGGACGCGGAACTGCTCCAACTGCCGGGCGTAGGTGCGGGCCAGCGAGTCCACACCGATGGGATAAATGAGCTGATAATGGGGCGTTTCCAGGGTATACCAGCGAGTGCGGGCGGGGTCGTCTCCGTTCAGATAGAACTGCGCCTTGAGCGGGAGGGTTGCCAGCAGCAAGCAGATGGCCAGTAAGGTTTTACGCGTCATACGCACAAAATTACGCTTTTTTCCGTAATTTTGTGTGTTATGAAGGAAAGAATCCTCTTTGTACTTTGCCTCGGGTGTGTGCTCTGCTGCGCACCCAAGAAGACGTCGACGCCACCCCAAAACCGTCCGTTCCCGTCGGTGGAAATACCCATCATGTTGGAAGATCCGGGAGAACGGCTTTCGTGGCTGGCGCAGCATTTCTGGGACCGTTATACTGCCCCGGACAGTCTGTATTTCTGCGATTCCCTGCACGTAAACGGCGTTTTTAAAGAGGATGTGGAAAAGCAGATGGGTCTATTTGCCAGTCTTTTGGAAGAAGTTTCTCCGGCCGATGGCTCCCGCGCCATGCAGCAGCTCTTCTCCCGCACGGAAGCCTTCCAGCAGGCCAAGCCCACCGGTAACCTGATGCCGGAAATGACCAAACTGGTGGACAAATACTTCTACGACCCCAATTCTCCCGTACGCAGCGAAGAAATGTATCTGCCGTATGTTAGCGGATTGTCCCGCTGCCTGCTCTTATCTCCCACCGAGCGCCAGCGTTATGCCTGGCAGGCGAAAATGTGCGCTTTGAATCGACCCGGAACCCCTGCTGCGGATTTTGTCTTCATCGACTCTTTCGGCCATCAGCGCACCCTGTATGGGATTAAGGCCGATTTAACCCTGCTCATTTTCGGTAATCCGGACTGCCAGGCCTGCGAGGAAATCCAAGAGATTTTTTCGGCCAACGAGGCCTTATCCCAGGCCATTTCCTCCGGACAACTGAAGGTGGTGGATATCTATATCGACGAGGATGTAGAAGCGTGGAAGCAGAAGATTGACACGTATCCTTCCAACTGGATCAACGGCTACGATCCAGCCTTTATCATCCGCACAGACCTTATTTATAACGTGCGCGCCTTACCGTCCCTCTACCTGTTGGACGAGGGCAAAAACGTTATCCTAAAAGACTGTACCTCTGAAAATCTCTTCGCCGCGCTGGGACTTTAGTCAAAGATCCAGATAATGGCTTCTTCCAGGACTTCTCCGGGCCGAAGGACGGTGGTGGGGAAGTCGGGGCGGTTGGGGGAGTCCGGACAGTGCTGGCATTCGATGGCTACTGCATCGTAGTCCTGGTAGGCGCGTCCGCTCTTGCCCTGAGGACAGCCCTTGAGCCAGTTTCCGGTGTAAACCTGCACGGCAGGCTGGGTGGTGAGCACTTCCATGTGGCGGCCGGAAACGGCACCCCACAGCTGCGCAGCCTCGGAAAGCTGGCCGGGCATGGCGCCGTCAATCAGATAGCAGTTATCGTAGCCCTTGCCATACTTGAGGGCGGGGAAATCGGCCTGAATATCCCGGCCGATGGGCTTGGCCTCTACGAAATCCATGGGCGTACCGGCTACGTCGGCGGGCTCTCCCTGCGGAATCAGGGTTTCGTCGGTGGGCAGCCACTGTGATGCGTTGAGTTCCAGTTTGTGGTTCAGGACGCTGCCGGAAGCCTCGCCGTCCAGGTTGAAATACACGTGGTTGGTAAGGTTCACCACAGTGGGCTTGTCCGTCTGGGCGGTGAGGATGAGTTTGAGGGAGTTGTCCTCGCCCCAGGTGTAGTGCGCCACCACCTTCAGGTTGCCGGGATAGCCGGCTTCTCCATCGGCCGAAAAATACATGAACTCTACGGCATTACCCTCGATGCGGCTGTCCCAAACCTGGTTCTGGAAGCCCTGGGGACCGCCGTGCAGGTGGTTGGGGCCGTTGTTGATGGGCAGGGTATATTCCACGCCGTCCAGGGAGAACTTGCCCTTGGCGATGCGGTTGGCATAACGGCCGGGAATCTTGCCGGAGCAGGGGCCGTCGGCCATATAATCCATGGCGTTCTTGTAGCCGATAACTACGTCGTCCAGCTTCCCGTTTTTGTCGGGAACCACGATGGAGACGATACCGGCCCCCAGGCTGCTTAGCTGTACATAAGCGCCGGATGCGTTTTTCAGGGTGTAGAGGAAGATTTCCTTCCCGTCGGGCGCCGTGCCCCAGAGTTCTTTGCTGATCATACTCTTTTTACGATAGATGACAAATTCAAAAGGATAGCCGGTTTCGGGATCGGTAAAGGTTTCCGAGGTGCTTTCGCGTTCCCAGATTACCGGGTCGATTTCCGGGAAAAAGACGTCGGCGTCCGGAAGGACCGTGTGTACGTGGGTGATGTACAGCTTATCCATCTCCGGCATGGCGGCCCGGTAAACGGACGCGCCGCCCATCACGAAGCATTTATCGGCCCCGGTGGCCTCTGCTTCCTTGTATGCTTCTTCAAAGGAATAGACGCACGTGGCTTCCGGAATGTCTTCGCCGCCCAGGTTCAGCACAATGTTCTTGCGACCTTTCAGGGGGCGGAACGGCAGGGAGAAATAGGTGGTTCGGCCCATGATTACCGGGAAGCCTTTGGTGGTGGCTTTGAAGTATTTAAGGTCTTCCGCTATGTGCCACGGAAGCTGGTTCTTGATGCCGATACCCCAATTGTCGGCTACGGCTACTATCAGACACTTTTCCATACTTATACTGCTACGGGTGCTTTGATGGCGGGCCAGGGATCGTAGCCCTCCAGGGTGAAATCTTCATATTTAAAGTCGAAGATGGACTTGACTTCCGGGTTCAGGCGCATTACCGGCAGCGGACGGGGTGTACGGCTCAGTTGCAGCTCTACTTGTTCAAAATGGTTCCGGTAAATGTGGGTGTCGCCGGTTGTATGCACGAACTCTCCGGGCTGCAGGCCGCACACCTGGGCAATCATGAGGGTGAGCAGCGCATAGGAGGCGATGTTGAACGGAACGCCCAGGAAGACATCTGCGCTGCGCTGATACAACTGGCAGGAGAGTTTCCCATCGGCCACATAGAACTGGAAGAGGCAGTGGCAGGGCGGCAGGGCCATTTTGTCCACTTCACCTGGATTCCAGGCCGTTACCAGCATGCGCCGGGAGTCCGGATTATGTTGTATCATGTCGATAACCATTGAAAGTTGGTCGATAACCCGCCCGTCTGCCGCGGGCCAGGAGCGCCACTGATGCCCGTAAACAGGGCCCAGATCGCCGTTTTCATCGGCCCATTCGTCCCAGATGCTTACACCGCGGTCTTGCAGCCAGCGCACGTTTGTATTGCCGGAAATGAACCAGAGGAGCTCATAGATAATGGACTTCAGATGCACCTTTTTAGTGGTGAGCAGAGGGAAGCCGTCGGCCAGGTTAAAACGCATCTGGTAGCCGAACACGCTTTGTGTGCCGGTACCGGTGCGGTCTTCTTTCATATTGCCGTGTTCCCGGATGTGCCGAAGAAGGTCAAGGTATTGTTGCATAGCACAAAATTAAGAAGAATTCGCTATCTTTGCAACCCCACAGTGTATTCGTTACCTATGAAAACCAGAGAAAAATTTGGCGGCCGGGCGGCCGTTATCATGGCGTTGGCCGGATCGGCCATCGGCCTTGGTAATATCTGGCGTTTTCCCTACTTGGTGGGAGAAAATGGCGGTGCAGCCTTCATCATCATCTATGTCGGCTTTGTGCTCCTGCTGTCCATTCCCATTTTCCTGGCCGAATCCGTCATAGGCCGCAGCAGCGGATCCAATTGCCGGGTGGCTATCGGCCAGCTCATCCCCGGACGTGCCGGGCGCTGGTTCGGCTGGCTCATGGTTCTGACCCCTCTGTGGATTGTGTCCTATTATTCTGTGGTGGGCGGCTGGTCGCTGGATTTCCTGTCCAAAGCGTGCCGGCTGGAATTCATCCATACGGATCCCAGCCAGGTGAGCGGTATCTTTGGCCAGTTCATCAGCGACACTTGGCTTCCTCTGCTATGCCATTTGCTGTTTTTAGCGGCAACTGTGGGTATTGTAGCCTTCGGCGTCAAGGCCGGCATTGAAAAATTCAGCAAGATTTCCATCCCCGTCCTGTTCCTGCTCATTGTGCTTATTGCCGGCTATTCCATTTCGCTGCCGGGTGCCAAGGAGGGGATTCGCTATTTGACCCAGCCGGATTTTTCGCAGGTAACCATCCATACCTTTGTAGATGCCCTGGGGCAGTCCTTTTACTCCATGTCACTGGGCATGGGCATCATCATCACTTATTCTTCTTATGTGAGCCGGAGCGAGAACCTGGTAGTAAGTGCCGTGGGTACGTCGTTTAGCGACATGCTGTTCGCCTACATCGCCGGATTCGCCATCTTGCCGGCCGTTTTTGCCGCCGGTATCGGTCCTGGCAGCGGCCCTGGCCTGGTGTTCCAGACTCTGCCGTACATTTTTTCCACCATGGCGGTTCAGGCACCGGTAACCAGCGCCGTGGCAGCCATCCTCTTCTTTCTCACCATTTTCATCGCAGCGCTTACCTCGTCGGTTTCGCTCATTGAAGTGGGTGTGGCCTATCTTACGGAAAGCCGGGGGATGTCCCGTAAAGGGGCCTGTCTGCTTCTGTTCGTGCTTTGCGGTGCGGCGGGTGTATTATGCAGCCTTTCTTTCGGCCCGCTGCAAGGGGTGACCATCCTGAAGATGGGCATCTTCGATTTTGCCGATAGCTTCGCCTCCAACGTGCTGCTGGTCATCGGCGGTCTGCTTGCCGTAATCCTGGTGGGCTGGGTGATGCCCCGCAGAAAACTTTTCGCCGAACTTACCAACCGTGGCATGCTGCGGGGTAATGTCAAGCTGTTCCCGATTCTGTATGTCCTCATCCGTTATGTGGCACCGCTGGGCATCCTGGCCCTTGTAATCGCGTCCGTTCTGCTATGAAGAAACAAAGGGAAAACTTCGGCAGCCGCTTTGCGGTGATTGCGGCAATGGCAGGGAGCGCCGTGGGGCTGGGAAACATCTGGCGCTTTCCGTATGTGCTGGGTGAATATGGCGGAGCCGCCTTCATCCTGGTGTATATCGCCGCCAGCCTGCTGGTGGCGCTGCCCATCTTCTTTGCCGAATCCGTCATCGGCCGCCGGAGCCGCCTGGATACCTTTGGCGCCATGCGCAAACTGGCCCCCGGAACGGCCTGGAAGTGGGCTGGACTGCTCACCATCCTGTCGCCGCTCCTGATTCTCAGTTACTATTCCGTAGTGGGCGGCTGGTCGGTGGAATACCTCTTCAAGGCCCTTTCGTTCGATTTCACCGGGGCCTCCACGGAGGAAGAAGTTTCCGGCTTTTTCGGCCGATTCATTTCTTCCACCTGGCAACCGTTGTTTACGCATACGCTGTTCATGGCCCTGGTGGCAGGCGTGGTGCTGGGCGGCGTGAAAAAAGGCATCGAGCGCTTCTCCAAGGTGGCCATGCCCCTGCTGTTCGTGCTCATCGTTTTCATTGTCATCTATTCCCTTACCCTGCCGGGCTCCTTTGCCGGAGTTACCTATCTGCTGAAACCGGACTTCTCCCGTCTTACATCAGATGCCTATGCAGCGGCCCTGGGACAGGCCTTTTTCTCCCTTTCGCTGGGCGTGGGCACCGTGCTCACCTATGCCTCTTATGTGAAGAAAGAGGAGAATCTGGTGGTATCCGGCGTAGGAACGGCCATTTGTGACCTCTTGTTTGCCATCATAGCGGCCTTCGCCGTGATGCCGGCCGTGTTTGCCTCCGGAATCGCCCCCGAAAGCGGTCCGGGTCTGGTTTTCCAAACCTTCCCGTACATTTTCAACAAGATGGGAGAAGGTATGCCCATGATCAGCGCCCTGGTGTCCACCACGTTCTTCCTCACCATCCTGGCGGCGGCGCTTACATCGGCCATCTCCATGCTGGAAGTGGGCGTGGCTTTCCTGGTGGACGAAAGAGGCATGAGACGCCGTACGGCCACACTGGTTCTGGCTTTCTCCACCTGGCTGGTGGGCGTGCTGTGCAGCCTTTCCTTCGGCTCGCTGTCCGGCATTAAACTGTTGGGCCTGAGCTTCTTCGACTTTCTGGACACCCTCTGCTCCGACTGGCTCCTCCCGCTGGGCGGCCTGGCGTTCACCCTCTTCGTAGGCTGGTGGATGTCCAAGGCCGATGTCCGCGACGAACTGACCAACGACGGCACGTGCAACGTGAAGATCTTCAAGGTCGTGTATTTCCTCATGCGCTACCTGGCGCCGGTGGGAATCGTGCTGGTGTTCCTTTCCAACATCCTGCTCTAAGGCTCTAAGGAAAGTCCGGAAAAAATACTACCTTTGTATCTCATGGCAAAGACGGCGGAAGATACTCCCATGCTGCGGCATTACTTCGAGGTTAAGGCACAACACCCCGAAGCTCTGCTGCTCTATCGAGTGGGCGATTTCTATGAAATGTACTCCGACGATGCCATCACGGCTGTTCGCGTGCTGGGCCTGGTCCAGACCAAAAAGTCCAACGGCGACAAAGGCCCTGTGGCCATGGCCGGCTTCCCGCATCACGCCCTGGAGAATTACCTCACCAAACTGGTGCGCGCCGGCTACAAAGTGGCCGTGTGCGACCAGCTGGAAGACCCGAAATTCGCCAAAAAACTGGTAAAACGCGGTGTGACGGAGATTGTTACGCCGGGCATCTCCTTTGGCGAAAACATGCTGGAGACCAAAGAGAACAACTACCTCTGCGGCCTCACGGTGGAACGGGACCTGTGCGGTGCCGCTTTCCTGGATGTATCCACCGGACAGTTCCAGGTGGCGCAGGGTTCGCTGGACTATATCGCCACCCTGGTGGGTTCCCTCAAGCCCAAGGAGTTGGTAGTGCAGCGCGGCTATGAAAAAGGCCTCAAGGAGCGCCTGGGCGACATCTACACCACCTCCATCGACGAATGGGCCTTCGTGTACGATGCCGCCGTGCAGCGCCTTCAGCGGCAGCTGCAGGTGGAGAGCCTGAAAGGCTTTGCCATCGACCCTTATCCGCTGGGCATCTGCAGCGCCGGCGCCTTGCTGGTGTATCTGGAGCAGACACAGCACACGGGTCTTCGGAACATCTGTACCATCGGCCGCATCGACGAAGCCAAGTTCGTGTGGATGGACAAGTTCACCCTCCGCAACCTGGAAGTGTTCCAAAGCGCTTCGGGGGCCGATGGAGTGTCACTGGTGCAAACCCTGGACAAATGTTCGTGCCCCATGGGCGCCCGCCTGCTGCGGCAATGGCTGGCCATGCCCATCCTGGATTTGAAGGAACTGAACGCCCGCTACGACTGCGTACAATACTTCACCGAGCATCCCGAAATTCTGCTGGATACACAGATGGACCTGGGCAAGCTGGGCGATATGGACCGCATCCTGGGCCGAATCGCCAGCGGCAAGGCCTATCCTCGCGAGGTGATGCAGCTGGGTCGCGGACTGGCGCTCGCCAGCCCCATCAAGGAGCGCCTGCAGGGCACTGGCGCGTTGGAAAAACTGCTCAAAGGCCTGCGCAGCTGCGAAAAACTCCTGGCCGAAATCCAGCGCGTGCTGGCGCCGGAACCTGCCGTGCAGATTGGCAAGGGTCCGGTCATCGGCCCCGGCGTGGACGCTCAACTGGACGAGCTTCGCGCCTTGTCGGCCGGCGGCAAGGACTATCTCCTGCAAATGCAGCAGCGGGAGGCCGAAAGAACGGGTATCAGCTCGCTCAAGATAGCTTACAACAACGTTTTCGGGTACTATATTGAAGTACGCAATAGCTACCGCGACCAAGTGCCCCCGGAGTGGATTCGCAAGCAAACCCTTGTGAACGCGGAACGTTATATCACAGAGGAGCTTAAGGAATACGAAGAGAAGATCCTCACGGCCGAAGACCGCATCTACGCCATTGAATCGCGCATTTACGGGGAGCTCATCGGTCACATTCAGCAGCAGATTCCGGCCATCCAGTGCAACAGCCGCATCCTGGCCAAGCTGGACGTGCTGGCCGGTTTCGCGGAGCAGGCCGTGGAGCGTCACTATTGCCGCCCCCAGATGAACGACAGCAAAGCGCTGGATATCAAGGACGGCCGGCATCCCGTGATAGAAACCCTCATGCCCGCCGGGGAAGAATACGTTCCCAACGACGTCTATCTGGACAGCGACACGCAACAGATCATCATCCTTACCGGTCCCAACATGGCGGGTAAATCGGCCCTGTTAAGGCAGACGGCGCTTATCGTGCTCATGGCGCAGGCGGGTTCGTTCGTGCCGGCGCGGGAGGCCCATATCGGCTGGTTCGACAAACTCTTCACCCGCGTAGGCGCCACGGACAACATCTCCCGCGGCGAATCCACCTTCATGGTGGAAATGCTGGAAACGGCCATGATCCTCAATAATCTGAGCGGCCGATCCTTAGTGCTGCTGGACGAGATAGGCCGTGGCACTTCCACCTACGACGGCATGTCCATCGCCCGCGGTATCGTGGAGTTCATCCACGAATACGGCAAAGGCGCCAAGACACTCTTCGCCACCCATTATCATGAGCTGAACGACCTGGAAGGCCTGTTCCCGCGCGTGAAGAATTACCACGTTACCGTGAAGGAAGTGGGCAGGGAAGTGCTGTTCCTGCGTAAGATCAAGGAAGGTGGCACGGCCCATAGCTTCGGTATCCACGTGGCCCGCATGGCCGGCATGCCCGGACAGGTGCTGGAAAGCGCCGAACGCACGCTGAAAGCCTTGGAGAACAGCGAAAAATTAGGGGTTATCGGCGCATTAACCCCCGTAAAGCCGCATACGGTGAAGGAAGGCCGCATTGAAAAAGACGGCTCCCTGCAACTTTCTATGTTCCAGTTGGATGACCCTCTGCTGGAATCGCTGCGCGACCGCCTGAAGGCAGCCGACATCAACAACATGACGCCCCTCCAGGCCTTCGACCTGCTTCGTGCGCTAAAAGAAGAACTGGGACTTTAATTCGTCGGCCACCAATCCGGGCGCATGTAGGAAAAGTTTTCTCTCTCGGCCGCCCAAGCCTCATTTACATAGACGGTATCGGCTCTGTCGGTGTACAGGATGCCGTCCAGATGGTCGCACTCGTGCTGGAAAATGATGGCCGAATAGCCGTCCACTTTCTCGGTCACCGGCGTTCCGTCGGGCTTGAGGTAGGAGATCTGGATTTGCGGATATCGGCGCACGGTTCCCCGAAGCGGAGGCAGGGAGAGACAGCCCTCCGGACCGGAGATTTTTTCTCCCCAGAGGCTGTCGATCTGAATATTGAGGTAGGGCTCAATGGGTTTGTCCGGCTTGTCGTAGCGCATCACAAGAACAATGCGACGGTTAATGCCCAGCTGCGGCGCCGCCAGACCCACTCCGTCCTGCGACGGGTCCGTAAGGGTGCTCATCATCTTGTCCAGTAGGGTCTGGAGTTGTTGAGAGCGCAACTCCCGGGCGCCCAAATCTATGGATTGGGCGCGCAAAAGGGCGCTGTCCTGCGGCATCACGCACACATACATCACGGAATCGGATTTTTCTATCACCGTCCTTTCCCACTGCGTCCAGGGCTGGGCGCAGCTGCAAAGGAAGAAGCCCAGGGCTGCCGCCAAGATTTTCATTGCGTTTTTCATCGTGCCAAAGATAGCAATTTTTCTTATCTTTGTAATTCTATATGAAGCGCGTGCTCATCATAGCCTATTATTGGCCGCCGTCCGGAGGATCGGGGGTTCAGCGCTGGGTTAAATTCGTGAAATATCTGCCGGCCGAAGAATGGGAACCCGTTGTCTTCGCGCCTTTAAATGCCGATTATCCCTCTCTGGACACCTCTTTCGCCGCCGAAGTTCCGTCTTCCGTGGAGGTGCTGCGGGGCCCCATCTGGGAGCCCTATGCCGCCTACCGGAAACTCACCGGCGCCAAGAGCACGGAAGTGACCGAAATCTCCAGCGGCAAGAAGAGCTGGAAACAGAAACTCTCCCTGTGGATCCGCGCCAACCTCTTTGTGCCGGATCCGCGTGTGGGCTGGGTACGCCCTTCGGTGAAACTGCTGCGGGAGTATTTGCAGCAGCATCCGGTGGATGTCATCGTAACCACGGGGCCGCCGCATTCGGTCCACCTGATTGGCCAGCGCCTGCATAAGGCCACCGGCATTCCCTGGATTCCGGATTTCCGAGACCCCTGGACCCGGATGTATTACCTGAAATACCTCCCCATGACGGCTTTCACCTGGCGCAAACTCCGGCGACAGGAGCAGGATGTGCTGGACCAGTGCTCCACGGTGCTCACTTGCACGCCGCTGGTGCAGGAGGAATTCGCCGTGCAAACCCATACGCCCGTAGCCTGCATCACCAACGGCTACGACGAAGAAGACTTCACGGGCCCCGCACCGGAACCGGACAGCCATTTCAACCTCACGCACACCGGTCTCTTTGCGGCCGATGGCAACCCGCTGGTTCTCTGGAAAGTGCTGGGAGCCATGGCGGCCGAAGACCCGCAGTTCCGGGCGGCCTTCCGCCTGCGCCTGGCCGGGAAAGTGGACCGCGAAATACTGGAAGCAGTTGGCAAACAGGGGCTTATCGACAACGTGATTTCCCTGGGATACTGTGATCACGCGCGGGCTGTTCGGGAACAGCGGAGCGCGACGCTCCTGCTGCTGCCCCTCAGGAACGACCCTCAATATCGGCCCATCCTGCCCGGAAAGTTGTTCGAATACCTGGCGGCCCGCCGGCCGGTGCTGGGCATCGGACAGCCCGACGGAGCCATGGCCCGGGTGCTGGCGGCCACCGGAGCCGGCGTCACCGTAGACTGGGCCGATGAGTCCGCCCTCCGCGCCCACCTGGAAGCCGCCTGGCGGCAGTTCCGCGCCGGCGGCGTGCCCGCCCCCACGGGCGAAATCGGCCCCTACTCCCGCCGCTCCACCACCCACGCCCTGGCCGTATTGCTCTCCCGGATCTCCACGGACACGGAAACGCCCGATTCTGTGCTCGTCACGCCCAAAAACCCGTCTACAGACACGAAAACAGCCCAATCGGTGCTCGAACGGGCCAAAAACACGTCAACGGACACGAAACAAGGAGAATTGGTGTCTGTTACGGAAGATAAACGATGATGAAGATGATTTGGAAAAAGATTGGTATTGCCGCCGGTATTGTGTTGCTGTTCCTGGCACTTAGTTATGGTTTTGTGCCGCAGGTGCTGCAGGGTAAGATTGTGAACCAGAGCGATATCTCCGGCTATGTGGGCATGTCCCACGAGATGACGGAATGGAACAAGGCGCATCCGGACAATCCCACTTACTGGACGGACTCCATGTTCGGCGGCATGCCCACCACGGCCATTTCCACCCAGAATGGCGGCGACTACACAGAACCCCTCTATAAGTTCCTGTTTTTGGGTAAGCGGCCCGCCACCTGGATTTTCGTGACCCTGCTGGGAGCGTTCCTGATGTTCCTGGCCATGGGCGTAAGCATCCCTGTAGCCATAGGCGGCGCCATCGCCGTGGCCTTCTGCAGCTACAACTTCCAGATTATCCAAGTGGGGCACAATACCAAGATGCAAGCCATAGCCCTAATGCCCTGGGTCCTAGCCGCGCTGGTATATACCTATCGCAGCGGCGGGAGATCCTTCGTCGCATCCGCTCCTCAGGATGACAACTGTCATTCTGAGCGAAGCGAAGAATCTCCGGTCAGGATGTTGCTGGGGGCGGTTTTGTTCGGTCTGGCGCTGAGTATGCAAATCAAGGCGAACCACCAGCAAATTACTTATTATCTGGCCATTATGGTGCTGCTGTTCGCGCTGGTGGAACTTATCCATACCATCCAGACCAAGGCTTGGAAGCCGTTCATCATCGCTTCCCTCCTGTTGCTGGTACTGGGCGGTGCCGGTATCGCCACCAATGTGAACAAACTGTTGCCGCTGGCCAAATACACCCCCAACACCATGCGCGGCGGTTCGGAACTCTCCAAGGATCAAGATAAAGGTAGCAGCAAAGGCCTGGACTTGGAATATGCCACCTCCTGGAGCTACGGCTGGGAAGAACTGCCCAACCTTATGATTCCCAACTTCAACGGCGGATCATCGGCCGGGGCGGTGAATCCGGAGAAATCGGCTACCATCAAGCTGCTGCGCCAGGCGGGGCAGAAGAATCTGAAGGAAACCGCCAAGAACCTGCCGCTCTATTGGGGCCCGCAGCCGTTTACCGCCGGTCCCATGTATATGGGCGCCATCTGCGTGTTGCTCTTTATCCTGGGCCTGGGCCTGTACAAGGGACGGGAGAAATGGTGGCTGCTGGCGGCAACCATCCTGGCAGTCCTTATGGCGCTGGGCAACCATTTCATGCCCTTTACCGAATTCTGCTTCAAGTATTTACCGCTGTATAACAAGTTCCGGACTGTGTCTATGGCCCTGGTGGTACTGCAGGTGACGCTGCCGCTGCTGGGCTTCGTGACGCTGGACCGCATCGCGCGTGGCACCTACGACAAAAAACGCTTCCAGAAAGCGTTTGGCTGGGCTTTCGGTCTCACCGGCGGCTTCTGTCTGCTGGCCTGGGTGGCCCCCGGACTTTTCGGCAGCTTCGAATCGGCCGCCGATGCCGGCATGCAGGACGTCCTGGTGGAGGCCCTGGTCGTGGACCGCATTGCTCTTTTCAAGGCCGATGCCCTCCGCTCCCTGCTCCTCATCCTGGCCGCCGGCGGACTGCTCATGTGGGCCTATCTTCCGAAGGGGCAGACGGAACACGCCAAGGCTTTCGCAGGCTTCGGCCGTAAGCAGATGGCCGCCGTCGTCATCGGCCTGCTGGTGCTGATAGACTTGTTCGGCGCCGGCAAACGCTACCTGAACGCCAGCCACTTCACCACGCCCAAGGATTTCGGCAAACCCTTCGTGGAGCGCCCCGTAGACCAGATTGTCAAGGCCGATAAAGACCCGCAATACCGCGTCCTGGACCTCACGGTGAACGTGTTCAACTCCTCCGTTCCGTCTTACCACCACAAGAACGTGGGCGGCTATTCTCCGGCCAAGCTGCAGCGGTACCAAGACCTCATCGAGCAGTATCTCACCGGCGAAATCAACGGCCTGTACAAGCAGTTGAATCAGATAGAGGATTTGTCGGAAGTAGAGGCCTGGATGGCCGATAACACCCCCGTCCTCAATGCCCTGAACACCCGTTACGTGATCCTCCACGGCGACTATCCGCCCCTGGTGAACGACGGCGCTTTCGGCCCCGCCTGGTTCGTGGATTCCGTAGTAACCGCCGCCTCTCCGGACGAAGAAATCGCCCTCTTGGGCGCCATCGATCTCCGCCACCAGGCCGTGGTGACAAGCGGTGTTTCTTGTCCTTCTGAGCGCAGCGAAGAATCCCAGGACATCATCGAAATGACCTCCTACGCCCCCAACGAGCTGCATTACCGGTATACATCGGCCTCCGACCGCCTGGCCGTGTTCAGCGAGATCTACTACCCCAACGGCTGGCACGCCACCGTGGACGGAGAACCCCTGGACCTGCTGCGCGCCAACTGGACCTTCCGCGCCGCCGTCCTGCCTGCCGGCTCCCATGAAGTGGTAATGACCTTCCTGCCGGACAGCTATCGCATCGGCGCCACCGTCTCCCGCATCGCGTCCATCGGCCTGCTCCTGACCCTCCTCCTCGCCCTCGCCCTGCCCTGGCTGCCGTTCCGTAAAAAGTAAGGGAAAATGCGACGGCTCTCTCTCCTTTTCCTACTGGCGCTGCTGGGCCTGACTTTTCCCTCCTGCCGGGAACAGGAGGCGGAAACGCGTACCTACGAACTGACGGTACTGGTTACGGACTCGTCGGAACGTCCCATAGCGGGAGCCCTGGTAAGTGTGGACCAGGATCGGGATTTGACCAACCAGGAAGGGAAATGCGTTTTTTCGGGCCTGACGGCCCAGCGGGTCAAGCTGGAAGTATCGGCCGTTTCTTATGAACCGCAGTCCCAATGGGTGAGCCTGGCCGAGCAAGGCGCCGCGCCGCTCACGGTCCGGCTTTCGGATATCCCTCCCTACGTGTCTGTGGATACGGAGCAAATAGACACGAAGGCCAGGAGCGGCACCGCCACGCTCCAGATCGCTTCCAATACCGAATGGCGGCTGGAATCGGCTTCCGGGGCCCTGTCGTTTTCGCCCACGGAGGGAAAAGGCAGCAGCGTCGTCCATGTCCATTGGGATTTCCCGCAAGAGCTTGAGGACGAAGACCTTGCAAAGGCCGAGTTCTCCATTCTTTCCCGGACCGACGCGGTCACCATCCCCATCCTGTACCACCTGCCCATCCTGGTCACCCACGTAGATGTTTCCGTGCCCAACCTGGCCGTGCACTTTGGGGCGCCGGCCGTAGTCCACATTCGCTTTTCCCGAAAAGTGCGTCCGGTCAAATCCTGGATTACCGAGCCTTACGTTGAACTGGACATGCGCGCAGCGGATGCGTATACCGTGGACGTGGACATCCCCTACAAGATGATTCAACTGGGTGCCGACCGGGTCCTGGACCACGTGGCGGTGGAATCGGTCCTCGACGACGGCATCACGTTTGACGAGACTGTGATTGCGCCGCTTCACGACGGCCAGGTCACCCTTGAAGGCACTTTCCGGCACTGGACCTTCGGCGAAGACGAATCCACCCTCTGGCTTACCACCGACTCTCCCAAGCGCGTGTACAAGCTGGATGCCCGCAGCTTTGCCGTGCTCAAGCAGTTCGAGCTGGACTGGTTGCCGGAAAGAATCAGTTTCAACCGCTACAATCACCGCCTGTATGTGACCGGAGAAGGCGTTTTACGGGTGTTGGATGCCGAAACAGGCGCCCTTGTCAAAGTCATTTCCAAAGAGACCGACAGTCTGGACCACCCGCAATTCCCTTGCAATACCATCTCCAACGTGCTGTTTGCCGACAATGGCTTCGGCATTTTCATCACATCGAATGAAATAGGAACCTACCGGTGGTTTTTTATCGACAGCCGTGTCGACGACAAGGTGGAGCATACGCCGCTGGAGGAGGAGCTGGGTGATTCGTTCTACGAATACACCTTCTCAGATGCCTTTTTGGATTACAGCCGGACCAAAATCATCAGCCGTATTACGTACAATCATCCGACGCTTCGTGTCATCGACAGCCGTGACAAGTCGCTGTCCTCCTTTACCGTGCGCGGGGATGCCAATGCGCCTGGGGTGGAATTTGCCGGCGGATACATCCTGGACCAGAATGTCCACAGGGAGAAGGATCTCATGCTGCACTGCTTCCCTTACTCGATGGTGGTGCAGGACTATGCAAACGATACCTACACCACCCCGTTTGTGGATTTCGAGTTCCGCACCTCTGTCAACGATTTCTGCTATGGCGATGTGTTCGGGGGCGACCTGTGCACTTACAGCATTCTGTGGGCTGGCGGGATGATGACCATTTATAACCATTCCACCAACACTGTACAATATGGTACGTACATCAAAGAAGTGGGAGTAGGGGCCGGGCAGGCGCTGATCACCTTCCTGGAAGGCGACCGGGTTGTTTTCCTCACCAACGATATCTGGGGCAACTGCTGCTTCACCACCATCAACACCACCCGCTTCGTGGAAAACTGACACGCGCGGGTGGCTGCTTCTACACGCTGGCGGCCAGCTTTTGTGCCAGATCCATGAAAGCCTGGCTGTCCGGACGATCCAAAAGAGCTACGGGGGTGCCATTATCGGCACCCTCTCTTATATCCTGTACCAGGGGAATCTGGCCCATGAGGGGGATGTCCAGGTTGCGGGCCATCTGCACGCCGCCGTCCTGGCCGAAGAGGTAGTATTTCTCTTCCGGATGAGCCGCCGGGGTGAACCAGGACATGTTTTCCACCAGGCCGTAGATAGGAATGTTCACCTGCGGATTGCGGAACATGTTGGCGCCGCGGAGGACATCGGACAGGGCAACCGTTTGCGGGGTGGTTACGATGATAGCGCCGTTCATGGGAACATCGCCGATGAGGGAGATGTGGATGTCGCCGGTTCCCGGAGGCATGTCGATGAGCAGGAAATCCAGCGGACCCCACTGCGTTTGCAGGATGATCTGCTTGAGGGCGGTGGAGGCCATGGGCCCGCGCCAGATGAGGGCCTGGCCGGCCTGGGATACGTGACCCACGGAAAGCCATTTGACCCCGTATTTCTCTTCCGGGACAAAGAGGTTGTCGTTTTCGTCCTCGCCGAACATCTGGATCACGGCGTCTTCCGTGCCGGTCATGGTGGGGATGGAGGGACCGTAGACATCGGCATCGGCCACACCTACGCGATAGCCTAAGCGCGCCAGGGCCACGGCCAGGTTCACGGTGACGGTGCTTTTGCCCACGCCGCCCTTGCCGGAAGCGATGCCGATAATATGGCGCACTTCCCGCAACTGCTCCAGGTTGAACTCTATGCCTTTAGGGGCGGGCTTGGCGGGATCCTTCACGATGCTGTCCACCGTAATCTCCGTTCCGCCAGGCAGATGCCTGTACAGACAGGCCTGCACGGCGCCGATGAGGTAGTTCTTCAACGGGTCCGGACGCTTGGGAAACGCCAGCGTCACGTGAACGGCGTTATCGGCCTGTTCAATCTTTTCCACCATGCCCAGGGCCACAATACTCTGGTCCCCCTTGGCAGGGTGCTGCACTTCTTGCAGCCACTGCAGGACATCAATCTTGTTCATACGTTCCGCTTGGGTTTGCAAAATCCGAACGACAAAAGTTTATTTCGCGAACGTCAGCTCGTTAATGATATTGGTGGCGCCGCCGTACTTCTCTACCAGCCAGAGTACGTAGCGGATATCCACGCAGATGCAGCGCTGGAGTTCCGGTTCGAACATTACATCGGAGCTCATGCTCTCCCAGTTGCCGTCGAAAGCCAGGCCGATGAGATCGCCCTTTGCGTTCAGCACCGGGGAGCCGGAGTTGCCGCCCGTGATGTCGTTGTTGGTGAGGAAGCAGGTGTGCAGGGTGCCGTCGGCATCGGCCCAGCGGCCATAATCCTTGGCCAGCAGCAGCTCCTTGATGCCGGCGGGCAGGATGAATTCGGGATCGTCGGGATTCTCTTTCTCCAGCAGGCCCTTGGCGGTGGTGTAGTACAGATACTTCAGACCGTCCTTAGGGCTGTAAGGCAGCACTTTACCATAAGTGAGGCGCATGGTGGAGTTGGCATCCGGGTACATGGCCTGGCCTTTCTGCCATTCCAGCAGGGCTGCAGCAAAGTGCTTGCGGGCAAGGTCGTAGGATTCATCCTTGCCCAGGAACTGCTTCTGGTAGTACTTCATCAGTACGGCAATGGCGCTGTTGTACAGTTCCATTACGGGATCCTCGGTGAGGGCAGCCAGGCTGGTGGCCGATGCCGCCAGTTTCTCATGAGAGGTATAAATACTGTTGTCGAAGAGCTTCTGAACGTAGGCCGGAATGTCCAGCGTGGCGAAATCTTCGCCGCCGTTCAGACCCTGCAGATAGTCTTCCGGCTTGGCGTTCTTGCGGTAGAATTCCAGCAGGGCTACGGCCTCTTTGCGGTCCAGGGGCTCCACATAGTCGCGGTACTGACCCTTGACAGCCTCCACGGCCTGGGCCAGGACGGCGGTGGTATCGGCCCCGGCGGGAATGCCGTTGGTGAACATGCGGAAAGTGCTGGCGGCCAGACTGATCAGCTCAATGCGGAGGGGAGCTTCGGACAGGAGGGTGATGGCCAGATTATCGGCCGAATTCTTCTTCACATAGTCGGCGATTTCGGCCACAGGGTCGCCGTAGAGGGCCTTGCGGTTAGGATCGGCCTCGATCCAAGCCTTGAGGGCGGCCTCTTTCTCTTCTTCCCGGCCGATGATATTCAGGTTCTTGAAAGCCAGTTCTTCACCCTGCCATTTCTTCCAGCCGTTGGCACTGCCGGCGTACTTGTTGGCGTACTTCAGCTGGACGGAAGGATCGGCGCACATGGCTTCCCACATGATGTCCTGGCGAACGGTACGGGCGTCGATGGAAACGCGGTTACCGGCAATCATCTGCTTGAGCTGTTCGGCCGTCTGATAACGCTGGGTGCGGCCGGGATAACCCATGATCATGGCGAAATCGTTCTCCTTCACACCGCCGGTGGCGATCTTCAGGCTGCGGGCGGGCTTGTAGGGAACATTCTCCGCGCTGTAATCGGCGGGCAGGTTGTCCTTGCCGGCATATACGCGGAACATGGAGAAGTCGCAGGTGTGACGGGGCCACATCCAGTTGTCGGCCTCACCGCCGAACTTACCCATATCTTCCGGGGGTGCACCCACGAAACGGATGTCGGTGTAGGTGCGGTACACAATGAGATAGTGTACGTTGTCGTTGTAGAAGCCCGTTACCTGGACGCGGCAGCCGGGGTTGGCCTCCTGGGCGGCTTTCTCGATGTCTTCGGCCTGGGCTCCGCCTTTTTCAATGGCGTCGGTCACGTCTTCCATCTTCACCAGGAAGGTGACGGTAAGGCCGGGGCAGGGGATTTCCTCTGCGTAGCTCTTGGCCCAGTAGCCGTCCATCAGGTAGTTATGATCGTCGGTGGACAGGCGCTGGATGGAGCTGTAGCCGCAGTGATGGTTGGTTACCAGCAGGCCCTGGGCGCTGATCATCTCGCCGGTGCAACCGCCGCCGAAATGGACGATGGCATCCTTCAGGGAAGTCTTGTTGATGTTATAAAT